>PWHR01000060.1 GCA_003554965.1 Thermoplasmata archaeon | reverse complement strand
CTTTACCGGCCTCCTTCATCACCTTTTGTTTAAGCTTTTCCGCCCCTTCCGTAAGTATACGACGCACCTCTTTATCCCGGCGGTCCTCGGGCCAGTCGGGATTCTCAGCGGCCTTTTTGACTTTACGCATCAGCTCCTTACGGTACTTAGCGGATTCGGGGGGCAGGCGGAAGTCGTCCATCGTAAGACTCATACGGTCCGCTTCACTATCCATGGCCAGGCGGGATATATCGGTAAGATCGAGCAGGGTATCCGCATATTTCTGCGGATATTCACGCCCCAGGAGGCCGTACCAGTTCTTAGCCTCCTTTTTAGTAAGAGGCCGGTCAGGCATGGGCATCCCTTCAGGCAGGGACTCCCTCATCATAATTCTGCCGGCTGTCGTTCTATTCATTTTCTCCCGCCCGGTTCAAAAAACCCGCAACTGTATTTGTAATAATTTTTCTAAACCTTTCCTTCTCCTCATCCGTCTCCCCTAACTGTTCAGCATGCTGGCCCGCTTCATTAAATACCTGTCTATAAATTCTATCCGGAGTGGCCGGACGATCCCGCAACAGCTTCCTTACATTACCTAATACTTGATGTGCCGCATTGTTAAGATAATATTGTGTCTTCTGTTCCGCATAGTCTTCCTGTGATATATCCGGACTGGCAAGTCTTTTCAGATACGACTCCGACTCCTCCTGAGCTAATTGAGACGCCCGTTCTGTCCTTTCCATATACCTGGTCTGTCTTCTCTTAGCTGGACCTGTGGCCAAATGCCTCCAACCGCCCATTTCGTTCTTAAGCCGTCTACTAAGTTCGTCACGATATACTTTATTTATCACTTGCGCTCGCAACTGATTAAATCTTTCCCTCTGATCTTCATTAGTCAAGTTAAAGGGTTCGTCTGACTGCGAGCCTATCTGTACAACCTCTTGCCTGACAGCCCTCTGCCCCTCGGGGGAATTAATCCATTCCCAGACTTCCGGTTCTATCTTATCAGCTACGTGCGACATCCAGTCAGACCTTCTCCCTATATCAGCGAGAGCTTCATAAAGATCTACCCCCTTTAAGCCGACATATGTAGCACCCGCACCGACTGATGGAGCCGCGGTGTACCCGAGCCAAGTCCCGAGAGCCCCCCCTTTCACTGTCCCTGCACCTACAGACCCAGCAATACCCGTAGCGCCAGCAAGAGCGGGCACCCCTATTTGCACCTGCCCTGGGGCCCTGTAGGGCTCATATCCGGGATTTGATATATTTCCGTTATTCTTTTTCCGGTCCCTCAGTTTCTCTAATTCCTTAGCAGACCTTGATTCAGATATAAATTCACCTTCGGGCAACTCCCTTTCCCTTACAGGCACACCTGGTTTATCCTTATATCTTGCCGGAGAACTATAAGTCCAGTCCGTACTATACAACCCCTTATCCCTCAAACCAGGATCCCGCCTCAGACTACGGGCCGCCCATTGTCGTCGTTTCGCGGCACGTTCCTCCTCCGGTACACGCATACTCGGCGGAGGCGTCGCCCAGCCCTTCCCTTCAGCTCGTTGCCGGACAGTTCCGGAAGCTGCGTACTTCTCAAGGGCCTTCCTCAATATAAGTTCTCTACGGTCCATAATCCCTGTTCTCCCTGTAGTAATTACTGCACGGCTCCCGGGGGCATCTGCTGCGGTCCGGCGGCCCGGGCCATCGCGGCCATTCCCGCCCCGCCTTCACCGCCCGGAGAAGCTTCCGCCTGCCGGGCCGGTTCAGTCATTCCTTCCCGGACTATTTCATCCGGCGAGTCTTCTTTCTCTTCCTCCCGCCCTTCGGATTTACTTTTACCTTCTCCTTCCATTTCGTCCATACGGGCGACCAGCTGGTCCAGCTTATCCGACATCTCCATAAGCAGATTCACCAGGGTCATAACGGGGTCTTCACCGCCGCCTCCCGGTCCGCCGGGGTCCATCGGGGGCATTCCACCCTGTCCACCCGCGGGCATCGGCGGGGCTCCTCCGGCCTCCGGGCCCATCGGGGGCATTCCGCCCTGTCCGCCGGCCGGGGGCTGTCCTCCTCCCTGTTCGGGCGGGACGTACGCCTCTTTATCCATCTGTTCCAGATATCTCTTGAAAAATTCACGGTTATCCATAATCACACTCTCCGTTAGTTGAACATTGCAATATTGATAATTTAACCGTTGTTCCGGAAATAGCAAACAGTCCGTCCCGGTTAAATTATCAGCTTTCACTCTCCTCTTCATCCACGACGACCGGATCATCAATCCGTATCTCGCCCTTGCGGTACGCGTCCAGCGCCTCCTTCCGGGTGGCGAACCGGCGCTTCGCTTTCCCTTCAGGCGGACGGGAGGCGAAATACAGTCCCCCCGCGTACTCCTGGGAAGGTATATAATGCGGACCGAAATCACCGGCCGACATAAGATTCTGCGGAGGCATCATTTTCCGGACCGCGTCCTTCCGCCCCCGTTCGGTCACCGGGACGGAATAGGACATGGTGTCATATACCACAAGACCGTTAGATATTGCAAACATCTTATTATCAGGAATTTCGAAATCGAACACAGTCCGCTCTCCGGCATCTTTTACAGACTTAATCCTGTCCCAGAATATTGTAGTATCCTCCACTCTCCGGTAAAGATTATTATATACTCCGGGATCCATTTCATCCTTGTAATCTCTCAGGATATTTCTCATTGCCTCCCTGGTAAGATAACCGGATTTCCGGACCTTCCCCAGTTTATCATAATCCTTCATAACTTTCCTGTCCAACGCCCGGGACTTCAATCCCTCCGCCACGGCTGCCGGAAAAGCTACTATATCCGTCCGATCCTCAATCCGTTCTTTATCCCGCAATACAGACAGAACTTCAGATTTTTCCTTGTCCACTATCTTAATCCTGTCCAGAAGTCCCTCATTATACAGATCAGGTATACTGGGGGAGACCATATACGCTTCCTTACTGCTCCCTCGTGCGGGATATGTAGTAACGGACATTCTGACTCCCAGAAGTTTCCCCAAGTACTCCATAGATTCAACTAAATATATACTTGATGTGTTAAACCTGATAACCGGGCGATCCTTTCCAGTACACTTATTCCAGCTCACAGTCGCATCCCCGTCCAGAAGTCCCGACAACACCCCGACAAGACTATCGTAAGACCCTTCCGACAATAATTCCGAGGGTATTCTTTTATGGAGAGTCCCCTTACCTTCTCCGGAATATACTGAAAAAGTTTTAGAAGCTAAATCACCATTCAAATGTATTTTAACCCCTTCGCCCCATCCCCCGTTCTCACCTTTAGCTCGGCTGTAAGGGCCCGTAACTGTAAAGTTCTCTTCAATCTGGCTGCGGGCAATGCGTACGAAATTATCCCGTTTTTCTTCATCCAGTTTAGAATAGCCTACAACCCGGTCACGTACCCAGCCGTCAGCCACCAGCGCACCGTACCACCAGCCTTGATCAAAATTATATTTATTACCATGATCAGGATATTTACGTATCACCGGAACCAGCCTTCCTATAGCATCTTTCGGCGCCGTTTTTACCGTATTGTCCTGTACCGGATCGTAAACAGCCAGACTTTCATTATCACTAACTGTTAATTTCCGTCCCCGATAAGTGGTTACCTCCACTGAAGGACAATTCTCCTCCACGGTGAACTGGGTGATCTCGGCCCGGCGGGCTCCTTTATTATGGTCCCCGGTATGTATATACACCCCTTTCGGGACATTATACACTTTCGCCCCGTTACGATCGTAAGCATATTCTCCGACCGCCGGAAATTCCCCAATTTTCATCCGGACATTTATTACATCTACATTAACATTCCGATCCAGTATATTCTTCATCTCCCGGTTAAGTTTATAGGACCACTCCAGTCCCAATGAAGAATAATATAGCTCTGATTTCGATAATGTCAAATCAATTTCCGTATCGTAATCTAAACAGTTCCCGTCATAATCGAGCCCGAAGGGCCCCCCGATCGCCGGGGGCACCCGGAGGACATTGCCTTTCGTTATGACGGGCCAGAAGGCCATCACGCCGTACTTATGCAGCGTGGGCGCCCGGTTGACGATCACGGGACGGTCCTTAACGGCCCTGTCAAGGTAGGGCCGGGCCCTTTTGTCTCTTTCGGCCACCGCCCGGGCGGCCCTCACCGCGGGCCATCCTCCCCGGACCATCTCGGAAACGATCAGGGGTTCGTACAGTTTCCATACCCTGGGCTCCGGCAGACCTATCTGGTCCAGCCGGAGGGACGGATCGGGGGAAGTCACCGCCAGTCCCGACATATCTATATTAGTGCCCATCACCCTGCGCTGGGTGAAGCCGTGCTTCCCTGAACCTTTTCCAAATAGCTGGGACAGAAGACCTTGTGTTTTCGTCTCTTTAAGTTTAGTCGGCTCCGGATCCATCGTCCCGACCACTGACCGGTAAGCGTTCTGATACCGCCTCCGGGCGTCTTTCCGGGCGCTCTCCGGCAGGTCCTTCGAGTCCTCCAGATCTTTTCCCGCGTCCATAAGCTCCCGGTACAGCCGGTTCATATCAGCCGCCACCACCATATCGTTAACTTTAGATATCGGCCGGAACCGGGGCGGAAGCACCGGTATGCTGTCCGTGAAAAAGTCCTCCGGGGACACTCCCCGGTCGAGCATGGCTTTAGAGTATCTTAATGTCTTGACGGCGTTGTTGCGGGCCTGTCCGGAACTTTTACGCACCTCCTCCATAGCCTTTTTATTCACTCTCTCCAGATTAATATCGGACAGGGCCTGACGAATACCTTCCGGACCGGTTTTCCCGTCCAGCCGGTCCTCTCCGGCCAGCACCGATCTGAATTTAGATATCGGTATATCCAGCATCCGGGCCGCCACGGGCTCCATCATCGGATGATATACCGGCTCGGGGGACCGGTAGGCGGCCCACTGGTCCCCGCGGGGTCCGAAAATATCCGGATCCATCAGACCGCCCCGGATCGGCTCGCCGTCCTTCTCCCGGAACGTAAGGGGGTTCCGGATGTTATTGTTTCCGGTAAGCTGTTTCATATCCTCTCCGGTCATGGCCGATATCTCGTCGGCCCGCTCTTTCTCAGTGAAATTGACTCCCGCGGCCTGCATAAGGTCCCTGTATTTCTCATAGACCAGCGGGGTGCCGGACAGGACCGGCGTCCCCCCGGTCCGGACGGCCCGCCACAGATCGTCGCTGCGCTGTCCCCGGATCTTCATGTCCCGGACGACATCAGGTGACCCGTGGGCCAGCATCGCATTAAGTTCTGAGGTTCCTATATGCTTTCCGCCTTCAGGACCGCCGCGGGCGGGCTGTCCCTCGGACGTGTAATATCCGGTGGAACGGGCCTTCCCCTTCTGCTCGGCCAGGTGCCCCAGTTTATAAGCGTACAGATTGCCGGTGAGAGTATCGGGGCGGTCCCGGCCGGTCACCGGGTTATGCAGAGTCTCCGACGCTTTAAGCCCGTGCTTCTTCAGTTCCTTAGCGGCTCTCCGCATCAGGTCCTCGTCGGAAAATCCGCGGACCCGGTAGCGCTGTCCCGCCGCTTCCGCCGCTTTCCCCAGCAGTCCCATTGATACCTGGGCGGGATTCTGACGGGATATAATGGAATAAGGGTTGAGGATAAGGTCCACGGGACGTCCCTTCTCGTCCGTAAGCATCTCGCTGTTCTTAACTATACTCGAGACGACACCCTTCCCCCCGAAGAACTG
>PWHR01000044.1 GCA_003554965.1 Thermoplasmata archaeon | reverse complement strand
GTTGACAGCCATGGGGGGACTTTCTAAACTCAGCGCTCGGTTGGGCGGTTAGCTCAGCGGGAGAGCACTGCCTTCACACGGCAGGGGTCGCTGGTTCGATCCCAGCACCGCCCACCAACCCCACACGCTTGTGCTCAAGGCGCTACGGACAAGCAAGCTGCTCCCAGACGGTACCGCGCTCGCTGCGGGTTGCTGTGGTGGCGGAAAGCGGCCACGGCGCCAATTTCGAGCCGCATTCGGGCGCGCCCATCGGGGCCTTCACGGTCGGGCAGACGCAGTTTCAGGGTTTCGCCATCGGCATCCAGCCGCCGGGTCTCACCGCCGTCGAGCAGAATCAGCTCGGCCAATTTCAGCCCCCGGTCGTCATGTTCCGAAGTCTGCTCCAGAGTCAGCTCCAGAGTGATGCGATGCTCCGGTGGCCCCAGCAGGAGTAATTCCGCGCTACCCCAGGGGCCCTGGTGCACGACGCCATCATTGCTCACCGAAATCCCATGCCGGGGGTGCAGCTCAAGAAATCCTCGCGCGCCAGGCTGCGTACGCACGGTGCCTAACGCGAGACCGACCTCGGCCTGCAGGCTGACGCCCGGGCAGCGATCGGGCTCGGGCTCCGCCGCCAACGGTGACATGAACAGCGCGGAGACAATCGCTAAAAAAACCCGCCCCGCGGATCGGGCTTTGCTGACCCGCTTAGGTCTCATTGTCGGCTGCCCTCCTCAGCCGATGGCGGCGTGGCAGAGATGGTGACTCCGTCGTACATGCCCCCGGGCTCCAGCGTCCGGGACGGGGCGGTGCTTGCCCAGCCGTCGGGCAAATCCTCTGAGTCCACCTCGAACACCCATTCCCCCGGGCTCAGCGTCTCGAAGCTGAAGTAGCCATCACTCAGCGACCGCGTGGTCTCCTCAGCCCGGCCGTCAGTGCGCCGGGCTGTGACCACCACACCGGCCAACGGTCGGCCATTCTGCGCCACCGTGCCAGTGACCAGGGCGCTGTCCACCAGTGGCATGGACACCTGGTGAGTAAACCCCGGGCGTGGCTGAAGTCGCAGCCGCGAACTCACGCTAGTCAGAAATGGGTCCTCCATGGAGTCCGGGTCCAGCGCTATACGCACGGGCCGGTCGGTGGCCAGCGGTCGCAGCACCACCTGCCCCGCATCGTCGGTAACCGCCGGGTGGGGCCGGCCGTCGACCAGAAAACCCACATCTGCCAATGGTCGGTCCTGATCCGGGTCAAATTGACCGTCCGCCGCCCAGTCCTCGAAAACATCCAGCGCCACCGCCCCCGCGCCGGCATGGCCGGGCGGCATGAGCGACAACGCCGGCGGGCGGTCCATGCCGAGACCGAGTGTGAGGGACAGCCCCGCCGACCACTGGCCCCGGTCATTGCTGCTCGCAGAGACGCCTATCTGACCCGCCGGTAACTGCAACTGCTGATTCAGCCGAGCATTTAAGCTGTAGGTCCCGCTGGCAACGCCGTAAGTGACACTGCCCCCCACCGTGCGCTCATCACCGAGCCGATAGTCCAGCGAACCCGAGACCGTACTCACGGACAGATCATCGGGCTGTCGCCCGCTGGCACGCAGCTGGGTCCGGCTGGTCAGTGGCCCATGGCGGTAAGAGCCGAGCAACCGATAGCTTGTGCTGGCCGCACTCAGTTGCCGGACATGGTCCAACTCGTGGGAGACACTCACCGGCCCCACCCGATGACGCCAGCGGGGCCGGTACTCCTCTCGCGTGCCGCCCTGACTGAGTGCGTAGCGATCGTACCTCAGCGTCAGCGACCCAAGGCCCACACCCCCCAGTTCTCCCAGGCCGCGACCCACCCGCAGCCGCAGACGATCATCGAACAGACGACCGCCCACCAACCGGTCCCGGCTAATGAAATCGCCATCGTAAAGCCGGTAGTTGGCCGACACCGAGGTCTCCTGAAAAGCAAAGCCTGCATCGGCCTGGGCCGCCGTGGCGCCGCCATCTTGCTGGAGCACCACCCACTCACTCCGCAGGGTGCCCAGCGCCGGGCGCAGGCTGATACCCGCGTGCTGACGGCTTAGGCTTGGCTCAGAGTCCAGCGAATTCGGCGCTCCGGGTTGCTGCCGGCCCAGTCTGGACCAGGGCTCACGATCCGCCCCCAATAACAGGCTACCGGTGAGGCGGGGCAGCAGCCCGTAATCCGCCCGCAGAGTGAACTGCTCGCCCGTGCGCTGCTCGCGGTTGTCGAGGCTGACCACGGGCCGCCCGGTCTGCACCAACCCCCCGCGCAGATGCAGTTCACCGGGCAGCAACTGTCCACCGGGAATGGGTTGACGGATCTCGCGCTCCTGAATCTGGCCCTGAGGTCCATAGAGCACCACCCGAAAGGCGTTGGCTCCGAACCCCAGCGGCACATCATCGAAGTCATAACGCCCGTCGTCGCCAATGCGCTGGAAGTCGATCAGCTCACTGCCGCGATAAAGCTCGGCATCCCAGCCCGGCAGGGCATCGCCCTCGATACGGATGACATCGAACAGGTCAGGCCGAGACAGGGGCGCCGTGCTAAACCGCACCCCACGACCGCTGCCGCCACTCCCGAGCAACGGCAGCCGAAACGCCGAGACGTCACCGGCTTCCAGCCGATACAGCCCGGGTATGCCAAAGGCCTTGCCCTCCGGCGAGGTACGTCCGCCGGTCCATCGCAAGCTCCGCAGTCCGTCCTGCTCATTGCCACTGAAGAAAAACCGATTCGAGAGGTAACCCGCCTCGACTTCAACGACGCCACTGGCGTTATTGCGCAGCCGGGTGTCGCTGCGATTGTTATTGGCCGAAAAGCGCAGGTCGCCACGAGGGTTGCCCCAGAGCACATAGGGTCGGTAGAGCTCACGGTGGAGATGCTCAGTCTCGATACTGCTCCGCCCAAACCGCTGCCAGCGACGCTCCCGCAGGCGCCGCAGGTCCGCCGGTAGCGGCCGCTCACTGTCCACATCCACCCGCAGGCCGTCTTCGCTGAGCACGGCATCAAGCCCCAGCAGCGACTGCAGGAGATCCTGGCCCAGGAACAGTTGCCCGTTCTCGAGCACAACCTCGTCCTCCGGCCAGTCCCGCAGGTTACCGTCCACTCGGAGCTGCCTCGCAGTGGTGTCGATGCCCACCACTGCGATGGTTTCACCCAATGCGATGCGAAAAACACCGGGCTCAACCGCTGTCAAGTCTCCCTCGGCCGCGCGGACCAAAGGCTCCAGCGGCAACCAGAGATTTCCATCCGTTCCGTGCAGTGCATCCTCGAAGTCCGGCAATCGGTACCCGTTAAGCCGGATTTCCACCAGAAGGTACTCAACCTCGGGTAATGGCTCGTCCACTGCAGCGCTGGTTGCTACCCACCCGACGGCAAGCATTATCAAGACCAGGCACGACCCAGGCCTCGTTGAACGTCTCACCCACTGCAGACCCTCTGTTCAGGTTGGCCACGGGCCGGGAAGCTGGGCCAGATGTGCAGGCATACCGGCTCGCTCAACACCTCATCATCCGCAAGACGGGGCACACGCACACGCCGCTCGTCGGCCGTTTGACCCATGCGCAAGCGGCCTTGCGTGTATGAGTTCCCAGAGTCCTGGCCGATTAACGCCACCGTGCCAACAAAACTGATGGCATCGGGATGCTTGCGGATGCGAAAAAAGCCATGGACGCGGTCATCATCGGGCGCTGGTTCGAACTTGCTGATGGTCAGTTCCGGTGAAACGACCTGATGCCGCAGATACACCGTCACCGGCAACACCGGCTGAATCGCGACACCCATACTCATGGCCGGTTCGTCACCGTCGGGCACGGCAATATTGGGCTGATAATCCACCCGGCGCGATTGCACCGCTAAACGTACCACATACTCACCCGGCGCCAGGTCGGACGGTGGCCGAAACACCATGCGCAGGGGGCTTGAGCGGTTGGCGGGCACCAAGGTTCGAGCGGGCGTCCAACGCAGGAGGTCTCGCCCATCGATCACCTCATCGGGCACATCAACCGCCTCAACCTGGAACTCCACCGGATCGGCGGTCATGCTCAGCAATCCAATCTCACCTGAGCGTTGCCGGTTATCCAGCACCACCACATTGTCGGTGATCGAGACGCTGATCTGAGCGAAAGCGGGCGATGCCAATAATGCCGTCAGCAACAGCATGAACAGGCCGAATGGAATCGCGTAGTGAGTAAAACGTTGCATCATGAGCCTCATGTCCAGGGACCTCGTTGGTCAGTCAGGATGGTCTAAAAACCGTGGTGTGGGATTAGTTCCCTAGACACTGGAGGGCCTACTAACGCAGTTGTGACCGAATGATGTTGGATCGATAGCCGCGCTCCCATCCAGCGGATGGGAGCACGAACACCAGTCACGGGTTATTAGGTTTCTCTTGCGTCTTCCACAACAGTAATGGTCACATCCGCTTCGTACGCGCCCATATGTATTGCCTCGGCGTTGTTCGGAATCGTCAACTCGCCACCGAAATAAAACTGGATCGGCGAGCCATCACTTGGGGTGATGCCATCGAATATCGTAGTCACGGCGGTGCCAAGGGGCCCAGCCCCAGTTGAATCAGTAGCAAGTCTTAAAATGAACTCGAGTCCTGCCAGGAGTTCACCCACGCCCCCACCTATCGTGGCACCCATGGCGATCGGATCGCTATCAGCCCGTGTCACCGTTATGACAACATCGGTGTTGGGCGAGTAACCCGTCACCTCACAGGTGGCTCGCTCGGCAGAGTCAGGTACGAAGGAAGCATTTCCGTCATTAGTTAAAAAAAACGGAGCAGTTGCCGCTGTAGCATCTACCCTGAGTACATTGGCTCCACCCCGATCACCGAGCTCGACAACGACTTCGCCGAAGTTCAAGGTTGTGCAGCTCAAACTCAAGCCCGCCGCGAACTCAACCTGAACGTCCAGATCATCGGTTGCCGTGGGGCTTTCAGCCAGCGCGGCTTGCCAAGCCACTGGACCCACCAAAATGCAGGCAAAAATCAGGGCCGGTAATTGTAGTTTTCTTGCGTTCATAGGCTGTTTTCCAGTCATCAAGCCCACTGAGGGGCGGTTATTGAAATCCAGGGCCCTTAGCCCACCGCATCAATCACAGCCGCTCTAAGGTGCTTTGCAGTTCGGAGGAGTGCTCCCTGCCCAAACAATTTGGGCAGGGAGCTGTTCCATGGCTCACCTTAGGAATGAGCACTTAGACTTCTTCCTCGACTTCAATGGTGACACTGGCTTCATACTTGCCCATGTTGTCTGCTTTGAAATCATCAGCTGGAATAAATAAAACGCCACCTATGTGGAAGGTGCTTTCGGTATCGCCTGTTCCGGTATAAACCACTTCCGAAACACCATTCCATCCAGGTCTAAAGGTGCCTTCGTAATCATAAAGATTCAGCTGAACCGAGAGTGTTCCGGAGTAATCATCGTCCGGTCCACCGTCGCCGGTGGGGGCGCCAGTCAAGCTCATAAGACTTGTTAATACATCTGTAGTCGTTGATGCACTAATCGTCGTATCAACCGCGCTATTGATACCGGTAATCTTGCACTCAGCAGCTGCAGCATCACCGCCCAGAGCAGCGTTGCCAGTGCCAGCAAGGGTCACCTCGTCACCAGGTGCATTCACCTGCACCTGGTTACCACCTGTCCGTTCACCCAACTCCACACTGATGGTGCCGAAGTTCAAGGTGCCACAGACCAGCGTCAAACCCGCCGCGAACTCAACCTGAACGTCCAGGTCATCGGTTGCCGTGGGGTTGGTTTGGGCCAACGCGGCTTGCCAAGCAGCTGGACCCACGAAAAAGCAAGCAAAAATCAT
>PWHR01000085.1 GCA_003554965.1 Thermoplasmata archaeon | reverse complement strand
TGAAGTCGGCGAGCGGAATGCAACCTCAGTAGCTTTTATCTGGAATCAAATTCCAGAAAGTCTTGGAATCAGAGATTCCACGAAAATGGGAACATTGTTCCCATACTCGACGGAATTCTGCCAGCAGAATTCCGGTAGATCGACCGGAAGCCCCATTCTTCTAGAGTGGGGAGGAAGTCACATATTATTTGTATTCGAATATTCCACTATGATCTAAGGACTATTAAGGAGCGCTCATGATACCCTAAGGGAATTTTTAAATAATCTAATGAATTTTGCTTAACCGTAAGCTTTGAAAAAGGGGACAAGATGCACGGAATCTTAGGTGTTGACCTGTTTGGCAAGGAAAAAGAGAAAAAAATACGCAGTCTGAAAAAGAAGTACAATAGTAAACTTGAAGAGATAGAGGAGTTGAAAGAAGAACAAAGAAGGCTCCTAGAAGAAAGAAGAGACCTGTTAGAAAAATCTGAAAAGAAAGATGATAGAATAGAAGATCTGGAAGAGAGATCGAAAAAAAAGGAAAGAAAACTCCAGCAAGTGAAGGATCAATTAGAGTCCAAAGGAGAAAAGATAGATGAACTGGATGAACGTTGTGAAAACAAAGACAAAAGGATCGAAGAACTCGAAAAAAGTTTAAAGGAAATTAAGGGAAACAGGGATGATCTTCAGGAAAGTATGCAGGAACATCAAAAAGAAGTAGAGGAACACATAAATGAGTTCGAAAAAGTGATCAGGAGGGTCACTGAGGGCGACCTTAGTGAAAGGGTAGAAACGAGCCATTTTGAAGAAGAGGGTGAAGAAAACTTTTTGGAATTGGGTAAAAGGATCAATCAGATGCTGAGCAGCTTGGAAAGCACGTTGAGGACTCTACAGAAAGTGTCTACAGAATTGGAGGATACTTCAGATGGTACAAAAAAGACTTCAGAGCAATTGAGTGATACAGCAGAGAACGTTTCTAACAACATCCAGGATATCACTAAAGGAGCAGAACAGATCGCGCAGAAGAACAAGGAGATCTCTGATCAGATCGAGAGAGGTATAAGCGAGATCGAATCGACTTCTGCCGCTATCGAAGAGATCGTTGAAGCAGCTGAGATGACATCAGCTCAGGCAGAGACAGGTAAAGAGCAGGCAAGAGAAGTGAGTAACACGGTAGATATGTTGAGAGAGACCTTGGACGATACGGTATCAGAAGTTCAGACCTTATCAGAACAATCGGATGAGATCGGTGATGTCATCGAGACCATTTCAGACATCGCTGATCAAACGAATCTTTTGGCTTTGAATGCCTCGATCGAAGCTGCTAGAGCAGGAGAAGAAGGAAGGGGTTTCGCGGTTGTAGCTGATTCCGTGAGGGAACTTGCAGAGGACACGCAGGAGGAGACCGAAAGGGTTCGAAAAGTGATCGAAGGAACCCAAAGCTGTGTTGAAAACATAGCGGAAAGGATAGATAGTTTGAAGGGCATGATTGAAACAGTGGACGATCTTTCTGTGAAGAACAGAGAATCGATCTCTCAGATAGACGAAAAGACCGCCTCGGTGAAGGAAGCTATCAGGTCCGTTTCTGTTTCAACTGCTGACCTCTCAGACGTTTTGAAAGATTATGATCTCTCACAGCAGATTAAGTCAGTGACGGAGATCAGTTCCCAGAATGCACAGATGGCCAGTTCTTGTGTGGCGATATCTGAAGAACAAGAAGCACTTTCAAAGGACCTGTTGAATTCAGCAGATGACCTTTCTAAAGTCGCTGACGAACTTTCAAACGTATTAGCAGAGTATGAAGAAGTGTACACCGAGATGATAGAAAAGGGAAGGAGGATGGGTGATAAGGAATTGGAAGCTAAAGGATTGAGGAGACTAGGACATGTTTACAACGAAACTGGCGAATTCGAAAAGGCTGAAAAATATCTTAAAGAGGCTGTGGATATATCTGAGCGGATCGGAGACCTGGAAGGGATGAGTGAATGTTACAGGGATCTAGGTAAAGTAGGTTTCAGGAAAGGCGATCTTGAGGATGGAGAGGAAAATTATCGTAAAGCTATAGAGAAAGCGAAAGAATCGGGTAAAGAAAAGGTTTTGGCGATGAGCTATATCGGTTTAGGCAACATACAATCTCACAAAGGACTCTCAGATAAAGCTTTAAAACTTTACGAAAAAAGTTTGCCTATATTGGAGAAGGTAAAGGATATTGAACAGTTAGCAAGGGTCCATAACAACATGGGCGATAGACACATGAAGGACGAAAATTGGGAAGAGGCCTTGAAATACTTTGACAAGTGTATAGAATATGCTGAAAAAATAAATGATGAAAAATTCATAGGTTGGGGTTCCTTCAACGCTGCAGAAGTCTGTACCAATTTGGGCAGGATAGAAGAAGCCTCAGAATATATAAGAGGTACCGAAGAGATGATGAAAAAGGAGAACGACAGGGTTGGATTGGCTGCGGTCTACAGAAATAAAGGATTCATCAACCATAAGAAGGGCTACCTCGATAAGGCCTTAGAATTTTACCAGAAAGGTCTAAAGCTGAATAAAGAACTGGATATACCATACAACGTGGCTGAAACTCACATGCATATTGGTGACGCTTACAAAGAAAAAGGAGATCACCGTAAAGCTGAAGAAAATTATGAAAGCGCTAAAACGTTATTCGAAGATATCGGTGCCTCACAGGAAATGATAAGAAAAGTAGAGAACAAGATCAGGGAGCTGTAGAAAAGTAAAAGAGAGAAAGAAGTTTTTTTGCATCAATCCAATTCGTAATCACTCACCATCCGGGCGAGTTCATCGCTCATACGAGACAACTGTTGGGCTGAACTGGACAGTTCTTCCACTGATGCGTTCTGTTCTTCGGCCGCCGCTGCCGCCGATTCCGCCTCTCCAGAATTTTGACCGGCTATATTAGCTATCTCCTCTGCTTTACGAGAAACGCTCTGAATATTATCGGTGACGTCATCAATGGTTCCAGAGATCTCTTGTATCGAGACCGAAACGGTATCTGTAGCACCTCTTATACCTTCTAGCGAAGATGAAACCGTATCTGTAGATTTGCGTATCTGTTTAAGGGATTGAAGGTTCTTTTCCGTTACAGTAGTGACTTCATAGGATTTTTCAGTGACATCTTTGACTCCATCTACCACTTCTGTAGCGTTATCTTGTGTGCCTTGAATTATCTTCTTGATGTTTTCAGTCTCTTCCTGGGTCTCTTCAGCTAATTCTCTCACTGAGTCCGCTACCACTGCAAAACCTTTGCCCTGCTCGCCCGCCCTTGCAGCTTCGATAGAAGCGTTGAGAGCCAGCAGGTTGGTCTGCTCTGCTATGTCCGAAATAGTGTCTATAACCCTTTCTATCCTGCTAGACTGTTCATCTAGCTCTATAGCTCTTTTTTTAGCATCCTCTAAAGTATTCTGAAGTTCTCTCACTTTTTCTGCGGCTATCTTACCATGTTCCGTACCCTCTTCGGCCTGGGAGGCTACTTCTTCCGATGAACTAGCAATGTCCTCTATCTCGGCTGAAACTTCTTCCGAAGAGGAGGCGATGTCATCTATAGATGCTGAAGTTTCCTCCATACTAGCCGCGACGTCCTCTATCTCCTTCTCTATCTCACTAACCATCTCTGCCTGTTTAGAGGCACCTTGTGATATTCTTTGGACAGAATCTGAAACGTTCCCGGCGGTTGTAGTCAGCTGTTCGGACGATGCCGCTATCTGTCCCGATGCTTCATCCATCTCAAAAGAGACTTTCTGCATCTCTGACAGCGCATCTTTGACTTTGGTCAGGTTTCTGTTCACGGACTTCGCTATCTCCTGGAATTTGCCCTCTAGATCTTCAGTTGGCACTCTTTGAGTGAGTTTGCCTTCGGCCATCTTCCGCATGACTTCATCTATAGCTTCTAACGGCTTGCTAACCTCATCTATGATGTCGTTGTTAGCCTCTAGAACTTCTCTCCAAACTCCTTCGTAGCTTTCGATATCGACTCTTTTTTGAAGTTCTCCTTTACTCGTAGCTTTTTTCAGATCATTTATGTCCTCTCGGAACTTCTCGATAGTTTCTATGGTCCTGTTCACGGATTCCTGAAATCTCTTGTAATCTCCCTTGTAATCTCCTTCCAGTTTTTCTATCTCTGAGATATCCCCTTTAGAGAACTCCTTGGAGATCGTGTCAAGTTTCTCACTGACCTCGCTTATCGGTTCCTCGATCTGCTCAATGACCTGGTTGTTGCCTCTCAGTATATCTCTCCAGACTCCTTCGAACTTTTCACTGTTCACTCTCCTGTGAAGTTCTCCGTTCTCGCTCAAATCAAGCATGACATCGACTTCTTCAACGAAGCCGGATATGGTGTCTTTGATACTTTTGAGAGATCTCTTCATCTTCTTGAATTCGCCTCTGAATTCCCCTCTAATATCTCCTTCCATTTCACCTTCAGCGATGTTTTCCAGTTGTTCCGATACCTCTCCAAGAGTGAAACTCAGTCTTTTCATGTTGCTGTTTATATTTCTTCCTACCTCCCTGTACTTTCCTGAGAGCTCGGAGGTATCCATCCTGGATTTTAGATTTCCTTTGGAGAGTTCCTCCATAGAGTGGTTCATGCTGAGTACGAACCCTCTTATGTTCTTCTTCATCTTCTGAAATGATCTAACCATGTCCGTAAGCTCGTTTTCAGATTGGAGGGCAGATCTGAGTTCTTCTCTTATATCTTCAGTTTGATTAGAGGTGACGAGCTCAGATTCAGTGAATTCCCCTTCAGCCAATTTATCCGCTTCCTCCTTTATCATATCTACCTTACTAGCGACCAAGCTCTTCAACAGCCAGACAGAGAGTCCAGCGAAAATGAAAGTAGCTGGAACGAAGACTATAACTCTTTCCACTCCTGTGAAATCCGCAGTTACCGTTCCAAGATAAACGAATGATCCGGCGATAAAATACAAAAGGGCCAGAACAGGGAAAACTAGAGATTTTCTAAAAATGATATATGATCCTATAATGAAAGGTATTAGATACATTACTATCCTCACCATAGGCCATACTAGATCCATCATAAGAAGATCACCTCCTTTAAGGAGTGAATTTCATCGAGGTTTTCATTTCCCACATCTTTTTCTTTGTTTTTTCCAAAGCTAGGTTCTCTTTTCATAATTATAACCTCTTAAAATGCTTATTCAAAATAGGTATCTCGTGCATTATATAGTTTATGTTGGGATTTGGATTAAAGTTAGAAAGTCGATCTGAAGATATCGTACTGCAGATAGATTTTCATCCTCTTTGAAAAAAGGTGATAATATTTAAATCATAGCAGTTTCAATAACTTAAGAAGCTAGTGTAGGAATACATTGGATAAGTGATAGATTGATCGACGCATCAGTAGATGAAGATGCTGAAGAAAAGAACGAAGTCCTATTCACTGTTTTCGAATTAGATTGCAAGGAATACGGTTTGAGCATTGATTCGATAGAAGAGATCCTCCAGAACATCGATTGTACCGATATTCCGGGTTCGCCCGATACGGTGCTGGGAGTTGCGGACATCAGGGGGGGCGTAGTTCCAGTCTTAGATCTCAAGATGATCCTCGACGAAGGTTCCACAAAAAGTCTTGCCGGGGAGATATTGCTGATCCAGATAGATGAGGAAAAGTTTGCATTACCGATAGACAAGTTGAGAGACATAGTCTCGACAGATAAAGATCAGATGATAGATCCAAAGAAGATAACGAACCTTTCCGATAAAAATCTAAGATGGATCATAAATAAAAAAGATGAGGAAAGAACGATAAGAGTTTTGGATATTAAAAAAATAATTGAGGATAACATTCGAGTTTTTGAATTAAGAAAAAATAAATAGGCATGTTTTTTAGCTCAAGATCATCAGAATCAAGATGATAGCATGACCGAATTGGAGAAGAACATACACACAAAGGCATTCAAAGAGCTTACTGAAGAGGTGTCCAAGCGGATAGGTGTCGATTATTCGACCTATTCTAAGAAACACCTGAGAAGGAGGTTTCACGCCAGGATGAGGGTCACCGGACAAAGGACTTTTTCCAGTTATCTCAGTTATCTGAGAGATTCTGATGAAGAGATCGAAAAGTTGAAGAAGCTTTTGACGGTCAACGTCACCAAGTTCAAGAGGGATGAAGAAGTCTGGGATATATTGAGAGAGGACGTGATACCCACATTGATAGAGGGTAAGAAAGATGATATCTTCAAACGGCTGAAGTTCTGGTCCGCGGGATGCGCTACAGGAGAGGAACCCTATTCTTTGGCCATAAGCTTTTTGGAAAGTTCTATGTTAGAAAATTTCGACTGTAATATCTTGGCTACAGATATAGACAAGGAAGCTTTAAGTTTCGCCCGCAGGGGCGTTTATCCGCCGAAAGCTCTGAAGAACGTTACTGAGCACGAGAAGAAGGTTTACTTTGAGAAGAGGGACGGGGAATGGGCGGTTACAGACAAGATCAAGGAGTTGGTAGAATTCAGGCACATTGATATATTAAAGAACGATTTCGAAAAAAACTTCGATCTAATCTCTTGCAGGAACTTGATGATTTATTTTAACACGGAGGCGAAAAGCAACCTCACGGAGCGTTTAGTAGGTAGTTTGCGGGAAGGGGGCTTCCTTATCCTGGGCATGTCTGAAACGCTGAGGTTCCCTGCGAGAGACAAGATGGAGAAGTACCATCTCAGGAGAAGAGTCTTCCGTAAGAAGAAAGGAATTGATTATCGGGTATAGCGACGGTTTTTAGAGAGGGAAAAAACGCTTTTTAGACGGGCTTTTAGGGAGTTTTAGTATATATATGTTTACAGGGAATGTACAATTGTTTAACAATTGATAACAGATCGTTTCATAAATGTTATTGAAAAACTTTTATATAAATAGTATTGTCTTATTGGGATCGGTGTAAAAACATGAAGAACGACAAAAAGAAAAATGCGATACGGTTCGGTGCGATCGCAGTGGCGGCGCTACTGTTCGTCGGTATCTTCAGTGCATGGGCGCTGAGTACGCAGGAGACAGCGACGGCAGAAGTAGGCATAGGTGATGCCCCCCCAGGACTTGAAATAAATGATGCAGGCCCTGGTGATTTAATCTCTGATGGAATTCAGGGTCGACCAGACTCAGTAAACGAAGAGGTTGATCTCTTCACAGTCGCCAAAGAAGAAGACAACCTATTCGACGGAAATTACGAAGTGACGGTTTCTATCGTGAACATTGATGAAATTAAGAACGAGTACAGGTATCTGAACCTCGACCTTGAAGCAGATGAATCTGACGCTGGGTACTTAACCCTAGAAAACGGAAGGGTCTCCTTCGCTATAGATAGTACTGACATCGAAGACGGAGATGAAGTAACGATCAGTGTTGAAGGTGGATCCTATCAGGCGATCGACGATACAGCCACTAGTGTTGAATTCCTAATCGACGTCGAAGAAGGTTCTGTAGAAGATCCTCTTGATTTAGAATAAAAACAGCGAATAACTGATCGAAGAAACCGAACCGCATAAAACACCCTTTCAAAAAACCCTTCCCTTAATTATTTACGTTCACGAGAGGCGAGAATGATGAAAGGTACAGAAAAGGTCAAGGATGTATTCGAATCCCGTGACATCTCCAACTGGACTTTTGGGGCTGTCATAGTCGGGATCATAATTCTCGTCTTGGTCATCATGTTATTGTTACCTTTCAGTATCAATCCTATAGGGAGAAGAGGAGCTACGATAAGATCGAATTCCATGGAACCTGTTTTCGCAAGAGGGGATGTGGTGTTTTTAGAAGAGGCAGATACTGAAGAGATAGAAGAAGGTGACGTGATCGCTTTTGGAGTATCCGATGCCGATCAGGAGCAGTATAACTATCCCGAGGTGATCGTCCATAGAGTCATAGATGTGGATGACGGGCACCTTTTCGATATCAATACTACTTTGGAGGAGATGGGGGTGGAAGACGATGACTCAGTTCACGATCACGAGGATTACAATCTCACGGCTAGATTTGAAGAAGAAGGCGAAGAACTGCACGAGAACGCTACCTTCAGTTGGGTCCATAACGAGTGGAGGATAGACAACGTCGACGATGAATATACTATAGAGGAAAAAGAAGATAGGTTGGAGATATACGAAGCCTATCCAGGACCTACCCTTTTCGAGACCCAAGGCGATGCGGAAGATGATCCTGATCCTTTCTTGACGAGAGAGGAGAACGTTATCGGGCAATACACAGGGAGCGAGATACCCTACATAGGCCTACTCTTCCTCTTCGCAAATACACCTTCAGGCATGGCGACCCTTGCGATGGTCGTAGTCCTATTCCTCATCGCTATCTACTTCCCATGGCATATCGATAAGAAAGAAGAGAGGATGCAGGCGATGAGGTACCTTAAAGACGGTATCAACGATACAAAACAGGCGATCCAGTCTATAGATATAAGTTCAAGGACCCCAGCTGGATCTAGATCCGTCGACGATAATATAGTGATGCAGATGAAGGGCAGCGGTAAAGCCACCATCAAAAGAAAAGGAGGTCCTGAGGAAAGCGAACCATCTCCGTCTTTTGGAGAAGAGAACATAATCCTGTCCTGTAAAAAAGACGGTAGGCCGAGCGTGGAAGTGAAGAAAGAGGAGAAGGTCGAGCCTGAAAGTGAGATCGCTGAGGAAGGCATCGAGAGGGAGGCGTAAAATATGTGTCTTTATGTAGATGATTGGGTGTGTAAATTCGAAGGGGAAGAGATCCCTCTAAAAGTCTGTAAGACCTGCATCAAAGCCAGGAAGGTCGCGAACGAGATAAAAGTTGAGGGTAAGACGGTGGAAGGTATCGAACCTGGAGAGGTAAGGGAAGGATCTGAAAAGATGAGAGAAGAGAGGAGTATGGTAGAAGCTCTACAAGCAGGATCATTACAAGCCGAAGAAGGGAAGAAAATAGAAGAAGAAAGGAGTATCAAAGAACAGATCGAAGCCGGCTACATGTATATGCTCGAAGATGAAGATGGAAGCCGAAGTTTTGAACTTTTGGAAGATTTGATAACTGAAGATAAAAAGATGATGGTCATCACTCGAAAACATCCCAAAAAGATAGAGAAAGAATACGATATAGATCTGGAAGATGAAGAATCTGTTTGGCTCTCCACCCGGAACGATGATCTGTCAATAGATCCAAAACAGCTCGATACTCTAGGGATGGAGATCGAGATGTTCCTCTCAGAAGGCGGAGACCTGATTTTCATAGAGGGATTGGATTACCTACTATCACATAACCAAAATTCTTTGATACTGCAGTTCTTCCAGTCCATAGAAGATCAAGTGACCACGAGTGAAGCCGCGATGATCTTCACAATTCCGCCTTCCAGGATGGAAGAAGAACACCTAACCATAGTAAATAAGCTGGACCTTAACAGGCTTGAGAAGCCTGCGAAGAAAACGAAAGTACAAGAAAGAGAAAGAAAACCGATAGCTGAAAGTATGGGAGGAAAAAGTGCTCCACCGAGTAGAGAGATCAGGGTAGAGAAAGAATTCAAGGAAGAAGACAGGAAGACCAAGATGAAAGCTTTGAAAGAATTGGACGAGGAATTTCATAAAGGCGAGATAGATGTGGACGAGTACCTTTCGAAGAGATCAGTGCTTGCTGAGCCCATATCAGAATCTGAGGGGTTTTAAATGGATGAAAAAAAGAAAGAGAACAGCGTAAGGGCCCTCGTGGTCGTCATCGCTCTCCTCATCTTTGGAGGATCATTCAGCGTATGGGCTGTCAGCACGCAGGAACAGGCCAGCGTAGGTGTAGGAGAGGTCTACGAGGTGGATATGGAAGGTAATCCAGAACTAGAAAACATACTTCAGCCCACCACGGGTGATGCGGGAGGTATAGAAGAAGATAAAGAACTCTTTTACTTCTCTTCGGAAGAGCAACAGTTGAGAGACACTTTGCAGGGAACGATCTACATTTACAACTCTGGAGAGGTCGATGGAGACCTTAACGAGTTGATGATAGAATTGAAAGCCGAAGGTGAAGATATAGAAGAGCAGGTTTTAGGAACTCTTACACTTACAGAAGGCAGTCTTAATTTCCATATAAGTATAGAGGACGGTTGGGACGGGAGTGAAATAACTTTATCCACCACAGGAAACGGTTCTTACATCAGGAAGGAAGGTGTGGAGGCGTTAGATTTAGAATTCATGCTGCAGGTCGACGAGGTACAGGAGAGAGTGACCTCGCAGGAAGTCATCGTAGGTCCCTACTTCGAAGTCGATATTACTGCTCCGGAAGAGGACGAAACGTTCTTTGAAGGTGAAACTGTTACGGTGGATTATACAGTTACTAACACCGGCGTCGGCGAGGATACGCAGGACATAGAATTCTATGTTGACGGGGAACTCGTTGACACGGAAGAAGATATCACATTAGGAGAAGACGAAGTACACGACGACGAGTTCACATGGACCGCGGAAGAACCGTACGGCGAGAGAGACCTGTCGGTACACAGTGAAGACGATGATGACGAAGTGACGATCATCGTCATGGAAGTCGAAGAGACATTCTTTGAAGTGACCATCGATCAGCCTGAAGAGGGAGACGAGTTCGATGAAGGCGAGACGATTACTGTTGACTACACGGTAACGAATATCGGCGAAGAAGAAGATACCCAGGACATCGAGTTCTATGTTGACGGAGAACTCATAGAGGTGGAAGAAGAGGTTACCCTTGGAGAGGACGAAGTACACGACGATGAGTTCACATGGACCGCTGAAGAACCGTACGGTGAGAGAGTTCTTTTAGTAGAGAGCGAAGACGATGATGACGAAGTCACTATTATGGTCATTGAGGTCGACGAGGGATTCTTTGAAGTGACTATCACAGACACCAACGATCCGATCAGAGAAGAGGAAGATCTGATCGTAGACGTTGAAGTCGAGAACACAGGGAACCAACAGGGCACTCAGGATATAGTCCTACGGGATTTCGATGATGAGGTAGTAGATACCGAGGAAGATCTAACTATTGAAGCTGGCATAACTGAAACCATCACGCTGACATGGGAAACTGAAGAAGGCGACGGAGGAAGAGACGATATCACGGTGGAAAGCGACGATGATTCGGATTCTGAAACGGTTATCATAACCCGGATGACCATCAACGATGAATTGGGTGAATATGAAGGAGATCCTGCAGAGTGGCAAACCCACTGGGAAGCCACCGATGTTGATGTTGAAGGACTAGACGAGATAGAGTTGCTTTATGACTTCCTTCTCGAAGGCGATGACCATCCTAACCGCCCTGCAGAAGCTAGAGTAAGGATCTTGATAAACGGTGATGCCGAGATGAGCGAGACCACATTCGAGGAAGTCGAAGATACCTATAATGAATTCATAGATGTTAGCGACTATGATGAGATCGATATAGAATTCCAAGTCTATACAGAGGAAGGTCAGCGTGAGTCAGAAGTTACGATCTACGAGGCAGGATATGAGCACGTACCATCAGATGGCAATCCGGAAATGACAGTCGAGCCGCACTCAGAAAATCACCTTAGCGACGATAATCTAATGCACATCAAAAACTTCCGAAATGGTTATAACATGGATTTTTCTGTTAAAGAATATGTCTTCGGAGAATTCTCAATAGAGGCGTTATCATGTGCTTCTTTGTAGATGAGTGGGAGTGTCCTTTCGAGGGAGACGAGATACCGCTCGAAGTTTGTAATACATGTATCAGAGCGAGGAACTCTCAGTCATCTGAACCCATAAAGGTGAAAACACCGAGTGCCTCTTCGACTGAAAGAAGATCAAAATCTAAAAAGAAAACGAGTTTGGAACCCGAGATGAAGGAAGAGGAGGAAGATCTTGAGGAGATGGAAGAGGAGTTAAAAAAGGACAAATTGAAAGAACTCGATAGGAAATTTAACACTGGTAAGCTGACCGTAGATGAATACATAGAGAAGAGAAAAGAACTCAATCTGTGATGGGTGATCATCCGGCAAGATATCGTGATTCTCTTTTTATTAATCTGAACGTTGAGACAAAAGAAAGAGAACTCAAAAACTTGTTAGTCGTTTCAGAGGAATTGGGATGTGACAACTTAACAGTGATCACCGACGACTAGTCGATGTAGAGGACCTCAGGGAAAAAGTAAATTTCCTTCCGCTCTGGTTCATGCTCTTAAAAAGATCCTAGAAGCATGCGAAGGAAAAGTTAAAAAGTATAGACAGGTATTACAAGCAGGAGCCGAAGGATCGATATCTAAAAGAGGGAAAAAAGCATGATAAATGTTCTACTGGTTGATGACGAACCCGAATTCCTAGATCAGGGTAAGATATTCTTAGAAAGTGCTGATGAAAGACTGAATGTGAGCACTGCCTTATCGGCAGAGGAGGGAATAGAACTGTTGGATAGACAAAATTTTGATGCTATTGTTTCGGATTACCAGATGCCCGACATGAATGGTATCGAATTTTTGAAGGAGGTCAGAGAAAATAGGAACAATTTGGATATACCGTTCATTGTCTTGACGGGGAGAGGACGGGAGGAAGTTGCTATGAAGGCATTGAATCTGGGAGCGGATAGATACCTTCAGAAAAGCGTAGATATGAAGACACAGTTCGAGATTTTGGCCAACATCGTGAAAAAAGAAGTCAAGAAGATAACCGAGAAGATGTATCGGAACCTCTTGGAATATAGTCCTAATCCTGTAACTGTGCTTTCCGATGATATGAAGATAGAAGCAGTAAATGAAAAATTATTAGAGATGATCGATCAGAAAAGAGATAAAGTCGAGGGTTCTCACATATCTTCTATCGTGTTGGAGGAAGAGGAAAATAAACTAGAGAGAGTTCACGCCTACAAAAATATAGAACAGGACGAAGTCGCTACCAGTTATCATACTGTTATCAGAGGGGGATCTGGAGAAGAAATAAACGTTCTAGTCTCCATATCTCTTTTGCCGGAGTCTGAAAAGAGTATAGTGGTCTTTTTTGATCTGGCAGAATGGAGTCAAAATGAACAGTTGATAACCCAGATAAAAGATTTTGATATAGAAGATCCTGAAGAAATCTTAGATACTCTCTCTAAAAGGTTCGAAGAGGTAATAAACGAGGAAAAGATCAAATCTGATATACGGAGTGATTGTTTAGAGGAACTTACAATACTGATGATAGCCAATGAAGGTAAAATCCACGGAAAGGGCATAATAGATGAACTGAGGGAAAGATTCGGTATCTCAGTGAGTGCCGGGACCATGTACCCCATCCTTCATGATCTAGAAGAAAAAGGCATTTTAGAAAAGCACGAAGGTATACAATCAAAAAAGTATTCTTTGAAAGAAAGATCTGAAGCCATCGCCATAGCAAGAGAGAAGATCAAAAGTCTTTTCAGCCAATACTTGCTTTTGTATCACTTGTACAGTGCCTATATGGATAGAGATTGACTATATATTCTATATATCGAGACCCGATATCCTAGACGATTTTCTACGAGGTTATAATAGCCTGTGCAGACCTATTTTTGACGTGATAGATATGTCATTAGGAAAATTAAGCGGTTAAATTTACCAAAAGGCAAAAATGGTTGAGAGGAAAAAGATTGAAGGAGGCGGTAAAAGTGATGAAGAACGTGAAGAGGGATGATAAATGCTTGGCATTATTGAAAGCTTTAGAACTCTAAATGGAAGTGATAAATTGTTAGATAGAGAAACGGTATTAGATAGATCTCAGGAAACGAGAAATGTTTCCACTCAAATTTCAAGGAAAGGGTATAAATCTCAAGAAACAAGAAATGTTTCCAATGAAGATAGATTCTATGATTGCCTGATCCGGGCTAAAACGATATTAGCTGATCGGAAAGACAATGAGCATCTCTTGAATTCTATCGATAGGTATCTGAATGAAATTCGGAACTGATTGATACGAGATCGATAATTATGAAGAATCTACCTCTTGAACTCTCTCGATCATTCGATGAAGTTAGCAAAGATAGTAGCTCTTTTAATGATCTAAACATCGATGATTTGGAGAGTAAAAAAGAGGTCCTAAAAAACATCTTTGAAAAATCTGAGGAAGGCTTTTACGTTCGGGAATTGTCTGGTGAAATAATTTATGTTAATCGAGCTTTCGCAGATCTCCACAACTACGAGCAGAAAGAACTACTAGGCAGAAACTCAAGAGAGTTTTTGACCCGAGAATCTAGTGAAAAATACAAGAATCAAGACATTAGAGATCTAGAAGAGCGATGGCACGAGGTAGAGATAGAAACCAAAGGAAAAGAAAAGAAAAAGGTTTGGAATCTCCTAACATTTTTAAGAGATAAAAAGGGGAAAAAACAGCAGGTTTTGGGTATCACGCGTGATGTCACGGAACTAGACGAAAAGAAGGAAATACTGAATTATCTCTTAAGCCACGATGTACTGAACAAAACTCAGCTGATTGAAGGATATTTTTCACTTTTGAGTGAATATGACCTGCCCAAGGAGGTCGAAGATTTAGTGGAGAAAGGAAGAAGACTGACCCAAAAAAATCTTAAGCTATTGGAGAAAATCAGGAACCTTGAAAGCATGGATCATGAAGATGTCGATAACAGATTAGATTTGTCCGAAGCGGTAAGAGGCACTATCGAAGGATACAAGGATGCTGCGGCTAAAAAAGGTATAAAGATCGTTAACTCAGTTAACCGAGGAAAGATAAAAGCGGGGCCTCTTTTTACAGAAGTGATCTCCAATATCATCGATAATTCCATCAAACATTCTAGATGTGAAAGAATAGTTATCGATTCCCATGAAAAAGGAGAGGAAGTTGTCCTAACTATAGAGGACGACGGAAACGGCATACCAGACAGGGAGAAAGAAAAAGTACTGCATAGAGGATTAAAAAGAGGAAACAATGCGGGTTCGGGTCTAGGGATGTATCTGGTCCAAGAGATCGTTAGAAAGTACGATGGTGAGATCGAAGTTAAAGATTCGGAACACGGTGGAGCGCGGTTCGATGTCTATTTAAAAAGATGGATAAATAAAATATAGATTAAACTAAAATCTCTCCGGGGTCTTTTTTAAGAGAATCCAAACTCACTGATCTCCTTTCCAGTTCAAGAGTCGTCTTTCCCCTTCTAACTCTCTTATATCTGATACTTCTTGGGTTATTTCCACCGTGCCCAAGTACTCACCTTGTTCGTTCTTCACCGGGAAATAACGTATATGTATGAAGTTGTTTCCACTCTTTATCCAAAACTCCGCTTTTTCTTTTTCTCCGGATTTGAATTTCTCTGCTATTTCCTTTACCACATCCACACTAGAGGGAGGATGACAGAATTTAACGGGCCGACCTATGATCGATCGAGTCCTAGGGAAAATCCTTTCAGTCTCGCTGAAATATCTCACTCTGTTGTTCTCGTCTATATATGTTATATCTACTGGAAGGGTCTTAAAGATAGAGTTCACTTCTTCCTTAGTTAAATAGCCAGTGTCTAGCTGCATATCCTCCTTTTTTCTTATTTCGTAATCGTCCTCTTTCAACTCTCCTTCTCCTAGAACACTTTTCAGGCGCTCTGGTAGTTCGGAAATTTCGTCCTGAGAGATACCTTTTTTGATATCTTCAGGATACATCGGTTCGGCTTCAGTTTTCCAAGCAATATCAGATTCTATCTTGTAATATCCTAGTTGAGATTCCTGTTTTTTAACCGCAGCCCATTCTTCCTCCGAAAGAAGCTGTTTCAAAGTTGGATAAAGGATATTGTTTTCCCTGAATACCATATCCATCAAAGAAGTCGAGAGATCACCGATCAATTCATCCATGTTTTCTAATTCGATTTTTTCTGGATCTCCAGATAACTTATTCAATATGGCCTTTACTTTATTCATATTTTCATCGTGTTTTCTCCAAAGAACTCTTGGAACCGCTTCTATACCTATTCTCTCGATATGGGGGAAGATAACCATCTCCTGTCTAGTGTAGTGTGTATAATCTATTTTAAGAAGATCAGAAGCTAATCCTTTCAATTCTTTCAACGCCTCAGTTTTTTCTTCTTTCGTCTCTACACCTTTGATCTTACTCAAACTGAGATTCAAGAGTTCCGCATCTTTCGTGATCTTTTCGTTTTCCCTGAAAAGTAACCTTAAAGGATGTCCCTTAGGGAGATCTTCCAATTCGAATTTATCCTCAACAGATTCTCGGAACATCTCTAGATGAGCATCGCACATCTCCGCGATCTCAGAAGGAGCCACTCCTTCACTCACCAATTCTTGTTCGATGGCTGGAATCTCTTCTGGTGATATCTCTCTTAGCAATTCTTTGAATTCCTCCTTCAAACTTTTGACATCACCTTCCCTTTCATCTATGTTTCTAAGGAGTTCTTTTAATCTTTCTTTCTTTTCAGTCCGAGATGGATTCATAATTCTTCAACCTCACTCTGATTAATTCTTTTTAGGTATTAATAACTTTGTTATCTCTTCCCAACGTCGTTGATTGATATTTATCACAAAAATCATTATAAGACCTTTATCTATCAATCTTCGGGAGTGTTGGATAGAAAAACCGTTAGAATAACATCCCGTTTCGATCTGAGGTATCACTTGCTACCTGAAGGAAAGAAGCTTGTTTGTGAACGCAGAGTCCAAACCGTGGAGCAGTTAGGGGAGTAATTTCCGTTCAACTTCAATGTCCAAGACAAGAACCGCTGGTTCGAGATGGAAGGAGGAGGTTTCCAAATAGTTGACAGCAAGTTCATCGTTGTTGTACATAAGAACACCATTAGAAGAAAACAGGCGGATTAGAACGAAGAACTCCACACTAATTTTAGATGTGGGTGGAACAAGGTTAGATGTTTTCCTTTGAGTATCTTAGTATATAAGACAACAGTTTTTTATAGCTTCTAGACCTTAGTTATAGTTGTGAATAGAGAAAAAGAAGATCCAACGGTAGGAAAGACATACGAGGTCCTCATAGTCGATGACGAGACGCAGATACTGAAACTCCTTAAGAGGACTTTAGAGTCCGCTAAAAAGATGGATTACAATATCACTATAGCCACCAACGGTGAATACGGTCTAAAGCAGATAAAGAAGTCGGTATTCGATATCGTTCTATCAGATTATAAGATGCCAAGGATGGACGGCATCGAGTTCCTGAAAAAGGTCAGAGAAGAATCCCCAGAAACTCTCAGGTTCATGATAACGGGTCAGGGTGACCTGGAAGTGGCTAAAGAAGCCATAAACAAAGCTGATATAGATCAGTATATCGAAAAACCCTGGGATACCGACGAACTACTTTTGACGATCCAAAAGATGTTGAAGGAAAAAGATGAAGGAGAGAGGGCTAGAAAGATATCTGAAGGGATGCCTGAACCCTCTAAACTGGAACGTGTGGAGAAGGCCATAAAAGATGTCGAGGCTTTCCAGAAGAAGATAACAGAAAAACCTACAGAAAATTTCGAAAAAGAGAAGATGATGTTCGAATTCGAATCGAACGATGAGTTCAACGAGTTCTCTTTCCAGGTGAAAAATAGGAGAAATATCAATATCATTGATGTGCAGATATTCGAAAACAAGTACGTGATAACGGTGGGGGTCTTTCCTGAATCATATGAAAAGGTGAAGTGAAAGATTCATTCGTGGGTGGCTCAAAATTTGACATAAACCCAACAAAGTGTATGATAGATAAGAAGGGTTGGAAACATGAAAGATGAAGAAGAAAAAGAAGAGATATTGAACGTTTATAAGAAAAGATTGGAGGATGCTATGAAAGCCGGAAATCTAGCCTGGTGGGAGATGGAACTACCCTCTGGTAAGATCCGGTTCAACCAAAGGAAAGCTGAGATGCTCGGATATCCTCCCGAAAAGTTCGAACATTACGAAGACTTCACAGAGTTACTTCATCCCGACGACCATGATAAGGCTATGCAGCACATGCGTGACCATCTCGATGGAAAAGAGGAGCGGTATGAAGTCGAATATCGTATAGAGAAAAAAGACGGCAGCTACAAATGGTTCCGGGATGTTGGGGCTATAACTGAAGAGGAAGACGATTACAAAAAAGTCACTGGAGTCGTCATCGATATCGATGAAAGAAAGAAGTGGGAGAGGAAGGTAAAAGCGAGTGAGGAGAGGTATAGAACATTAATAGAGACCTCGATGGTGGGGATCGTGAAAACAGATTTGAACGATTACATGGAATTTGTGAACAGCGCTTTTGCAGAGATGTTAGGCTATGATAAGGAGGAGCTTAAGAGGATGAACATCTCTGAATTGACCACTTCAGAAGAATATGAAAAGATAAAAGAGAAGACAAAATCAAGGGATAAAGGATATGAAGTTTATGAAAGTGAGCTGATCTGTAAAGATGGCAGATCTATCGAAGTCCTGATCAACGCTTCACCCTACTTTGTGGAAGACGGTGAAATCTCGGGTACGATCGGAATCGTTCAAGACATATCGGAAAAAAAGAAGGCGGAAGAACGGAAGGATCTGCTTCATTCTATCTTGAGACACGATATTAGAAACAAAACCCAGGTGATCAAAGGATACTTAGAATTGTTGGAAAGAGAGGAGGATCTCAGCGAAGAGACCCAAAAGTACGTGAGCGAAGCCCTCAAAGCTACAGAACAGAGCACGAATCTGATCAAGAAGATACATTTGCTTTTAAAAGCCGAAGAAGAAAAGAGAGAACCAGTAAATGTAACCCAAAAGCTCCGTGACGCCATCGATATGAATAAGGAACTGGCAAAAGATTATGGGATAGATATACATACCGAATATCCTTCTAAAAGACATATAGTCGAGGCTGGTCCCCTATTGAAAGAGGTTTTCTCCAACGTGATCGAGAACTCAATCCACCACTCTAATGGAGAAAAAATAAAGATATCTCGGATCATAAAAGATGACGAGGTTATCTATACAGTGGAAGATGATGGTAGAGGTATATCCGATAAGGAAAAAGAAAAAGTATTCAAGAAGGGTTTCACCACTCAAAAAGAGAGAGGCACCGGATTAGGGTTGTTTTTGGTGAAGATGCTCATCAGGAGTTATGACGGAGAAATCGAATTAAAAGATTCTGAACTTGGAGGGGCAAAGTTCGTTATACATCTGAAAAAGGCAAAATGAGCTTTGATATGGGGAGGGGAAAAGCTTTTAATAAAACTTTATTGTATCTGACCTATCATGGTAGAGAACGATAATTCATTATTCAGTCGAGACCTGGTCAGTATGTTATACGCCTTTCTAGCGGCACTGGGAGTTGCTTTTTACTTCGGCTGGTCACTACTCCACGGTACTTGGACAGATCTGGGCGTTTACTCAGTTACAATAGTGCTTGTGGGATTCGGTATCTTCGGATACCTACTTTATTCTGTTGAAGATTGAAAATAAAAAAGGAAAGAGTGTTCACTCTTTTTTGCAGAGGTAGGCTGCATCAGCGTTTTCGTCCCCGCAGTTCAAACACCCTCTTTCGAATTCCTCTCCTTCGTAAAGAGTGCCTAAAATGTGTCTGTCCGTTCTTTCTTCTATATTCTGACCACATTCGCGATCTCCGCACCAGCCTATCCTGTACACTTTCTCTTCCGTGATATCTGCTATATCTTCAGCATCCACGATGTTATCGTAAAGGAATTCCTCAGCTTTTCTGTACATATCTTCTTCCATATTTTCCATCTCTTTTTCAATCGTTTCAACAAGACCTTCGATGGAATACTCTCTCTTTTCACCTTCGTCTCTTCTGACCAAAGTGATGCTTTCGTCTTCTAACTCGTTAGAGCCGACATCAATTCTCAAAGGAATACCTTTCATCTCCGCTTCGTAGAACTTACTTCCGGGTCTTTCATCTTCTCTATCATCTATATCTACTCTGATACCTGCTGATTCGAGATTTTCTTTTAGATCAGCGCAGTATTTGAGTATTTCATCTTCTTCGTCACCGTAAGTGATAGGTATGATCCTGACCTGAATAGGAGCTATCGCCGGTGGTAGAACTATGCCTTTTTCGTCTCCATGGATCCCTATAATGGCTCCGACCAATCTGGCGGACATACCGTAGGTAGTTTGATGCACGGGCCTGTGTTCTCCTTCTTCGTCCTCGTAAGTTATATCGTAGGCTTCAGCAAAATTAGTTTTATACTGGTGTATGCCCGCGATCTGAAGGAGTCTTCCTGTGGGCAGTAACGAGTCAACTCCTACTGTGTATTCTCCTCCTGGGAACTTATCCCATTCAGTCCTTTTCAATTCAAGATTGGGCAGACAGAGTTTTTTAGACAACTGCTCCATTATCTCTAAGTCCTCTTTTATCTGTTCTTCAGCCTCTTCTGCGGTCTCGTGACAGGTATGGGCCTCGAAGAAATGTATCTCTCTCATCCTCGTGAAAGCTCTCGTCTGCTTGGTCTCATATCTGAAGACGTTGACCATCTGGAAAATCTTCAAAGGTAGATCAGCATGAGATCTTATCCAAAGATCGAAAACTGGATACATTGCGGTCTCGCTGGTGGGTCTAAGCAATAATGGTATATCCAATTCATTGCTGCCAGCTCTAGTTACCCAATAAACTTCGTCACCAAAGCCTTTTATGTGATCTGCTTCCTTCTGAAATTCATCCTCTGGAATCAATAGTGGAAATTTTACCTTTTGATGGCCTGTTTCACGCATTTGTTTCTCCGTCCTTGAATCTATGTTGGACATCAGCTCCCAACCATAGGGTTTCCAAATATTCATACCTTTGACAGGATATCTTTTATCTGTAAGCTCGGACTTTTCAACTACCTCGTTGTACCACTCACTGTAGTATTGCGAGTCGACTTTTTCGTAAGGTTCTTTCTCTTTATTTCCCATAAATAACACCTGAGATTTCTAGGCACCACTCACGGCGTGAGTAAAGTAGACATCTCCTTTTTTAATCATTCGGTCACCTTATCTATCGGCTCCAAGATGAGAATATTTATCCCTCAGTCTCCTTATCTCCCTTTTCTCTTCAGCGTTTAAGTATCTACCTATATCTTCATGTTGATCCGCATTCCATACAGGCCTGTACTGACTCATTATGTTGACCCTTGGCTCATCGAGTTCAGAATCTATCCATTCCAGCAGCGGTTTAGTGCAGCATTCTATGTGACTAGGAAGCACTAGATGCCTTATTATAAGGTCTCCCGTCTCCTCAGCCAAAAGATGATTTTTTTTCAGTACATGTTTATAGTCTTCGACTTTCGAAAGTCTTTTAGCACATCGATCATCCCAATATTTGAAATCTGTAAGATAGACGTCCATAAGTTTGGACAGTATCTTCATTGATTCTTCACTAAGATATAGGTTGGAATTCCATATCTGAGGAACCTCTTTAGATAGACCGCTCAACACCTCCAAGATATATGGCAGGTTTGGAGTCGGATCACCGCCGACCCAGTTGATGTTCTTTCCACCGCTGTTTTCCAACTTCTCTACCAACATTTCTGGTGCGACCTTTCTGCCCTGGTTTAGTTGGCTTATCTCATAGTTCTGACAGAACGCGCATTTAAAATTACATCCGGCGAAGAAAACTGTCTGAGAAGGAACGAGTTCCCTTTCTTCTCCGAGATGTGTAAAGACGGACGAGATCTTTGTTTCCGAAACTTTACAGACTCCAACTTCCCCTCTTTCCCTGTTAACTCCACATATTCTTTCACAGAGGATACAGTTCCGCATGATCCTGTCGGCTAATTCTCTTTTTAGTTCCAGTGGAGGTATGCCCCGTTTGCTCTCCTTTTCAAGCTCATTCCAGAGTTCATCCATAGTGCGGCTTGAGAAATCTCTACCTCTATCCCTTTCTTTCGCATTTAGATAATAGGGTTGAAGCTTACCGCTCAATATTTTGTGATATCTTTCCAACATCGTTAAACAATTTACTGATAGATATAAGGATTTTACCGATTGGACAATTATGCCTAAAATTCCTAAAGACTTAATACATCGGATATATTTCTAAATATAACTTTAGTTATTTCAATCAATATTTAAGGTGGATCAGGATGAGCGAGAAACTCGAAAGAGGATTGGTGCAGATATACACTGGAGATGGTAAAGGTAAAACGACTGCCGCTGTCGGTCTGGCTGTAAGAGCTGCCGGAAGGGGTTTTAAGGTCTACATAGGCCAATTCATGAAGCTAGGAGAATACGGTGAACATATCGCGTTGGAAAAGATGGAAGATGATATAACCATAGAACAGTTCGGGACAGGGAGTTTACACACGAGAGATGAACCTTTCGAAGAGGAGTTGAAGGCGGCGAAAAAAGGTCTTCAAGAGATCGAAAAGAATCTAACGTCAGGGGAATACGATGTCATCATAGCAGATGAGATATGCGTCGCTCATCATTTCGATCTTTTATCTTTGGATATGATACTCGAGCTACTGGAAGTGAAGCCTGATACGGTTGAACTGGTGATGACCGGAAGAAAAGCCCCTGAAGAACTCATCGGTAAAGCAGATCTTGTGACCGAGATGAAGGAGATCAAACATCCTTATCAGGATGGTATCAAGGCTAGGATAGGCATCGAAAAGTGATACAAAAAATTTTTATTGTTAAAGTTTTGTTTACTTTTCTAAAGAAAAATGGAGGAAAAATATGAAAGATCGAAAAATGTTCATGACTTTAGGTATACTGGTAGTGGTTGTTTTGATTTCGGCGTTGGTTATAGGCGCTCTGACTGGAAGAATAACCATCGATACCGATGGTGAGGATGAAGAAAATGGAGAGATCGTTGTTGAAGACGCCACAGGGAAAGAAGTGCAACTAGAAGAACCGCCGGAAAGGATAGTTTCATTCATGGCTTCGAACACGGAACTCCTTTTCCATCTTCTCGAAGAAGACGAGCAAGACAGGATCGTCGGTGTTGACGACTACAGTAATTATCCGGCGGAAGCCCAGGATCTGCCTTCGGTAGGTGACTCTTTTAATGTGGACTATGAAAAGATCATAGAGCTGGAACCCGACGTTGTGGTTATCAATCAAGCTGTGAGCCACCTGAGAGGAGAACTAGAAGATTACGGAGAGAAGGCTTTCGTCACAAGCGGAGAGAGTTTGGACGACGTTTACTCGGACATGCAGTTGTTAGGAAATTTGTGCGGTATACCCGAAAAGGCTGAAGAAAAAGCGGATGAACTCGAAGAGGAGATGGTGGAGATAACTAATGAAACAAAGGATCTTACTGAGGAAGAAAGAGTCGATACGTTCTACATCTCAGACGCAGGGAATGAGATAAACACACCTGGCAATGATACCTTCCAGGATACACTTCTAACGAACGCGGGAGCGAACAACATCTTTTCCGATAAACAAGGCTGGTCGAACGTCGGAGAAGAAGAGATAATCGATAGAGAACCAGAAGTCATCATAGCACCGGAATATCTACAAATTGAAGTGGAAGAACTCACCGAAAAAGATTCTTGGGGAGATATTCCCGCCGTTGAAAACGATGATATCTACTACGTAGACGGAGATATGATTTCCCGCCCTGGGCCCCGGATCGTCGATATCCAGGAAGATTTGGTAAATATATTGGAAGGAGTTGAGTAGTAAGAATAAGAATCTGTTGAAGAGTAGTTACTTGGTGAAGCGATGACTCATCCATTAAAAAAGCACTATAAAACTTCCCTAACCGCTTTTGCTTTATTGACTGTAGCGACTGCGATCATAGCTCTATCTTTAGGATCTGTAAGTATACCATTAAGAAAGATAATGGAAATTCTACTTTCTAGGATCCCACTTTTGGGTGACCATTTTCCCTCACATCCTGGAGCTCACTCCACAATCATCCTCGATGTCAGGCTCCCTAGGATCGTTTTAGGAATTATCGCCGGCATAGCTCTCTCCGTGTCAGGAGCCTCCATGCAGGGCGTCTTCAAGAATCCGATGGCTTCTCCTTTCATCCTTGGAGTGTCAGCAGGAGGTGTCTTCGGAACCGCTGTCGGCATATTTTTTGGAGTGTGGTGGCCTCTCTTGCCTTTATTGGCTTTCATCTTCGCGATGGGGACTACTTTCACTGTCTTTTTCCTCGGTAGGGTCAGAGGACACACGGATATCACCACTTTACTCCTCGCCGGTCTAGCGATGAACTTCTTCATGACAGCTTTGACCAGTTTGATATTATTCTTGAGTGAACCTGAGGACATGTTGGGCATAGTTGCCTGGACTTACGGATCTTTGAGCGGTACGGTCTGGAACGATGTATGGATAACCTTGCCAGTTGCTTTGATCGGCTCAGTAGCAGTGTATGCTTATGCACGGGACCTCAACGTCATGCAGACCGGAGAGACCTCTGCAAAACAATTAGGTATAGAGGTAGAGAAGACCAAAGTTATCCAGCTAATCGCTGCTAGTCTTTTAGCGGCGGTAGTTATCTCTTTCACGGGAGTCATAGGATTCGTAGGACTGATCATCCCGCACGCCGCTAGACTGCTAGTCGGTCCTGATCACAGAAAGCTCATACCTATCTCTGCTCTTTTGGGAGGAAGCTTCTTGATCGTTTGTGACACTATAGCTAGGATGAGCGGTGAGATATGGGTGGGAGTAATAACCGGCCTTTTCGGAGCTCCTTTCTTCATCTATCTTTTGATAAAGCATAGGGGGGAAACAGGATGGTGATGTTGGAGATAGATAGGCTTAGAGCGGGTTACACCCGTGCGGAATCAGTTCTTAAAGGTTTAGATTTTTCGATGGATGAGGGGGAATTCATAGGGGTGGTGGGTCCCAACGGTTCAGGAAAGAGCACGCTGTTGAGAGCTATAACGAATGTTCTAAAATTTTGGAGTGGCGATATGAGATTGAAAGAAGAACATATCACGACACTTTCAAGGGAGCAGATAGCTAGGTCAATAGCTGTCGTGCCCCAGGACACTTACATAAGTTTTCCTTATAGCGTGGGAGAGGTCGTCTTGATGGGGAGGAATCCATATCTTTCAAGGTTCGAAAATTACGATAAAAAGGATAAAAAAATAGCGAAAAGATGCATGAAAATGACTAGTACGCTCAAATTTAAAGATAAAAGGATAAACGAGCTCTCAGGCGGAGAGATACAAAGGGTCATAGTGGCGAGAGCGTTGACTCAAAATCCAGATCTATTATTACTTGATGAGGCAACTTCTCACTTAGATATAGGTCACAAAAAGGATATAATGGATACTGTGAAAAAGTTGAACGAGAATAGAGGATTGAGTGTCATCTCGGTTCATCACAATTTGAATTTAGCGGCTCGATACTGTGAAAAGATCCTTATAATGGATGATGGGATGGATCACAGTTTTGGTGCGCCTGAAAAAGTTTTAACTCGTTCGAATATCAAAGCGGTGTATGGGATAGATGCAGAGATACATCGTCATCCGGTTGATGGTAATTTGTATGTAACAACATTAGACGAACGAGTGAACGAGGAGATGAAAGAAAAGAAAGTCCATGTGGTTTGCGGTGGAGGATCATCGAGTTCTTTGTTCAAAAGACTTATTGAAGATGGTTATGAGGTGACTGCCGGAGTCCTCAACGTGATGGATTCGGATCTTGAAAAAGCTAAAAACTTTGATATAAGATGTGTTACTGAGGCCCCGTTCTCTCCCATTAGCGAAGAATCTTTCGAGAAGAACCTAAAGATGATAAAAGAAGCGGATGTGATCGTTTTGACCGATTTTCCTATAGGTGAAGGCAACATCAAAAATCTAGAAGCGATAAAGCAGGGAATAAAAGATCAAAAACTGATATTAATCGAAAGGAAAAATATAGAGAACAGAGATTATACAGAAGAAGGCAAGGGAACAAAATTATATGATGAGATCATAGAAGAGAAAAAGAGAAGATCAGACATACAGATTTTGAAAAGACCAGAAGAAGTACTCGAATATATCTGAGTTTTGGCTTATGGGGACAAAAGATAAATAACCCTGATTTCTTTCATCCACCATGCACATCATACAACGTGGTGTGTATATATAGAGCAAATAAAAGAGGTGTAAATTCATGAGCGAAGGTGTAGGTGTTTCACCCCCTGTAGAAGAAGGGGAAACGTACAAGGTAAAGATAGAAGATATTGGGAAGGAAGGAGACGGAGTGGCTAAAGTAGAAAACTTCGTGGTTTTTGTTCCCGATACTGAAGTCGGGGACGAAGTCGAGATAGAGATCACGAGGGTTCTACGAACGCTCGCCTTCGGCGAAGTCGTCGATAGAGACGTCGAAGTCGAAGACGAAGGTGAAGATGAGGAACTAGAAGAGCCTGAAGACGCACCCGAAGTCGAAGAAGTAACTGTAGATGAGATAGAACTTGAATAAGGATCAAGTGAGGTCAATCTTATAATCCTCACATTCAAAACCTTTTTACTTTTCTATTGTTTTTGGTTAGCATGGAGCCGTATTTAGGAGTATTTGGACACACAGCACTGGATATAATAATTCGCGTCAGCCGCCTACCCGATATAGACTCATCCATCGGTATCGATGAAAGGGTAAGAAGATTTGGAGGAACCGCAGCCAATATCGCAAGAGCTTCAGCCAAATTAGGTGTGAATGTTACTCTCTGCTCTTTTGTTGGTGAGGACTTCCCAGAGGACTATTACCAGGCGCTAAAAGAATCGGGTGTGAAACTTTCCGGATTGGAAAAAATAGAAGGATACAGCACACCTAGATGTTGGATCGTGACAGATCAGGAGGGAAAGGAATTCACACTCGTCGATCAAGGTGTTATGGAACACGCCCATAGATTCGAACCACCTGTAGAAGCGGTGAAAGACTGTGAAGTAATCCATATTGGTACAGGGAAACCTAATTACTATGAAAAGCTTTTCGATCTTTTGAACACTAACGATAAGCTCATAGCTTTTGACCCAGCGCAGGAATTAGAATATGTCTATGATGCTAAAACTTTCAAAGCTATCCTGGAAAAAAGTGATATCTTCATGTGTAATGAAAAAGAAAAAGATGTAGCCTTAGATCACTTAAAACTCAACACAGTAAAAGACATCTTGAGAGAGTATTCTTTGAACTTTGTGATAGTAACGAAGGGTTCAGATGGAAGCACTCTTTTCTTTCCAGAAGAAGATATAGACATAACGGCTTATGAACCGGATAGAAAGGTCGAAGCAACTGGCGCAGGAGATGCATTCAGGGCTGGTTTTTACGCCGCGATGTGTAGAAACTTTTCTATAGAAGACTGCTGTAGGTTCGGTTCTGCTAGAGCTTCTTTCGCGTTAGAGCACTCGGGGTCGCAGAAAAAGTTGGTCTCATGGGACGAAGTCACCGACCGAGTTGAGAGTAAATGAACATAATATATTAATACGGCTCAAATTATAATCTATAACGAAAGGTGGCAAGTTGATAGACAAAGAAGAGTGTTTAAGAAGCCTCGAAAAGATGAGTCGCAATAAGTTTGAGAGCATCTGTATCAGACTCCTTGAAAGCATGGGATTTGAGGTATCAGATATCAAATCTATCAGCGGGGACATCTTAGCGGAGGGGAAGATAACAAAAAAAGAAAAAGCTGAAGATTATGTCATCAAATGTACCAGGTCCGGCGGCGAAGTTAATGTGGAAATTGAAAGTCTAAAAAAGATGATCACTCCTAAATCTCGAGGACTACTTTTGACAACGGAGGAGATATATCCTGACAAAATTCTAAAGATGGATAAAATAGAAGTTGCAGGCGGTGAAAAGTTTTACCGCCTCTTGGAAAAATTCGATCTTTTGACATTGGTGGAGGAAAAAGTTGAGGATGGTGGAGGTTGGCTCATTCGAGAAGGGGACAGATATCTTGAGGAAGGAGACCATAAACAAGCCCTTGACCATTACAACCAGGCTATCACTGAGGAAAAAGATCCAGCTTTGGCTTTTTATAAAAAAGGAATGATCTACTATGAAAAAAATAGCTTGAATGAAGCAGAAGAGGCTCTTCACGACTCTCTGGAGATCGATCCAGAAAATCCCGAGGCGTGGACAAGGCTTGGGCACATCTACTACCGAAAAGGAGAGAAAGAAAAGGCTGTTGAAGCATACGACAAAGCATTGGACTACGATGAAGATCATCTAGAAGCTTGGAAAAGTAAAGGAAGAGCACTGCGTGATTTAGAGATGTACGATGAAGCGATAATGAGTTTCGATAGGATATTAGAGATAGAACCTAAAGATTACAAGTCATGGAACGAGAAAGGATTATGCCATATGAAAAAAAGGGAATACAAGGAAGCTTTGGATTGTGTAAACAGTGCTTTGACCATCCAGCCCTATTTTGAAGAAGCGATGCTCAACAAGGCCCTAGTTTTCGAAAAATTAGGAAAAATAAAACAAGCTCTAGATATGGCTGAAAAATTGGTTAAATCTGATCCTAAAAAAGCTGAGTATCATTATATAAACGGTGCTTATCTGGAGAAGATGGGAGAAGAAGAGGAAGCATGGGAGAGTATCCAAAGGTCTCTTCAATTGGATCCTGAACATGAAGGAGCACAGGAGTTGCACTTCATCCTTCAGGACAGATTGGGGAAGGATGAAACCAGCACGGTCGTCGAAGACGAAAAAAGACGGATCACCTCTGAAGATATAGAAGAGGAGATAGAGATCGCTGCAGAGAAAACTGGGATAGAAGGGATGTTGAACATAAAATCTAAAGGCGACGGAAAATTCGAATTGGAGATCGACGATAAGAGTGATGAGATCAGTGGTTTGAGAAAGAAAAAGGAGGATTTGGAAAGAAAGCTAGAAGAGAAAGAGAACGAGATAGAAGAACTCTCTAAGGAATTAGGATTGATCAAAGAGAGGATGGAAGAGAAAGAAAAGGAGATAGAAGAGAAAATACAAGATGAGAGTGAGAGGGCCGAAGAGTTAAGAGAGCGGGAGAAAAAATTGGGAAGAAAGTTGGAAGAAAAAGACGAGAAGATCAAAAAATTAGAAGATGAGAAAGCCGAGCTTCGAAAAAAAATGAAAGATGAAGAATATAGTGCTGTAAAAGAAGAGGATCTAAGAGAAGAGATCGAAGAGATGGAAGAAAATTTAGATCAGCTCGTCGGGGAGAGGGAAAATCTAAAGAACCGTCTCGAAAAGAAAGAGGCGGAGGTAAAAAAGAGGGATAAAAAAATAGAAGATTTGAAGGATGAATTGCAGAAAAAAGAGAAGAAGATCAAAGAGATAAAGTCAAAGAGCGAACCAAAGACTGTAGATGAAGAGGAAATTAGTGCATCGACCTCTGAGGAAAGAAGCATATATGGAAATTGGAGACGGATCAGAGAAGCATCGATGATGTGGAGGATAGATGAGTGTGAACAAGCCATTAAAATTGCCCCGAAAATAAAGGAAGAAAGGGCCCTCAATATAATCGGATGCTGCTTTTACGACCAGGGTGACCTAGATTCTGCAGAAGATATGTTCAAGGATGCGAGACCTTATGATGTCTCATACATGAATCTAGAGGAGATATATTTTCAGCAGAAGAGGTATAAGGAAGGTTCGAAACTCATCGAATCTTTTGATGAGGAAAACAGTTTCCATGATACAGTTCCCTTTTTAGAAAAAAATGCAGAGACTCTGAGAAGAAGTGGGAACTTTGAAAAGGCTATAGATTATTTAGAGAAGGCCGAAGAACTTGAAGAAGAATCCTTGATAGATTTCATCTTGAGTAAGGCTAGATGTGAGGTATATGTTAATGATTGGAGTGATGGGATAGAAATCCTTGATGAGTCTAAGGAAGAAAATGATTCACCACTAATTCTGGACCTGCTCAGTGTGTTTCAATACAAAGAAAGGAACTTTAGTGAAGGTTTTGAAATTCTAGATGATCTGATAGATAGATTTGAAAAAAATCCAAGACTATTTAACAATTTAGCTTGCTTTGCAGCTAAATTGGAAGCTTTTGATGAGGCTATTAAGTTATTTGAAGAAGCGCTAGAATCTAAAACAGATGATGCTGTATTCTTAAACAATTTCGGGTTCTGTCAGCTGGAACTGAACATGGTGGAAGATGCTCTCCAAACCTTTGAAAGAGCTGTAGAATTGAATGAAGATGATGCAGTCGGATGGTACAATCGAGGATTGGCCTTAAAAAGGCTGGAAATGGAGGATTGGGAAGAATCTATAAAGAAAGCTGTTGAATTATATCCTGAATTTAAGGAAGCAAAAAAAATGTTGGAAGGGTAAATCCAAAAAAAACTTAATTCAATTTTTAGCTCTGAAGAACTATCTCTATATGTATCTCGTCTGGGACTTGTATACGCATAAGCTGCCGTAGAGCTCGTTCATCAGCGTCTATGTCGATCAGTCTTTTGTGTACCCTCATCTCCCAACGTTCCCATGTTTCATTTCCTTCACCGTCTGGAGATTTCCTACATGGTACGGTCAGCTTCTTGGTAGGAAGTGGTATCGGACCTTTCATCTCCACTCCGGTCCTATCTGATATCTGTTTTATCTGTCCACAGATATCTTCCATGCGATCTGGATCTGTCCCGCTCAGCGAGATTCGTGCTTTCTGTGCCATGTTATTTTTACCTCACAAAGAAATAGTATAAAAGGGTTTTTGTGTTGTGTGTTCTTCTTGTTCACATCTGTTTTTCTTCTATGTCGATCACTTGACCGGCTGCAACAGTCTTACCCATGTCCCTTATCGCGAACCTTCCAAGTTCAGAGAACTCTTCAACTTTTTCTATGGATAGGTTGCGGGTCGGTTTAACTTTCACTATCGCTGCTTCACCTGTCTTTAGGAAGTCTGGATTTTCTTCTTTAACTTCTCCTGTCTTCGAATCCAATTTCTTTTGAAGTTCCAAGAAAGTACATGCAACCTGTGCAGTGTGGGTGTGGAATACTGGAGTATAGCCTTGAGTGACCACACTTGGATGGTCTATGACTATTATACGAGCTGTAAAGGATTCCGCCACAGTCGGTGGATTATCGGCTGATCCACAGACGTCTCCTCGCCTGATGTCGTCTTTGCCAACGCCTCTCACGTTGAATCCAACGTTATCGCCGGGTTCCGCCTTTGGTATCTCTTCATGATGCTGTTCTATGGATTTTACCTCTCCTGTAACGTTAGCCGGCATAAATGTGACTTTGTCCCCGGGTCTCATAACTCCTGTTTCAACTCTTCCGACCGGCACTGTTCCTATACCTGTAATGGAGTATACGTCCTGGATAGGCAATCTCAATGCCTTTTCGATCGGTTTCTCTGGCTCATCGAAACTATTAATTGCATCTAGGAAAGGTTTTCCATCCCACCATTCTATCTTTTCTCCATCCTTTGTGATATTATGACCCTTGAGGGCACTGGTGGGTACTATATCGAACTGTTCGTCCTTGTAACCAACCGATTTCAACAACTGACTTACTTCGTCCTTCACATCGTTGTACCTGTCCTCATTGAATTCCGGCTGTGTGGCGTCCATCTTGTTCACAGCGACCACTAATTGATCGACACCAAGCGTTCTTGCCAAGAAGGTGTGCTCTCTAGTTTGTGCCATCACGCCTTCAGGTGCTGCGACGACCAGAACTGCAGCATCCGCTTGGGAAGTTCCAGTGATCATGTTCTTTACAAAGTCCTGGTGGCCTGGAGCGTCTATGATCGTGAAATAATATTTATCGGTATCGAACCGCTTATGCATCAGATCGATAGTAACTCCTCTGTCTCTCTCTTCTTCCAATTGATCCATAGCCCATGCATAGGCGAACGTGCCTTTGCCTTTTTCTTCTGCCTCTTTCTTATACTCCTCGATTATGTGGTCTTTGATCGCCCCAGTTTCAAACAATGTTCTTCCTACCAATGTTGATTTACCGTGGTCCACGTGACCTATGAACACGAGGTTTAGATGTGGTTTATCGTCTGCCATTCTTTATACCTCCAACTATTTGTCTATCTGCTCTCTTTAATGAGTGGGTCTATTTATAATTTTATACTCAACTCCTCTTTCAGGTTCTTTTCCCACTCAAACAATACAGTAAATCGACTGCAAATATATATATCTAGTCCTCAATTGTATCTATAAGAAAAGTGAAAAGATGGCTTTAGAAGTGAGAAAAGCCACAAGGGCTGATTTAAAAGATGTTACCGATCTATGGTACGAACTTGCAGTTATGCACGAGGATTTAGTTTTCGGATACGATCTCTCTAGAGATGCTAAAGAGGCTTGGAAAGAATTCGTGGAAGATGGTTTTAAAAGGAAAAACATGTGTACTTATGTTGCTGAAGAGGATGATGAGTTGATCGGTTTTTTGAATGTAGTGATCAGAGAGAGATTAGATATATTCAAAGAGACCAAAATCGGGATGATCCTAGACGTTTTCGTGAAAGAAGAAAGAAGAGGAGAAGGTATCGGCTCCCTTTTAGTGAAAAGAGCTGAAGAGTGGTTCGAGAAAAAGGGGGTGAAGTCGGCAGTGCTGACCGTTTCTCCCAATAATGAAAAAGCTGTAGAATTCTGGGAAGAAAAGGGTTATGAGACCTACCTACTGAAAAAGAGAGCAAAACTTGATTAAGTAACATCAGCCGAAATGGTTGTATCCTCCTTCCAGCTTTTCCTTCTGCCCCTCCTCGTTGATCAGATAAAGACCTTCGTCTATCATCTTTCCAACTACAGAGATATCCTTATCATTTATCATTTCTAACTTTTCAGGAGGTATGGTGAAGACTAATTCAAAATCTTCCCCTCCCGAAAGTGCCCACCACATCGGGTCCTTATCTAATATCTCACCCGTTCTTTTAGTCCTCTCAGATATCGGGACCTTTTGTTTGTATACTTCCGCTCCAAGACCGCTCTCTTCTGAGATATGGGTCACTTCTGAAGCTAGCCCGTCGCTGACATCGATCATCCCATTGACATGCTTTGCTATATCTCGTCCCAATTCCAGTCTGCAGTCTGGACTCAGGTAGTAATCGGTGTAACCTTCTTCCCCAGCTCTTAACAATTCCAAACCAGCCCAACTCTTTCCGAGATCACCAGAAACACATATAAGATCTCCTTCTTTGGCATCTCCGCGGAGGCTTAAGAATTCTTTTTCCACCTCTCCTATCAAAGCAACGTTTACGACTAAATCATCACCGTGGGTGGTGTCTCCTCCCACTAAGTCAAGACCATATTTTTGAGACGAAGAAACCATGCCCTCAAACAACTCATCTGCAAAAGACTCAGTGATATAATCGGGAAAGGCGATAGATATAAGACCCCATTTAGGGAGACCACCCATCGCAGCGATGTCGGATATGTTAGCTATTATAGATTTCCATCCTATCTGTCTAGGACTCTGCCAACTTCTATCGAAGTGATCACCTTCAACCAACATATCTGTAGTAAGCAAGAGATATCCTTCGTCCTTGCAGCTAGACTTTAAAACGGCACAGTCATCTCCTATCCCTTTAGTTAACTCATCGCTTTCAAACGTACGAAGCATATCAGCTATCTTATCGATCAAGCCAAATTCACCTAATTCCGAAAGCTTTTTTGTGGTCATACCTAATCCATCCTCTTGATTTCTTCGATAGTCGATTCAAACTCATCTATTCTTTCTCCCAAATCTCCTTCCTTTGTCACTTCAGAGATGGCACATACCATATCGAATTTTTCAGATAGAGGAGGTATGTCTTTCTTCGTAATACCTCCTATTGCGACGGTTGGCTTTTCTATCTGATCCGCTATATTTTTCGCACCTTCGATGCCTAACTCCTCAGCAGTATCTGTTTTGGTATCTGTACTTTTTACCGGGCCTATTGCGATATAATCCGCTACACTTTCTGCCTCTTTTGCCTGTGTAAGGTTATGAGTTGAAACACCTATGATAAGATCTTTCGAATGGCTTCTGACCTCTTTCGGTGGAAGATCATCTTGACCTAGATGTATTCCATCCGTCTCACCCAAAAGAGCGATATCCATCCTATCATTGACTGTGAGAAGGGTTCTCCCACCACAAATCTGCCTCACCTTTTTCACTTCGTCATACATATCCCTATCACTCCCAGTTTTTTTCCGGAATTGGATCATCTTCACCCCCTTTTCGACCGCTATTCTAGCTTGTTCAGTCAAAGGCGTGGCTATGCTTTCATCGGTTATGAAATAATAATTCACATCTTCCAGTGATACTTTATCAGACATCATCAGCCCATATTTTTTATTCGATTAAAACGTTACGCTCCGGCAGTCAGTAGATTGTCAATTTGCATCGTCTAAATTTCTTATAGCTTTGAATAATTCGTCTTCATGTATAGACTCGATCTCTTTTCCACTATACATTAATGAAGCTTCTCCTTCTTCAACTCTGCCGATAACTTTACCCTTTTCTATATAGGCATTTTCAGGTACAGTCACCAATAAACAGCCGGAAGATATCAATCTCAGAGGATCGATATTTAGGGCGTCACAAATACGGAGAGTGGTTTCACCAACTTTAGGTTCTGTATCGAGAATGAATCTTTTGTTAGAAGCTTGAGCCATCTCATAAAGACCTTGAAGTATACCCCCTTCAGTGGGATCATGCATTGAATTGACTTTGTCCTTCACAGAAAGGGCGTTTTCTACAACACTTATATCTTTTTTAAGACTAACAGCCTTTTCTATTATCCTCGCATCTACGCCTCTTTCGATCAACTCTTCCCGATAATCCATCGAGAGTATCCAAGTCCCTTCGATACCAGCCTTTTTTATCTGGACGATCTTGTCTCCAGGACCGGCATCTTTGGTGTAGATAGGATTTTCGGTTATCCCCATCATCGTGGTGTTGACCAAAGGTTGATCTATAGAATCAACGATCTCAGAGTGACCTCCTATTATATCTATCTGCAACTCTGATGTTCCCTCATAAAGATCCGTGAAGATCTCGATTATACTTTCCTCAGAATAGCCTGTCGGAACCTGAACTGTTGGAAGCATCCATCTCGGAGCTGCTCCACAAACGGCGATATCATTGGCTGCTATGTTCACCGCTAACCAACCTATATTTTCCACAGCCCCGGAAATCGGATCAGAATGAGCTATAAGATATTGTTCATCTATTTTCACCACCGCAGCATCCTCACCATAGGATGGACCCAACACAACATCCTCATCCGATATCTCTTTTTGAAAAATAAGATCATCCATCAGCTTTCGGCTCAATTTTGACATCATATCACATAGAAATCGGGATATTGTCCATCTCTCTTTCCACTTTTTCAGCCATCCAATTGGCTCCGCTCCCTGAAAACGAAAGTATCGCTTTTCTATAATTCTTAGCAACTCCCTGTTTGTTCCCTATTCTTTCCTTCAGTTTCGCCAAAGAGAAATACGTCAATCCTAGTCTATAAGATAGACCCAATCTTTGATAGATCGAAATCGCTTTTGTAAGCTCTTTTTCTGCATTCTCATCCTGTGAATCAAACATATAGGCTTTTCCTAGGAGGGAATGAGCTTGAGCTTTTTCCTCATCACTTCCGAGTTCTTCAAAGAGATCCTTTGCTTTTTCTGCGTGTTCTATAGCTTTATCAAAGATCTTCCTCTCTAGATAACACTCGCTCAAAGAAAGAAGGGCCGAGGCTTTCAATTGCCAGTAACCGAATTTTTCAGATGTCTGAACCGCTTCCCTAAGATGTTCTTCCGCATCGTCTAACTCTCTCATGATAGTGTACAGAGCTCCGATCTCTTTTAACCCTCCGACCCTCTCGTAGGTCTCATCGATCTCTTCCCAGTAATTCAATCCTCTCTCGAAATGTTCTACCGCTTTTTTCCAATTTCCGTCAGATTTTTCTATCCGAGCCAATATGAAATGAGCTGTAGTAAGCAACGAATGATTGTCCCCCTCTAAAGCTTCTATAGCTTTGTTAAGATTATCTCTTGCTTCATCATATTCCCCTCTATCATTCAACAGCGAACCTACTCTTATCCGAGAAATACCCAATAAATCCTTTCTTTCATTCGCCAAACCCTTCTCTAGAAGGATATTAGCGGCTTCATAGTACTCCTTTATAGCTTCTTGGTCTTGTCCCTCTTTTTCCTTTATGCTCGCTCTTCCATGATGTGACTTGATCACGATTTCCATATCCTCTGCTGACTGTATAACTTCATCATATTTCTCCAAGGCGAATTCTATTTTCCCTATCTGCCTGTAAGACTCACCTTCTAAGAAATAAATAAAATACGTATCTCTCTGAGGTTCTTTATCACTTTTTAATTCGTTCTTGTAGTATTTTATGCTCTTCAGTAGTAAATTACCAAAACCTGAAGAGAGTATGTCTTCTCCCACCTCTTGGATCCTCTTTTCGAATAGTCCAAATTCTTTAGCTCTACTGATATGATGAAGTTCCTCAAGCCTGTCATGTTCATCCGATAAAGGATCATTTAGATAACACTGGTAAGCTATCTTATGTAACTCTTGGATCTCCTTTTCTATGAGCAGTTCTTTTAAGATATTACTTACAGTTGGATGGATGATCGGTTTATTTTTTACAGTTACATCTAGTAAAGGTGAAACGAGAAGGTTTTTCACGATTTTCTCATTTACCGCGTAAAGCCTGTATAACTCCTTCTTCCTTATCGGTTTCCTCAATATCGTAAGAAAAGCCAAAATTCTGAACTCTTCAGTGGTCAAGTGTTTTTTAAGTACCGGTCTTATGGGATTCTGTTGTTCATTAACTCCATAGAAATCTTTTATCCTATCATAGAGTTTCATCGAAGGTTTCAACATTATGATGTGAGCTTTTTCAAATAAAGGGCCTTGATGTTCAACCGTGTTCTCGTCCTTCGATAATACGATCCTCACAGAAGTAAGGTCGTCTGATGTTATCAACTGCTTCACTATTCTTTTGATCTCATCGTTGAGATGAACATCATCGATCAGTAAGATGGAAGGAGATGAGTTGAAGTCTTTTCGGAGATTCGTCATTATTTCTTTGTCGTCGAGCCTATCAGGAGCATGAAGGTACGATGAAAACCTATATTGTCCGGTACCCTCTAGAAATCTAGCGATATGTGTCCAAAAATACATCTCGTCTTGCCATTCTTTTACTTTAAAATAGAATACGTTAGTCTTCCCTTCCACCTGCTTAGCGAACTTGGATAAGACCGTGGTCTTGCCAGACCCATCCTCCCCAACTACACCAGCTATTTTAGATCCTTCTTCATACCATTTCAAAAGCTCGTCCACCTGAGAAACGGATTTACGCGGAGGTTCCGGCATATGATAATAGTAGCTAGTCAATGATTGATAACGCTCGACTTTTTTTTGTTCTATCTTCCCTTCGTGCTCTACTTTTTTCAAAATCTCAGTATAAGAAAGGTTGGTGTTAAGAAACGCATTCAATTCTCCGATCCTGATCTTTTTTTCCTCGCCATTCAAATCTACTTTGATCTTAGTTTCTGCCACTTTATTTCTGATATTCTCAGCTTTGTCCACTCCTTTACCTGTCAAAAAATACGCCTTCCGCTTTTGTTTTTTGTTCCTGATCCTTCTAGTTTCCTCATCGACAAATCCATCTTTCACAAGATTTCTTACTCCATAAGATACCGTATTTTGTTTTAGGCCCACTTTTTCTGCGATCCCTTCCTGAGTAATAGCAACAGGCAGGGCATATCCTTCATTTTTACCATAGTAATCGAGTAGATGAAGCAGGATTTTTTCTTTCGCCGTGAAATTTGTGTCCATATGCATATTTATTAGAAAGGTATACTATAAGAAATTTTTTGATTGTCGTAGTAAATTTTTACAAAAACTTCTAGGGGAATAGATTTATTTATCATCTCATCTTAAACAAAGACCGTGAAGAAAAAAGCTAAAACTATAGCAGAAAAACTGCTTTCAGAAAATAACGTTCACATAATTTCTCACATCGACGCTGATGGTATAACATCTGCTGGGATCGCTTATAAGGCATTAGATAGAGCCGGAATAGATGTAAGCGTAGAATTCATCAAACAGTTAGATGAAAGCAAGATCGAAGAGATCAAAGCAGATGACCAAGGATTGATATGGTTCACCGACCTGGGAAGCGGCCAGATTTCCTCACTAGAAAGTTTAGATTGTGTCATAACAGATCACCATGAACCAGGGAACAGTACTCTCACTCCAAAACTGGAAGACCGGGGCAACATTCTGAGTTACTGCCGCAAAGCATTGGAGTTGAATCCACACAATTTTGGATTGGATGGAGCTAAGGAGATCTCAGGTTCAGGTACCACTTACCTCGTTGCAAAGGAGATGAGCGATAAGAACAGAGATCTGAGTAAATTGGCTGTTATAGGAGCCGTTGGAGATCTTCAGACTTCTGAAAAGGGGAAACTGATTGGTAAGAACAGGGAAATACTTAGAGAAGCGGTTGATGAAGGGGTCATTTCAAAGAGAGTCGATACTACACTATATGGATTAGAAAGCAGACCCTTACATAAAGTTCTAGAATACGCATCGAATCCTATACTTCCAGGCTTGACCGGAGAGGAGTCCAACTGCGTGAATTTTTTGGTCGAGAACGATATTGAACTGAAAAAAGATGGAGAATGGAGAAAATGGTATGATCTCTCAAAGGAAGAAAAAAGGACCATACTATCAGAGTTGGCGAAGAGGATGTTAAGAAGAGGTTATTCTACAGAAAACGTTGAATCGCTTATCGGCGAGATATACATTCTTACTGAGGAGGAGAAAGGAACCATGCTGCGTCAGGCAAAGGAATTCTCTACTCTTTTGAATTCATGTGGAAGGTACGATAAGGCTGAGATAGGATTGCATGTTTGTTTAGGAGATAGAGATGAATACTTGGATGAAGCGATGAAGCTGTTGGCGGGTCATCAGAAGGTACTCGTTGATTGTTTAGATTACGTTGAATCTATCGGGATCGAAGAGGGAGAAAACATACAGTTCTTCCATGGGGAAGATCGTATTCCAGATACAGTGGTCGGAACGGTAGCCGGCATGATATTGAGTTCTGGAGATGCTGATAAGAGATTACCCATCTTTGCCTTTGCGAATTCTGATGATAGAGAGGGAGTTAAAGTTTCTTCTAGAGGCACCAAACAGCTAGTCCAAAAAGGTTTAGACCTTTCTTCTGTCATGTCTGAATGTTCTGAAGAAGTTGGCGGAGAAGGAGGAGGTCATGATATAGCCGCAGGGGCCTTGATACCCCACGGTAAAGAAGAAGAATTTTTGAATGAAGTCGAAAAGAAGATCGACTCCCAATTGAACTGAAATCACTTTTTAGCTATGGCTGCAATACTTTCTTCTTCCGGATCGTAACTGCTAGATTCTTTCATACCCAGTATAAGTCCAGAAAAATCAGCTCTGATCTCTTCTCCATCTATAGTACCTAGGACTTCTTCATTTTTTACCTCGTCTCCCGGTTCTTTCACCGGTTCAAAGTATCCCTCTATGCTCGATCTCTTCCTATCATAATGTTCAAAGTATTTTGGCGACGGTTTCTCTGAAGAAGTTTTTTTAGCTGTTAACAGATCGATCATTGTTTTTTTGACCTCTTCAAGCTCCTCACGATACCTCTGGGCACCTCCGGCCTCTATGATCATGGAAGGTATGCCTATATTTGATGTTTCCAAAAAGAGCTGTGAATCTGTACCCCGTGTTTGAACAGCTGTTTTCAAACCTACTCTTTCACACAACTTTCTGTTATAGTCTTGGTTCAGATCAGTAAGCATATAAGGAATACACCAGCTATCATCTCCATAGGTGTGAAGATCGATGAGTCTATCGAACTCCTTCGCCTTCTCAAAAAGTCTATGAGCTCTGCGCTCCGAAGTAGTTCCGTTCTCCTTTCCGGGAAAAATACGGTTCAGATCTTTATCATCTAAGGGATTTTTTCTCTGTTTATGCTCGACAGCCTCTAGATTTACATTAGGTAGGACTTCTACTTCTTCTATACCTCTGCTTTCTATCCATCCTTTTATTTCACGAGCTATCAGAACTGAGCCTATCTCGTTTCCATGGATGCCCGCGGTGATCAGTGTTCTTTTCATCGTTATGAGAACTAAGGTGGGAGTATATTATACTACTGGAAATCTATAGAATAGCATAATGTCCGATCCTTACCTAGTATTTGGGCCTTTACCACCAAAATCTATTTTGTCCTCTCCAACGATCAATGCTATCACCCCGCCTACAGCTACAGCTATAAGAAGGGTGGGGAACCAGTAATCAGCAAGAACGGTTGAAATAGCCGATGAAATTATGCTAAAGGTTCTAGAAACACCTGTTGTAATGCCACCTTCGTCTTCCACTACTATCATACGTCTTGCTCCACAAGCGCTGTATATCTCATCTTCAACAACTTCTATACCGGCAATATGTGGCGATGAACCCCCGGTATATTCTCCATGATATTGATGATCCCAAATTTTCTCACCATCTTCAGCGTCGACTGCGATAACTGATGGGCCCCCAGAGCCAGTGTATACTTTTCCGTTGCCTCCATCGATCGAGGTGATAGAGGTTATCCAATCATCATTATCATCGTGATGTGAAGAACTCCAAATTCTCTCCTCTTTTTCTAGATCATAGGCGATCAATTCGCCCTCAGTAGAACCGATATAGAGAGTTGTCTCTTTCACAAAAACTCTCGCTGGTTCTCCGTTTTGAAGCGAATATGTCCATAATTCATCACCTGTTTCTGCATCCGTGGCCATCACCTTTTCTGAGGCGGTGTAGACCACATCATCCTCTACATAGATATCGAGAATATCATCCTGATGCAGTGTATGATTCCACATGATTTCTCCGGTCTCTTCGTCGAAAGCGATCAGTTCACTATGCCTCCAACCGGTATAGACTCTTTCTTCTGTGCTTTGTATAGCCCATGAAAGAGTATAATCAGCAGGGTGTGTATAATTCCAGATCAGTTCTCCAGTTTCTATATCGGCTGCTATGATTTGGCCGCTGTGGCAGCTGCTGAATACCTTATCCTCATTGGAACAGACCGAAAATATCCTAGATGTCGGTTCATGATGACTATGATTCCAAAGCAATTCGTTCTCGTCCATGTCCACCGCTATGACAAGTTCATCGCGAGCCATCCTTTCTGGAAAGCTCCTAGCCCCTACAAACATTACATTCTCAGATATTGAAAATGCGCCCTGGTCATTTATCGAATAGTCATCAATTCTTCTTCGTTGCCAAACCACTTCACTTGGATGCTGCCTGGTTGATCCATCCACTATGATCGCTGAAAATACCGCTGCAACCAATATGATAACGACTACGATCACTTTGAGCTTATCCATCTTTTATGCTCCCTCTTCTCAGTGAATATATTCTCCCTTGAAAAGTAAGTAATACCTTATATTAATTTTTTCTCATGTTTAAACAGAGAAAGGTAAAGGATATTTATGTGGTATTTCATTTGAGCATGATGGTAACTATACTTGGAATACACGACGGCCACGACGCCGGCGCCGCTCTGATAAAGGACGATGAGATACATGCGGTGAACGAAGAACGTTTGAGCAGAGAGAAGTACCATAGAGGTTTTCCAAAAAGATCCATAAAAGAGGTGTTAGAACTCTCTTCTACTGATCCTGCAGATATCGATCTGGTCGCTGCAGCGGGTATCTATCGAAAGAAAAAACGATTGCTCCAGCTCAAAAAATGTATAAAAGAGATCATAGGAGAACCGGAAACCGAGCTCTTGACGGTCCATCACCATCTAGCTCATTCCGCAGGAGCCTATTTCACTTCAGGATGGAAAAAGTGTCTTGTGCTAACTATCGATGCAGCAGGCGACGGGGTCTCCTCCGCTGTTTTTATAGGCGATGATGGTGAGCTAAAAAAGATCGCAGAATCGTCCTACTTGGATTCTGTGGGAGATTTCTACGCCTCTATCACTGAGATGCTGGGTTTCGTACCTATGCGGCATGAGGGGAAGATCATGGCTTTGAGCGGTTATCATCAGGGTGAAGACGATTTTGGATTTGAGGACTGTATAGAAGTCAGCGGACTGGGTTTCAAGAACCACTTAGAGGTCACTGGATCAGGATCGGTCAAAAAACTTTCCGAAAAAACAGGTTTTCCACTGAAACGAAAAAAAGAGTGCTCAAACGTTCTGAGAAGTGGTAAGAAAGATCACGAGCTTTGGGATACTGCGGTAAAGATAGCCGGCTCTGCCCAGCACCACCTAGAAAATATGTTGGAAGAATGGTGTGAGAATATAAAAAAAAGTGAAATGATACAGGATGAATTCAAGAAAAGAGTATGTTTCGTAGGAGGTGTAGCTCAGAACGTTAAAGCCAACAAAGTGATCAAAAAAGAATTCCCTGAATACTGGATCTTCCCTCACATGGGCGATGGGGGTTTAGCTTTAGGAGCGGCACTTCAAGTTAAGGCGAGATTAGATAAGAGAAAGATCCGTTGGGATTGGAAGAGTGATCTCAACAGTGTTCTTTCAGGACCAAAGTTCCTCTCAAAAGATATAGAATCTATCCTGAAAGAAGAAGGGTTCGTTTACGAGAAGTTGAAGGATGAGCCTGAAAAAGTGGCAGAGCTTCTCGAAGGAGGTAAGTTCATCGGTCTTTTTCAAGGCAGGATGGAATATGGCCCAAGAGCCTTAGGGAATAGGTCCATAGTGATGGATCCTTCAAGTGAAGAACTACGGGATGAATTGAACGAAAGACTCGGTAGAGAACCTTTTCAACCCTTTTCTCCTACCATCTTAAGGAGTTTTATGCATACCTATCTTCAGGAACCAGATCCAAACAAGTTCATGACCATGTCCTACCACTTGACTGAAAGAGGTGAAAATGATCTTAAGGGAGCGGCACACGTAGATGGTACCTGCAGACCCCAGATAATCGAGAGAGAGGATAATGAACCCTATTATGATATAATCGATTCTTTCAAAGAAAGAACGCAGATAGGAGCGGTTCTAAACACGAGTTTTAACCTCCATGGTGAACCGATAGTCTGCAGACCTGGAGAGGCACTCCGTTCTTTTAACAAGATAGGTCTGGATTCGTTATTGATAGAAGATTTTTTGATAAAGGAATTCTAATTTAGAAAATTATATATATTGTAATCTCATTTACTTTGTTAGAGGGAGACCATGTCAGATGCAGAAAAATTTCAGAAGTTGAGAAGATTCAATGGATTTATGGCTGTACTTCACTTCATTCAAGGTGTACTAATGGTGTACTTGAGTACGGATTTTTCGATCGCCGTAACCAACAGTTGGATGAAAGGCCCCCCCGGTACTGAGGAGATGGGGACGCAAACTTTGTTCGAACTACAGATAGGGCCGACTGTGGCGGCTTTCCTTTTCCTTTCCGCTATAGCCCACTTCGTAGTTTCAACATTTGCATATGATTGGTACGTAGATAATCTAAAAAACCACATCAACAAGGCTAGATGGATAGAGTATTCCTTCAGCAGCTCGCTGATGATCATTGTTATAGCCATGTTGGTTGGTATCACAGATTTCGCATTCTTGATCGTTCTTTTCATCGTCAACGCATCGATGATACTCTTTGGATGGTTGATGGAAGCATATAATCAGAAAACTAAAAAAGTACGCTGGTCACCATTTATATTCGGCTGCATAGCAGGGATAGCTCCATGGATAGCTATCGCCATGCGCTTGTTGACAGCGGCCGCGGAATCTCCTGTTGATGTGCCGAACTTCGTGATAGGGATCTTTATTTCGATAGCGATTTTCTTCAATATCTTCGCATTGAACCAAGTATTGCAGTACAAGAAAATAGGACCCTGGCGCGATTATCTCTACGGGGAAAGGATGTACATAATCCTGAGCCTAGTAGCTAAATCCGCCCTAGCATGGCAGGGATTTTCAGGAACTCTCGTTCCAGAGTGACCTCGAGATAATTCAATCAAAACAGTACATTTGTAGATCGAACGAAGCATTAGATTTAAGTATGTGTAGTAGATAAGCTTCCGATGGCTCAAACAGATAATAGACCTTTAACGGTCTTGAACAGAAATCTTGGCAACAACGTGATAGTCGAATTGAGATACAATAAAGAGTATAGAGGGAAGCTGAACGGCTACGACGCACATCTGAATCTAGTGATGAAGGACGTTAAAGAATTCATAGACGGAGAAAAGGTCAGAGAGATGGATAAAGCATTAGTAAGAGGAGACAACGTAGTTTACGTGTCACCATAGAGGGATATATATGAGTAAAGGAACTCCAGCTAAAGGGAAAAAATCTTCAGGAAAAACTCACATCCCATGTAGGAGATGTGGAAAGAAAGCCTATAATGTCAAAAAGGGCTACTGCGCCTCCTGTGGATTTGGGAACTCCGCCAAAAGGAGAGACTACAGCTGGGCAAAAGATCACTGAGATATCAATTTAAGGCCCTTTAACTAGTTGCGATAAATTTTTTTCAGATATTAGTGAGTGCAGATTATTTTATATATTTATTGAAAAACAAAAGAGAATAGGATTGTGATCCTTAGAGATTTCATGCGTCGATGTCGACCACGAATCTAGCTCTTGTTATTTCTACTTCGTCAACATTATAATCGTCATTTTCCCCATCAATGAGGGTCAATCTACTACCATCAATATCGATATTCTCTAGATCGGTCTCGTTTTCAAAATAATCTTTCCAAATCTCCGGATATGCAGTTGTTAACTCGAAATTGAAGTCTTCGGGTTCATCTACTGAATCCCTATCCAACGAAGCTAGCTCTACCGTAAGGCCTACTGTACCGGATCCTCCTACCGGACGATTGCTCCCTTCTAAGCTTATCATGGTTAATCTGATCGCACCACCTTCTATGGTGATATGGGGTCTTGCTCTCATGACTCCTCCTTCTGCCTGATCTAGAAGTATAGCACCATGTTCATATATCACTGTCTGTTCTTCAAAGTACCTATTTTGTGCTTCTAAAGATATGTTTCCGGTGCTCTCGTGTACGATTTCCTCTCCGTTTACAGCCCAACTTATGCGCATACCATCTCCATCTTCTCCAAAGCCGGAACTGTGTCTGAGTACACCAGGAGTGCTATCAGCGAAAAGAGGTATACCTTCAGTTCCCAAGTTTATGGAATTGTAGCTGGGGAACCCTCGCTGTTCCGTTAATACCAAGTTATCTATGCCGCTTTTCATGTTCGCAAACTGGCTCTGGACATCCCCCATGTGATATGCTTCGTTGTCCTCTATCCACACAGGTATATACTGCTGAACCACCAAAGATAATAGACTCAAAAATACCAACAGGGCCATTATTGTACCAACTGTGGTAGCGACTCCTTCTTCAGATCGATCGACATTTTTTCTCCTGTTTATAGTTCTTCTTTTTGGTTCTTGCGACATATAGATGACCCCTTTAACTCCTACTAAATTCTTCTTCTTTACTCTCTTCTAACTTTCTCTTTGCTTTTTCCAAGACCTCTTCTTTGTTCCTATAATATGAGGTAACCACTTGGGCAAAATCTTCATAATTATAAATTTCTTCCTGGTTCAGATATTCCAATACAATTTTTCTTCTCTTAACTTCTCTCTCCATCTCCCTTTGAGTCCAACTTTTAGATTGAGCCACTTTTGAATATACATAACTGTGACCGCTGTAATTGAAAGAATCGTCCGCAGGGTTCCATGTGTATGACTTATTGGTGATCAATTCCTCGGATTCAGGATCAACGCTAACAATCTCGGTCATGGCCTTGATCCTTCTAACCATTTTCGTACCAACCTTAACTTTAGCCTGTAATACCACCACATCCAATGCACCGATCAGCGCTCGAGGTAAATTGATAGGATCATTTTCCATCCTATTCACCATGGTCTGGACATCATCGGCATGGAAAGTCGTGTAGGCACTTTTTCCTGTCGCCATAGCTTGGAAAACCACGTAAGCCTCTTCACCTCTGACCTCACCAACCATCATGTATTCCGGACGCTGTCTTAGAGCAGCTTGGAGCAACTGATACATATCTATTTCTCCTGCTTTTTTGCCTGTATCTTCGTCGATCTCGCCAAATCCGCTCCTTGTGAGGAGTGGCACCCAATTCTCATGGGGCAGATTCAATTCACGGGTATCCTCGATACTCACGATCTTGGCCTGCGGAGGTATGAATAGTAAGATCGCGTTCAAGGTGGTGGTTTTTCCGGATGCCGTTCCCCCACAGATTAGCATAGATTGGCCGTTCTCGATAGCTATCCATGCATAGGCCATCATCTCAGGGTTAAAGGTTTGAAAGTTTATCAGATTTACAGGGGTGTAAGGTTCTTCCTCAAAACGTCTTATCGTAAATGAGGATCCTTTCTGCGTTACATGCGTACCCAAAGTTTCCTGAAGTCTTGATCCATCCGGCATGGTAGCATCCAACATAGGATCCGCAACAGAGATGTGTTTTCCACTTCTCTGTGCCAGCCAAATAACATAATTATCCAATTCCTCTGCATCATCGAAACTAACGTTGGATTTCATTGACCCGTACTTTCTATGAAAAACGTAGATCGGGATACCAACACCATCACAGGAGATGTCTTCAGGATCTACATCCTTCATCATGACATCTATAGGGCCAAAACCAAGAAAGTCTCTTTTAACGTAATATTTGATACGCTCCCTAGATATCTTTCTCAATTGAACGTCTAAATCTTTCAATATCTCGTTGATCTTATGTCCAAGATATTCTTCTTGCTCTTCTTTACTATCTAGGTCTATCATCTCTACTCTGTCAACGATCTGGTCCTTGACAGCTTTCAAAACCTCTTCTTCCTCATCTGTCAGCTGCGGTTCGATGACTTCATAGATATATTCATTAGAAGTATTGTCATATTTTATTCTTACATACGTATAAGGCTCTTCGACTTCATTAATCTCTATCTCTTTAACGTTCTCCTCTGCTATCTTTGGGACCTTAGTTATCTGCTCCTTTTCTTCAGATCCAACAGATTCTTCAGAAGGTACGTAAACCTTCTTTGGTTTATCTTTTCCTAATATCTCATTCAGTTTTTTTCCTATGCTAGTTGCCATCTTGATCCCTCACATCACCAATCCTAGTCCTCCAAACATCACTCTCAAGGTGATAAATCCTATAAGAACAAGTATGAAGCTGTGTTTCATTCCATTTGTAAATTTACCTGTTTGTAAGATACCCGCTACTATACCGTCTCCAACTGCATGTGCGAATACCGCCAGGGTGAATATATACTGTATAACCGGTATGTGCTCAGTTTCCATCTCCATAGCCATGCCTCCACCCATGCCTCCTGGTGCCTCTATACCTTCCGCATCCATGTCCATCTCTGCTCCTGCCTCTTCCATAGCAGTCAAAAATTGTGTATTCAATATTATGATAACTACGATAAAGACGGCAAAAGAAACGTAAATTACTGCTAAATATGAGGTCATAGCTATCTTTTGTTCATCTTCTGACTGATGCACTTTTTTCGCATCCTGAGATACCATGGTTAGGACATCAGCCACATTACCCCCTGCTTGATTTGCTTTGGTTATTATTGCGACCACTCTATTCACAAGTGGAGTGTCAACCCTTTGAGCAAATAAGTTCAAGGCCTTGTTAGCAGGTACACCCCACTGGATCTGGGCAGCCATCTTTCTGATTTCTGGGGTCAATTCACCATATCTACCCTCAGCCGAAACCACTATCGCATCAGCAAGGGTCATACCGAATCTTCCAGCTTCCGAAACATCTCGGAGGAAATCTGGTAATCTTCTTTCTATCCTTTCAATCTGCTTGTGTTTATAGCTTACATAGATTCCAAAGGGCCCAAAGAAAACCATAGCGGCGATCATGCTCCAATCAATAGGTGCCAAGGGGATAGGTCCAGCATCTAGATATGACAATAAGGCTATGAATAGCATCACTGCTCCCCCAACCGATGAAATGATCAAGAATTCTTTTGCGTATCCAAGGGTCAATATCTTTTCGAAGCCGCTTTTTCTTTCTTTTCCTGGCATCTTATCACACTACTTTTTTAATCATTGGTTATCAACCATATTATCGCAATAAATCCAGCTTGTGAACCTGGAATCATAAGACCTACTATAGCGTAAAGTACAGGGATTGGATCGCCAGCTCCCATGCCCATTAGGGACATTATAGCCATTATCACAACCAAAAATAGAGGAAAAGCCACTACCACCGTTACGAAAGATTCAGCCATCATACCCAATGTTTCCATGTTCTGTTGAACCCTTAATTGTCTCTCATCCTGATATTCCTCCATCTTGCTTTTGAAAAAGGGTTTCAGCTGCCCTCCAGATGTTGAGGTAGTGATCACTCCCTGCAAAAATTCTCTAAAATTGTCAGAAGGTGATCTAGCAGTAGCTCTTTCCAAGGCAGTCAAGATATCTAACCCCAAAATCTCAGTATCCCTTGTGATCAACTTAGCTTCCTCGCAGACTTCCCCATATAATGGCTGCCTCGCCAATTCTTTGAATATCATGTCTAGATTGATATTAGCAGAGGACATGGAAGCTATAAAACTCATAGCATCTGAAAGTTTTTTATCTATCTTTTTACCCCTACTATTAGCTTTAGCAGAAGGTATCGACTTCAGTCCAATGTAAGCTGCGACGGGCACTAGAAGTGCTGTCATACCCGCAAGCAAGTAAGATGCAAAACCCAAAACAGGAGATAGGAATATACCCATGAGTACCGCTACAACAATCCCGCCAATAGCTGCCAAGATGGTGCTCATCCAAACATAAGCGATATATTCTTCGACTCTGATCTTCATGTGGGCCCTAAGAAGAGCTTCTTCCAAGTCTTCGTCCTCTACATCTTTTTCTTCTACCAATGGACCCAACATCTTCCAACAAAATTTTTGATAAGGTGTCAAAGTCAAATATTCTGGTACCGCTTCTTTAGGGAGTCTTTGGACATGCGGCCCGTACTTTTCTATCTCTTCAGTTACTTCAGTTCTCTTGGAGGAAAAGAATGATTCGTCTTTGAATTCGAACCCTTTAAATATGTCACTTCCTTCCGCCATCAGTTATCACCTCTCTTTCTCCTTATCCTAGCTAACGTTTCTTCGGGTTCTTTATAATAAGAAGCTACTATCCTGGAAATGTCTTTATAATGCACCATGTCTTTTTCTACCATATATTCAATAACTTCGACTCTATTTTCAAATTCCTCATCCATCTCTTCTTGAGTCCAATTGTTAGCGGTCATTATCTCGTCGAAATTATAGCTGTGACCCTGATAACTGAAGCTGTCATTCTCCCTGTTCCATTTGAAGACGGTATTCGTTATCAGCTCGTCACTCTCAGGTTCGAAACCCACTATCTCCGTGATCTCCTGTATCCTTCTAACCCTTTCGTCATCTACCATGGCGAATTTTTGGATTATCACGAATCTGAGCGCTGTTAAAAGCACTCTAGGACAATTGATGGGATCATTTTCCAACCTATGAACCATAGACTGAACCGAATCAGCGTGCATGGTGCTGTAAGTCACATGGCCGGTTGCCATGGCCTGGAACATGGTGTGGGCTTCTTTACCTCTCACCTCACCCACGATTATATAATCTGGTCTCTGTCTTAAAGCATTCCTGACGAGATCGTACATGTTCACCTCACCTGGATCCCTTCCTTTACCCTGGCTCATAGTCATCCCTGAACGAGTGGTACTGGGTATCCAATTTTCATGAGGAAGATTGATCTCCCTGGTATCCTCTAGAGAAACTATCTTCAGACCTGGAGGAATGAAAAGCGTGTAGGAGTTGAGAGTCGCGGTCTTACCGCACGCTGTACCTCCGGCAACGATAGAGGACTTCTCATGCTCAACCATCAACCACAGATAGGCCACCATCTCTGGATTCGCCGTATTGTACTTTATGAGCTTGACGGGAGTAAATGGTTCCTTCTTGAACCTTCTTATGGTTATTGATGAGCCACGGGTAGAGACTTCATCAGCATAGGTACCCTGAACTCTGTGACCTTCGGGGGTGGTACCGTCCAAGATAGGTTGAGATACAGATACTTGTTTCCCACATCGTTGACCCAACTGGATGATATAAGAGTTCAATTTGCTTTCACTTTCAAATATTATGTCGGTTTTCACGGATTCGTATTTTGAATGATATATAAAGATAGGTATGTCTATGCCATCACAAGAGATATCCTCAACATTTTCATCACTCATTAAAACATCTAAGGGGCCAAAACGGACATAGTTCCTGATGACATGATACAGTATCCTCTTCTCTGTGATCTCGTTTATGTTCATCTCTCTGCTCTCGATATAGCTTTTGACCGACTCCTTGATGAACTCTTCTTTATCCTTTTTCTTCATAGTCTCCCATTCATAAGTAAGAGTCCTGTCTAGTGTATCTCTTATCTTCTCTAGTAATTTTTGTTCGTCCTCCCTTAAAGTAGGTTCTATAGCCTGGTACAGATGCTCTGAATTATCTTCATCATATATTATCCTAGCATAACTGAAGGGGTCTCTTATTGGGTAGACCTCTACTATACGCTGAGAATCTCTTTCTAGAGGTGGGGTCTTTGTATATTCAGATATCCACTCTTCTCCCTTTCTTTCCTTAGTTTTCTGCACCTCTACTTCGGTCCTAGGCAATTTTACTCTTTTTGCCTTTTTAGGCTCAAATATTAGAAGATTGATCACTGAGAATAAGAGCATTAGACCTAGTTGTTTTTTAATTCCTAACCAAGAGAGACCTAGTATGTCTTTTTTGTGCATATTAATCACACATAACTTTTGCAAACACGGACTTTCGTAAGACGAGTTTATAATTATAAATGAACTTGTCCTTAAAAGAACTTTTCCCTCTTTTTTAATTTATATTTCGTTTTCTAGAATGGCATTTCAAGGAGGTTAATCAAGCACCAAGATCTACCAAAGACTTTAATCCCATGCTAATCTCTTCGTGGTCCTCTCTTCTTTAGTCTCTTTTTTATATTTTTTATAATGTTCCTTGCACAGGTAAGTCTTTCTTCCAGAAGACTCAATAGTTAGTTCAGTCTTTTTTGAGACTTTCTCTGAAGGTAGGGACTTCTTCTTATCTTCATCGCAACCTTTAACATCACAAGTTTTTTCTTTCTTCCTTTTGCTCTTCCTTCTTCGTTTCAAGATAGCACCTAATTCGGTATAGATTCGATAGCTTTTATCTTTTACGCTTTTTGTCTGACTAATGAAAAACTATAGGTAAGACCTAACCGCTTTAATCTCGTGTGATAAAATGGAGGAATATCTGTTAGTATTGAATAAGGATGAAGACAGTTTGTCCATAATAGACATTAAAAAAAAGGATGAAATCAAAAGGATAAAAACTGGTCATAATCCCCATGAGATTGCAGTTTCAAAGGACGGGAAAAAATCGTACATAACCTGTTCCCTGGGTAATGAAATAGATGTTGTAGATAATGAAAATTTCGAGATCATCAAAAGGATAAAACATGAAGAGTTCGATTTTCCACACGGTGTTGGTTTGATGGAGGATGGATCCGAACTCTATGTAGCCTCAACCTACAGCAATATGATATTCATACTAGATACAAAAAAAGACGAGATAAAGAAACATTTCCCAACCCACCAGAAGCATTCCCACATGATAACCTTCTCAAAAGATGGAAAAAAAGTTTTCGTTCCCAATATAGGGAGTGATAACATCTCTGTTATAGACGTTGAAAAAGAAAAAGTGATAAATCATTTTCCTGTCGGTGAGGGACCAGAAGGCACTGCGGTGGATCCAGAAACCGGTGATCTCTATGTAGCTAACCAGAAAGATGGTACTCTTTACGTCATAGACCCTGAAAATTATGATACCAAATACAAGAGAAGGGTTGGAACCACACCCATAAGAATAGTGTTTTCGCCCGACGGAAAATACGCCTTTATCCTCAATAGAGAGTCGAACGACGTTTCAGTGATCAAAACGGACTTCCAAAGAGATGATGAAAGAGTGCCTTGGGAAGTGAAGCGTATGCCAGTCGGAGTATGGCCCGGAGGAGTGGTATTTGATCATCCTGGTGAAAGAGCCTATGTAGCTAATAACAAAACGAACGACATCTCAGTTATCGATATTGATAGACTAGAAGAAGAACCCAAACGTATAGAGGCTGGTATACATCCTGACGGCATAGGTTATCTGCAGAGATGACCGTTCTTTTAAAGAGTTGTTATGCGATAAAATCGATCAGCCACCGAAAAGCCTTTTAGTCATCCAAGTTGCGTCGAATTCAACAAGGTCTTTGTAATCCTCTCCAGTCCCCACGAAAAGCATCGGTTTACCGACTGCATGACCAATTGATAAAGCTGCGCCACCCTTCGCATCAGCATCGATCTTAGTGAGTATGACCCCATCTATCCCGACCGATTTCTCAAATTCTTTTGCCTGCTCTACAGCGTCATTACCTGCAAGAGCGTCACCTACAAAAATTATCATATCAGGTTCAGCGACCCTTTTGATCTTCTCCATCTCGTTCATCAAGTTTTTGTTGGTCTGCATCCTTCCTGCGGTATCTATAAGGACTACATCTTTTCCTCTAGCTTCAGCATGTTCAAGTGCATCATAAGCTACCGCAGCAGGATCACTGCCTTTGGAGTGTTTGATTACCTTAAGGCCGAGATTGTTACCGTGCTTTTGTATCTGTTCAAGGGCTCCGGCTCTGAAAGTGTCTGACGCCGCTAAAACACAGCTGTATTCCTGGTCTTTCAATCTTTTAGCGATCTTCGCTATAGTGGTGGTCTTTCCCGTCCCGTTCACTCCTACAAACATTATAGAAAACGGTTTTTCCGCTTTTTCTTCCCTTTTATCGAAATCTATTTTATCAGTCTTAAGGGCATATCTAACAGCTTTTTTCAGGCTTGCCTCTACAACCTCTTCTAGATCATACTTCCGACTGATCTTTTTACCGAGGATGTACTGCTTTACTTTATCCTGTATCTCTTCGGCAACGGGTAGAGCAACATCTGCTTCGAGTAAAGATACCTTCAGCTCCCAAAGGATATCTTCTACCTTACTCTCCTTTATCTTAGAACCCCACCCGTCAACGAAGGCCTCCTCGGGACTTTTCTTTATCTTTTTCTTACTAGACTGCTTCAATCCGGATAATTTATCTTTTAATTTTTCAAACATGATTACCTCTGATTCAGCTAGTTTGGCATATCATCATCAATATGCTTCGGACAAGATAATGAATCCTGATCTACTGAATTATCTGTCCCCCGCCTTGCTGCTGTTGTTGCTGCCTCTGAAGTTCTTGGTATTCCTTCCTTATCTCGTTCTCCAGTTCCTCTGCATTCTCACTGATCTCTTCTATCTGTTTTTCCAACTCTTTCTTTTCTTCTCCGATCTTTTCTTTCTTCCTCTCGATTATATCTAGTGCGTCCTCTATATCTCTTTCCGCCGATAAATCGGCACCAAGACCGATAAGTACTTCCTGATTGTTGCTTACTTCAGTATAGATGTAAGAGTCTGCACCTATTGGCACTAAAACTTCCGTGCCTTCCTCTTCATCCTTGTAATTCTTCATCGTTTCTTTCGCTTCGTCGTGTCTGTTGATATGTTCTTCCAACATCTGTTTCTGTCCCTGCAAGGCTTCTACTTCGTTTTTCATCACTTCAAGAGTAGATGCTTTCTGTTGTAGTTCGCGTTGATTAACCACTATATTCATGCCTCCATTTCGATTTTGCTCTTTATCAAGTAATCTTCAATTTCTTCTTCACTTATCTCTTCTATATCATAAAATTTTATATTGGTCCTGCTGACTCTGTGCTTACTACCAAAGAGAGAATATATCTTTTCCTTTGCCTCCTCTTCACTACTGCTTATGACCTCTTTGGAGAAGCGCTGCCAGTCACCTTTCCTTTTTCCCATCCTGAATCTTCCTTTGACTCTGTGAATTTTCATGGCTAACACCTGAACTATATTCGATAATCAGCGATAAGTTAGAGGGGTATTAAAAATTAACCCTTAAGGGGATGAGCACCTGAGGCGTCACACAATACATATATAACACATACCTCTAAATAGATTAAAACGAGTGACGGGAAAAACCCGTTGGAGATGTGCCCAGTTTTGGGTGAATCCGAAAACAAGAGAAAAGTGATAATATGTCTGAAGAATTCACGGCAGAGGAAGAAGAAACGATGGAAACCTATCCGAGCATGTATAAATACATAGAAAAGGCCTGGGAACAACCTAAGGAAGGATTCTTGAAAGAATTGCAGCGAAAGCGCATGAAAAGATGGCGTAGAGAGGACAATTTCAAAAGAATCAAAAGACCTACAAGACTAGACAGAGCTCGAAAATTGGGCTACAAGGCAAAACAAGGATTCGTACTTGCGAGAGCAAAGGTCAGGAGAGGAAATCTTAGAAAATCTAGGCCTACTGGTGGAAGAGGTCCAAAAAGGATGGGTGTTAAGAAGATAACGCCGAAAAAGAATTTGCAGAGGATAGCTGAGGAAAGGACTTCCAGGAGGTATCCGAATCTGCGGATTCTAAACTCCTATTGGGTAGGAGAAGACGGACGCCACAAATACTTTGAAGTGATAATGGTCGATCCAAATCATCCATCAATCGAGAACGACCCCGATATAAATTGGATATGCGACAAAGATGAAAAGGGAAGAGTTTTCCGAGGAAAGACCTCAGCCGGGAAGAAAGGTAGAGGTCTAAGAAGTAGAGGAAAGGGTGCTGAAAAAACCCGTCCGTCGGAAGAAAAAAGTAAATGATCGGCTTTATCGATCTTTGAATTCCATCTCATCTAATTCTGGGAAGGGTTCTCGAGGAGCACTTCCTGGATCAGCAAAATAATCTAGGTCTTCATCACTTACCTCCTTTATCGGATACTTATCACTCAAGATCTCTTTGATAGATTCTTTTAGTTCACCTAAATTTTCACCGTTTAATGCCGAAATCTTTATTCTGCCGCTATCGGTCCTTTCTATATCGACCTTGTTCTCAACCTCTACGAGTTCCACATCAGATAACTCTCTTTTGATCTCATCACAAAGGATCTCCTGTTTTTCAAGTGGATATCCACAAGTTTCAGAAGGGTCAAACAAGAAAACGATGAGATCTGCTAGACTCTCTAATGCTTTAACCGCCTGCATCTCTATATCGTTCCTTTCCTCCTTAGGTCTGTCGAGCATACCAGGTGTATCTATTAGCTGACAAGTTTGATATCCCAATCTGAAGTGCCCTATCCCTACCTCTTTTGTTGTAAATGGATACTTCGCTATTTTAGGTTTACCGCTCGAGATTTGAGATACCAGTTCAGATTTACCCACGTTAGGATAGCCCGCTACAACTACGGAGGGGTGATCGGCCTTTATATCGGGAAGTGAGTTGAGTTTTTTTCTAGATTCTTCCAAAAATTCTAGATCATCGTTCACCTGTTTGAGAAATGAATCAGTCCTAGCATAGGCTTTACGCCTTATCTTTTCTATCTCATCAAGACTTTCTTGGGAAACTACATCTCTAGCAGCTTCCATCACCGTCCTTTTAACCCGTCTTTTCGCCCAATTCACGGCCCCTATACTTTTTTTGAGTTTATCGATACCTATGATGATATCTATTATTTCAAAGTAAAATTCAGGTAAAGCTTCTAACGTAGGAAATTCATCCTCATATCTACCTAAAGTGTCTTCGATAGTGTGAGCTATAGAATTCAATTTCGCCGAAACGGTTTTTTTCTTTCTCTCTAAAGGGGTGTTACCCTGCTTTATCTTCTTTGATGCTCTTCCGAATGCCTTATCTAGTAACTGTTCGGCGTTCAGGACAGGAGTGATATTAAAATCCATAATTCCTTTAATTTAAAGGTTATGAATAAGGTTAACGGTCGAGGATTCCCTTAAAAATCAAATATCACCGTTAAATTTGTGTACGCATGAAAATGGGAAGCGATAGAGCGATGGCTAAAGAATACCTTAAACAAGAACCCGTTGTAAATTCATATCAGATAGCTAGATTGAACGAAGACAGGAGTGATGTATACATAAACGGAGCGGAGGATATTTCTGGAGTACTCATAATAAGTGATGAAACTGTGACGATGAGAGGATGCATGACCTCAGGAAAAAAACTGATCGAAGATCATTTGGAGGAAGATAAAGAATATAGATTTCATGCAGTGGATCCTCAATCCTTTAAAGCGGTTGAAGATTTTGTTGATATCAAGGATGACAGACCTACGTGGTTGATGAATAGAGTATATGAAAAACCTAAAGAGACAGAAAAAGAGGTAGAAGAGCTGAAAAAGGAGGATTCAGAGATGATAAATGAATATTGGGGTCTTTCAGAAACCGATTCTACCGATTACATCAAAAGAAGGATCAAAAATGGTCCGGCCTACGGAATCAGGAAAAAAGACGAATTAGTAGCTTGGACCCTCACTCATTTCATCACCGATGAAGCCATGGTTCTAGGTATGCTTCACGTTAAAGAAGGATGGAGGAGAAGAGGCTTTGCAAAGGCCGTGACCGAAAAGATGTGTAAAGCGTCTGAAAAAAGAAGCCTAGTTCCGGCGGTTCAAATATTTAAAGATAATGAAGCTTCGCTCTCTTTGGCAGATGATCTAGGCTTTGAGATAAGAGGAGAACACCATTGGTTCAGCGGCATTCGAAATTGATCCTGCTTTCGAGGAAAAAAGACATATATATTACCATTACTTGAATCCGATGTATGCGGATAAGACAACCGATAGTCAGTGTTCTAGGCCATGTCGACCACGGCAAGACGACTTTTTTGGATAAAGTGAGAGGGACCGCTGTACAGGAAAGAGAAGCTGGAGCCATAACACAGCATATAGGAGCTACCGAGATACCTTTAGATGCTCTTAGAGAAGCTTGTTCAGAGTTAGGTTGCGAGGTAGATTTTTCTCTCCCCGGTCTTTTATTTATAGATACTCCTGGTCATCATTCATTCGTCAATCTCCGTTCGAGGGGCGGATCTTTAGCAGACCTTGCAGTTCTCATAGTAGATATCAACGATGGTTTTATGCCTCAATCTCTAGAATCATTGGAGATCTTGAAGAGAGAAAAAACTCCTTTCATCGTTGCAGCTAATAAATTAGATAAAATACCAGGATGGCGTTCAGAGGATAAACCTTTTGTAAAAAATCTACTTGAACAATCCCAAGATGCTAAAGATAGGATGACCGATGCTCTTTACGATATGATCGGGGACCTTTACGACAAGGGTTTCTCCGCAGATAGGTACGATAGAGTTTCGGACTTCTCCGAAAACATCGGTATCGTTCCCATGAGTGCTCTGACGGGAGAGGGGATAGAGGACCTACTCTTGACGCTGATCGGTCTTGCTCAAACATACCTTGAAAACGAACTAGAAGTTGAGGAAGGTCCTGGAGAGGCTACAGTCCTCGAAGTGAAAGAAGAAGTGGGCCTCGGCACCACTTTGGATACTATAGTGCATGAAGGTGTGCTGAGGAAAAATGACGAAATAGTGATAGGAACTAGGAACGAACCTATCCGCACTAAAATCAAATCTCTGATGAGACCGAAACCTATGGATGAAATAAGGGATCCTAGTGAGAGATTTGAAGAGGAGGACCAAGTAGGTGCCGCCGCTGGTATCAAACTTGTCACCCCAGAATGTGAAGGAGTCCTGGCCGGAGCTCCGATAATGGGAGTTGGAGATAGAGAGACTGAAGAAGTCATGGACATGGTGAGAAAGGAGAGTCAGGCCGATATAGAAACTCAAGAAGAAGGGGTGATCATCAAAGCCGATGCCATAGGATCTTTAGAAGGCCTAGCCTACGAACTAAAAGACGCGGAAATCCCTCTTTTGAAAGCATCAGTAGGGGATGTTTCTAAGAAGGATATAACTGACGCTGTAGCGATAGACGACCAGCTTTACAGAGCCATACTAGCTTTTAATGTCGATATCTTACCAGATGCAGAAGAAAAGTTGAAAGAAGAAGATGTTAAGATATTTAATAATGACGTGGTTTACAGGTTGGTAGAAGAATACGAAGAATGGAAAGAGGAAAAAAAGAGAGAGATCGAGGAAAAAAAGAGAGAGGATGTGATCCATCCTGCAAAGATACGTATATTGGAAGATCACGTCTTCCGGATGTCTAAGCCGGCCGTCGTAGGTGTTAGAGTCTTAGCAGGCACTCTGAGACCTCAGAGAAGATTGTTGAACAAAGATTGCGAAACCGCTGGTCGAGTACAGAGTATAAGGAGTGGAGAAAAATCTCTAGATAAGGCAGAACAGGGTGACGAGGTGGCGATAGCCATCTCTGGTGTAACTGTGGGAAGGCAGATCGAAGAGAGAGAGGAACTGTATATAGACATACCTCAAGGGGATGCAGTAAAGTTAAGGGAACTTGACCTCACTTACGATGAAGAAAGGATTTTAGATGAGGTTCGGGAAATAAAACAAAAAGAGGATCCATTTTGGGGCCTTTGATACAGCTTCTACGAAAAAATCGATATCGGTTGCATACCACAATTTTAATTATGAGGTCTCTATTTCCTTACAGACTCGATAACCTATAAGGTGGTAAATATGTCCAAAAATATAGCCTCAGAGATAATCTATGAAACTCCTATGAAAAAGCAAAACATCGAGATTGTGGAAAGAAAGGGAATTGGTCATCCTGACAGCATAGCTGACGGGATTGCCGAGGAGATAAGTAGAAATCTTTCCCGTATGTATCTCGAAAAACATGATAGAGTCCTTCATCATAATACGGACGAAGTCCAGATTGTAGGAGGACAGGCTAACCCCGAGTTTGGAGGAGGTGAGATACTCGAACCCGTATATATACTATTAGCGGGAAGAGCTACCACCGATGTCAACGGAAAAAGACTTCCTTACAAATCTACAGCCCTGACCGCAGCTGAAGAATATCTAAGGGAAAAATGTACCCATCTTGATGTAGAAGAAGGAGTCATGCTCGACTGTAGGATAGGCAAAGGTTCTGTTGATCTACAGGGGGTGTATGATACCAGTAGGCAGAACGCAAACGACACCTCTTTCGGAGTTTCCTACGCACCTCTAAGTGAAACCGAAAGTGTAGCTTTGGAGACAGAAAAGTTCATCAATGGTCCTTTGAAAGAAGATTTGCCCGAAGTTGGACAGGACGTCAAGGTGATGGCAACTAGAAAAGAAGAAGAAATCAACTTAACTATTGCAGTGGCGATGATAGATCGATTGACTCCTGATGCTGATCATTATATTAACGTGATAAACGAAGTAAAAGAGCGAGTAAAAGATTACATATCAGATAAAACAGAAAGAAATGTGAATATAATGATCAATACAGCCGATGACTACGAGAAAGGTATATATTATCTGACCGTCACCGGCCTTTCGATGGAGAACGGAGATGATGGTTCCGTGGGGAGAGGGAACAGGATAAATGGATTGATAACTCCTTTTAGACCTATGAGCATGGAAGCCGCAGCGGGCAAAAATCCCGTAACACATATTGGTAAACTTTACAACATCGCGGCAAAAGAGATCGCCCAAAGGGCCTATGAAGAGGAAAAAGATAGCGTCCACGACGTCTATGTAAGGTTAGTGTCCCAGATAGGTAGATCGCTCACCGATCCTCAGGTAGCGAGTATTCAACTGGTGGTCGAAGAAGAAGATCATCACAATATAAGTTTGGATAATGTAGAGGCGATCGCAGAAGACTACCTGGATAACATATTTGATCTCAAGGATAGGATAATGGAAGACGAGATAACCGTATTTTAAAATGCCCAAACAAAGTCAATCCATAGCCATCCTTGCGAAGACTTTGCAGTCTCTGATCATGTAGTCCAGTACAGCGTACTCGTTGGGCTGATGTGCTAGACCTTTATTTGAGCACCAAACTGCCGTAGGTATTCCTTTATCTCTGAAATGTTTTGCAACAGTACCTCCTCCGATGCCCACAACTTCTGGTTCAAAGGAAGTAGTATCCTTTACGGCCGTGATAAGTTTTTTAACCACTTCGGAATCTTCAGGCGTCTTCTCAGGAGCTTCCATCTCAGTAACATAATCAACCTTAATCTCAGCACCTGTTTCATCTTCAAATTGATCTGCCGCATCCTCGAAAACTTTTTTAACTTCGTCAAGCTGTATGGTGGGTAATATTCTGCAGTCAAAGTACTGCGTCTCTTTTCCCGGGATAGAATTTACATTGGGCACATTGGCTAATCTCTTTGTAGGTTCGAAAGTACTATTTGAGGGTGAAAACAGTTCATCTTGCTGATCAAATTTATGCCGTAACTCTTCATCTACAAGATTCTGATATCTAGCCATGATCCTATTGGCGTTTATCGTATCGAAGGGCATGGCTGCGTGTCCCTGCTTTCCATGGATTTCGATTTTAGTCCATAATCCGGATTTCTCTACGATCTCGATACCTTTACCTTCATCCTCACTGTGATCAGGGACGAGTACGAGATCGTCCTTATCCAATATATCTTTCTCCAAAACATGCTGAACTCCGTATTTACTCCCTGTCTCCTCATCTGAAACAATTATTATCTTTATCGTATAATGAGGTTTTTGTCCCGAATCAGATAATGCTTTCACTGCATAGATACTGGAAACAAGGGCCTGACCGTTGTCTTCCGCTCCTCTCCCATATATTTTTCCGTTCTTGAATACGGGTTCAAAGGGATCCGTATCCCATTCATCTAGATCCCCTTCAGGTACGATATCCATGTGGGTGAGTATTGCTAAATTTTTATCGACTTCCCCCTTCTTAGTAGCTACGATATTCGGTCTTATATCATCTGGAACGCGATCATCTTCAGCATCAAATCTTTCTATTGAATCAAAGCCGAAATCCTCTATCAACTCTTCTATATAATCGGCCTTTTCTTTTTCTCCATCTCCATCATTGTCTGGACCTATAGCTGGGATCCGGATCAATTCCATCAACGTGTCTTTCATCTCTTCTCTATATTTTTCTATATTTTCCATCACAGATTCATCCATCTTATTACCTCGGCGCTAAAATGCTAACCGATAAAACAGATATAAGTTTTAGGCAGGGAGTGGATGCTCTTCATAATCCCTTTTAACGTCTTTCCCCGTAAGATCAAGATATACCTGAGTCGTGGTCAAAGATGAATGACCGAGCATCTTTTGGACGCTCCTCAAGTTCATACCCGATTTTAAACAGTGTACAGCAAAACTGTGTCTCAACATATGTGGATAGACATTTTTATTTATACCTGCCTTTTCGGCATACTTTTTCACTAGCCTTTCGACTTGTCTTGTCGAAAGTGAATTACCACGCTGAGAAAGTATTAGAATACCCTCTTCCGCATCTCTTTTATAAAGTTGGATAAGATCTAAAGTTTCGTCATCGATAGGTACGACCCTATCTTTCCCCCCTTTACCACCTCTTACCGTTATCATACCCTCGTCGAAATCGATATCTTCTATTCGGAGAGACGTCAATTCAGAAACCCTGAGACCGCATCGATACAGAATCCTCAGTATCAATCGATCTCGTATTTTGCTTCTATCCGGGGCGTTCAATAACTTCCTGACCTCTTCTTCCTTAAGGTATTTAGGCAATTTTTTTCCCATAGACCCACCATGTCTGACACAGGTTATATAATATAGGTCGGGTAACATATAAAAACGTTTCGGGGATCACTGAATAGAAGGTAAAAATATTTATATCTACACGGCTCATCCCTTTCCCAGTGGGCCTGTAGCTCAGACAGGCAGAGCGATCGGCTCTTAACCGATCGGCCGGGGGTTCAAATCCCCTCAGGCCCGTCTTTCTACTTCGTCGTTCTGCACTTTTTCGCACTTTTTTCTAATCTTCTATCCCGGCGCTCGAAACCTTTTTAATATCCCATCCCTGTGAAGGATGTATCTGGTATCCATGGAGATGAGCAAGAAAGACGAGTATGATTTCAAAAAAGCGATCGAAGAGATCAAGGACCTGAAGGGAAGAGGTACTGAACTCATATCCCTTTACGTCCCTCCAGATAAAAGGATATCCGACGTGACCTCTTATCTCAATGAAGAGATGTCCGAGAGCTCTAACATCAAATCTAAGTCTACTAGAAAACATGTTCAGGCGGCACTTCGATCCATACTGTCAAAGCTAAAATATTTAGACGAACCTCCGAAGAACGGTCTGATATTCTTTGTAGGCCACGTTTCAGCCAGTGGAGACAAAACGGAGATGGTCTCCAAGACTTTAGAACCGCCTAGAAAGCTTGAAACTTTCACTTATCGATGCGATTCAGAATTCTACGTTGAACCCCTACTAGATATGGTTGGTGAAAAGGAAAAATACGGTCTCATAGTGCTCGACAGGAGCGAAGCTACGATAGGTATCCTCCGAGGTAGTAGAGTAGAGACTTTACAGAACATACAATCATTGGTGCCCAGCAAACATACCAAAGGTGGATTTTCTCAGCAAAGGTTCGAAAGGAGGATAGAGATAGCAGCGCAGGAATATTTTAAAAAATTGGCTGATAAGGCTAACGGTCTTTTATTAGAGGAAAAAGTTGACGGTGTCTTGATAGGCGGTCCTGGAAGGACTAAAGACGATTTCATAGAAGGGGATCATCTACATCACGAGTTGCAAAAAAAGATCGTCGACACCTTCAATACTGGATATACCGACGAATACGGACTCAAAGAATTGATAGAGAACGCGCAAGAAACCCTTTCAGAACTAGAAGTGATGAAGGAGAAAAAACTCATAGATGAATTGATGGGGGAGATAAAAAATCCTAACGGAGGCCTTGCAAGCTATGGGCAAGAAGAAGTGATGAGGGCTTTAAGGATGGGAGCCGTGGAAACCCTGCTCATATCCGAAGGGATCAACAAGCAGTTGGTGAAAGTAAAATGTCCAGAATGTGATCACCAGGACGAGATAACCCTAGAGGGTAAGATCAAGGATGAAGATCGTATCTGCCCTGAATGTGGTGCTGAGATGGAGGTCCTTGAGAGCAAAGACATAATCGAAAAATTGTACGAGATGGCCGAGGAAGTAGGAAGTGAGGTCAAGTTGATCTCAGATGAATCCGAAGAGGGTGAACTACTGAGGAACGCCTTCGGCGGTATCGCAGCGCTCTTACGTTTCAGGATAAACTGAGGTCGAAAAATGAGATATGTTATACTTGATTTTAAAGAAGAAATACTCCGGAAATTAAAGGACTACTTGGACGTGCCTGAACAGTTAATAGAGCTCGAGTCACCCCCGAAAGAGAGGGGGGAGTTCGCCTTACCATGCTATAGCTTCGCTAAAGAACTCAAAAATGATCCAAACGAAATAGCAAAAAAACTAGAAGAAAACTTAGAAGTCGAAAATGGAACTGTGGAAAGAGCAGGACCGTATTTGAATTTTAAGATCGATAGAAGTTATCTTTTTGAAGAAACGATCAAGAACTGTTTGATGACGGAAGAAAGTTTTGGTAGATTGCCATCGAAGTCAAAAAAGATACTAGTGGAACATACAAGTGCCAATCCGAACGGACCTCTCCACGTTGGAAGAGCGAGAAATCCTGTTATCGGAGATACCCTGGCGAGGATCTATGAAAAAATTGGATATCAGATAGAAAAACAGTACTACGTTAATGACATAGGAAGACAGATGGCCGTGTTGGTCTGGGGGCTGATCAACCTTGAAGAAGACGATCTAGCTAAGGTAGAGAGGAAAAAGAAGGATCACCAATTGGTCCGTTATTATCAAAGAGTCAATGAATTACTTGAGGAAGATGAAAGTTTGGAAGAGGAAATACAGGAGATCATCCAATCCATGGAGATGGGGGATAAAGAAACTCTAGAACATTTTAAGGAAAACGCGGAGGATGTGATGGAGGGTATAATAGAATCCCTTGAGAGATTAAATATCCATTTAGACAGCTTTAAAAATGAATCCTCACTTATCATCGATGGTTCAGTTGAAAAATTGATTGAAGATCTAAGTTCTCTAGAAAACGTTGGAGAAGAAGATGGTGCCCTTTATTATGAAAAGGAAGGAAACAAAACATTCATTGCTAGAGAAAATCTAACAAGTCTATATCCGGCAAGGGACCTAGCATATCATGTTTGGAAGGCTGAAAAAGCAGATGAATTGGTCAATATATTGGGAGAAGATCATAAACTCCACGGTGAATTCGTTAAAGAAGCGCTAAAAGATTTGGGGATCGAGACCATACCAGAAATAATATTCCATTCATTCGTCACATTTGAAGGAAAGGAGATGTCAACTAGAAAAGGAACTTACGTTACCCTAGATGATTTCATGGATACAGCCCAAAAAAAAGCCAAACTAGAGATAGAGAAAAGGAAGAATGTTGAACCAGAAGATATGAACGCCATCGCCGAAAAGATAGGAGTCGGGGCGGTGCGATACGATATAATAAAAGTACAACCTCAAAAACCGATCGATTTCAAGTGGGAGGAAGCTTTAGACTTTGAAGGAGACAGTGCCCCTTTCATACAATACAGTTATACTAGGGCCAATAGCATACTGGAAAAATGGACCGGGAAATCATTGGATATAGGTAACTTAGAACTCACCGATAGCCAAGAGGGTGAGATAAAGCTGATAAGGAAGATAGCCGAATTCCCTAGAATATTGATCGAATCGGGAGAAAACAACTCTCCTCACCTTTTGGCCAAATACGCTCATGAGTTGGCTGCAGAATTCAACCGATTTTACAGAGACTATCCCGTTCTTCATTCTGAAGAGAAAAAAGAATTGAGGATAGCGATCGTGAAAAGTTTCAAGTTCGCGATGGCTAGTGTGATGGATACATTAGGTCTTGAAAAACCAAAAAGGATGTAAAAAGAAAAAAGGGTTTATGGGTTTTACTTACCTAGTTTCTCTTTTATCGTGTCTTTGTACTTGTAAAGTCCCACTGTTACTCCGATTATGATCACCGGTATCAGTATGTAAACTATCCATTCTCTCCAAGCTGGACCCTCTACAGTCACTGTCTCCTCTTGTTCGTTGCCAAACAAAAGGTCTGGATGTTCTCTTTCTTCGGCATCTGTTACATTGACGTTGACAGTTTTTTCACCGGAGTCTTCAGGTTCCCAGTTTATATCTATCCGCACTTCTTCACCTGTTCCGATTTCATTTTGTTCTTCACCGTCTTTGTACATAGTCCAATCAGCATCGATCAGTTCACCGTCGATCCTCAACTCTGTTCTCACATCGGTTGCATTAGCATCTCCATCGTTGGTCACATTCACGCTTATGGTCACCGAATCTCCAACTCTAATGGTGTCCTCTGAGAAACGAAGATCATCCACGTTAAGTATCGGTGTCGGACCTCTTTGGACGTTTACATCGATAGATTCGTTCGCGTAATTTCCTGAGACATCTGTCACGTTCAGCCATACGGTATATGTCATCGCATGATCGAAGGTCACGTTTTCAAGGATTTCCTCGTCTTCTTCACTCATCATTAGTTCCCCATCCTCATCCTCGATCAACCATTCGAATGATTCTAATTCGCCTTCATATTCAGGATGGGCCTGTGACTCAGTCGCATTGAATGTGACTTCGGTACCTATCCTGAGATCATCATGATCCACGGTATCATCATATGTGTGTTCATCGTTCCACTCAGTCCTGATCACGACATCAGGAGGTGTTGTATCCGCAACGTCAACTGTAATCTGTACTTCGTTCCAATTGTCCAATGGATCGGTCACATTGAGAATCACGTCGTATGAACCAGGTACTTCAAAAGTGTAATTGACCTGTTCCATATCTTCACCGCTTACTATCTCATCTTCATCGGTGAAATTCCATTGATAATTACTGATGTTCCCTGTTGCATGATCTACAAAATTCTCAGCGGTGAAGTTGACCTCTTGATCTTCATCAACGGAAGTACTAGTTCCTGCTGGGATCTCTTCACCATCGACCATTATAGTTCCTTCGGGGCCTTCTTCATCAATTACTATTGTTACGGTGTCCTCTAAGATCTCACCGTTGCTTTCTTCGACTATTAAAGTGAGAGTCTTTTCTTCTACGTCTGTCTCCTCGAAAGTATATTGGAGTTCTTCCTCATACCCTATCTCTTCACCTTCAAGTTCCCATGTGTAATTCACTACATGGCTGACTGGGTTTTCATGATGAGCTCTAAATATCGCCTCTGTGTCATCTCTCATTACAAAATGATCATCTCTTTTCTGGAAGATTCTCTCAGGTTCAGTCTGTTCTCCGGGGTCATAATGGACCGACACTTCGCCTACCTCGGACCTCTCTAAAGCAAAAATCAGGTGTGAAGTCTTCATCTCCTCTTCATATCCAGGATCTATCTCAAGAGTTGTATATCCCTCTATGTCCACGTTTTGCGGAACCATTATATCATCGTATCTCTCGAAGCCATCCATGAGCTCTACTGTGTAATCGAATTCTCTTCTGTTACCGAACGTATGATCATGATCGACTACAAGGTCCAACTGATATGGGCCCTCTCCAACATCTTCGACTGCTTCGTATTCCCTGTTAGCTGTGACCACGATCTCTCCTTCAAAAGGTTCTGTAAATTCACCTTCCCCCAATTCATCCATCCCTTCGAATTCGATTGTGAAGTCTTCAAGTTCGTATATCGTCTCGTTCACTTTGAGGAATTCTTGGGTCGTTGGAATATCTGCCTCACTGTACTCTAACCTTTCCTTAAATAAATCAATCACGTCATCTCCGATGTCTTGATCTCCTTCGCCTAAGGCGAGGTCCAACTGCATAGGTAGATAGCCTATGTCAGAATGATCAAGCGTTCTCATCCTTGTAGCTGAATTGAGTGTCCTAGTGCTTTCAACGGTCACTTCATCGGCATCCACAAAATCGATCGTTGTTTCGAACACTTCCGGTTGGGATTCTCCTACTTCCAATTCGCCTAGTCTTTCAGTCCCCTCTAAATCTTCTATCTCCGTAACGAATGGTTCATATGTAGGGGCATCTTCCGTCTCTTCACCGTGTGCATCGACCACCATTATGTAATCGTAACCCGCGGGAGCCCCGATTCTAAATGATCTTGGGCCTTCTTTCGTTTCCTGTATGAGCCCAACTTCTTCGTTGTACAGAGTGATATCAATTCTTCCTCTTATCCCTCTACCTTCCTCATCTACAAGGCGGCCGTTGACTGCAGGCTCATCATCTAAAGTTACATTATATGGTTGTTCTTCATCAGGGGGAGGAGAAAAATTTGGCTCGAAATACGGTGAATAAGTCGGTTTCTCAACCATAAATCTTCCCTCAAAGTCCTCGTGGATTTTAGTCTCGAAGTAATATGTATAATTCTCGTTTTCAAATTCTGCTTTTTCCGTGTCTACAGTGTGAGTGAATATATGGCCGTTCTCTTCCTCTTCCAAAGTCACCGTGGCTCCTTCTAGGGGCGCGTCTTCATCTTCAAAAACGTATCCTTCCAAGGTCATGTCGGCTTCTTTATCGATCACTTCGATATCCTCTCTAGTATCCTCTTCTATCTTCAGCGGTTCGGTCATAGTTCTGAAATAAGAAATACCATCCTCAAGTTGAGAGGGGAATATGACTTCATACCATCCAGGCGTAACATCATCGAATTCATAATAATCTCCTTCGGTCATTTCATCTCTGATCTCACCTGTTCTAAGGTTTCTAAGTTTGATATCCAAGTCTGCATCGATGGAATATTCTGATTCTATAAATCCATAAACTGTATGAGTCTCTGCGTCAGACTCGATCGCTTCTACGGGCTGGGCGTTCCATTGGACTACAGCGAGCCCAGACAGCACCAATAGTAGCACCGTCAGGGCAGTAGCCATCTTACCTACTTTTCTCGATTTCATCTATAGTTCCTCCTTTTAGAGTGTAAACAATTGGAACTGCCGCAATGATGATGTCACCCCTATAAATATTTTTTTGGACATTTGCCTTGTATTTGTAGCTTTTTTTATAATTAGTTTTAAAGGTGATGTTTATTTTTAGGCCGATTTTTTAAACGTTTTTGACTTTGTGAATTATAGTGGAAGTCGAAACTTCTTTTAGGAAAGATCACTTTCCTAAGATATCTAGAACATCTACTGGAAAATTTTTAATTTTCCATCGATTAGAGGAATAATAATTCCTCTATCATTAGAATTTTCAAAGAAAATTCTGATACTTCACGGAACAAGTTCCGTGTAAAGTTCCAGAAATATCTACTAGAATTGTTTGACAATTACATCGATCGTAGGAATTTGGTTCCGGAGATAATATCCAACAATATATGTTTCGAAAGATTTAAATATTTATAATATATTTCAAGGGCGGTGATGAAAAAATGGGCTTCGGACCAGAAAACGATGTAGGTTTTATAGATGCGTTCAAATACGGACTGAAATGTTTTGGGTTCTATCTGATTTTTTTGATTATATCTGTAGTTCTGTTTGTAATAGCAGGGCTCAGTGCGGCTTTGGGTGCAGTAGGAGTCGTACTGATGATAATATTTGGGATACTCGGTGCAATTGTGATCGGCTCCGCATTTTTTGGTATAATGTATAAGATAGTTGCTGATGCCATAAAAACTGGTATCCCCTCCTCATCTGCTGTTGAAGAACCTTTAGAACCTTCGTGGAATGAACCGATAAACACTCCTCCTTCTCCACAAAGACAGCCAGTTAGCCCCCCAGATAGACAACCACCCCGAGGACGCCAGCCTTCACCGAGTAGTCAAGGCGCTCAAGGACCTCAGAGAGGGAGGTCTCAAAAATCATCCACAGTAACACAACAAAGACCTCCTAGTCCAAGTGATCAACAAGCCTCTGTTTGTCCTGACTGCAACAGTGAAATGAGATACATAGAGGAATACGATAGTTTGTACTGCGATAGGTGTCAGGAATATAAGTAAAAGTAAAATCCTTTCCTTTTTTCTTTAACCAATTTCATCTTAGATCATACATACCTATAGAAAAATATAAAGTTTAGTGAATAATAAATGATCCAACGGAAAGTTTTTTATCTATTGTTTTGTCATAGTTTTACCTATGACCTACGGAATCGGAGAGACCTCAATGATCAAAGCGGAAAGTTTAAGTGAATATTTATCCATCGATAATCTGTATTTAAAGTTGGAGGGCGAAAATCCAACGGGAACGCATAAAGACAGGTTAGCGATCCAACATGTAGATGATGCGATAATACGGAATCATGAGACCATAACCATCGGATCATGTGGTAATTACGGGGTTGCGATGAGTTTCGTAGCGAGTAAATCCAAACTAGACTGCAAAGTGTTCGTGCCAAAAAAGTACACTGGCGAGACGATAGAAAAGATGAAAAGTTACGGCAGCGAAGTCTTCAGGGTGAAAGGTGGTTACGAAGAGTCCGTTCAGGCGAGCAGACAGAAGGCAAAAGAAGAGAACTGGTATGATGCAAACCCGGGCGGCAAGAACACCCCTATCTCTTTGGTTGCTTATGTTGACATATCTGAAGAGATACAGGATTACCTGAAAGAACCACCTGAAACTATTTCGGTGGCTGTAGGTAATGGCACCACCTTAGCAGGCATCCATCTCGGTTTTCGAATGCTCTGGAGAAAGAATAGAGTCGAACACATACCTACGATGCTAGGCTCATCAAGTAAAAGTAACAATGCGATAACAGAAACATTTAGAAGAGGGAAAAATAAGATGATAGAGTTGGATCCAGATGATATCGATGAAACTGAAGTGAACGAACCTCTGTTGAACTGGCGATCGTTGGATGGTCAAGAGGCCCTCAATGCCATTTCAGACACGAACGGCATGGCCGTAGGTCTGACCGACGAAGATCTACTCCACTATCAAAAGCTTTTAAGAGAAGAGGAAGAAATTAAGTGTCTTCCCGCCTCCGCATCGGCACTCGGAGTGCTAGAAAGATTTGTTAAGGAGTCAGAAGATAACCCCTCGGGACCACATGTAGTGGTCCTAACTTCAGGTGTTAAACATGTTCGGGATTGAAGAAAAAACGCCGGCTTTGATATTCGCCGAAGGAGAATTTGGAAATATAGATGGAAAGACAGCCCATGGTTTAGTCCGTTTTTCAGAGAAGTACGAGATAAAAGCGATTATAGACAGCACAAAGGAGGAAAACTACGTAAACGAAATATTGGAAGATGTAGAGAAAAAAATACCGATATTTCATGATCTAGGCCAGGCTCTAGAAAAATTAGAGGAAAAACCGCAAACATTCATAAATGGGATCGCAAGAGACGGAGGAGCCTTTCCTTATGATCAAAAGGAAGTATTTTTAGAAGCTATTGAACAAGGATTGAACATCGTACACGGCTGCCATGATCATATCTCAGAGGAATCTCCTTTCAAAGAAAAAGCAGATGAGAACGATGTAGATATATGGGATGTGAGAAAGGAACCGGAAGATCCTCACTTCTTCTCCGGAAAGTTGAGAAATATAGACGATCCTCAGAGGATACTAGTTTCTGGCACGGACTGTGCTATCGGAAAAAGGACTTTCTGCATCGAGCTTTATAAAGAGATGGAGGACAGAGGTTATGACCCCGTTTTCGTAGCTACCGGACAGACGGGTATGATGCAGGGAGCGAAATACGGTTTTCCTTTAGATGGAATAAGAGGAGACTTTCTAAGTGGGGAAACAGAGCATGTTGTTTGGAAAGCGTCTACCGAAACAGATCCGGATCTGGTCATCATAGAAGGGCAAGCTAACATTGCTCATCCCCAGGGTGGTAACCCTCTAGCTTTGATGAAGGGTGCGCATCCGCATGGTGTCGTTCTCATACACGCACCAGGAAGGGAAAAGATGGATGGTTTACCCGAAGAATTCGGTCCTCCCAACCTACAGGAGGAAAAAGATACCATCGAGTTCTTCTATCCTGATTCAGTATTCGCAATCGGTCTTAATCACGAGGGGGGTATTGATGTGGAAAAATGGGTGGAAAAATATGAAAAGAAATACGGCCTTCCGGTGGAGGATGCTCTGATAAAAAGACCAGTGAAAACGGCGGACAAGATAGAAGAAGAATTTATAAAAAGGAACTTAGATGATCATGAGTAATAAAGATATAGAGTATATCAATCTAGAAGATAAAAACAAACAACTCGACGATGTTTTACAGCTTCTTCACGAATACCTACATCAATACATCTCAGAGGAAGCATTAAAGGAAGACATCGAATACTGTTTTGAAAAAGGGGAAGTTATAGGAGCCTATCATGAACGTGAATTAATAGGTGCAGTGGTTGGAACATATACACCCTTTTTCGACAAATTTCATATAGGGCATATCGCGGTGGAAGAGGAATTTCAGGGATTGGGGATCGGAAAAAGGTTGACGGAAAAGATCATACCGAAAGGTAAAGGTGCTACAGTTCATCTGAATATCGGGAATCCAGGAGTCGAAAATTTCTACGAAAAGATGGGTTTCGAAAACACTCATAAACGATATAAGAAAACAGCTGAAGATGTGTCAGACGTAAAGCCTAGTGATTGAAAAAGTAGAAAGAGGTTTTGGATCGAGATTCTCTATGTGAAGTCGCTTTCAGTAACCATCTATCCCTTCGTCAACATCCATCTCATCTTCGATGACGACCTGCGCGGCCGCTATCCTTGCCACTGGAACCCTGTAGGGAGAACAGCTGACATAGTCCAAGTCTCTACGATAACAGAATTTTATCGAGGATGGTTCACCGCCGTGTTCGCCGCAGATACCGACTGAAAGGTCTTCATTGGTCTTCCTTCCTCTTTTTGTCCCCATCTCAACAAGTTCTCCGACCCCTTCTTGATCCAAAACCTGGAAAGGGTCTTCTTCTAAGATACCTTCGTCGAGATAGTTGGGTACAAAGGTTCCAACATCATCCCTGCTGAATCCAAGTCCCATCTGGGTAAGGTCGTTCGTTCCAAAAGAAAAGAACTCAGCCTCTTCCGCTATCTGGTCAGCAGTTAGCGCGGCTCTAGGAACTTCTATCATAGTACCTACCTTATATTGAAGCTCCTCCTCATCTTGGAATATGTCCTCGTGAACCGGTTCTACGACTTTTTCTTTCACATTTTTCACTTCGTTTACGTTCCCTGCTAAAGGTATCATTATGTTAGGGATGACCTCTTTTCCTTCGTTTTTCACTTCTAGAGCTGCCTCGAGTATCGCTCTTACCTGCATCCTGTAGATTCCAGGGTATGTGATCCCGAGTCTGCAGCCTCGGTGACCCAACATGGGGTTCGCTTCGTTCAACCTTTTGACTCTCTTTTTTATAGTTTCGAAATCTATATCCAATCTTTTAGCTAGCTCTTTCTGAGACTCCTTATCAGTAGGCGCGAACTCGTGAAGTGGAGGATCCAAAAGCCTTATCGTTAAAGGTAAACCATCCATCACCCTGAATAGTTCTTTAAAATCTTTCTTCTGCATCGGTAAAAGTTCTCTAAGGGCTTTTTCTCTCTGCTCTTCATCCTCTGCTATTATCATCTCGTGCACTACTTCCAGTCTTCCAGGTTCGAAGAACATGTGTTCAGTTCTGCATAATCCTACGCCTTCAGCACCGAATTCCAAGGCTTTCTGTGCATCCTTAGGAGTGTCAGCATTTGTCCAAACTCCCATCCTTCTGATGTTATCGGCCCATTCGAGAAGTCTTTCGAACTCTTCAGTGAATTCAGGTTCTATCAGGGGAGCTTCCCCCAAAATCACATCTCCAGTGGTTCCATCTATAGTAATCACATCGTTCTTTTCTATCTTTTTACCGTCGACTTCGAAAAATTCACATTCCAGATCGATATCGATCTCCTCAGCCCCCGCGACACAGGGTTCACCCATGCCTCTTGCCACGACCGCTGCATGGGAGGTCATACCTCCTCTACTTGTGAGAACTCCCTGGGCTGCTGCCAAACCATGTATGTCTTCTGGAGTGGTTTCAGGTCTTACCAGCAGTACGGATTCGCCTTCATCTCCTCTCCTTTCGGCCTCATCTGAATCGAAAACGACTCTGCCTGAGGCTGCCCCTGGTGAGGCGTTCAACCCTTGTGTCAACTTGTCGAGTTCGGCGTCGGGATCGATCCTTTTATGGAGTATCTTTTCTATCTGGTTTCCGTCGATCCTTAGGAGCGCAACCTTTTTGCTGATGATACCCTCTTCATGCATATCATGGGCAATCTTCACGGCAGCGTTAGGGGTTCTTTTTCCCGTACGGGTCTGGAGTATGTAAAGTTCTCCATCTTCAATGGTAAATTCTAGGTCCTGCATATCTTTGTACTCTTCCTCTAAAATATGACAGACCTCTTCCAGTTCTTCGTATATTTCTGGCCAGATATCTTTCAGATCTGATATGTCTAGTGGCGTCCTGATACCTGCGACAACGTCTTCACCCTGTGCGTTACGTAAAAATTCGCCGTAGACCTCGTTTTCACCGGTAGAGGGATCTCTTGTGAAGGCAACACCACTTCCGGAGTTCTCTCCAGTGTTACCGTAAACCATGGCTTGAACGTTGACAGCGGTACCCATATCATGGGGTAGGTCATTCAAATCTCGATACCTTACAGCTCTTTCATTATCCCATGAACCGAAAACTGCTTTGGTAGCTTCGAGTAATTGTTTCCAAGGATCAGAGGGTATATCTCCAACAAGTTCCTTGTATTTTTCAGTGACCTCCTTCATACCCTCAGCATCAAGATCTACATCTTTTTCTGCCCCTCTTTTATCTTTGACTTCATCCATGATCTTTTCGAATTCACGATGAGGTATACCTCTAACCACTTCTCCAAACATGTTTATGAAACGCCTATAACTGTCATAGGCGAATCTTTCATCGGTTTTTTCCACCAAACCCTTTAATGTTTCTTCGTTCAAGCCTAAATTCAATACTGTATCCATCATACCCGGCATCGATACAGCAGCTCCAGATCTCACTGATACGAGAAGTGGATCTTCTTCATTGCCGAATTGCTGATCCATCTGATCTTCCAATTTTTCCATGTACTCTTTCATCTGCTCGTTCACTTCTTCTGGTAGTTCATCATATTCCAAGTAATCCAGACAAGCTTCTGTGGTCACTGTGAACCCTGGTGGAACGTTCAGACCGATTGTGGTCATCTCAGCAAGGTTAGACCCCTTGCCCCCTAACAGGTCCTTCATATCGGCGCTACCTTCTTCAAAAGAATAAACATACTTATTCATGAATATCAGCCCATGAAAAAAAGAAGGTTATAAAAAATTTTGCCCCTGTTCTTCACAAAGTTAGGTAGTCAAGAGTCAATTATTTTTAAGTTGATCCCAAGATAAAACCTCTAGGGAAGTCGGTAACTTCGGTATGTTACCTACTTTCCTCCCTACGATGGTCTCTATATTGCTTTCTACTGAGATATCTACCAGTCTCTGGGTTACTATCCCATTAAAAATGACTTTCTTCACTTCATCTCCTTTCTCCATCAAGGTATCAGCTAGTTCACTCGTTGATACCTCATTTATGACGTTGTTATCTCCATTCAATAGTTTGGCCTTTTTATCTTTACCGATATCGCTTATGAGTTCTCTGTAGGTATCGTGTTCAGATTTTTTTTTTGAATCTATTTTTTTTTCCCTTTTTCCAGAGCCTTTACCAGCCTTGGATGAGGATTCTCCTTTTACCGGCGGTTTCCTATCATAACTTGTTGCATCAGGTAGATCATCTATATCGATATCAAGATCATACATTTCGACATACTGATCAACAGGAATCTTGCTTCTCAGAGCTTTCATTATCTGTTTCTGGGTGAGCTCCTCAACCTCCGTATTTTCAGGAGCCTGAGCTACATAATCTATTTCCGTAGTCTCCAATAGTTCTTGGAGTATCAATGTCCCGCCTCGGTCTCCATCTACAAACGCCGTGGTTACCCTTTCTGAGGAGAGTTTCTTTATATCTCCAGGTACGTCGGTTCCTTCTACCGCTATTGCATTTTTGATCCCATATTTTAGCAAATTCAGTACATCCGATCTTCCTTCCACCAGTATTATAGCATCGGAATCTCCTACATTAGGCCCCGCAGGAGACTTAGAACCCCCATACTCGCTGATCTCCTCCATCTGCACTTCCTGTCTTACCGATTCAGTCAGATTCCCTGTAGGTACTTTACTCTCCTCAACTGTATCTGAAAGAAGTTCCTTTGCCCGCTGGACGATCTTGTTTCGTTTCGATTCTCTGACGTCTTTTATCTCTTCTATACCTATATTAGCTTTACAAGGTCCAACTCTATCGATCGTTTCGAATGCCGCTGCGAGTATCGATGTCTCGACCAGATCTAAGCTAGAAGGAACGCTGATAGTTCCTGACGCCTTTCCTTTAGAAGAACTTACTTCCACTTCAATCCGACCCATCCTTCCGCTTTTCTGGAGATCCCTCAAATCGAGTTCATCTCCCAGCAGTCCTTCTGTTTGGCCGAATATCGCACCTACGACATCCGGTTTCTCAACAACACCATTAGCTTCTAATTTTGCCTTTATGACGTATTTAGTTGTACTCGGATCAATATCCATTATTGACACCTCTTCTTATTGTCACCGAAAAAAGTTGAAATCCGACTCATCCCCCTTACCTCATAACATCCTGAAAGCCAATTCTTGATATGAGCTCTTTCTAGTCCCTTCAATTTTTACGGAGTTTTAAAGGGATTTGGAACGTACAAGATTAAGCAGATCAAGGGTGAAGGGGGAAATCGAATGATCAATCCATACTAAGGATCGAATTATTATCTTTTATATACATAATCCGAATCTCAACTTATTTCGGTGTCGTATGAGTGAGGAAAGAAGAAGTTATATAAACTTTACTATCTTGCTGAAGCAAAAATGCTACTTAAATCAGCTGACCAATCCATTGAATTTGTCCATATCTCTCATTTCAGCGAAGGCTTCATCTTCTTTGGCTCTCTCTTTAAATTCATCATTTAAGCTGACAGCTCTTTTCAGAAAATTTATTGCTTTTTTCTCCGCTCCTTCCTGAGCACCGACCTTGCTCTTGTAATACCAAGCCTTTGGTTCATCCTGATTTCTTTTAACTACCTCATTGAAAGAATTTTCTGATTTCTCGTAATCCCCCATCTCATAAAGAACAAGACCTTTGCTCATCCTTAGTCCTATGTCCTCTCCGTTACGTTCAATGCCTATATCGAAAGCGGTCAATGCTTTCTCATATTCTTCCAAGTGGAAAAGACAGGCACCTTTGTTGTGCCAAATATCGATATTATCTTCTCCTAATTCGATCAATCTATTATAGCTCTTCAACGCTTCTTCGTATTCCCCTCTCCGGTAGTGATATTCTCCTTTATCGTAGAGTACATCAATGTCATCTGGTTTTAATTGTAATACCTTTTTATAATAACCTAATTCATCATCCTTTTTATCATAAATTTCCTCGTATACCTCTTTGACTTCCTCCGGTTCGTCTTCCTTTTCAAGGATTTCTGCCTTTTTCTCCAACAATTCAAGGTCGTCGGGGTTCTTTTCTATCATCTTGTCCAACAGCCCGATATCTTCAGGATGTTCTTCCTGAGCTTTTTGATATAATTTATCGGCTAGTTTACCGCCATCCCCTTTCTCCAGTTTTTCCGCATGTTCTATCAGCTTATCAGGGTCATCTTCAAGCAGATCGACAAAATTCTCAAAAGCCTCTTCATCTTCAGGATCCAAGGCTAAAACCTTTTCATACGCCTTTATCGCTTTCTCTACATTACCTATATCTTCAAAATGTTCGGCCTCTATCTTCCAAAGGTTAGGATCGTCTGGATCTTGCTTGACTAATTTGTGAACGTAAGATATGTTTGAGGGGTCTTTATCGAGAAGTTCTCTGAAAGCGGTCATCGCTCTCGATTCCCATCCTATCAATCTCAAAACTTTTGCTTTATTCGATAGTGCCTTTTCGTTTTCGGGATCATCCTTAAGAACTTTTTCAAAGCACTCTAGAGCATAATTGTTCATCTCATCCATGCTCAAATATACCAGACCCTTTTGAAGAAGGGGGTCTAGATTGTTCGGATCCCTATTTATCGCTTTCTCAAAACATTTGATCGCATCCCTGTTCTCACCGACCTCAAACAAACCTCTTCCGATATCAGTGTAGAATTGTGAGATGTGTGACGCTTTGCTCAGATTTCCCTCATTCTTAGTTACAAAATCCGATAAATCTAGATACTCTGATCTAGCCTTTTGTATCTTTCCATTTTGCCTATACCGTTTTGCTTTTGATAACCTCTGTTCTATTTCTTCGAAAAGCTTTTCGCTACCACTCTTTCCAAATCGCAATATAATCCTCCTTGGATTTTAATCGTGTCTGAGGGATATCCATCAGACAATGGGTCCTTTGATTTTCTTTGATTCCTAATTAGTGGAGATAGGATATAAAATCTTCGGTGGATTAACTCGGCCTGGTAATACACCTCGAAAAAATTAAGTACATAACCACATAATATGCCATCATGACTCATAGATTAGCCTTTATAGGATTCGGTGTGGTAGGACAGGGATTTGCCGATATATTAGCAAAAAAAGAAGAGACGCTCCGTGAAAAGTACAACTTCGACTTCCAGATAGTCGCTATCTCGGATATGAAACTGGGTTCTGTTTATGATCCTGAAGGATTAGACATGACGAAAATTTTTGAAATGATCGAAAATGGGCAGTCCTTATCAGAATATCCTGATGCTGAAACAGGTTGGGAGCCGATAGAGACCATAGAGGAGACTAATTCAGACATCATAGTAGAGGTAACTTTCACCGATATGGAAACCGGTGGTCCTGCACTTGATCATGTGCGGACCGCATTGAAGGAAGGTAAAAACGTTATAAGTACAAATAAAGGTCCTGTAGCCCAGAAAATCACTGAATTGCAGAGATTGGCGGAGGAGAATAACGTTGAATACAAATTTGAAGGAACGGTACTGAGCGGGACTCCCGCGGTAAATCTAGCCCTTAAAAACCTTGCAGGATGTGAGATAAATAAGTTCAAAGGTATAGTGAATGGGACGACCAATTACATCCTATCTAAGATGGAAGAGGGCATGGATTACGAAGAGGCTCTACAAAAAGCTCAGAAGTTGGGTTATGCTGAGGCTGATCCTACCGGTGATGTTGAGGGGATAGACGCCCAGGGTAAAACTCTGATACTTGCCAATACCGTGATGGATGCCGATATAGATCTAAATGAGGTTGAAAGAGAAGGTATAACGGAACTAACTTTGGACGATGTCCAAAAAGCAAAAGATGAAGGCAAGCGATGGAAGCTGATATCAAAAGCTGAGGTCGAAGATGATGCGATCGAAGCAAAAGTCGGACCTGAAAAAATACCTCTAGATCATCCTTTAGCAGGAGTCATGGGTCCAACGAATGCTCTAACCTATACGACCGATCACCTCGGAGATGTCACTATAATAGGTCCCGGAGCCGGTAAAGAGGAGACGGGATACGCCCTTTTAGTGGATCTACTGTCTATAGTAGATTAAGGAAATAGATAAGGGGTTCTTTTACATCTCCTCATCAATACCCAATTCCTCTAATTTTTCTTTTTTAGGAACACCTTTTTCATTCCAACCTCTTTCTTCACGGTACTCTTTCAACATCTTTTTTAACTGCTGCTCGGTCAATTTTGCCCCATCCAAATGCGGAACTGGAGTCGAATTAGAAAATTGTTCAGGGACGTGTAGAGTTTTTCCGTAATCGGATTTCTGTTTCAGATTGTAGAGTTGTTCCATATTGTAGATCCTTTCTCCAGTCTTAAATATCTCTTCATCCGTCAACTCGATTCCTAAATAAGCGCTCACAAATTCACTCATAAACTCTGGTGAGTAAACGCTCCTTCCAGTCAACTTACAGGAGCCTAGCGTATCATGTAATGTTATGTAATTTTCTCTCCATGCTACATATTTTTTGTCTTCAACAGAGGCTCTTTCCTTCTCCATCTCAACCCAATTCCCTTTATCATCGGTAGATTTGCCACCTCCCAGCTGCAGACCATCGCAGTCCGATCTAAGATGGCAGGCTCCTCTCGTAGATGTATAAAAACCGAGTCCCATGCCTTTCAACGCCCTAGGGTCATAAGCCGGCGGACTCATACCGTTGACATGGACCGCTAGTTCTTCTCTCCCGTAGAATTCACCTATACCTTTCACTCCTTCCGCCATCACGTCACCTAAATCATCTCTAAATGCAGTTTTTCTGATTAGTTCCCTGATTTTTTGTCCATCACCGAAAGATATCTCCTCATCGATCTCACCTTCTTCGGACAATCTCATCATGAATCCGAGGGAATTGCCTATACTTATAGTATCCATACCGAGATCATCGCACATATGATTTGCTTTCGCCACTTCTTCTATATTCCCTATCTCTAGATTGGAACCTAAAGAAAAAGAGGTCTCATACTCCACATCTACAATATCAGCATAGACCTGACCACACCTGCATGGACATCTATGGCAGCCGTTGCTTTCGCTTATATCGTCTTCCCAGTGGTAGCTACTCAATTTTTCCGCTTCTTCAAAAGATCCGCTCTCCCAGTATCTAGTCGGTAATATACCGAGTTCCGAGGCCATCTCGGTGAACTTTATCGTGCCGTGGGAACTGTAAGCGTCAAAGCTTTCTTTTCCCTCTCCTCCTTCCTGGGTGAATTCCGAAAAGGCTTCACTCTTCAACTTTTTGAGTTCATCTGGCTTCGAAGCTTCAATATCTTTCCAGCCGTTGGCCACTATACCTTTAAGGTTCTTCCATCCCATCACAGCACCTAGACCCGTCCTACCGACTTCTCTATCATCTCCAGTAATTATCGCGAATTTGACTAGGTTCTCCCCGGCGGGCCCTATCACTGCCGCGCTTCCTCCATGCCTCTTTTTCATGATCTCTTCTGTCCTTTTAGTACCCATCCCCTCAAATTCAGTCGCCTTTTTTACCTCCACTCCGTCTTCCTCTATGACCAGATAACTCAATTTATCACTCTTACCCTTGAAAACTACCGCGTCAAAGCCGCACTTTTTGACTTCCTCTCCAAGTGAACCCCCAAATATGCCTTCAGCCATCATGCCGGTTAGAGGAGATTTAGAGTAGAATCCGCACTTTTCCGTCATGGGTATCTGGCTACCATTCAATGCACCCGGAACGAATATCAGTGGGTTTTCCTCCGAAAAGGGTTCGACTTCACCTTCGGTCTCATCGTGAAGAAGCTTGATACCCAAGCCGTTGCCTCCCAGATATTTTCTGATTATCTCTTCATCTATATCTTCAATATCTACTTTCTTTTCCGTGAGGTCTACTTTCAATACCTTATTCCATGAACCGCTCATCTCAATACACCGGAGTAACAATAGATTTCTGTAATATAGATTTAATGTTTAGGAGAGACCTTCAATTATAAATAGCAAAACACAATCATCCTTCTAATATGCCTAGATTTTCAGTCGTGCTGGTAGAACCTCAGACCTCAGGAAACATAGGTGCGGTAGCCAGACTGATGGTTAACTTTTCCATCAAAGAAATTTTTCTAGTGGATCCCACCAATATCGATGATGAGGCAGAAGCTAGAGCGATGCATGCTAAAGATTTATTGGAAAAGGCAAAAATCGTGGAAGACTATCAGGGCCTGCTCAAAAGATTTGATATGGTGGTGGGTACAACGGGAATTCATACGGAGAAAGAGAAAAAGTTTTTAAGAAAAGCAGAAACACCCGAAAAATTCGCTAACTCGATCAAAAACCACGAGGGTAAAATCGCACTGGTTTTCGGCAGAGAGGATAAAGGACTGAACAACGAAGAATTGAAGAGCTGTGACAGGTTGGTCAGGATCCCATCTTCTGAAGAGTATCCTATTCTAAATCTTTCGCATGCTGTGGGCATCTTCCTCTACGAACTCCACAAAGTGATCGGCGATCCTTCCGTCAAAAATGAAGATAAGATCAGTGAAGCTAGTGAAAGAGAGCGGCTCATAGGTAATTTTTCTGAAGTTCTTGAGATGGTGAATTACCCAGAACATAAACGAGAAAAAACCGAGATCATGTTCAGGAAGATATTGGGGAGAGCTACACTCACCAAATGGGAGTATCATCGATTAATGGGAGTATTTTCCCAGATATTACAGGAGTTAGAAAAAAAAAGTGGGTAACGATATTTTTTTATGAAAGTATTCTTATCATGCGCCGGTCGATTTTAAGTCCTAGTCATTCGTTTATCCCGGCTTTCTCCGACATGATCTTTTTCAGTTCGTCTCTGTCCTTTGCTTCTAGTCCAAAATATTCCTGAAATTTGGGGCTGGTTCTCAAAGAATAAGACCTACCGTCCCTTTCTGAGAGTATGAGATCCTTCTCCTTCAATTCGTCTACGTGATCATATACTTTCTCACCGACCATTTTTTTGAGTTCACTCTGCCTTATAGGCTGATAATAAGCTATGAGGGCTGCTGTTTTCAGCAGAGGTCTGCTCATCTCTTCATCCATCATCTGCATGCCGTACTTATTAAATTCAGACTTCAGTTGAAGAGAGAATTTTCTACCGATCTTACTGATCTCAAGAGCGGTTTTTCTGTTCTGATACATCCTCCGGAGTTTCTTGACAGCTTTTCTGACTTCTGTTCTCGGCCTACCTATAGATTCCTCTATCTCTGGTACGGTCAACGGACGACCAGCAGAAAAAAGGACCGTCTCCACCATCTGTTCGATATCCTGGTTTTCTTCCTTGTGGAGAATCTGTCCATCCATCACTTCCTCCTCAACCTGTTCCTGTTCCTCTGCCTGTTCTTCTGCCTGTTCCTCTGCCTGTTCTTCTGCCTGTTCCTCTGCCTGTTCCTCTGCCTCTTGACCCTCTTCATCTTCTCTGTCATCTATCATATCCTGTCTGACTATGAAAAATATTTTTACATATATTAACCTGTCGACATCTCATCACTCCTGACTATCTAAAAATCAAAGAGATCCTATCCAAAAATCCAAATATCCGGGCATATATTTACTCAACCATGCCTGTAATATCAGTGCACTCAGATGAACTTCTGGAGTTGTCCGGGGCAGATGAAGTCGACCTGATGGAAGCACTGCCCAAGCTCGGTATAGAGATAGAAGAGATAAAAGCTGAGAAATGGGACCTCGAAATTTTTCCCGATCGATGTGATATGCTCTCGGTAGAAGGAGTAGCGAGATCAGTCAGAGGTTTTCTAAAGAAAGAGACCGGGCTGATAGAGTACAAAACATCCGCCTCTGATCTGAAAACTGAAGTCGATCTGAGCGTTCAGGAAGTAAGGCCTTACGTGGTTACGGCCCTCATCAAAAACTTAGAGCTCAATAAAAGGGGTCTCAAATCTCTGATGGACCTGCAGGAAAAACTACATTTGACTCTAGGTAGAGAAAGAGTAAAAGTGGCTATAGGAATGCACGATTTCGAAGCTATAGAACCTCCTATAGAATACAAAGCTGTGAAACCAGAAGACGTGAGTTTCGTTCCCTTAGAAAGATCTGTAGAGATGAACTTGAATGAGATTTTAAATAGGCATGAGAAAGGAAAAGAATATGCTCATATATTGAAAGATGAAGAAAGATATCCTGTCCTTATAGACTCTCAGGATAATGTTCTATCCTTCCCTCCTATAATAAATGGTAGATTGACTGAGGTGACCCCTGATACTACAAGTTTCTTTATAGATATGACCGGCACGGATATGCGCGCCTTGGAGCATACTTTGAATATACTCTGTACTGCGTTGGCGGATAGAGGGGCCGAGATCTGCGCTACTGAGGTCAGATACGGATCTAGGACCATCGAGTATCCCGATCTATCTCCTGATGAAATCGATGTTTCTCTTGAAGAGAGTGAAGAAATACTGGGTGTAGAGATGTCGATCGATGAAATGGAAAGAACGCTCAAAAAGATGAGATATGGGGTTGGAAGAGAAGATTCTTCATTGAAGGTAACAATCCCTCCTTACAGACATGATATCCTTCATCCGTGGGACGTGATAGAGGACATAGCGATAGGCTATGATTTCGATAATTTCGACGGTGTCCTACCTCAGGAGGTGACCGTAGGTGAATCTTTACCTCAAAAAGATCTGAGGGAAGTCCTAAGAGAACTTCTCGTAGGCAACGGCTTTCACGAGGTAATGAACTACCTGTTGACTGATGATGAAGTAGAGTATGGGAAAATGAATATTACAAAACCGGAGGAAGAAAAAATCTCGAAGGTAAAAAACCCGGTCAGCGAACAGCGATATTCTCTCAGGACCTGGCTACTCCCCTGCTTGCTCTCTAATCTTAAGCACAACAAGAATGAGTCCCTTCCTCAAAAATTATTCGAGATCGGAGATGTTGTAGTAGAGAGGGAACAGAGAACTAAAATCGCGGGAGTGATAGAAAGCTCTGATGTTGGATTCACAGAGATAAAATCCATACTTGACGGTCTTTTCACCAACCTCGGTATAGAGATGGTGGTGGAGCCAAAGGATCATGGGTCGTTCATCCAGGGAAGATGTGCTGGGATAACAGAAAGCGGTACTGAACTTGGGTTTCTTGGGGAGATATCACCTGAGGTTCTGGATAGCTTTGAATTGGAAAATCCCGTCGTAGGCTTCGAATTGGACTTTGACACACTGTGTGGTCTGAAAAAGGAAATAGAGTGATCATTCTAAAAACCAATACTTTTAAGTAATCACAGTATCGTAGCCTATTCGATATCATGGAGTTCAAAGTGCTTCAAAAGACAGATTCCACCCTTGAGATAAAGGTGAAAGATGCCGACGAAACCGTTATGTATCCTCTGATAGAACAACTGCTGAAAGATGAGGAAGTCACCACCGCTGATTACTCGGTCGAACATCAGGAATTGGACGATCCGATACTCAGGATAGAGGTGAAAGAAGGTACCGATCCAAAAGAAAAATTGATAGACATATCGGAAAATTTTAAAGAGGATATAGAAAAGGTCTACTCCAACATATTTGAAGAGGATGAAGAATAATAGGTTCAATAGAGGGATTCGATGGAAGATAAGGTGGGGTTGGATCTGTTTTTCACAGAGACAGCAGGTATCGGTGGTAAGTTAAAAAAGTATCCGGAAGATTTTAAGGTAGAAGAGCGGCTCGATATATTCGACGAGACAGAGGGAGAATACTCTATAGCGAAGATCTGGTCAAGGAACTGGGAAACTAACAGATTGGTGCAGAAACTATCAGAAGAATTGAATATATCTAGGAAAAATATAGATTTTTCAGGTACTAAGGACAAGAGGGCTATCACAGTTCAATGGATGTCATTTAAAACCGATCCTAAAAATTTAGAGGACCTGTCTATCAAAGATTTAGACATAAAGGAGGTTTTTACTTCGCACCGCTCCCTAAACATCGGTACACATACTGGAAACGACTTCGAGATAATGATCAGGGACATGGAAATGGATGAAGAAGAAGCTTTGAATAGAGCTGATGGCACCGGCGGGAAGATCAAGGAAGAAAAAGGTTTTCCGAACTGGTTTGGAGTGCAACGTTTCGGTACGATGAGGCCGATCACCCATATAGTAGGTAAAAAGATAATAAAAGGGGACTTTAAAGGGGCGGTCAAAACTTATGTCGCTGAGCCCAAAGAGGGTGAAAATAAAGAATGTTACGAAGCCAGGAAGTTTTTAGAAGAGACTTGGAACATGGAAGATGCTTTGGAAAGGTATCCCAAAGCGTTGACTTTTGAAAGGGGAATAATCAAACATCTGATAGATAATCCAGAAGACTACGTATCAGCTTTGAAAACTCTGCCCCATAACTTGCTTATGATGTTCGTCCACGCTTATCAATCTTACCTTTTCAATAAGATGGTCTCGCTTAGATTGAAGAAAGATCTGCCTTTGAACGATGCTTTGATAGGGGATATCGTTCTCCCAGTGGATAAAAAGGGTTTACCCAACAAGAACACCAAGGTAGTAGTTCACGAAAGAAATATCGGGAAAGCCTCAACGATGACGAAAGAAGGAAAAGCTTTCGTCAGCGCTCCTCTCTACGGCCACAATTCAGATTTTTCTGAAGGACAACAAGGGGAGATAGAAAGAAAAATAATCGAAGAAGAGGGCGTTAAAAAAGATGATTTCATAATCCCGGAGATACCTTCTATCTCTTCAACTGGTACACGCAGGAGTATCTTTGCGCCGGTGAAAGGTCTGAGTTGGGAACTCGAGGGAGAAGCGTTGAAAATCGAATTCGGTTTAAATAAAGGCTGTTACGCTACGACGCTTTTAAGAGAGTTCATGAAACACCCATCAGAAAAAGCGCACCTTTACAGTTAAAGCAGTTTTCTGAACTTCAACATATCTGTAAGTGGTGCATCTATACTGATCCTGTTCTTAGCATAGGCTTGCATGACCCCTATTTCATCGTTCAATAGACCTTCTAGTGTTTCGATATCTGAAGAGATGACTATATCTGCATCGTTGGAAGCTTCTTTGTCCTCCGGTATATACGGGTCACCGATATCCCCTCCGTTCATCTTGACCATGTATTCCTCTCCCGAATCTAGAACTATCTTTACGTCTCTGTTAAAATCCTTGATCTTTTTCTCCAGTGAATCCTTTTCATCCAGTTTATCTCTGAATTTATCGGGTAGAGCTTCGATGACCTCTTCTTCCTTCTCATCAGTCATAGTTTCTCGACTAGGAAAGTTCTGTTCAGATAAAAAGCTTTTCCTATTATCAAAATTCATCCAAAGTGCGATTTTTAAAATCGTTTACTATATCTTTAGTGGTCTTCCAGCTCTTTCTTATGTGTGGGGGCAGGGAGCCGTGTTCATTCATCCATTGTTGTAGAAAATCCCTTGTTTTCCTATCCGAAGGATAGCCGCTGCCTATGTCCGCTTCCAGTTCTTTCGAGATCTCCTTCACTTTTCTATCTCTTTCAACCTTGGCAAGGATGGATGCAGCTGAGACCACAGGATACTCATCGTCTGCTTCATGTTCCGAAATTATATCTAGTCTTTGTTCAAGATTTTTCATTATCATACTTTTGAATTGTTTTTCGTTCGCAGATGCTGAATCCACATAACATCGATCATCCTCATCACAAATCTCATCTATGATGTTTGCAAAAAGATGGGCTTCTAGTTCGTTCAAACTCATCGACTTCCGCAGAGAATCTATATCATCTGCAGAAACCACTCTTATGGTGAATTCACAACATTCTTTGATACATTTTTCCAGATCTTCCCTCCGGCCGGGACTCAATCTTTTAGAGTCCTTCACTTCTAAGTCGATAAGCTTTCCGTCATCTTGAACTCTGACCCCAGCAACGATCATGGGTCCTAGAACGGGTCCTCTCCCGGCTTCATCTACTCCACATATCATGCTGAATGAAAAAATATCAGCATAAATAGTCTTTTTGATGGGGTAAATGTAAAAACCGACCCCTGTAATCCGGGGATATGAGATTGATCCTGAGAGGCACCGTCCAGGGCGTTGGTTTTAGACCTACAGTTTATAGAGTCGCTAGAAAACTCGGATTGAAAGGATATGTGAAGAACAAAGGAAGCGAGGTCGAAGTCGTTATCGACGGTGATGAGGAAAAATTTTTAGAAAAATTAAAAGATCATCTCCCTCCTTTAGCAGATATAGAGGAAGTTGAGAAATTTGAACAAAAAGTCTCTATGGAAGATTTCGAGATAGTGGAAAGTTCTTCGGGTGAAAGGGAATCATCCACGATACCTGTTGATACCGCTCTCTGTGATGACTGTATAGAAGAGATGAAAGATCCAGAGGATAGAAGGGGGGGTTATGCTTTTACCAACTGCACCAACTGCGGAGCTAGATATTCCGCCATTTACACATTACCCTACGACAGGGAAAAAACGACCATGGCACCATTTTCACTCTGCAAGGATTGTCTGAAAGAATACAGAGATCCGATGGACAGGAGGTTCCACGCTCAGACCATATCCTGCCCAAAGTGCGGCCCGACCTATACTCTGTATGATGAAGAAAAAAATGAGATCGGAGGGATAGAAGAATTCTGCAGGTCGATAGAGGAAGGGAAAATAGGAGTAGCAAAAAGCTGGGGTGGGATGCATATAGTCTGTAAATTGAAAAAGATTCCAGAGCTGAGAGAAAGGTACTCACGATCGGAAAAACCCTTTGCAGTGATGGTACCAGATATCGAAACCGCTTCCGAATACGCACATGTGGAAAGAGAAGATGTTTTATCAGGACCTAGACGTCCTATAATGCTTTTCAGGAAGAAGGAAATTGATGAAGAAATTTTGAATTATGCTGCACCCGATCTACCCACAATAGGGCTCATGCTGCCCTACACCGGGCTTCACCATCTTATCTTCGATGAAATAGATGTGAAAGCACTGGTCATGACTAGCGCGAACCTTCCCGACCAACCTATGGTCATCGATGACGAGGAGGCGTTCGAACTTGATGCTGATTGCTACCTTCTCCACGATAGAGAGATCGCCAATCGTATCGATGATTCACTGATAAGGGTTCATGGAAAAGATCTAGCTCTCATCAGGAGATCTAGAGGTTATGTGCCGGATCATTTGGGTTTTGACAGTGAAAGGAGTGTTATGGGAGCCGGAGCCGACATGAGCGGATGCCTCTCTCTTTCAAAAGATGGAAAATTATACCCAAGCCAGTATCTTGGAGATCTGGGATATTACGGAAACAAAAAATTCTATGAAGACGCGTTCGATCACCTGCGGTCTCTATTAGGTATAGAAGATTTAGAAGCTGTTGCTGTGGACCTCCATCCCAGGTATCAGAGCAGTGAACTCGGAAAAAAATATGCCTCGGAGTACGGGGCAGACCTAATTGAAGTCCAGCACCATTGGGCACATGGAGCTTCTTTACTGCAGGAGTATGGACTGGAAGATGTTGTTTGTATAGCGATCGACGGTACGGGATACGGTGAAGATGGCAACAGCTGGGGCGGAGAAGTGTTGTACTGTACTGGAGAAAGATATGAAAGAACGTATCATCTGGAGAACTTTCCTTTATTGGGTGGTGAAAAGGCAGTAGAAGAACCAAGAAGGTTAGCGTATGCCGTCGAGAGGAAAGTCGGGATCGAAAGTGAGATATTTGAAGGAGAAAAGGCTTGTATCTTCGACAGCATGATGTCTGACGCTGTGGTGACGAGCAGCTATGGAAGATTGCTGGATGCGGTTGCAGCTTCTCTAGACGTTTGTCGGAAAAGGAGGTACGAAGGAGAGCCGGCGATGAAGTTAGAGAGATTACTATTTGAAGGAGATGTGAAGAAAAGCTATAATGTAGGGATAAGCGGCGGTGTCATAAAGACTTTGAATGCCTTCGTAGAGATGAGAGATGATGATCTGAAAGACAGTGATAAAGCTACATCTTATATCGACTCAGTCTCTAAAGCAATTGCTGAAGGGGCGTTGAAGACTGCAGAAAAAAAGGGTGTGGAAAAGATAGGCATCTCGGGTGGAGTTTCATACAACGAAGTGATCGTTAGGACTATCAAAGATTATATTCAAGAGAAGGGCTATGAACCTCTAGTGCATAAAAAAGTGCCGAATGGAGATATGGGTATCGCGGTAGGCCAGGCTTTCATAGCTGAGAGAAGTTTGTGATAGAGAAAAAGGGGAGGGGCTAGCGTTTTTATGGTCAGGATGGTGGGATGGGATGCACTCTAACCTGCTAGCCCCGAATACCCTATTCTAAATATGCTCCTTGGGAGAATTTAAATTTTTCCCTGTATTTATTGATTAATGTGGAAAATCTTTAAATATTAAGAAAAAAAGACGGTGATAAAGGTTAATGTATAAATATGACAAAATAAAGTAAAGAGGGAAGGTATTTTATTCTGTGATTCCGGCCTCTTCTACCTTGAAAACGGCCTCACCTTCTGGCATATTTGGCGAATCCACCAACCTCGCTATCCTTTTGTCGCCCTTACTCTTTCTAAGGTAGACTCTAAACGTAGCTGTATGACCTAGTATGTGGCCACCTATGGGTTTTGTAGGGTCACCGAAGAACTGATCCGGGTTGGCTGTCACCTGGTTGGTCACCACTATAGCGGCGTTGTTCCTATCAGCGAAGTTCAAAAGTTTGTGTAGATGCTTGTTCAGAGTCTGCTGTCTCTCAGCCAACGCCCCTCTTCCCACATATTCAGCTCTGAAATGTGAAGTCAAAGAATCTACTACAAGTAGACGGATGGGGTTATCCTTTCCTAGATCAAGGGCTCTATCAGCAAGAAGCATCTGGTGATGGGAGTTGAAAGCTCTCCCAACGTGGATATTGTCTAGGGTCTCTTCTGGATCCATATCTCTAGCTTCAGCGATCTCACATACCCTCCCGGGTCTGAAACTGTTCTCCGTGTCGATTATCATCGCTTGACCGTCAAGTCCACCTTCTTCTTCTGTTCGGGTCGCGTTTACCAACAGCTGGTGAGCTATCTGCGTCTTCCCAGATCCGAACTCGCCAAACAATTCGGTTATAGAACCGGTCTCTATACCGCCGCCGAGAAGATCGTTAAAACTTTCGGCACCGGTGCTCAACATTCCTATACTCTTTCTCTTCTCTAACAATTCGCTACCTGTTTCGAACCCTCCGATATCCGCCGCCTCCTTAGCGGCCTGGATTATCTTACCTGCAGTGGAGTCTCCTATCTCCGCCACATCGGACAGAACTCTAGGTGACTCTACAGCAATGGCCATAAGATCATTATAGCCTGCGTCCATGAGCTTTTCTGCAGTTGCGGGTCCTACTCCTGGCAACTTTTCTATCTCTTCTGCGCTCATTTTATCGCACTCCTACCTACAACCATGTCCTTTATTAATCTTCTTTAGGGAGGTCGGTGAAAGTTGATTCAAATATCTAAGATTATCTTTATCTCGCCCTTTAGGTCTATGGACAATTCATGGTAAGACACCGCTTTTACCGCGGTATCCATATCGTGCTTTTCTAGATCAATCTCTTCACCTATAGCTTTAGTCTTCAGTAGTTTTTTCTCCTCTGACTCATCAATGTTAACTTTGAAATTCTTGAAAACCATGTTGTGGACTTCGTGAATATATATCAACTCGGATAAGAACTGAACCAGAAGACTCTCTATATCCTCTTCTTCCACTTCGAACTCGTATTCCTCTTTTTCCTCCACTAAAGACAAATCGGTGATTATGCTGAACATGCCTTCAGCGGTTTCTTCGAAGGCTCCTTCGAGGTCTTCACCTACCGCTTTTATGCCTATGTCGGCGGTATGATCGAAAAGTTCGTAGGGGATGATCTCACCTCACGGAGAGAAGTTCCGTGTCCAATTCCTCATCCATAACTCTCTTGAGTTCAAGATCGTTGAAAACCAGCATGGTGAGTTCCACAACATTGTAAACCTCGCCTCCTTCAAGGTGCCCTCCGAACACATCATGGTCTTTTCCAGCGGCTTCAACATGAAGATGCATGCTGCCTTCCTCCGTAATGCTGCCTTTTAAAGATAGGAGTTCTTTAGGTTCGCTCACTTCCATCCAATCGTAGGTCCCCGTTTCCTTGTCGTAGAAGCCAGTCTTGAAGTCTCTTATCATGCCTATACCGCTGACGACTGCGGCGGAATCCTGTTCGATTTCATCCATTATATTCTCCAGCGCTTCGAACAGGTCCATACCATCGTCCAGCTTAGCCACCAATACGTTCCCTTCTATGTTGTATTCCATATTATCTCCTGTTTTACCGCTATGTAAAGCTCTTTATTAACGTTGATGGGAGATGAGGGCGAAAAAGCCTTTCGAGTTGCTTAAGTTTCTTCTTTTTGTATAGAATGTTGATTTAGGTTGATTTATAAAGAGAGCAACTTTTTCACGCACTCCGCACAAATGATTTTTATATCAGCAGTCAAAACTCTTCACGATGAAAAGAGGATGCAGCCGATGCGAAGAACCTTCCATAACGCACATCAGATACAGCGGTGAAGATCTATGCCAGAAACACTTCAAGGATTTCTTCGAAACAAAGGTGTTCAAGGAATTCAGGAAGCAACTGGACCTTGAACGAGGAAAAGATATAGGGGTCGCGGTATCAGGGGGGAAAGACAGTATAGTGGCACTGAAGATGATCCACGAGATAATCGAGGAGAGGAGAGACAGCAGAGTATTCGGTATCACCATCGATGAGGGTATCAAGGGATACAGACCGAAGAGCCTTCAGATAGCGAAAAAAGAATACGAAAAGAGAAACATCGATTACCGCATAGTCTCGTTCGAAGATGAATTCAACTATCCTCTAGATGAGATGATGGAGACGGAAGATATCTCTGGAGGAAAACCGTGTTCCGTATGTGGAGTGTTGAGGAGATGGTTGATGAACAGCGTAGCTAAAGAGGAGGACCTAGATGTCCTCGCGACCGGGATAAATCTCGACGATACCGCGCAAACGATCCTGATGAACTTCTGCAGATCCGATATGAAAAAGATGATCCGTATAGCCCCACATGACAACGTAAAAGAAGGACTAGTACCACGGATAAATCCACTCCAAAAGGTCTCGGAGAAAGAGACCTATCTCTACGCTTTGATCTCGGGGATGGAAACTCACGAGCAGGAATGTCCCTACGCAGACACGGCGTTGAGAGGCCTTTACAGAGAAGTTATAGGCCAGTTGGATGATAATACTCCAGGGGTTAAATATTCCATTCTGAGCTCACACGATAAGATAAAAGATCCACTCCGAGAGGAATATGAGGAAGGTAAGAGTTTAGAAAAGTGTACTGAATGCGGTGAACCCGCTATGAACGAAAGATGTAAAGCCTGTCAGATATTGGAGAAGATAGAGAACAGATTATGAGGTGGAATAGTTGCAAAGAATACTCGTGATCTTTGACCTGGATGGAACCCTGTACAAGACCGAAGAAGTCAGTGTTCCAGCTCTAAAAAAGGCATTTTCCAAGTTCGGTATAGAACTCACCGAAGAGGACATACTTCAACAGTTCGGAGAACCAACCGATAAGATAATCCGTAATCTCACGCCAGAGGGAAAAAAGGATCGATTTGATGAGATAAAGAAAGAGATCGCTAAAAACGAGGCCGAGATGATCCCTATGAAAGGTGAGCTCTATCTTGATGTAAAGAAGATGCTTAAAGATTTGAAAGAGTTAGGATGTGATCTCGCCGTGTGTTCGAACGGAAGAGAGGATTACATAAAAATCGTATTGAGCACTACATCTATAGATGATATATTTTTATCCATAAAAAGTTATACTGATGGGAAATCAAAGTCTGATCATATAAAGGAACTATTGGAAGAATACGAACCAGATGCTGCGGCGATGGTTGGAGACAGGTATCACGATATCGAAGCCGCGGAAGAAGCTGACATACTGAGTATAGGAGCAAGATACGGATATGGAGGCGACGAAGTACTTGAGGCTGATGAAGTCGTCATGAAACCCTCACAGATAGCTGAAATTGTAAAGAAAAAGATGCATGGGTGAGGAAGTACCAAAATGTTATTTACCTCCACAGGAATTGAATAACGATCCCGATGAAGGATGTGAACTTGGAAGAAGTCGCTCAAAAAGTGGTTGAAACCTGTATGAACGTTAAGGAGGATGAGGTCATACAGATAAACGGAGCTCCGTTCCATTTTGATTTCATAGAACATTTGGCACTTCACGTGAGGAAAAAAGGTGCCTTTCCGGTTATCAAGTGCAACTCTGACAGTTTGGAAAGTATGATCATAGAAGAAGTTGGCACAGAACATCTTAAAAAGACACCAGAGCACTATCTTAAGTGGATGGAGGACATAGACGGAGTTATAGGCATTGATCATCGAAAGGATCCAAGGATATTATATCAATTACCTGAAAAAAAGATAGGTGCGAGAAGAAAGGGTAAAAAGAAAATCAACGATAAGTTTCAAGAAGGTAAGATCAGATGGACAGGGATAGGATATCCGACCAAAGAAAAAGCGGATATGTACGGTATAAGTTTCAAAAAGTTCAAAAAGATGTTTTGGGAAGCGATTAATACTGATTATGATAGATTGAAAGAGAAAGGTGATAACATAGCGGATGAACTCAGAAAGGGTGAAGTAATCCACGTCACTTCTGATAAAGGTACCGATCTAAAATTTTCCATAATAGACAGAAAAATTATAGTGGATGATGGCGTGATCTCTCAAGAGGACATCGAGCAGGAGGATCTTGGAAACAATCTTCCAGCAGGAGAAGTGTATTGCGCCCCTGTAGAGGATAGCGCCTGCGGAGAGGTATTTTTTGATCTAGCATACTACAAAGGAAACAAGATAGAAGGTATAAAAGCTAGATTTGAAGACGGTAAAATAAAGGAGGTTGAAGCAGATAGGAACGAGGACGTGTTCCATGACGTGCTAGAATACTCGCAGGGTGAAAATGAGAGGATAGGCGAATTCGGTATCGGTATAAATCCTAAAGTCGATAAAGCTATCGGTTACACGATAACAGATGAAAAGATGATAGGGAGCATCCATATAGCACTGGGGGAGAACCGCAGTTTCGGGGGTGAAAACGAGTCAACCCTGCACTGGGACCTCGTCATGATGGAACCCTCCGTAAGGATAGATGACAGATTGATAATCGAAGAAGGAGAGCATATAATATGACCGAAAAAGATAGGATAAAAACGTATATCAATAATCTAGATGAACAGATGTCTGGTGGCATACCTGAAGGACACGTGATCTTGGTATCCGGTAATCCGGGAACATACAAATCATCTCTAAGCTACAGCGTTTTGTATCACAATGCTCTGAAAAACGGTATCAAGGGGCTCTATATTTCGTTCCAGCAGAGCCGCGAAAGTCTGACCGATCAGTTCAGGGCTATGAACATGGATCCTGCAGATGTGGAGGAGAAGATCACCATCGTCGATGCTAGTTACCTCAGAGAGACATTGGATCCAGATCCTGGAGATTGGATCGAAGTTTTCAAGAGATACGTGGAGAATATCCGGGCTACTACCGATTACGAGTTATTGGTCCTGGACTCTCTCACTACTTTAGAGATGATCTCTAAAGTGGAAGATAGGAGAGAAACCCTTTTCCATATTTTCGAGTGGTTGAGAGATTTTCATGGACTAACTTCTTTCCTGCTCACGGAAAGGGCTCGTGTTAAAGAGACCTTGAGAGAGGAGGAATTTTTAGCAGATGGAACGATCATACTGAGCAAAGAAAGGCTTGATAAAGTGGAAACCCGAAGGTACTTGGCGATCGATAAGATGAGATCAACAGCTCACGAGACATCTTATTTCACTCTTCTCTTCGATGGAGAAAGATTTCAGGTAACAAGAGTCATATCTGATTAAATCTCAAAAATCAGTCTTTTGTTTTTTATGAGTTCGAACCGCCGATGTAGAAGGAACGGATTCCCCTAAATGTACAGATAAAATAAATGATCTGAAGTGCTTTCAGGGATCATCCTAGTTTTTTTGTATTCACATCGAGTCGGTCGAACAGGAAACCGAACTCGTGAATAGCCTGCTCCACGATCATCGATGTAGGCTTACCTAATCCGTGTCCAGTGTCGGTCTCTGTCCATAAACAGATAGGTGCTTCTCCTTCTTGATTCTTCTGCATGCGTGCAGCGAATTTTCTAGCATGTGCGGGATCAACCCTCGTGTCTCCGACAGCGGTGCGTATCAACGTAGGAGGATATTCCCTCTTTTCTATATTGTGATATGGAGAATATTCTTTCAACCATTCAAAGTCATCGGGGTCCTCGGGTGAGCCGTACTCTTTAGTCCAAGTGGAGCCTAGTAAAGTTTTGTGGAAGCGCAGCATATCTGTAAGAGGAACAGCACAGATCGCACTCGCGAACAGATCCGGTCTTTGTGTTATGGCTGTAGCTACCAATAGACCTCCATTAGATCCTCCCCAAGCTGCCAGATTGTCCTCACTCGTGATCCCTGTCTCGATGAGATGTTCAGCTACGGAGTAATAATCGTCGAAGACCTGCTGTTTGTTTTCACGCATACCCGCTTCGTGCCAGTCCTCACCGAACTCGAGACCACCTCTCAGGCATGCCTGCACCCATACACCGCCGGCTTTCAAGAAAAGTAAGAGTACAGCTTTGAAGTCCGGAGTGAGGGGGATCCTGAAGCCGCCGTAGGCGTAAAGTACCGTAGGAGAATCTTTCGGTGTGAGATCTTTTCGATGAGTCATAAAGGCAGGGACCTTTTTTCCGTCTGTGGATTCTATCCAGATCCTTTCTACCTCTAATTCTGGTATCCTGTTAGATATCTGAACTGAGTTTATAGAGTCCCATCCTCCTGATCTAGCGTCTATTTTGATGATCTCCGGTGGTCTGTTGAAACTCTGAATCACAGCGTAAGCCTCCAGTTTATCGTCGTTTCCCCTGAATTCACCCCGCGGTATCCCTACTAAGGGAAGATCGATTTCCTGGATTTTTTCTCCCTTTAAAGAGTGAACTGAGATCGAGGATGAGGCGTCTTTTAAACTATGAACTACAAGTCTATTCTTGGCTGGAACAAGATCCATAAGGACTTTATCACTCTCGGGTATGGTCGTATCGAGTTCTTCAATCGAAGTATGTTTAAGATCTTGAATAGGGCAGGAGAGAACTTTCCATCGGGACGTCTCGTGATCGGTAAGAAAATAACATCTTCCTTCATGTAAAAGAGGCATTACAGAGGCTTCAAGTTCTGGGAGTATGCGTTTCAGTTCCTCTTGTAAAAGATAAAGTTCGGTATCACCACCCAACTCGCTTATACCTACAAGGGTCGTTTCAGTTTCCTGGTCCGTGAACACCAAGGGCCACTTTTTTCGGGGGATGTCGTCCGTCACAAGATGATCCTCTCCATCCAATTCCACGAACCTTAATTCCTTCTCCAGTTGATCTTCAATGTCTGTTCTCTGATAGTAAAAACCGTCTTCAAGCCAAGCAACGGCTCCTTCATTACAGCGACCGACATCTGGTATCACCATTACCTCTTCGTGGGTATCGACATCTAGGACGGTCAGATCATAAAGTTCGGTACCTCCTTCCGTCGTACCGTAAACTACAAAGTTTCCATCGGGATCTGGAACGAACCAGTTGAGCGAAACCACCCCTTCGAATTCGTTGGGATCAGCTAGAACCTCGTATTTTCCACCAGGTTCTTCTCGGACAACTAATTTTCTCTGATCTTCTTCTGGTTCGCTGATGAGTTGAAAATACCGGCCTCCTCTAGCGACAGGAGTGGCAAATTCCTTATGTTCCACGACTCGTTCGAAGTGTGGTCGAAGCTTTTCAAGTATAGAATCGTCTAGTATATCTTCAGTATGATCATTCTGCTCTTCGATCCAATCTTCGACTTTATCGCTGTCATCTTCCAGCCATCGATAGGGATCTTTTATCTTTTTGCCGTGTAATTCATCTACAGCAGAACCGCGTTCAGTTTCGGGTGGTCGATGATCCTTTTTTTCCTTCATAATTTTCTTCTCCATATTTGATTAAATCTCAATATGAGTCTTTTATTTTTATGAAGTCTAAAAATTCTTCCATCGCAGCTCCTCGGTGACTTATCCGATTTTTCTCCTCGCTTTTCATCTCCGCATAGGTCCTTTGATAATTTTCAGGAAGAAAAATAGGGTCGTATCCGAAACCTTTAGAGCCTCTTTTTTCTCCGGTGATAGTCCCCTCAGAAACTCCTTTGAACAATCTTTTTTCCTCCCCAAGATAACCTATCACGCATTGGAATCGTGCACTTCTATCCTTCTCATCTTCCATCAAAGAAAGTATTCCATCACAGCCTATCGTATCCATGACGTAGGCTGAATAAATACCTGGAAATCCATTAAGAGATTCGATGAAAAGGCCACTGTCATCTATTATGAGTGGAGAGTGTTCCTTCAACTGTTCTAGAGCGTACTGGACGACCTCTTCTAGAGTCCCCGCTTGTATCTCTGGATATTCCAGATTTATCATATCTATCTCTTCAAAATAGGGTTCTAACTTTTCTTTATATTCTTTGAACTTCCCTCTGTTGGATGTTACGACGTTTAGAACATCTCTTATCATCTATATCTTCCTCTTTCTTCTATCTTTTCGATCCAGTCTAAAACTTCATTATGAAAACTGCAGCAGTTCTTATAGCCTTCTACAGTTTCAGAGAAAAGCTCTAATGGATCATCATGTACGCTTACAAGAGCCTGTCTCAAAAGATGAAGATCGACGGCCATCAATTCTTTCGAAGATTCTTCTTCCCCCAGACTGAAATCGATGAAGCAGTGCTTCCTCTTCTTTTCATCGAACAGAATGTTGGAAGTAGTCAGGTCTCCATGAGTGATACCTTCCTCGTGTAACTTCCCTATGTACTCTCCTACCTTTTCTAGATCTACGTCTATACCCTCCTCGATACAGTCCATCACTCTTTCCCCTTCAAAGTACTTAATTATCAGCAAGGTTTTGACTTCATCGAGATCATAGATCACAGGGACTGGAACGCCCAGACTTCTAGCCTCAGTCAAAAGTTTTGCTTCTTTTCTAACTCTAGTCTTCCTGATCATATTGTCTAACCGAGGATGCCTGTATCCCTTTTTTACTCTCTTCTTTATTATAACGTCTCGCTCCTTCCATCTCCCTTTCCAGACTTCGGCTTCCGCTCCTTTAGTTATGACTTCGTTCCATTCAAGTTCCATGACGTCTCTAGGAATAAAGGTGCGGATAATAACTTTTCCGATAGTATTAAATCTACCTACCTAACATTTATATCCCCATAATCAATCAAGAATAAAAGGTGTAAATCATGGCGAGAGGAAACAGAGCTAACGATGGGCTCAGGAAGACTACCATCCGACCAAATCATCTGGATAATCCTATGGGATCCGCTCTCATAGAGACAGGTAAAACGAAAGTCATTTGTACGGTTATGGTGGAAGAGTCCCTTCCTCCTTGGATACAGGATGAAGAAGCTGATCACGGTTGGCTCACCGCAAAATATGGTATGCTGCCGGGTAGCGGTGAAGATCGCATCCGAAGGGAGAGAAGAGGAGCCCGAGGTAGAACAAAAGAGATACAGCGGTTGATAGGTCGCAGTCTTAGAGCAGGCATAGACTTGAGCAAGGTGGGACCTAGGACGCTTTGGATAGACTGCGACGTGATCCAAGCCGACGGTGGAACCAGGACGGCATCTATAACAGGTGCTTGGGTCGCTTTGAAATTGGCCGTTGATAAGATGCTCGATCAGGGAAAACTGGATGAAGATCCGATGAATAAACAGGTCGCAGCAACTAGCGTCGGTATAGTCGGTGGAAAACCTCTTTTAGACCTGTGCTTCGAAGATGATTCTGAGGCCGATGTAGATATGAACGTAGTGATGGACGACGAAGGCAATTTTATCGAGATACAGGCTACTGGAGAGGAGGCAGTATTTTCCAGAGAGCAGCATCAGCAACTGTTGGATCTAGCTGAAAAAGGCATCAGAGAATTGATAGAGATACAGAGAAGAGTATTCGAGTGACTATCATGCAGAAACGCTCAATTTCTTTCCTTCTTTTTCTATATGATCAAAAAGTTTAATGTAAACAGGGTGTGAAGAAAGAGTATTGGTATCTCCTATAATAACAAGTTTTCTTCTAGCCCTTGTTATACTGACGTTCAATCTTCTTAAATCTTTAAGAAAGCCGATATTTTTCCGTTGATTACTCCTAGTGAGAGACAGGATTATGACTTCTTTTTCTCTACCCTGAAATCCATCTACGGTATCGATCTCTATATTCTCCTCGTCTATATTCTCCTCGTCTATCTTCTTCTCTATAAGGTCGGTCTGATCGTGATACGGAGTTATTATACCTATGTCCGTTGGCTTTATCCCCATCTGGCATAAACTTTTACCCAATTCACCTGCAAGGACCGCCTCTCCTGGATTCTCTTTTGAAGTCGAACCAGACCTTGTCCTCTCTGGCATGTTGCCTCCAGTGTCCAAAAGCACGAGAGGCTCTTCCGGATCTAACACGTCCCTGAATTTACCTTCAGGAACCTCTTTCACTAATCCCGAGAGCGTATGGTTCCGAACGCTGTCATCAGCTTGAATCTCCCCACGGTAGAACTCTCTATCCGAGAACTTCATTATCTTCTCGTTCATCCTATACTGGACCCGGAGAAGTGTTTTTATATTCTCTCCATAGAGTGCGATCAGCCTTTCGAACATAGTCTCAGAGAGACCATCCTGTTTGGCTTCTTCGTTCAAAATCGTAGGCGGCAGCTGCTTGTGATCACCCGCCATGACCAATTTACCAGCTTTGATGGATGGGATAAGACAGGATGGCTCTGTAGACTGCGTAGCTTCGTCTATCACGCAAAGATCAAAATCTTTATCCTCAAGGGCCTGTGATGCGGATGATGAATTCGTAGTGCAGACGACTTCGACTCTATCCAAAACCTCATCAACAGCTTTTTTTTCGAGCTCATCCACCTTCTCAAAAAGCTCATCTATCTCTTCCTTGATCTCTAGAGATTTAGCCATCTCCTTGATCTTATGAGGAGGGATGCCTCTGCTACCTTTACCCTTATCGGCAAGACTTTTTATCGCTTCGTTGCTGAGTCCCCTTCGCCATTTTCCGCTGGGATATGTATATTGATCCTGTTCATCTTTCAGGTCAAGAGCTTTCTCCCGAAGTTCCTGTGCCTTTTGATACGTAGAGTTTTCTTCCAGTATGTAATCGAGCGTATGCTCTCTTAGAACAGGTGTAACTCTTGCAGGATGACCCACTCTGACCACCTTTCTCTCTCTAGAGACCAAATGCTCTACAAGGTTGTCAACTGCGGTATTGGAATCTGCACAGGCTATAACATCATCCCCTTTCTCCACGGCCTGCACGATTATCTCCACGCAGGTGACCGTTTTTCCGGTTCCAGGTGGACCGTGAACGAGATGAAGATCCTCTGACTCGATCGCTTTTGTCACAGCTTCTTTTTGACTGTCATTCAATGTCTGGTTACAAAGGTAGATATCCTCGACATCTCTTGAATCTAGCTTTATTTTACCGAGAAGTTTAAGTATCAAATTTCTCTTTTTACCTTTTAAATTACGGATGTTTTCGAGAGCCTCAAGCATCCTCTGGTAGGTGATATCATTCACGTAAAGATCGGTCCTGACCTTATCGTACATCCAATCAGGAGGTCTTTCGTCGAAAGCGGCTTTGAGGGAATAGTTCGTCTTCTCGGTCACTGTACCAGAAGGGTTATCATCGGACAAGGGCTGATTTTTACTCACCCTGATAAGGTCCCCTACACTTATCTCGGTCTCTGGCAACCCATCCTTCCTAACGAATTTGACAATGAATTTTCCACCTAAAGCCGTACCTTCGTCCCTCGCTCTTGTGTTGAGTACAGCTCTACCCTTTTTTTCCCTCTCCCATCCAGAAAGATTTTTCATCTCTCTCTCGTGTCTTTCCATCTCTTCTTTCCTTTCAAGTTCTACCAGCTCTGAGAAGTGTTCAATATACTCTTCCATCGAGTATTCGGTACGGGTGATCGATTCGGGACTACCTGGCTCTACTATGGTATATTCTCTAGACATCTTGAAATCAATCAAAAGAACCGGTGATTTAAATCTTAGGACGTTAGTTAACCATTCTTTTCGGACAGCTCCTTCAATGCCTCTGCGGCCTTTTCCACCATTTTCTCTGTTGCTCCGATTTTTGTCAGCGTTTTGTGAGCTTTTCTTAAATAATCTTTAGCTTTGTCGTAATTTTCTTTTTCTTTATGAGCTAGACCGAGGTAAAGGGTGGTTTCCGCTCTCGTGAAAGGTACATCTTTATCTTCTAGAACTTTTAATGATTTCTCAAACCGCTTTATGGCTTCGTCAAGATCACCTTTTTTCTGAAGTATCAAACCTTTATTATTTTGTACCGCCGCAATACCGAGGTCGTCCTCTATCTTGGCCATGACCTCTTCCACTCCTTCTAAATATTTAGACGCCTTTTCTGTGTCACCTTTTTTAGCGTACGCTTCGGCAGCGTTGAAAGATCCCCATCCCCACAATCTTTTATTATCTATCTTTTCCGCTAATTCTATACACTTATCGAAATGTTCGATAGCTTTTTCCCATTCCTCTTTCTTCATGTACTGGTCACCGAGGTTGTTATGAGCTCTTCCCAACTCTCGGTATTGATTCCTGGCTTGGAAGGGAGGTAAACTTTTCTTGTAGTATTTTATTGCCTTATCATGTTTTCCTTCGTGACCATATACCAGGCCCAAATGCAAGTAATTCAAGGCCATCTCTTTGTCAGCTTCAGCTTTTTGAGCGAACTTTAAACCTACCCTAGATATACTTTTAGCCTTTTCCAGATTTCCTTCCCTCCAATGGATAAAACCTATCCCTCGATAACATCTTGCAAGTCCTTTATCATCGTCTAATTTCTTACAGACCTCTTTTGCTTGTTCGAATAGTTCTTCACCCTTTTTAAAATCGCCTTTGTTGTTGTATATAAAACCAAGCTTTGTCAGTCCTAAGGCTTCCAACTTTTCGTAGCCTAACTCCTTACCTCTTTCGATCATCTCGTAGTATATCTTCTCAGCATATTCCCAATCAGTGATATCCTGGTAAAGTTTTCCTATCCTCTTCATCAGTTCATATTCTTCATCCTTCTTTTCCAGGCCGCTTTTTCTAAGAGATTCTACAGATCTTTCAAAGTAGTCAATTGCGGAGTAAATATCTAAACCCTTCAAAGCTCTTTCTCCTGCCTTCTTTGAGTAAATGTATGCTTTCTCGAACTCTTCACCTTCAAAAAAGTGTCTACTCAACTCAAAATAATGATCCTTTATTTCATCTTCGTATAGTTCTTCCAAAATATTACCTATCCTCTGGTGAGAGATCCTTTTTCTGCTCCGTCCTATATCCTCATATAAGAAGGTCCTAGTCTGAAGGTGGTGAAATCGATATAGTTCCTCCTCCGAGTCTTGTACCTCCTCTATCAATCCATGTTCTTTCAACCTGTCAATCACGTCTAAGAGTTTCAATACATCCATATCTACTACTTCTTCTAATATTCTGAAATCGAACTCAGTCCCTATCAGAGAAGCGAATATCATGACTTTCTTTTCATCTTTATCAAGCACGTCTATCTTCCTACGGGTTATCTCTTTGATGGAGGATGGTATAGTTATATCAGTCAACTCTTCCTGAGGGTCCCAAGTGAAAGAATCGGGTGTGATGACGTCATTTTGGATCAAGGAGTCCAATATCTCCCTCAGGTAAAAGGGATTACCTTCGCTTTCTCTATATAGAGTCCAGATAAAATCTTCTGGCATATCCTTTCTTCCTAGACGGTTTTCTACGAGCTTTGAAATGGATTGTTGATCTAATCTAGATACGTTCACTATATCGACGAGTTGTTCTTCCTTCATCCGATCTAGAGTATCTTTCAGAGGAGGGCTCTCTCCTTCATGGAGCAGTTCTTCAGGACGGTATGCACCCAATAATAATATTCGGTCATCAGATATACTTCTAGCAACATGATGTAGCAACTGAGCTGAAGAATCATCGATCCAGTGGAGATCGTCGATGAAGAATGCGATCGGTCGTTCTTTTGACAGATCTTTCAACAGCTCTGTGATCTTATTGAACATCATATCCTTTTTAGCTGTAAGAGAGACCTCTTCGTCGACTTTATCTTCTTTATTTTTGCCTGCTATAAATCCCATAGATGATTCTCTTGAGGAGCCCGTATCGATAGCTTGACCTATGAAACCCGGTCCTAACGTCTGATCCTGCTTTTCATATGATCCCTGTCCCTCCTCACCCAAGTATTCTCCTAAAGCCTCAAAGAACGGGAGATAGGGTTCCGTGCTTTCGTGATAGAGGCACCGTCCCTTCAACACCTCAAAACCATCCTCCCGACAGTCTTCTAGGATTTCTTCTACGAGCCGAGTTTTTCCTACTCCTGTTTCCCCCTTCAAAAAAACGCACATCCCTTCCCCTAAATAGACTACTTCTTTATAATGCATCAACTCTTCTAGAACTTCTTTTCTGTCTATAAATTCTTCCATCTCGTCTTTCCCTTTCATCTTTGGAATAGGACTCATCGAACGGTCAATGACATACTATTTATTTTAATTTTTACCTAAGATAGCCCCTTTATGTAATTAAAACGGATCTGCCCAAGACGGACTCATCGGATATACTAAAGTTCTTTCTTCTTCAAGACTCAACCATGTTTCATCGTCGTCTTCCCATACTCGGAAAGCTATAGATCTTGTTATCGGAATTGGAGAGAGATAGTGGTAGGTGAGAACGATGTGCTCAGTCCCTTCATGGCGCTTATCAAGGTAGTACGCCGAAAGCATACCAGGGATCCTTGTCAAATCATCGAAATCCACTTCTTCTTTTATATCTTCAGTGAGCCAAGTCTCGTTATTTTCCTCCATCTCCTCAATCACCGAATCAGTATCAAGGCTAGGTCCTATTTGATGATCTAATGGGTCATAAACGATGGACCTAAAACCGTGACCTGTGAACATCCTTTCTCTTTCCATGGTGACTTCGGTAAGATGGAAGGACATGAAATTAATAGCGGGTATGAACAGCAGGATGAAAACGACAAAGCCGACCTTTAGTTTTTGGAGTTCATCTTTATTTTCGTCCAGGCCCGATTTTTTTATTCCTTCTTCGTCCTTGTTGAAATAACCTATACCTTTGATCATCTTTTTTTTACTTCTGATCTTATAGAGGATAAAGATGAGGATACCGGGGAGTAAAGCGTAGTAGATCAGATATAATCCTATGATCATCGCAATGTCCCGCATACTACATCAAAAAGAAATCTTTGATGAGTGCCTATAAATCTTTTGCTAATACGTTGTATATCACGTTATATTTTTTTTTAAAATACAAATCTATATCCAAAAATAATTAATGTAAGTAATATGATATAATAAATGGTCATTTATGAGGTATAAACCCATTTGGAAAGTCACAGGTCTCATCTGTATCGTTGGACTTATCTTGATGATCTTCGGATATTTGATTGGTGGAACGGACGGGATGGTGGTGCTCACTATAGGGGGCATTTTATGCCTTATAACTATAGGCTCAGTAATGGTTGGAGAAGATATTGGAGGGATCCTTGGGATGTTGGAGGGCGGTATAGTCGGATTATTTTTGGTAAATTATATATTAGAAGGTCCCGGAACAGGTCCTTCCGGGACGCCTATAGGACTAGGAGGGGAGCTAGACGAGATGATAGCCGGTGTGATAGGAGCTCTGCTTGGGGCACTTATCGGCGCTATCGTCGCTGGATACATTGGCGGTTGGAGCGAAGAAAAGAAAGAGGAGATAGACAAAAAGATAGAAGACCTTCATCTTAAAGAAAAAAAATTACCTTCTATGATCCAAGGAGTGGATGAAGAGTTGAAGGAACTGGAAGAAACACGTATCAAGATCTCCGATCTAAGAAAAAGGCTTGACAGGATCAAAGATGTTTCCCTTCCGAAAGAAGAAGAGACCAGCTCGCTTGAAGAAAAAAGAACATCATACCAAGAACTCCTTCAGGAATGCAGGAATATAAAGAGAGAGATGGATGAGAGGTCTAAAGAAAAGGATCTAGATAAGAGTGATGGATCAGAGGAAAATGATACTAGTCAGGACGAAGAGAAGGAGGATGAGTTCTTAGATTATGAGAAAAGATGAGATCTTTGAGGATAAGATGCCCGATCGGGGATTCGAACCCCGGTAGAAGGCTCCGCAAGCCTCCATGATATCCAAACTACATCAATCGGGCGATCTGCTGCATCAAAAAACTAGGCGATATATCATTTTTCTTCTTTATAGTATTTCTTCTTTACTTCTTGGTACACTTCTTTCAACGGAACGTCTTCTTCCTCTGCGATCTTTCTACAGTCCTCGTATTCAGGTTGAACTGAGTTCTTACCTTTCGCCACTTTGACTCTTACTTCTCCCCACTTTGTTTCTACGGTATCGGTCCTCCTTTCTTGTACCATTCTCCTGGTATCTTGGATCCTCATTCCCAGAGTAGAAGTCTCCTTCATGATGGTCTCAATGACCTCTTCAGCAGAACTTCTTTTCATGACCACCACTACTTCCCAACCCCGTCTGCCCTTTTTACCGACCGCTGGGACGGAATAAGCGTCGATAGCTTGTTCTCTTATTTTATCTAGGTTGTATCGTAGGATCTCCGGAGTCGTATCATCAACATAAAATCTACAGGTCTGTACTTCCTGCTCCAAATTACTCTTCTTTCCTAAAAACACACGGAGGGCATTCGGTTCCTCCAGGCTCCTGTCTCCGAAGCCGGTTCCTACCTTTTCAAGGGTCATATCAGGTGGATCTCTCTGCTCGGTGAGAACTTGGAGCAGAGCTGCACCTGTCGGCGTGACCAATTCTCCTTCTTTCTGAGTGAACCTGACCTTCCATCCTTCTAGGATCTTACTGGTTGCGGGTACGGGTACAGGGATCTTTCCGTGCTCGCATTCTGTGTAACCAGACCCGGTATGAACGGTGGATGAATAGGCTTCATCTATGTCTAGATCGTCGAATAAAGCCACGGACCCTACCACATCCACTATCGAATCGACCATGCCTGTTTCGTGGAGTGAAAGCTCTTCAAAATCAACGTCATGTATCTCACTCTCCACCTTCCCTAAAGTTTCAAAAGCCTCACAACTCAATCTTTTGATCTCGTCCTTAAGATCCGCCTCCTCTATCATCCTCAATATATCGGACAATTTTCTTTCAGGCTGATCTTTGAATCTCACCTTGATATCTTTCCCGCTGATCCCTTCATATCTTTCCTCGATCTCGATGTGAACGTCTTGCAGCTCTAGATCTCTTATGATATCATCTAGTATCTTCACATCAGCCCCTAGGTCGATCAGACTACCTAGGAGCATATCTCCGCTTATTCCAGAACGCAGATCCAAATACGCTATCTTTTCCACATCATCCCTCCTTGAGCATATGATGGACGAACGCAGCGGCCCCATAACCGTTGTCTATGTTCACCACTGCTAAACCAGTAGCGCAGCTGTTCAGCATCGTTTCCAAAGCAGACCTTCCTTCTCTTGCAGTCCCGTATCCAACACTTGTCGGAACGCCTACCACGGGAGTGCCTATCAATCCGGAGATTATCCCCGGGAGCGTCCCGTCCATGCCTGCCGCTACTATCACCACATCCGATCCTCTTAGAAAATCTATATGCGGAAGCAGACGGTGGATACCGGCAACGCCAACATCGTACAGTCTCTCGACGGAGTACCCCATCTCTTCCAAGGTCACGGCGGCCTCTTCAGCTACAGGCACATCGCTGGAGCCTCCGGTCACAACGGTGATTTCACCTTCCACATCCATTTCCACATCACCAAGCACTATCATCCTAGCTTTCTCCTTGAATTTTGCATCATCTCTGACAGATCTAACGATCTCAAAATCTTCTTCCTCTGCCCGGGTGAAGAGACGATCTCCAACCTCAGCGATGTTTTCAAGCTGTTCTTTTGATTTCCCAGGACAGTAAACGGCTTCAGGTAGACCTTTCCTGATCTCCCTGAAAGTATCTACTTTAGTTTCACCAAAATCAGTGTAGGGCAGCTCTAATATCTTTTCTTTAATTTCTTCACTCGATATCTTACCTTCTTTGTGATCTTCCAACATCTTTTCTAGCTCATCCATACTATCTTCCACCTTATGATGATATCGAACCGGTCCTGTAACCTTCGAGGTCTAGAAACAAGTTCTCGAAATCTTCTCTTTTCAACAGATCAACAATTTCATCCCTGTGATCTATTATCTTCTGCATATCTTCAGGCCATACTTCTATCCTAGCGGTATCTCCGAAATGTCTAACTCGAAGTTGTTCCACACCAAGATCGAACAGTCTTTTCTCGATCCTCTCCACTCTTTTCAGCTCATCTTCGCTGAGTTCCTTTCCTGAAGGAAATCTACTAGCTAGGCAGGCGAAAGATGGTTTATCCCAGACTTGTATCCCTCTCCATTTGAGGATCTCTCTCACTTCTTCTTCCCCTATACCTCTTTCAAGTAGAGGAGCTCTAGCGTGCTCTTTAACTGCTTTCACCCCAGGTCTATGACCTTTTACCTCGCTGGCATTGGTACCTTCTAATATCGTGCCTTCACCCTCGATCGAATCGAACAGCTCTTTTTTGCAGTGGTAGCATCTTTCTGGAGGATTGTCTTTCAACTCCTCGTTTGCTAGTTTATCTGTTTCTATCACCTGATATTCTGCTCCGATATCCTCCGCCATACTTTTCGCCTCTTCGATCTCCTGGTCAGGATACATCGCATCGTCGATGATCACGGCCTGAACATCATCTAACGCTTCAACAGCTGAATCCAACACTAGAGTACTGTCTTTTCCACCTGAGTAAGCTACATGTGCCTTATCTATATCGTTTTCACTATACCATTCAAGCAAGTCGTTCCAGCACCGTTCTATCTCTGAAACCTTCATCATCCGTTACAACCAGTTGGCGATATAAAAATTGATTGCCTCTGTATAGACCTCGAATCCCTTTTTGCAAATCATCACCATAACATATTTATAATGGTTAACCCCTAGTTAACAAGCGTGACCGGGCGATACCATGCAGAATGATACTAATGTAGAAGAAACAGGTAGGGATAGGGAGCATCTGAGAGCTTTGTTTCTGCTCAGGGCCCAAGAAGAACCGGTAGGACCTTCAGAACTCTCGAAAATCATGGATATCTCAAGAGCTGGAGCTTTAAAAAAGATGAAAAAAGTAGAAGAGCTGGGTTACGGTGAATATATACCAAAAAAAGGTATAAGACTAAATCGGGAAGCTACACAAACAATAAAAGATGACATAGAAAGGCATCATGCTCTTGAGATCTTTTTAAAAAGATCACTAGGCTTATCAGACGAAGAGGCTTGTAAAGAATCCTCTTCACTGGAAGAACACGTGAGTGAAAGGTTGATAGAGAAGATCTGTGATGAATTTGAGGAGGAATTGAGCTGCGATTGCGGCTATTGTATCGATCCCGATCTTGATCCAGATGTAGATGAACTTTACCGATGTCATTGGGTTAAAAAAAGCTTTTCTTTACCAGATAACAAGATGGAGGTATGAAATATGTCAGAAGAAGATTCTGAGATGTGGAATATATATGGAATGAGTATGAAAAAGTTGGGCGTTATAGCTGTAGCGGTGATACTGATAGTTTCAGTTGGTGTCCTAGGATACATGTTCCGGGACGAGGAAGCCGACGGAACGGGAACCGGGTCAGACCCACACACATGGACCTCTCTTAGAAATGCTGAAAAGATGATCGACCGTTTTGTCGAGAAGATCGGTGAGATCGACGAGGAGAACGCTGATTTTTATGAAAATAATGCAGAGGATTATACGTCGGAGTTAAGGGATCTGGATGAAGAGTTAGAGGAGAACATCCCGGAAGGAGAAACTTTCATGATCTATCACCCTTCGATGGGTTATTTTGCGGACGATTATGGTTTAGAACAGATGGCGATCGAAGTCGAGGGTGATGATCCTGGTCCAGGACAGATACAGGGTTTGATCGACCGTGCTGAGGATGAAGATGTCGAAGTCATATTCACCTCACCTCAGTTCGACGAAGAAGCGGCTCAAACTATAGCTGATGAGATCGACGGAACAGTCGAAACTATAGATCCGTTAGCTGAAGATTATTTAGATAATATGAGAGATGTTTCCCAAACCTTAATGGATGCTATCGAGGGATCGCCGTCGTCGATAGAAAGACTCTCTTCCTCAGAGCAAGAACTAACAGTAGCGGTCACCATCCCTCCACAGATCGAATGGGTAGAAGAAGTGGGTGGTAACAGGATAGATACGGTAGAAATGGTCCCGCACGGTGAGGACCCTCACACTTACGAGCCGGAGCCCAGTAGGATGGAGAGATTGTCAGATGCGGACGCTTACTTCAAACTTGGTTCGGGTATCGAGTTCGAAGAACGGCACATGGATGCCATAGAAAATCAGAATCCTGATATGGAGATCATCGACGGCGGTAAAAATATCGAGTTGAGAGATTTTGATATCGAACATGAACATGAATATGAGATTGAAACATTCGACATAATCGATAGAGATACAGAAGATGATGTAGCTTATGTGCATGGTGATCACTGGCATGGTTCTCTTCCAGAGGTGGATGAAGGCGAACAAGTATCACTCGGAGCATATATAGAAGACGAAGATGGGAATGAGATAGAATTAGGGGATGACTATCAACTAGGTGTGAATTATGCTTTAGATGCCGATGAAAGTGTAGTTTCCTTCAATGAATACGGCGATCATGTACACATACACGGGGAAGAAGAAGGAAATACAAGAGTAGCTTTCCAACTAATCCACGACGATGATATAGTTTATGAGACGCCCTCTATAGACGTATTTGTAGGCGAGCACGATCACGAGGATGAAATTGGAGAGTTCGAGATAATCGATCGGGAGACTGATGATGTAATTGCGTACGTGCACGGTGATCACTGGCATGATGCCCCTTTAGAGATGCATGAAGGTGAACACCTGTCATTAGGAGCTTATATAGAAGATGATCACGGACACGAGATAGAATTGGGAGAAGAGTACCAGTTGGGAGTTAGTTTAGCAGAAGGAGCTGATGACATAGTGAGCTTCCATGAACACGGGGATCATGTTCACATAGAAGGTGAAGAAGAGGGCAGTACAGAAGTCGTCTTTGAATTGATCCATGGTGACCACGTAGACTATACAACGCCTCCTATAGATGTAGAAGTGGCCTAAGAAAGATGATATGATGATAGGGGTTTTCAAAAAAGAAGATAAATTAGGAAAAAAAGCCCTGACGATAGAGGGCGTTCACTTGACGAAAGGAGAAAACGACATCCTTAGAGACATAAATCTGGAGTTGGATCGAGGTGATTTCCTAGGCATCATAGGGCCGAACGGAGGCGGGAAAACTACTCTACTCAAAATCATCTTAGGTCTTCTAGAACCTGATAAAGGAAAAGTTAGAGTGTTCGGGAAAAGACCCTCATCATTTAGAGGAAAGGTGAGTTACGTTCCACAGCATACCGACTTCGACGCAGAATTCCCTATAAACGTTTGGAACGTAGTGCTGATGGGGCGTATAGGAAGATTAGGACTCAAACCTTTCTACTCCAGGGAAGACAAAAGGAAAGCTAAAAAAGCACTGAAAAAAGTAGAGATGCATCGTTTCAAAGATAGACAGTTTTCCTCCCTTTCCGGTGGAGAGCAGCAGCGGGTTCTCATGGCTCGAGCACTCGTCTGTGAACCCGAGATCCTTCTTCTAGACGAACCTACAGCCAGCGTGGACGAGAAGATCAAGACGAGTACCTATGAGCTTTTGAAGGAGTTGAATGAAAAGAGGAACAAAACGATAATCCTAGTTTCTCACGACGTAGGTTTCCTCTCCTCTTACGTAGAAAAAGTCGCCTGTCTGAACCAGGACCTGATATATCACGGCTCTGGAGAGTTAACACATGAGATGATCGAAGAGTCCTACGGATGTGAGATGGACGTCATAGCTCATACCCACGAGAATATGAAGATGGAGGAATCCTAAGATGTCTATCCTACCGGTAAGTTCCATTTACCTGATAATCGACTTGATCTCCGGATTCTTCGAACTTTTAGAATATACTTTCTACAGAAGAGCGATGATCACTGGATTTTTGGCATCGATAGTTTTTGGGATAGTGGGTACATACGTCGTGATAAAGAGGATCGTTTTCATAAGCGACGGTATAGCTCACGCCTCTTTTGGAGGAATAGGCCTCGCATTTTTCTTAAGCCACTACCTCGTGTTTTCTTTCGATCCATTGGCCGGTGCCGCCGTCTTCGCTCTGATCTCAGCCGTAGGTATAGGCTTGATGAGTAAAAAAAAGGTTCAAAGAGAGGATACCGCTATCGGTATAATATGGGTCCTAGGTATGGCTTTGGGAGCCTTGTTCTTCACCTTGACCCCGGGTTATCAAACTTCGATGGAGAACGTTCTGTTCGGAAATATATACATGATCAGCGACGTAGATATCTATCTGCTCTCCATCCTCGTCGTTTTCGTTCTAGTGGCGGTTTTCCTGTTTTACCATGAACTGCAAGCCGTTTCCTTTGATGAGGAGTTCGCAGAAGTAGCTGGGGTGAAGACGACCTTTTTTTACCTCTTTCTTCTAGTGATAGTAGCGTTATCAATAGTTTTCCTTCTCAGGTTTGTAGGAATAATATTGGTCATAGCATTATTCACTATGCCCGCCTCTATAGCTAGTGGATTGAGTCATGATATAAAAAAGATAATGCTATACTCCTGGATATTATCTCTCATCTTTGTTATGGGCGGACTGTTCCTATCCTATGTATTTGACTTCCCATCGGGTCCGACTATAACTCTTTTCGGAGGGATCATATTTATCGCATACACACTAGCTAGATGGGTCAGAGTATAATCTCTGTAAGATAGCTAGGCCTAGTTCGATTATCATTTTGAATAATTTATCAAATATTGTGCTTTCCCAAGTTCAACCTACACTTATCCATCATAATGGCCACCTTTCGACTTCTAACGCATCCGCTGTAGGATAGACCTCTATACCATAACACTTCTCGTCAAGACTCTCATGTATGTGCCTGAGAAGCGGTAGTGAACATTCGATCCTATCTTTTTCTTTATCGTACCACAGCAGTTCTTCAGAGATATCGAATATGTTCCTTAGTTCTCTAGCGACCCCTCTCCCATTTTCGGTCTCTATCATACCACGGATTATCATTCCTTCATCGGTTATGATATCTTCCTTCTTCGCTATATTTTCGGCTCTCCTCTTCATCCTGTTTGTGAGCTGGACGCCGTCTTTGAAAGCTAAAGAACAGTAATGAAGATCCGTTCCGAAATCTTTTTTCAGTAATCTCATAGCAAGTTCTTCACTTCCTTTTACAGCACTGGAGACCTCACTTTTATGCTTGAATCCTCTCTTTTTTAGTTCTTCGGAATTGGTGTTGGAAAATTCTAATTCATTTATATTCACGAAATCGACGAGTTTTCCCAACTCGTTTAAAAGATGGACGCTATCTTCCTCCTTTCCCGGTATACTTGGGATCTCTAGACCCACTGATATGTCCATCTCATCATTTATCTCTTTCAAAACTAGAGGATATTCAGTTTCCTCGATATTCTTCCAACTTTTTATTTCAGGGTGAAATCTTATCTCATCTATACCACAGTTGTAGACTCTTCGGATCCCATCCATATCAGTAGATTGGGTATAGAGATGTATATGGTGATCTCCACCGAATTCGCTTTTCAACAGTTGTATGTACATTGCGGTCTGTTCGGCCTGTGAGATGACGTGTTCGTCACCACCTTCTATATCCTTCGTATAGGCATCCTCACAGAGTGGATCGCCGCCTGTGATACCTGTACCTGAAGCATCTATACTTCTTGCTTCTTCAAGTATCTCTTCCTCTCTTTCCACTTTTTTCTCGTTAGCGTAAACAACAGGCTTACCTTTTTTCTTCTTTGATAGAGGGCAGTACCAGCAGCCAGAATCGCAACTCCCAGTCACCAGAAGGACCATCTTTCCACCCTCAGCACATCTTTTACAACCTTCTGGCAGATCACCTTTGTAAGCTGAGTCCTTCTTAAATTTCTTGATCTCCATCTTACAAACTCCTACAGGGAATATCAGTTCGTTAGTTTATTATATTTTCTGTTTTTATCAGGATTTTTTAGGAACTATCAATCATTCATTCTAAAAAAAGTTTAAATCAAAAAACAACACTTATAGCTTCAACCTGGTTGTATAATCATGGATTGGTTAGAAGCGGTGAGGTGGTCTCCATACCTTGTGGGCGCAGGGATAGGCGTATTAGTTTGGCTGAGCTTTATTCTTGCCAATAGACCGATAGGATGCTCTACCGCCTATGCGAGAACTACCGGACTGATCGAAAGGTTGTTCAGAGGTAAGAAAATCGATGAAAAAGAATATTACAAAAAGTTCGTCCCTGAGTTGGGTTGGGAGATGATGTTGATCTTAGGAGTCATCATAGGGGCCTTCATCTCTTCTCAATTATCCGGCACCTTTGATCTTGAGGTCATTCCGCAGTTATGGAGCAACGCCTTCGGTTCCAGCGTGCTTTTGAGGATCGCAGCAGCACTCCTAGGGGGGTTCTTCATCGGTTTCGGGGCCAGGATGGCCGGAGGATGCACGAGCGGGCACGGTATCAGCGGTACCATCCAATTGGCGGTGAGCAGTTGGGTGGCCTTCATAATGTTCTTCGTGGGTGGATTTATCACCGCATTATTACTTTATTCTCTAATAGGGGGTATATGAATGCTGCAAAAATTGAGAGAGGAGAGGAAGTATAGACTGGCTATAGCACTTCTAATAGGCGTTGTATTTGGATTTTTACTGCAGAAAGGCGGAGCGACTGAATACAGAGTAATAATCGAGCAGCTCATGTTAAGAGACTTCACAGTACTTCAGATAATATTCAGTGCGATAATAACAGGTATGGCGGGCGTCTACCTGCTTTCCCATCTCAAGATCGCAGATCTGAGTATCAAACCCTTCAATGTTTGGCCGGTGATAATTGGAGGGTTGATATTCGGTGTGGGCTTTGCTCTACTAGGGTACTGTCCTGGTACAATGGCCGGTGCGTTCGGAACGGGATCTATACACGCACTGATAGGCATAATCGGGATGTTGATCGGAGCCGGGGTTTACGCCTCTTTCTATGCGCGGATCCAAAAAAAGCTAGGCATCATGGATCTCGGTGATCTGACTATCCAAGACCACTTTGATATAAGTCCGTGGTTCATAATACCGATAATGATGACGCTGTTGATAGTTGTACTTTTTTTCATCGAGCTCATGGGATTCTGATTTTCTTTGACCAGCCAAAACTATTTTTAAAAGAAGTGGAATCTCATACCATGATATATCTAGGCCCAGGAGGAACACCTCACGGAGTGAACGGAACGAAGAAAAGTATGGAGTATCTAGCAGAAGAAGGATTGAATGCGATGGAAGTACAGTTCGTAAGAGGGGCAAGGATGAAAGAATCCACTGCAGAGGATATAGGGGATGAAGCAGAAAAACACGATATATTACTCAGTATACATGCCCCTTACTACATAAATTTGAATTCTGAAAGCGAGGAAACAATCGAGAAGAGCAAGGAGAGGATCATGAAGAGCGCCAGGCTAGCGGACAAGATGAACGCATGGGTCATCACCGTGCACGCAGGCTATTACTCCGGGATGTCCAGTGATGAAGCTACCGAAATAATCGGTGACGGCGTCGTTGAATGTGCAGAAAAGATAGAAGAAGAGAACTTGGATGTGAAGATAGGGTTAGAACAGATGGGAAAGGAGAAGAGCTGGGGGACTCTAGAAGAGATAGAGAAGGTGATGAACAGGACTTCTAGTGTTGTTCCCGTCCTAGATTTCGCCCATTACCATGCCAGATATGGTGGAGTATTGAAGGATGAACAAGATTTTAGAGGACTATTAGAAAAGTATGAGGCGATGCAGGAGAAGAACCATCTACATTCTCATTTTTCTTCTATAAAATACGGGGACAAGGGCGAAAAAGAACACCTCAATCTTGAAGAATACGAACCAGATTTCAGACAACTCGCTCAAATACTCAAAGAAAAAGAGTACGACATAACCGTGATATGTGAAACCCCGGAACTGGATAGAGACAGCTTGAGGATGAAAAAGATATTGGGTATGTGAATCTCACCTTCCGACCTTTTCCACCTTTGAAACACCATCTGTCTTCTCGACCAAATACTCAACGTCTGCTATATTGGCGATCTCATTTTCGTGGGAAACTATGATGACTTGATCGGCCGTGACTTTTTCCATCACATCTTTCAATCTGGTTAGCTGTTCTCTGCTGAAGCCCGTAGTAGGTTCATCTAAAACCAAAAGATTGCTTTGAAGGCCTAGTTCTTTTTTTATCATAGTGTTGAACGCCAACCTGTAAGCGAGTGCAACCGAAGTCCTCTCTCCTCCGCTCAGATCACTCACAGGAGTTTCGTTGTTCTGGACGGAAATTATAGGTGCGAAGTTTTCGTCCAACCTACCACTCACTTCAGGATCGTCTAGTATCTCGTCGAACCAACCCTTGAAGTAGCTGGCAAAATCCCCTCTGATCTGCGCCAACCTGTGTTCTTCTATAGACTTGATGGTCTCCTTGAATTGCGTATCTACCCACGATCTTAATCTCCTCAGTTCCTTGGCCTCTTTTCTGCTCTTTTTCTTCTCCTCTAGTTCTTTACGTTCCTTCTTCAATTCTTCTTCAAGCCTCTTTATCTCTCTCTTCAGATTTGTCTTTTTCTCCTTCAATTGACTCTCTTTAGCGATGAGATCTTCATATTCATCCCGTAATCCCTTCAACTCGTCTTCCGAAAATCTATCTTTCAATCCTTTGAGTTCTTTTTTCAGTTCTTCAAACTCACTTTTTAATTCTTCCAAATCTTTTTCCCTTTCCCTCTCCTTTTTCAGAAGATCTGACTTCTTTTTCAGCCGCTCTCTTATCCTGGTGAATTCATCCTTATATTCCTGTAGATCTTTTTCCTTTTCTTTACTCTCTTCTAGATCCGATCTCTCTATATCTATCTCTTTCAATTTTTCATCCAATCCGTATATCTCTTTCTTCAATTCTTCCCTCTCTTTCTTCAAGGGTCCTTTATCTTTCAACTCTTTTTTCAATCGCTTTATCTCTCTTCTCTTGAAGTTCAGATCCTTCTCTTTACTCTCCAAATTTTTAATTTTCTCTTTTATTCCTTGAAGTTCTTTTTCCGTATCATCTTTCTTCTCTTTGAGATCTTTTAAAGTCTTCCTCCTTTCAACTATTTCTTTTTCGACTCCGTCAATTATCTCTTCTAGATGTTCCTCGTCTAAAGGCTGCTGACATTTAGGGCATTCGGCCTCTCCTTCCAGATCTTTAAAAGTCTCTAGTTCTTCCTCCAGTTCCCTCAATTTGCTTTTTTCAGATCTTATATCTCCTCTTAGTTCGCTCATCTTTTCTCTCAACTCTTCTCTCTTCTCTTTCATCTCCTCAAGCTCTTTGATCTGCTCACTTAGTCTTTCGATCTCTTCCTCCAATCCTCCCTTTTTCTCCTCTTTATTTTTCAACTCTTCCAGCCTTTCTTCTTTATTCTTCAATTCAACTTTCGATTGCTTTTTTTCATTCCTCAATTCATTTTTCTTCTCCAACTCTTCTCTGATCTCTTCCGTTCTTTTTTTGATCTTCTTGTATTCCTCCTTTTTTTCCCTCACAGTTTTCAACCTTTTTTCGTCACTTTCGATCTTCTTCAGTTCTTCTTTGATCTCCTCTAAATTTTCCTCCGTATCTTCGATCCGTTCTCTACATCTCTTCTTTTCATTTTCGACTTCCTTTTTTTTATCTTCCAGCTTTTCTAACTTCTCTTTATCCTCTTTGATCTCTTCCTTTCTTTCTACGCATCTTTCCAAGTTTTCTACGACGTTTTTCCTTTCCTCGCTCCTCTCTTCGATTTCTTCCTCGGTTTCTTCAATCTCCTTTTCCGCTTCATCTATTCCTTCTGCTTTGACTTCGAGTTTCCCGATCTCGTTCTTTAGACCGTTCTTGACTATCTTAATGTTCTCCGCCGCCCTCTCATACTCCTGGATATTGAATATCCTCCTTATCGATTCCAAACGTTCCTCGTCATTCATCGAAAGTATGCTTTTCATCCTCTCCTGCGGTGTATAGATGCTCATATGGAAGGTTTCGACCTTTCCTCTTGTAGATTCTCTCAATCCGAGGAGATCTATTATCTTCTCTCTCATCTCCTCCCATGAAAGTTCTATCTTTTTCCCGTTCGACTCAATGTAACACTCTTTGGCCCAATCGCTGGTCCTTTTCCTTATGGAGCGGTAAGCTATCATCGATTTATCTTCCACTTTGAACTCTAATTCTGCGGAGGCGTCGTTCTCTCCGTGCCTAAGGATCTTGTCGTAAAAGTTTCTCTCGGTAGCTCCAAACAGGACAAATTCCAACGCATATAGAATAGATGATTTTCCTGATCCTATATCTCCCTGGAAAAGTAGTATACCGCCATCGAAATCGATGACCTCTTCTTTATAACTTCTGATGTTTTCTATCTTCAACCTATTCAACTTTATGATCGGTCACCTCCGAAATCACTCAAGGTTATCTGGCCTCCAACGCCTTTCTCTCGTGAATACTCTTTTTCTTCATATTGGCCCTCAGTATTTTCTTTCCCTTCAGCCTCATCCGTTCCGGTCTCATATTCATCCCTCTTTTTTACCAGTTCCCAGACCTCTTCCCATATACGCTCCTCGTAATCGTGTTCGGTTTCCCCATCTTTTTTCTCCATCTTGAGCACTTTTAGAAGTTCCTGTCCGAAACTCTGACCGAACTCATCACCAACCTGTTCTTCCAACAATCTTCTCTCTATCTCCTCCTCTTTTTCTTCTTTCACTTTGATATGCTCTAGTTCCTCACCATCGAGTTCTCTCCTGTTAAGATATACCGTATCGAAACCTTTTCCTTTCAGCCGACTTTTGATATCATTGAAATCTATATCTGAAGGGGTTCCCTGAGAGAGTCTACCGAAAACCTTCAAAAGTAAGATATCCCCTTCCATCAGTTCATTCAGAAGGCTTTCCAGTTCTTCCTCCAACTCTTCGATCTTCAGACCTTCAGCGTCTATACGCTTCGATAATATCTCTGGTTCTTCAAACCTGATATATTCCGGTTCCCAATCATCTACCAGATAAAAACCCCTTTCATCTCGCACTAGATCGGTATAAGAGGCGCCGAATGTCGGCCCGGGATAGTAAATAGAGTTATCACTATCTGCTATCTTCATATGTATATGCCCTCCAGCATAATAGTCAAAATTTTCTGGTAGAGACGAGAGAGGGAGGCTCCTCTCCTCGTGTATCTCGGCCGGCTTCAATTCTGCGATGGGAGAATGGAAGACAAATATGCTTTTATCATCTCCAGCCGGAAAAGAAAAATCTATCTGCTCGAAATAGCTCACATCCGCTCTGTTCTTTCTTCCGCTCAATCCGGCGATAGAAACTCCAGAGGGATCTTCTTTGAGTACCAGTCTGTTCTCCTCTTCCAGATAATTGACGACCTTCTTGAACACTTCCGCACTCTCTAAAACATCGATTAGAGAGGCCCTAGCTATGTTGAAATCATGGGAACCATAAACCGAGTAGATCCTGATGTTCTCTCTTCTAGCTCTCATCAATGTTTGAACCGCTCTATTTACCACGTCCATGTCTGGATGTGGGTTGTGAAAAAGATCACCGGCTATGATGATGAAATCGACTTCCCTTTCTATACTGATATCTATCGCTTTTTCAAAAGCTTTCAGATTGTATTCTCTGAGATCTGGATTGCGGCCGAAGGCGCCTAGATGACAGTCTGCGATATGAGCGAACTTCACCATCGGTCCACGAATTGGGAAGGATGATTTAAATCTTTACTGAGGACCCAAGTGAAAGTAGTGGAAAAAAAAGTCATCACTCTACTTCTTCTTTCTCAAAATATTCACCGCAGAAATCGCAAAAAAATTCTCCATGCTCGGATTTCACCCTCCTAATATGACCTCCACATTTCGGGCAATGTTTCCTCACACACCCTTCCATGTAGCACTCCTGAAGTCCAGGAGATATATCGGTTTCTCTCATTCGGGCTCCACCTTCTATATAATGAATCAATAGGGTTACTAATAAAACTGACTCTGATCATCGACTCGATCGACGATTAACTAAAAATATCGGTATCTTCTTTTTAGTATAACATGGAATGTAGATCGGCAAAAGAGATAATCAACGACACAGAGAAAGGAGCCTCAGAGCTGGCATTGGAAGCGGCTGAAAGTCTAGGAGCATTGGATGAAGAAGAAGCTGAGGAATACGCTGCCGCTCTCATAAAAAACCGCAGAGCTATGACATCCCTTATCAATCTGGCCAATCAAGTCCTCACTTCTATAAAAAAAGGAGAGGATCATCGATGGGCTTCAAAAAGGTTCAAAGGTCGGTTGAAAAGGGCGAAAGATAAGGTCGTTAAAGAGGCTAAAGGAGTAATTGAGAAAGATTCTATTTCACATATAGCAACATTGAGTTACAGTTCTACAGTGGTAGAGACCTTGAAGGCTGCAGATGAAGTCACAGTTTTCGAATCTAGACCTAAGCGAGAGGGGAGAAAGACTGCAGAAACGATATCTAAATATACTATAGTTCATTACTGGATAGATGCAGCGGTGGTGAAGGGCTTGGATGGGGCGGATGCTGTGATGGTTGGCGCTGATACAGTAACTGAAGACCTGTTCATCAACAAGATCGGCACTTACCCATTGGTTTTGTCCGCTGACTTGGAAAACGTTCCTGTCTACGTGTTAGCTGATACTTCTAAATTCCTGCCTAAAGGTCTGGAAGTGAAGGAAAAGGAAAAACATGGACCTGAAGAAGTATGGTCGAGTGATTCGGAATATATAAAGGTACACAACGATTACTTTGAATCAGTACCTTTGGATAATAGATTCGAGATTTACCTTGTCACAGAGCAGGGAATGATCAAAGGAGATAAAGCGAAAGAACTCACTAGAGAAAAAGATGTTGCTATACCCCTAATGGAAGGGAATACAACCGAAAAAGCCTATGGTAAGAGGGATAATACTAAATCTTAAAAGATAAGATAACTACGTGATGCTAGACTTACTAGTCCTCTTGACGGTACTTTCTATCATAATCGGTGGGCTGATTTATGCCTGGAAGACAGAGATGCTTCTAGTACAGGTGATAATCATCCAAAATATGCTGATCTTTTTTCTGGTAAATAGATATATCAGCCCGGAGCTCTTCAGTCGGGTGATACTTTATCAAAACGCAGACGGTACCGTCCCTATCCTTTCAAGCATGGCTCGCGACCTTTTGCTGAGTGAGTTACCTACGCGTGCTCACACACTTCTGACGAGCATGTTTACCCATGCTAGCTTTATGCACATATTTGGGAACCTGATAGTCCTCTTTTTCATAGGGATGGCCCTCGAAAGTAGAGTGGGGAAAAAATGGACATTCATATTTTACTTCGCCACAGGGATCTTCGCCACTCTAGGTCAACACTCACTCAATTGGGTGACAGGGAGTATAACGATACCTACTTTGGGAGCTTCTGGGGCAGTGTGGGGTATCATGGGTACTCTGGTCTATCTTTATCCTAGGGATAAGATAACTATGCTTCTCGGCCCGATTTTGATGCCCAGGATCAGAGTGGATATCGCCGTCGGTGTTTTCGTAATGATGCAGACCGGAATAGCTTTGATAGAACCTGAGGGGATAGCTCATGCAGCTCACATCACAGGTTTTCTAGCCGGTATAATTTTAGCCATCTATGCTAAAAAGAAAGGTATAATGGATGTCAAGGAAGGACCAACACGGGATTACACCAAATTGAAACCCTTGGTGAGAACAGAGGAGCAGAAGGAGATCTATGAAAGAGTAGTGGAATCTGACGAAAGAGATGTCGCAGAAGCTTGGGCCGAATATCTGATCGAGATATCTTCCTGCCCCAAATGTGGAAGAGATATGAATAATAGCGAATGCGAGTGCGGCTTCGAGTTATGGGAAGATTGATATAACCGCAGATATAAGGTTAAAAAAGAGAAATAGAAGGTGGATAGAGATGAAAGTTCCAAATTCATATTATCTTGAATGTTCAGTCTGTGGGGAGGAGACCCTTCATGAGATCTTGAAAGGAGAACTGGGAACTAAAGGAGAAGAAGTGACCATCGACGGCATCGTCAAATGCGAAGAGTGCGGTACCACGGAGCATAGAACGATCAGAGAAAAGAAAGCGATCGATGTGCCCATAGTGGTGAGCTGGAAGGATGAATCTAATAAAGATAAGATCTCACTCTACCCGGACGAATGGATCCACAAAGATGACGAGCTGATCTTGGATGAATCCACTGTAAAGGTGACATCTATAGCTCAGAAAAAAGAGGACGGCATCGCAAGAACAGACTCCTCAAAGGTGGAGGATATCAAGACTATATGGGCTAAAAAACACGACAAGGTCCGCGTTAAGGTAACAGTCAATAAAGGAAGGAGCAGTTCATCAGAAATTCTAGAGGTCGTTCCTGAGGAAGAGTTCTATGTGAACGACATGCTGGAGTTCGACAAAGATGAAGCGGTCATCCACCGTATACTTACCCATGATGGTATGGAAAAAGATGGAAAAGTCAAAGCCGAAGACATAAAAAGGATCTATGCAAAAAGGATACGTTGAAATGTGGTATATCTACATCAATCCCATCTGCTCTAATTTTTCCGGAAGGTAAGTATCGGTCACGTAGTCCAATCCGTACTTTGCTAGCGCCTGCTGCTCTGCCTTTTTGTTGATATCCAACATCGTCTCTATCTCTTCTTTCCAGAAGTCAGTATCGAATCGGGGATCTTCAAGTTCCTGCTCTAGAGCTTTCCTGTCGTTCTTCGAAAGCTTATCCGTCGGCAGATCATAGGTCATGATGTCGCTCGCCGTGATGCCTATGTATTCCGCGGTCGGAGTCGCTAGAAAATCGGAAAGATACGCTGTATTTATTGCACCGTATGCCACAGAAGCGAAGATCCTGAAGCTCCAAGGATCCGCATCCGTGAAAACCACCACGGGCACGTCCTCTTCCTCGCTCAATCTTTTGATCACTCTTCTCGTTGCCCTTGCTGGCTGTCCCTTTAGATGTACCAGCAGAGCGTTAGCTTCTTCATCAAAACCGTTCTCCACCAATCTATCGAACATACCGCCAGTTTCTATAGCTATCAAGAAGTCAACGTTGACATCACCAAATGTCACTTTATCGGATTCTACATTATAGGGGATGGTGTAACCGGAATCTCCTACATCGTCTCTGCAGTTTATCTCTCTTATTTCTCCTTTCCTGTTCACCTCTTCCACGGTGATATCTCCTATCAATCTTGCACCGTCTTCCTCAGGTCTGAGTTTGAAATCCTCTCTTAAACAGCCAGTCACCAACTCCATATCTTCAGCTAGACTATCCGACTCGCTCTGCTTGCTGAACTCCGCTTTATCCCATCCTTCAGAGATGTAATACATCTCTCTCAACGTGGAGGATTTATCCTCCTCTATCATGTCCTGTATGAGTTCTAACATGTAGAGAGTCCGCAAAAGCATCCTTGCACTTTTCAGTTTCTTTGCGGACCTTCTAGTTTTAGAATCTCCAAGTTTCCATACGCCTTCTCTTCGGTCCAATTCTATATTAGATTTAGAACGGGTCGGTATCCTCATGTTTGGTACTTCCCCGTCCTCCAACTGCTCGTAGAACTTTTCTGCTATACCTTTCAGCTCATTGAGTGCATCTTCGTACCTGTCCTTATATTTCTCCTTCATCATTGACCCTCCTTTATCTCAGCTAGCTCTATATCCCAGTCATCCGGCAGAGGTTCAGCACCGATCAACTTGGTTTCAGTGATGCCCTCTATATAAACGTCCGTGCCGTCCAGATCGTCCTTTTCGAGACCCCCGTCGAATTCGATACTGATCTTTCTCTTTTCAGAAGGTTTCAAAGATTCGAGTTTCCACTCGAGATGATCACCCTGATGAGCCGGTTCTTCGTTCGAAGAGAGCAGTTCTGTTTCAGGATACGGCTTTTCAAAAAAGAGATTCATATCCTTCTCTTTTGGAGTGTAATTCATTATCTCGATGTCGATCTTACACACACCATTATCCCATTCGTAGTTTTTATCCACGTAAACGACACCCATTATCTTGGTCATGGATTTGCTCAACTCGGGGGTCTCTTTTCCAACGATCTGGGCTGACTTTTCCGCTATCATCGGCAGTATGTCATTAACGACCGTGAATTTCTTCTTCACTTTCTTTCTCTTTTTCTCCCTGTTAAGGTGAGTTCTTAGGCTTCGCGCACACTCCCTCAAACCCTTTTCTATCTCGTCGATAACCTCAGGTATATCGGCTATCGCTTCCTTCGCTTCTGAAGTGAAGGGCACTCTAGTGGAAGCCACGTGCACTAGCACCACCGCAGGGCCTTTAGGCATGCCTTTACCGCCTCTCTGATCGAGTCCGTAGATCCTCCAGTCTATATTTTTTATGGCGCTGGTCACTGCACATCCTCCTTTCTTGTACATCAGTGGAACTCTATTAGCGAACCTCAGAACATTAATCGGACCATCCTTCGGAAGATCACCGCCATAGACAAGACCCACTTCGACCTGGAATGGATTACCTGAGAAGACCTCTGGATCCCTAGTAGTAGGTGGAGCGTAATAATCTGGGTGTTTTCCTTTCAGGACATTCTTTAGTCCTTTCTTTATGAGCATCCCCTTGATAGGAGATAAACAATCCGTTTTAGGAGCCATCAGTTTGACTTTCTCCGCAGCCTTCAGTATGTCTTTACAATCTTCGACTTCAAGCTCACCTGGGTTGGTCTTTTTGTCGATCCCTGCATATTCACATATCTCCTCAGCTTTACTGTAACTTATCCTGCTGAATTCGTGCTTCAAGAAGGATTTCAACGTTCTTCTCTTTGAATTCTTTGCCATCTTAGCCAAGGTTCCCAGTTCGATACCTTTGAGGTGAGGCTGCACCGCTTTAGTTTTTTCTGGAAGTTGATCCGTAGCCCTTTTGAAGACCGTGGTGTTCCCGTTCCTTACGTATTCTATCCGTGCATGTGGATTTACTATCGCCGTATTTTTCAGGTACTCGAAGACCGAATGTCTCCCCCGCCGTAAAAGGCCTTTTATTGTCGTTTCAAATCTCATACCGTGGTCCTTTCCTTCCCAGATAACTACCTCCTCGTCCAATACTTCCGGTTCGTTGTTTTTAGTGTCCAAAGTTATCTTCATCTCGTTAGCATAGTCCTTCTCCTTGACCTTCGATCTTACGAGGGTGGCCTTACCTGTAGTCAATTGACCGTACATAACTACCGCTGAAACACCGATGCCCTGCTGCCCTCTACTCTGGCTTATCTCGTGGAATCTCGATCCGTATAATAATTTACCAAAAACTTCTGGAACTTTTCTCTTTACTATACCCGGGCCGTTATCTTCTACAGAAATCTTGTACTCTCTATCGTTCACTTCTTCTATTTTTACTTTGATTTCGGGAAGGATCTCCGCCTCTTCGCAAGCATCAAGAGAATTATCGACACCTTCTTTTACCGCGGTAACCAAGGATTTGGTGAGAGAATCGAATCCCAGAATATGTTTGTTCCTTTCGAAAAATTCTCCTACGGATATCTCCTGCTGTTTCTCTGCTAGTTCCTCTGCGATGGAAGCCATAAGCTCTCGTCAAACCTTTAAAAGCTTGAGGTTCATAAACTTTCTGGAAGGGGGTCGGTGAAAGTTGATCCGATCATCTGCTAGATTCTCTCTCCTGCAGCATCTCTTCTTCCGGAAGACTATCAACATCTTTACCGTGCATGGCCTTCCCGAGTCCTTCGGATATTTCGGCTATCTTCTCTGGATCGTCATGATATTCAACTGCCTTGACCATAGCTCTGCCCATCCTTTCTGGATTCTCTGATTTGAAGACTCCGCTGCCAACGAAAACACCGTCGGTTCCAAGCTGCATCATCAGGGCCGCATCCGCAGGAGTCGCGATACCACCAGCGGCGTAATTGATCACAGGCAATCTCTGTCTTTCCGCAACCTCCCGGACAAGATCGGGACTCACGCCGTACTCTTTGGCTACGTCGTTGATCTCCATCTTATCTTTTTCCTTCAATTCTCTGATCTCGGTCATCACGGTCCTCTGATGTCTGACAGCTTCGATTATATTTCCGGTTCCTGCCTCCCCTTTAGTCCTAATCATCGCAGCACCTTCTCCAATCCTGCGCAAAGCCTCGCCCAAGTCTCTACATCCGCAGACGAAGGGTGTTTCGAACTTGGCTTTATCAACATGATAAAAAGGATCGGCAGGTGTCAAAACCTCTGATTCATCAATCATATCAACATTTAAAGCTTCCAAGACCTTCGCTTCAGATTCGTGTCCTATCCTGCATTTCGCCATAACAGGTATGTCAACAGCTTCAACTATCTCCTTGATCTTTGCGGGATCAGCCATCCTAGCGACGCCGCCGACGTCTCTTATATCAGCGGGGACTTGTTCCAAAGCCATCACCGAGACGGCACCAGCTTCTTCAGCTATCACGGCTTCTTCCCTATCGGTCACATCCATTATCACACCGCCCTCGCTCAAATGACCAAAACCTCTTTCGATCAGTTCTTCACCGAAGCGCAGTTCTTCTAAATTCAATTTCACTGTCATCTAATACACCAGGTGCACACTTCTCGAGAGATATATTAAAATTATGGATTCTTTCTCTTCTCGAGATGAAATCCACTCTGCTCTAACTTTATCTTTTCTCTGTTATCTTCTAAATATTTGTAAACCGTAGCGTGTTCCCTACCTTCCAGCAGCATCTCTACAGCTCTCCTCGCTATATTGGCCTGGAAACTCGGTCCTATTATACCGACGGTATTACCCATCACCGAAACGTAGGTCTCAGTCAGCTCCTCTATGAGCTCTCTGGTCCTACCGTTCTTTCCTATAACTCTTCCTCTCATCCTGTGAACAGCGTTCGTATTTTTACCGACCCAGTCCCTTATATCTAAAAGAGCAAAATCCACTCCATCTCTCAGTATCTCGATAGCTTTCTCGGGATTGAAACCCCTTCCGATTGCTTTGACAACATCCTCGACCTTCAAAGATAATATCGGATCCTCAATATCTCTTACGTCGATATCCACTTCACCGTTTTTTGAGTCTATTTCCAGTTCGGCTCCGCTTTCCTCTTCTATCTTCTCCTTCACGCTCCCATTCTTTCCTATCAGAACACCAATCCTTTTCTTGGGTATCTTCATACTCGGCATCGTCTCACATCTCCATCAATTCTTTATCCATACCTATTTTCTCCATCACTTCTTCCTCAGTGATATCCACGTTATTGGAACCGAAGTATCTCACTATGTTCTTTATGTCCCTCCCCAATAAATCTATCGCTTCTGGATGATCCATGAAAACGGACTGTGAAACATCGATCAAATAAGGATAACTTTTTGAAATCAATATATTGAATTCGCTGAGATCTCCATGGACCATGTTAACTTCTTTGTAAAGGATCTCCATGTAATCCAAAATGTTCTTGCATACGTACTCCATGTCCTCTTGATCTATATCTACATCTTTGAGCATCGGTGCTGGGAAGTCCCTATGATCTAAGTACTCCATGACCAGTATGTTCTTCGAGAATGAGATAGGCTCAGGTACTCTTACGCCGTTCTTGTGCATCACCCTGAGGTTGGAGAACTCCTTCCTGGTCCAGGAGTATATCATCTTCACCCCCCTAGGTACGTCTTTAAATCTGTAATCACCTTCGATGTATCTTCTATATTTTCGGAACACGGCAGTATTTATCCTCATTATCTTTACCGCAACGGGAGTACCATCTTTCTGTTCCCCTTTGAAAACTTTGGCCTCCTTTCCGGTCGATATCGGAAAATCTAGTATATCTATAACACCGTCTTTCATCAGATTATAGAGCTCCATCAGAGTCCTTTTGTCGAAGACCTCTTCATAGGTCTTCCTACCGGGGATATGGATCCGCTCTTTCAACAGGTCATCCCTACTTTTTTTTCCAGGCATGGATTCTCCTCTCAATTCTGTAGATAAAAATCTTTTGCTTCTAGCTAAAATGCTCTTCGTCGGGAGGATATTTTTCTTCATTCATTTTTACTTTTTCTTTTACCGCTTCGCCGAGATCGATATCTGCTCTATCTGCTAGGATCAAAAGATATATCATCACATCAGCCATCTCCTCCCGAATCCTTTCCTTTTCGATCGATTTCAATGAATCTTCCTTCCACTGGAAAAGCTCCAGTAGTTCAGCAGCCTCTATGGATATCGAAAGAGTCAGATCTTTAGGAGTGTGGAATCTTTCCCACTCTCGTTCGTCTCTGAACCGGATAACTTCTCTCTGCAGTTCCTCTAGCTCCACAATATCGATTTTGAAAAGAGTAGAGTGTTACTTAGAAGTTTCTAAAAAATATGGAAGATTAGACGAGAGGTTTTAACCTCCCGATAGAAATGTTTTATTGAAACGACTACCTTTCCCTCACAATTTCAATGTAATCTCCATAGAGGAGACGTTAGTGGTCCTGTCTTCCTCTTCGATCGGTATCTCTTCTGTATCTGTCACTATGTCTGTTATCTCCGCATCGGGAACGAAGCGGTTCCTGGTTATCTCCGCAACATCTACTGCTTTGCTTATCGCTCTTCCTCTCGCTTTTATTACCACTTCGTCGGAACCGTTGTTGAACTGGGTTACAACGGCCATGACATAGTTCATCGTTTCCTTACTTCCGATAAACACTGTGTTTTCATCTCCATTCATTATATGTACCTCCATCTGTATATATTCAGGGGCTGTCTGATATCAGCGGTAATATTTTAAAATTTCGGTCTAGAGTTTAAAAAATTTTTAAGGATGAGGCGAGGGATAGAGTCGGAAATCAGAGATCTTCAACTGCCCGTTAATTATCAGAGATAATATAACGGACTCGCCGGGATCCGCAGGAAAAAATTCTTTTTTCCTTCGATATATGGAACACTGTTCCATAAATATCCGCAGGAAAATCTATGATTTTTTGAGGATAAGGCGAGGGAGCGAACAACGTGAGCGGACTCGCCGGGAATTCCGCTCGACCTGGTGTTTCCAGATCGATTTTCGAACCCGGGTTTGGGGCTCCGGAAGCCCCGGTGATATCCTTTGCAGCCAGATCTGGGGTCAGATCAGGTAGCTACACCACGAGCCCGGAATGAACCTTAACTTTTGTCCTTGAATTCGGTATAACCGCATTTACCACATGAGATCCTGTCATCGTGTTCGGCTAGGAAGACACCTTCTCCACATTTAGGACAGTTCCTCCTCTTTCTTTTGACTTCGCCGTCCTCGACCTCATACATGTCTGTTTTAGCCATCTATATCACCATCTTTACGTCCTTTCTTGGAAATATTTTCTTTCATATTCCTCGATATATTTTTCATCATCGTAGACTCTGACCTCCACGATCGATTCTTCCTTGCCAAACGCTGTATCGATCTTATCGATCACTATCTCGTTGCGCGAGGAATTGACCAGATTTGCAATCTCACCAGATAGTTCTTCCCTTGAAGGAGTACCTTCGCCTTCGTGATCCACTCTAAGTGTGAGCTCGCTTCTATGCATCAGCTTATTTTCTTTTTCCTGTTCTATCTCGACTTCGACCATCTTATCTACCTTCGTTCACTTCTATCATGTTATTTATTACTTCCCAAGCCTTTTCTTTCAAATCTTCCGTAACCTTGTTGATAACCATCCCCTTATCCGGTACGCCGTAGATGACTATACCGCCGAGGGGACAGATTATTATCGCCGGAAGAGAGAGCAGGTCTTCCTCTCCATGAACCTCTATAAGGATCTTTTCCTCATCTTCTATCGATCTTTTTATAATTTTCCACGACTCTTCGTTTATCCTTTCGGGAGCGTTCTTTAAATCGATCTTTTTATCGAATTCCTTTCCATCCCAGGCTTTTTCTTCGTAAGGGCCTCTTCTTGTCTTGTTGTCCACTATTCCTAGATCGGGGATGATATGCTGTTCGAGGAGCGTATGGGTAACGTAATCTCCGACGGTTATGATCGGCTCTTTCACTTTATACCTCTCGGGGAGTCCACCTTTCACAACGTTCCCCAAAGCCTTTTTGAGTTGACTCCTCTGCTCTCTCTTGAGCTTTAAATCCGATTCTGGTAAATCTTCGATAGACATCTATCCTCGGACCTTCAAAGCGAATTTTCCGTTGGCCTTTATGCCCATTTTTTTAGCAAGTGTAGAATGCTCGTGATCTATTATGACGAGGTAACCCTGCCACTCTCTAGCTACTTCTCCTCCGCAGAGAGGACATTCGTTCTCTTCTGTGAGATAATTACATTCTTTACACGCTTTCAATTGAGCCACTTTTACTCCTCCTCTTCATCTTCTTCCAGCCATTCTAACTTTCCGAGTCCTGTCTGTCTCATCGTTAAACCTATCTTGCTCTCCCTAGGATTTCTATCGTTGACACTCACCGTGACAATCCTCGCTCTGATCTCATCATCTATCTCCAAAGAGTCTCCGGATTCTTTTCCGACCAATCTTTGGTTACCTTGATCCACTTCCACCTTGTCGTTCATTATCTGGCTGATGTGAAGCAATCCGTCGAGAGGTCCAAACCTGACGAATGCACCGAACTTCAATACTTCACACAAATATCCTTGGATCAGTTCCTGTTCTACCAGTTCGAATTCCAGAGCATCGTATTCTACCTGCTGATGTACGCCTCCATCACCGTGGACCACTCTTCCGTCACCTTTCCTTTCGACGTTGGCGGCGAGTATCAAGAGTTTGTTTCCATCGACTATCTCTCCTTCTAGTTCCTCTTTTGCGATCTCCTCCGCAGCAATATCTATGTCCTCGTCAAGCCTGCCGGGAGGAATCCTGATCGTGTCTGTTTTCCTTTCCATTATGTACATATATCGTTCACCTTGATGTTCTATACTATCGCATAGGTCGCTATGGCACTAGCGAACACTAATGATACAATCGACATGAGCTTTATAAGTATATTGAGTGACGGTCCGGAGGTATCCTTGAACGGATCACCGACGGTGTCTCCTATGATGCCCGCTTTGTGGGCCTCCGAGCCTTTTCCGCCGTGATGTCCGGATTCGATATATTTCTTCGCGTTGTCCCAGGCACCGCCTGAATTCGCCATCATGATAGCCAGTACGAAACCAGTACCTGTGGCTGCCAATAGGAAACCTACCAAGGCTGCAGCTCCAAGTCCAAAGCCTACCAGTAAGGGCACTACTATGGCCAACATCCCCGGTATCACCATCTCTTCTAGTGCTGCCGTTGTACTGAGATTTATTGGTCTCTGATAATCCGGTTCCGCCTCTCCTTCAAGGAGTCCTGTCACTTCACTGAACTGCCTTCTTGCTTCTTTTACTATCATGAATGCGGATCTACCTACCGCTTTCATCGTTATAGCACAGAAAAGGAACGGGACCATGGCACCAAGGAAGATCGCGACTACGGTCTCAGGTTCCATCACACTGAACTGTTCGGCCTCAAAGCCGATCTCTGAAGCATAGGCTGCAGTAAGAGTCAGTGCCGTTAAGGCTGCTGAACCTATCGCGAAACCTTTACCTGTTGCAGCGTTTGTGTTACCGAGCGCATCCAACGCGTCCGTTCTTTCCCGGACTTTTGGATCCAAACCGCTCATCTCTGCTAAGCCTCCAGCATTGTCTGCAACCGGACCGTAAGCGTCTGATGACAGCGTGACGCCAAGGGTTGAAAGCATCCCTATCGCGGCTATAGCTATACCGTAAAGACCTCCAAGGTAAAAGGAAGTCAAGACGGCTCCACACACTATCACTATTGGAAAGACAGTGCTTTCCATGCCGGTGGCAAGTCCCTGTATTATGAACGTTGCGGGCCCAGTTTCGGTCGATTCAGCCATCTTCTTTGTAGGCTTGTATCTCTCCGAGGTATAATACTCCGTGAAATATCCAATTAAAACGCCTCCGATCAATCCAGCTATCACGGCACCGAACAGCCTGTAAGCTAGATTTCCGTATTCACTCGGAGGGACCACGAAATAAAGCATAATAAATGTAAATATGCTGACCAGAAGGGCTGCGCCCCACGTTCCTCTTCTCAGGGCCGCTAACAAAGTTTCCTGGCTCGCGTCTCCTTCAGCTTTGATCAGGAATATACCGATCATCGACGATATTATGCCAATAGCAGCTATTAGGAAGGGTATGCCGAATATCTCCATACCTAGCCCCGCCTCCTCGATGGGGCTGTAGAGCAGAGCATTACCTTGATAGGCCATCCATCCCAAGGTCATCGCAGCTATTATAGTATTAGTGTAAGACTCAAAAAGATCCGCACCCATACCGGCTACATCGCCTACGTTGTCGCCTACATTGTCTGCTATCACGCCCGGATTCCTCGGATCGTCTTCCGGGATCTCGGCTTCGACCTTTCCGGCAAGGTCAGCACCGACGTCAGCAGCTTTAGTGTAAATTCCTCCTCCAACTCTGGCGAATAGCGCGATGGAACTAGCTCCGAAACCAAATCCGGCAATATACATTATGGCCTCTTCCATATTATAAACAAATTTTATAAGAAGGAAACTTACGGTAAGACCTATTATACCAAAACTCACAACGGAGAGCCCCATAACGGAACCTCCTCTAAAAGCGATCTTCAAAGCCTCGTTCAGACTTTTTCTTGCACCTTGAGTCGTCGGGGCACTAGAATTTGTCGCAGTTATCATACCCAGGTACCCGGCCGCTGCTGATAAGATTGCACCGACTAAAAACGGGAACCAAGTTAACGGTGTCTCACCCTCGACGAAATCCTTCAATGTGAGGGCTAACGCAACAACAATCACGAATATCGCGATGTATTTGTATTCAGTATTAAGATAAGTTTTAGCCCCTTTTTGAACTTCGCCTGCTAATTTTTGCATCTTCTTGGTTCCTACATCCTGTTTAGATATGAATTTCCAAAAGTATCCTGCTAGTGCCAATCCTAGTATAGCAGCTATCACTGCCAACAATGGTGCTAGCACTTCATACGATAAACCAAACAGCTCTGCCATGTATAAACACCTATTTGGGGAATGTTAAACTGTTTATATAGTTTTTGATTTTGTCTGCGGGTTGTCTTATCTGCGAAGAAGCCAACTTAAGAAAAAAGCGGTAATTTTTTATCACCGGATGAGAATCTCGAGTTCGATGGCAGGAAGATGTATAAGCTGTGAAAAAGACATCAGCGATCTAGCTTCTATATGTTCTGGATGTAGTGAAGAATTCCTGTCCGAGAACATATTTGCCATGAGTGCATCTCCGCTCATCTCGAGCCCCGCCATCGACAGATACAGAGAAGATTCAGAGCCAGTTCTGACGATAGGTGAAAGACCTGAAGACGAGCTCATCTTCAAGAAGGGCGACACAGTCAAAAAGGAATTGGAATCTATAAATATCGAGGATATAGATGGAAAAGTTTATGAGAGGATAGAGAACAGGATGAACGTTATATTGGCAGAGCTCGGGGTGCCAAAACACATCGATTTTGAAGATTATCGGTTCTCAAAGAAAGATACTGAAGTTTTTTCGATGCTGCATTATAAATTGGAAGAGTTAAGGGATGAATTGGACGTGGAGAAGAAGAATCCGGCTCTGTATCTCCGTATGGCTAACCTGTTTTATCATTCCTTTAGATGTGTGGATGATAGTCTTTTTGAGCTAGACTTCAGAAAAAAGATCAGAGATGATTTCAGAGATAATGCTGAGCACTATTATGAAGAGGCATTTGGATCCGACCAGGGTGTTTTCTTGTACTCACTCAGGAATAGGGCTCATCTTCTTTTAGAGAACGGTGAATTTGAGAGAGCGAAAGATCTATTTGAAGAAGCACTTGCGGTAGAACCCGATGACCTGAAGAGCAGGCTGGGTCTTGTAAGTCTGCTGCTCGAAGAAAGGCAGTTAGAGGAATGCGAGGATGAATTGGAAGATTTGAGAGAAGAATTTGAGGAGGATCCAGAAGTTTGGTACCTGAGGGGGGAACTCGCTAGAGCGCGAGACAAATGGGGATTGGCTATTCAATTTTTTGACCGAGGTCTAGAGAAACAGGATGAGTTCGTACCTGCGATGGTCTCTAAGGGGCAGCTATTTTATGAAAACGATATGCTCGAAAGAGGGAGAGGGATCTTTGAAGAAGTGCTAGAACTCGAAAAAGAGAACTTACAAGCTTTGAAAGGATTGATCAAAGTTCTTGAGAAGCAGGGAAAAAGCGCAGAGACTCTAAAATGTTTGAACAGGGCCTTGGCAGTTGAATCCCATGACGAAGGATTATGGATGAAAAGAGGAAAGGTCCTACAGGATTTGGGTAATTATGAAGAAGCGTTAAAGGATTTTCAGAATGCTTTGGAAATAGATAGTGATCTAGAAGAGGCTCGCAAAAGTATAGAAGATTGTATGGAAAAAATAGGATAGGATTTTATCTACTTTTTACGTTACCGGCCACTGCCATTTAGCTACTTCAACCAATATTATGGTTATGAATACGAGTATTATGACCAGTCTGTGATCTATCTTAGGACTTTTCTCTTCTTCTTCATCAAAGTAGCGCATCAAACCTGCGGCGGATTGAAATCCTCCACCTTGTTGTTTTTGCTTGGCCATATTATCTTCTCATGACAGGTATTGTTATTTAACTGTTTCGTTTTACTTTTGGAAATTTTCTTTATTTTAACGACTGCAAATATTTTTTATATCAAAAGTCATATCGCTCATGGCTTCCGATGAGACGTAGATGCGCTTCCATAAAAGAAATGAGAACAGACATCAGAGGCCTAGAAGGCTTGCCTCTGCAGATGATGATAATCATGCTAGTTCTTGCGATAGGTATACCTGCAGTGTACTCTTCTATGACCCATTACGAAGAGAGAAGTACTATCCAAAGGGTTGAAAGCCAGGTCGATTTCATAGAAGAGAAGGCCAAGACACTCTACACCTACGGTGAAGGTAATTCCGACGTGATAAGGGTAGATCTGGAAGGAGGATTATTCAGAGACGTAGAATATCTGGAAGTGGGTAATCGAAGTTTTAAAAATCTTATCAGATGGGAGGTCGAAGGAGGTCATACCGGCACACACATTATGGAGAATGACATACCTTTAGTCAGTGAAGATGAAGAACCACTGCGGTTGGGAAGCGGGCGACATAGGTTGAAAATGGAAACGGTTTACGGTGAACCATACGAGGAAGGTGAAGAGATGTTATTCATCCAGATATCACTCCTTTAGAGAAGACTGAAAGATTTTTAAACTAGTCCTGTCACTTCTCATCATGGATCTGAAGGAGATATTGGAAATTTTCAGAGGCTGTGCAGAGAAGGTAGAAGAGACTCTAGATAATTATGATGTACACGATAAAGGGAGTAAAGATATGGGGGTAGGGGCCGATGGTACTCCTACAAAAGGTATTGACGAAGCGGCCGAAAAAACTGCGATAGACCACCTCGCCCATCACACTGATCTTTCCATCCTGAGTGAAGAGAGAGGACTGATACATGGAAAAGATGACGGTTATGTGATTCTAGACCCTGTAGACGGGACCAAGAACGCCCTTTTGGATATCCCCTTCTACTCTATATCACTAGCGTACACGCCTACCACACTGAAAGAGGTGAAGGTAGGCTATGTCAAAAATTTAGTCACCGGCACAGAATATCACGCTCTTGAAGGTGAAGGAAGCTATAAGAACGGATCTCTTCTATCTCCTGTGAAGGAGAAGGATGATCTGATCTTTTCCGTTTACTTGGGTGATAAGGCCCACGAAAAGAGTTTTGAAGTTGCTTCAAAGCCTAGAAGGATCAGGTCTTTAGGTTCAGCGGCATTGGAGATCTGTTATGTTGCCGAGGGCGTTTTCGACCTATATCTTCGAAGATCACCCGACGAAAGAAGAGGGCTTAGGATCACTGATATCGCGGCCTCAGCATTCATACTGAGAGAGGTCGGTGGTGAAGTCTACGGTAAAGACCTTAAGAAACTAGAAATGGGTATAAACGCCTCAAATAGGAGAGACGTAATTGCAATATATGACCCGAGAGTTAAGGATTTGTTGCAATGAGTTTGAGATTTGCGGTCTACGGAAGAGTAGACGATGAACACGAGGGCAAGATAAGATCTTTGATCGAGCATACCTCTGTTGAGGAAGTATATTTTGAAGAAAAAATAGCTGACACATTGAACTTCGATGGCTATTCGATAGAAGAGATCCTTGAAAAAGATATAGATTTCATAATGAGTATAGGAGGGGACGGTACGCTGCTGAGACTGATGCAGCACACCGATCTTCCCGCACTTGGAGTAAACACAGGCACGGTAGGTTTCTTGACGAACGTGGAAATACCGGAGATCGATTCAGCTTTAGATAAAATCGATTCCGATGATTATTTCATCGATGAGAGGTTGAAATTGGACGTGCTACTGAACGGCAAAAAGGTCGGTGAGTGCACAAACGAGATGGTCCTATTCAGTGATGAGATAGCAAAACTGAGAGAGATGATAGTACATCACGGAGCAAATCTGATAGATAGATTCAGAGCCGACGGAGTCATAGTGGCGACGCCGACAGGCTCTACATGTTATGCTATGAGTGCAGGCGGACCTATAGTCAATCCTAAACTTGAAGTCTTCATAGTGGTTCCGATAACACCCTTCGATATGGCGACCAAACCTCATGTCGTCCCAGTAGATGAGCCCGTAAAAGTCGAATTGACAGGGGAAGATAACTCAGGACTGATGGTGTTGGACGGAAAGGAGGAGTTCAAAGTCGACTTCAAGGATGAGATCAACGTGGTTCCAAGTGAGAACAGGGCTAAACTGATAAGTTTTGAAGACAATTTTTATGATAAGATAAAACAGAAGTTGGTCTCAAAGTCGGTGTTTGGATAATGGGCCTTTTTGAGAATAGAAAGATAGAAGGTATAACAAAACGAGTGCTCAATCTTTTCAGCGAGAGCGCAAAAGATGCACATCCTAAGGAGTTCGCTGCTGGGATGAGAGAGATAGATGGGATAATATCAGAACTGATCATGGTACCCGGGACGGTCTCGGGACCTAGAAGCGCGATATTGAAACTTAGAACTCTACCTGTAGATTTCTCTATCGTGGGAGTGATACACAGCCATCCTTCATCGAGCTACAATCCTTCGCGAGGCGATATGATAACTTTTGGGAAATACGGTAGACTGCATATAATCATGGGATATCCATATAATCTAGATTCCTGGCAGGCCTATGACAACACTGGAAAAAAGGTGGACCTAGATATCATCGAGTGAGTAGGGAGTGGTAAACTTCTTCTATATCTTTCGCGACCCTCTCCCATGTGAACTTCTCTTCGACTCTTTTCCGCCCTTTTTTCCCCATCCTATCGGCCATATCTGGATTTTCCAGTAGAGTACGTACTTTTCCAGCTATATCCCTTGGATTCATGGGTTCTGCCAGTAGGCCGTGCTTACCCTCAACGATGACCTCTCTCACGCCCGGTATGTCAGAGATGACGACGGGAACTTCGGAAGCTAGAGCTTCGAGGGCGACTATACCGAAGGCCTCCAATCTAGACACTGAAGGCAGGACGAAAACGTCGGCCGCTCCGTAGTAATTAGGCAGCCTCTCGTTCGATACTCGACCAGCAAACATCACTCTATCTTCTATGTCTTCTCTGCGTATTATCTTTTCTAGTTCTGGTCGAAAGTCCCCGGTACCTACCAATACGTATTGAACATCTTGATCGTCGAGATACTTGGCCGATTCGACAAAATATTCCAAGCCTTTATGATATACTATCCTTCCGACATACATCACCATCTTTTTGTCCCCTATACCCAATTCCTCTCTCACGGAAGTTCCGTCGTTTGAGGGGTGAAAACGTTGTTCATCTACCGCGTTAGGGATAACGTCCGCTTCCCTGTACCAGACCGCCCTAGACGTGGCTCCGTAAGTGGTCGTCGTAGTTATTATCTTGTCCGACCTGCTGACCGTGTATGTACCCAATGTCCGCTGGTAGATAGCGACTATAAAAGGACCTAAGGGGTTTGGTATCTCCAGGTCGCAGTGATAAGTGAGCACGAAAGGGACATCCTTCTTTTCTGAGACTCTAGCTCCAGAGAATGACATGAGAGGTGGGGGGGTGTGACCATGGAGTATATCAAAATCTTCATCTAAAAGCGCTTGATTGATCCCTGGTACTATAGGAGTGGAAAATAGGATAGTTATAGGCTCGACTCTTTTGACAGGTACTCCCTCGATCACGTCTTCATCTGATGTGTCCTCGAGTTTGGTAGTCACTACAAATACCTCATGTCCTCTTTCGATGAGTTTCTTCGAGAGTTCGAGGACGTGCGATTCGACTCCGCCAAGATGCGGGTAGAAATACGGGCTGAGCTGAGCTATCTTCATTGTATCTTACTTTCAGGTCCTATCTCGCTTTGGGCTAAAGCCCCGGGTCCGATAAAGCATCTTTCCCAGATTATCGTTCCTGGATTGATCATGCTGTTTATACCGGTTTTTACATCATCTCCCATTATTACACCCAACTTTCTCCTGCCTGTGTCGATCTTTTCACCTCTATGGATCACCTTGATATTCTTATCATCTAAACGTAAGTTGGCCACTTTGGTCCCTGAGCCAAAATTGCAGTCCTTACCTATAACGCTGTCACCCACATAATTGTGGTGAGGTACCTGCGTGCCTTTCATTATTATGCTGTTCTTGACTTCAGATGCGGCACCTACCTTACAATCGCTCCCTATGTGGGTGGAAGGTCTGATGTGACAGTTGGGCCCTATCTTTGCATCTTTTCCTATATATACGGGCCCGATTATATAGGATCCTTCCTTTATGGTGGCACCTTCAGATATCTGGACGGTACCCTCGATATGGACATTCTCTTTTACTTCCCCTCTTATATCTTCATCGAGCGTATCCTTCATTATCTCTTCGTTAGTCGAAAGAAGATCCCACGGTCTGCTGAGTTCGTGCCATTCTTCTATTTTGAAGTGCTCTATGTTTGAATCTTCCATCATGATCTTGAGCGAATCGGTGATCTCGTATTCTCCTCTCGGTGATTTTTCCGTCTTATCTATCGCCTCGAAGATCTCTTCTGTGAAGCCGTAGAGACCCGAATTTACTTTGCTTTCTGGAGGATCCTCCGGCTTCTCGATTATCTCCTTTACATTTTTACCTTCTGTTGTGACTACACCGTAATTATAAGGGTCTTTGACCTCGGCAAGGCCTATCATTGAGTTTTCAGTTTTGGAGAAACTTTTTACGAAATCTGTCAGCACGTTCTTTGGCATAAGGACATCGGCGTTCATACAGACGAACTTGTCATCTACAAACCTCTCCGCGTAGCTGATCGCATCAGCAGTACCTGACTGCTCTTCCTGTCTTACGAAGCGAAGTTCAGCCTCGGATGATCCTACACCCTCTTTTATCTTCTCTCCCTCCCATCCGACCAGGATGATTATCTCGTCCATCATCTCCTCTAAACTATCTATCAAGTGCTGGAGTGCGGGTTTACCAGCTATGGGGAGTAGTGGTTTAGGTGTGTTCTCGGTGAGGGGTCTCATCCTCGTACCTTTGCCGGCGGCCAATAGAAATGCCTTCATCTTATCTCCTCCATGCATGCTTCCAGATCATCTTTAGCTTTTTTGAATACTCTTTCTAACGCGTTTCTGTCTCTCGCCTCTGCGGTTATCCTTATCTTAGGTTCGGTGCCTGAAGCTCTTATCAGAGACCATCCGTCATCGTCCTTCGATCTGATACCGTCCACGAGATCAAACCTTTCATCAGAATAGTTTTCCTCGTATAAAGATATTAACTTCTCCATGACCTCTCTTTTGTTGTCGGTTATTATAGACGTCTTTTTTCGAGGATATTTAGGTAGGTCTTCTACAGTTTCAGTGAGAGACATCTCGGAGTTCATCTCTACGAGTTTTGCTGCAGCGAATATCCCGTCGGGCCCATAGCTGAGTTCTGGAAATATCCAAGTGCCGGAAGGTTCGCCTCCAAATGCAGCGCTTTCTTGCTTCAACCTTTCGGAAACGAAAACATCTCCCACCTTTGTTCTGTAGACTTCCTCAGCCAATTCGTCTATCGCCATAGAAGAGTTGACTGGTACGACGACTGTGCCTTCGACTTCCATGGCGAAGAGTTTCAGCAGTTCGTCACCTCCCAGGTAATTTCCCTCGGGATCGAAAGCGACCATCCTGTCTCCATCGCCGTCATGAGCGATGCCGAGATCTGCACCGCTCGTTTTAACCGCCTTCTTCAATCGTTGTAGATTCTTCTCTACCGGTTCTGAAGGATGTGCTGGAAAGGTTCCGTCCGGTTGTGCGTTCAGAGTTATCACTTCACACCCCATCTTTTTGAGCAGGTACGGGGTTATCGTAGATGCTGAACCGTTGGCGCAGTCCACAACGACTTTTTGTTGAAAATCTTTTCCGATACGATCCAATATGTCTTCGATGTGATCTTCTATAGCTCCTGTAGTGCGATAGACGTTTCCGACCTGGTCCCAGGAAGCGAGTGAAGGAGTGTTCTGCAGCTTCTCTTCGATCTCCTCCATCTGAGCCGTGTTAAAAGAACTCCCGTCGGGATTCCATAACTTTATCCCGTTGTACTCTTTCGGATTGTGAGATGCTGTGACCATCACCCCGCAGTCGTGATCTTCTGCGGCGTGAGCTAAGGTAGAGGTGGTGAGCATCCCGGCTCTGTGAACGTCGGCGCCGGAAGAAGTGAGTCCTGCGATCAATGCCGAAGTGACGAGGTCTGCTGTAGGCCTAGGATCGTGACCCATTATGACATCTTTGTAGACGTCTCCCACCGCTCTGCCGATATCTTTGCAGAGTTTTGGTGTGATCTTTTCGTTGACTACTCCCCTTATACCCGAAGAACCGAATAGACGCATGGTGCTCACTCTCTTTGTGGTGAATAGCCAGTGAAGATATAAATCCTTTGTTTTGCTAGTTTAAGATTTTGGGGGGTTGTATAAAATAGATTCGAGAAATATAAATATGAGTTATGTATTTAGAAAAAAGAGTTATCTAAAAGAGCGGAAAGATTAAAAAAGATAAAGAGATTGAGTGGTAAGAAAAGCCGTGATGTGAGATGGGCGAAAAAGATTGGTCGATAATACCTGATAAGGAGCGAGAAAGATGCGTTACGGGCATCGAAGCGCTAGATACCATCCTCAACGGAGGTATCCCCAGGTCGAATTCTGTTTTGGTGACCGGAAGCTGCGGGACCGGAAAGACCACTTTGAGCCTGGAATTTCTTGTACACGGAGCCATAAACGAGGAGAACTGTCTTTTCATCTCCGTGACCGAGGACTCCATGAAGATGCTCAACAACGTTGTCCCATACGACTTCTTCGATCAATCTCTTATCGAAGAAGGCTACCTGTCCTTCGTTGACATGCCCGACATATACGAAGAGTTGGGGTTGTTGGACAAGAGTGAATTCTCCTTCAAAGAGATAGACGAGTTGATAGAAAGGATAGAAGAGTTGGTCTTGGAGAAAGATGTCAAAAGGTTGGTCATCGATTCCGTGACCTCTGTGTGCTTCCAGCTTAAGACGGAAGAGAAGATAAGAGATTTCATGCTGCAGCTTATGAAGATGTTATCATCACACGGATGCACTTCTCTGCTCGTTTCTGAGATCTCGCCGGAAGAACCGAGGTATTCGCAGTACGGAGTTGAAGAAGCCATAGCCGACGGCATCATAATGATGGGAAATCTGGAAAGGCAGGGCGACCTGTTGAGGACACTCCAGGTGGTTAAGATGAGAGGCACCGATCATTCTAGAGCTAAATACGTTCTCGATCTCACTTCGGTCGGAGTTCTTCTAGTGCCGCTGCTGAAAGGCGGCGGTGTGGACACTGTCGGTGGTGGTGCGGATGGTTGATATACGAGGATTACTGGAAAAGTTAGATAGCATGGAATCAGGGTCAGCTGTGGCGTTGAAGGTGGATGTAGAATCTTACTTCGACGTGATAACTGCGTTGACAGACGATTTTAAGAGAGATAAGGACATGCAGGTGATCTATACCACTTCTACTATCTCCTCTTCGACGATAATCCAAGTATTGGAGGCTTTCGACATAGGTTGTGAAGGTATCCAGTTCGTAGACGCTGTATCCTACATGACCATGGGCGCCTCTGAACAGCCGGAAGGCGTCACTTTCGTAGAGAGCCCGACGATGTTGGAGAACATCAGCCTGAAGATAGAATACCTCTTGAAGAAGTATCCCATGGACGAGAACACCGTGATCATCGATTCTATAGATTCTTTGGCGATACACAACGACAACAGGATATTATCTGAATTCCTCCACATCCTGATCTCTAACCTGAGGTCTCACGACTGTTTCACTTTCATACTTTCAGTGTCAGAGCAGGATTCCGAGGACATCGATAACATGCTGGCCATGGTGTGCGACGACTTCATCGAAGTTGGTCCGAAGAAAGGGGAAGAGTCGGGAGAGATAGAAGTATAAGAAAATGCAGTCCTTTTTAGGAGCCTTCAGTGATCTGGAGTCGAGTTCATTTTCATTTTAAATCACATGAATATATAAACATTTGATACAAAGGCATAAATCTTTTATAGGATAAGGTATCATATAACCGGCGCAGGTTAAAACCTGCAGGAGGACCTAAATTATGAAAAGATTGAAGAGAAACGAAGAAGGTGTGTCTCCCGTTATCGCGACCATCCTGATGGTTGCGATAACAGTGGTACTGGCTGCTACGCTGTACATGATGGTCGGTGACTTCGGCGGCGACGGCGATATGCCGCTGACCGCGAGTATCAGCATCGACGACTATGAAACAACAGAAGATAACAATAACAATGACAACCATCTGTCAGGTCTAGACATCTACTTTTCCTCTGTGAGTGAGCCGAGCTCTATAGATGTAGATGATTTGGATCTAAGAGTGATATACGACGACGAAGGCACAGAAGAAGCGGAGTTAGACATAGATGAAGACATAAGTAAGATAGGTGCTGATGGCGACGATATAGTGACCGGCACAACGATATTTATCGAAGATATTAATGATGATATCGATGATATCCCTGAAGAGGGACTCGACAGGGTAGAACTACGAGTCGACGGATACGACGGCTCCACCTCCGCAAGCTTCTAGATTGGACACACCTAGAAGAGTAGAACACACCTAAAACCCCTTTCCTTTCTATTATCCTTTTTCGAGTGCTTTTCTCTGTAGCCAGTATGATATATTATAAATACGAAAAATATATAAGGTCATTCTTACATAATATATTTACGCAGGTTGTCGCCTGCTGGAGGACTCAACCTATTAAAAGACTCAAGAGAGATGAAAAAGCCGTTTCGCCGGTTATAGCTATAATACTCCTGGTGGCTATAACTGTCGTTTTGGCCGCGAGTCTGTTCCTGATGATCGGAGACCTAGGAGAGGAAGAAGAACTGCCGCTCGCCGCCGTCATAGATATCGAGGAGTATAATTTCAACGAAGAGGATGAGGTGTTGGAAAGATTCGTCTTGAACATAGAATCTCTAAGTCAACCCAACTCTGCAGAGCTAGACGACATCGAGGTGAGGATAGTCTACGAAGACGATGGAACACCGATGGAATACATCATCGAACTGGAAGAAGAGGCGGAGGAAGATGAATATGTCTCGGGCTATACAGGGTTGGATAACGGCGATATGAACACAGGCACGACGATATTTTTCGAAGATATCGATATAGAACTTGGGGGATCTGATGATATAGAACTCGATAGGATCGAAATGAGAGTAGACGGTTCCCAGGGATCGACATCTAGAGGGTTCTGATCTATAAACCGTCAAAACAACTAAAATCCTTTCTTCTATTTTTTGAAAACTGTTTATCAGTTCATCTTTATTGATATAGGGCATTGCATTTTTCGAAATTAGTCGATTCTTAAGTTGAATAATTTTTCCCTAAATAGTGAAGTGAGGTAACCTGCCAGAGGGCAGGTTTTTAATACCCCACTCCACTATCAGGGTA
>PWHR01000011.1 GCA_003554965.1 Thermoplasmata archaeon | reverse complement strand
TTTGCTTGTTTGTTGCATACCCTGATAGTGGAGGGGGGTATTAAAAACCTGCCCTCTGGCAGGTTACCTCACTTCACTATTTAGGGAAAAATTATTCAACTTAAGAATCGACTAATTTCGAAAAATGCAATGCCCTATTTTAGTTTATCTATATATCTTTGGTAAACTGATAGTATCTCAGGCTCTGTCCTGCTTGAATAGAAAATGTAAACTTTTAGGCCCTTTAAAGTTCCGTCCATATTACTACACCCCCTCTAGGATTTCACCGAGGTTAACTCCTTTGTCGTTGATATTTAACTCCCTTATTGATTTATCGTGACCGGATCCCCTCATCTTCAGAATGTTCATAGCTTTCCCTATCTGACTCTCCCTTTCCACATATCTCAAAAGCAATATCCCGTCACAGAGAGAACTCAGTCTAAGGTCACTGGCTTGTGTGGAACCAAACAATTTTTCAGGGCTGTGGCTGAAAAGTCCGCTCGCGAGGTGAGTCATCACTGCCGTTACGCCCCGGGCTTTGAGAGCGGAGTTCAACTGCAGAAGGATCTCTCTCAATTTATCTTCGCTCAATCCCGCCGAGGGTAGGGAAGAAACGGAATCCAAGACCAGTCTTTCAGCTCCTGTTTCTTCCACAACATCCAAAATCTTATAGACGAACTTGTCAGGATAGGTATCTATCAATTTTGGAGAGATGAAATGAAGTTTCCCTTCGTCTTCCCATTTTTGAAAGTCCCATCCGTGGGAGATAGCGGTCTTTTTCACCTGCGGTAACGGTTCCTCCAGATTTACGAAGATACAGTTTTCTCCATTTTTTAAACCTGCGACCAAGAACTCCATACCCAAGGTGCTCTTACCCGTTCCGGTGTTTCCCGTTATCAATATGATGTGTGCCTTTGGATAACCGCCTTCCAGCATATCGTCGAGTTCTTTTATCCCCGTAGTTATCCTGTTATCATAGTCCGTCTTGGCGTATATCCGCTCAACTGGGATCTTTGGATAGATAGTTATCCCTTTATCACTTATATCGAAAAATGCATTTCCTGTTCGAAACTCGATCCCCCGCATCTTTCCGATCTCTATCTTTCTTATCACGGCCTGCTCCCCATGGGTATAGTGAAGTTTTATGATGCCGTCAGAGATGAAATCTTCCACGTTGAAAGGAGTGGAACCGTTTCTAGATTCAGAAGTCAAAAATACTGTGCAATCTTTGCCACTCAACACTGTGCCGAGCCTAAAGATAAAATACCTGAAAAGCTCGGTATCATCGATCATGTAACCTATGGCGGTTATCGAATCGATGACCATCCTTCTGGCCCCGGTTTTGTCGACCAATCTCTCTATCCTGTTGACCAACTCTTCTATATCCTCTTTGTCAAGCTCTTCATCCATCGAGCCGAAATCCATGAGTTCTGTCATACTTCTAAGATCCGTGAACCTTATATCTCCAGATTCTACGGAATCTTTTTCAAAAAAATCCATAGTAGATATATTTTTTATCGCCTTGGTGAAAGGTTCAGTGACCGAGATGTAGATCCCGGGGTGATCTAATCTTTTCCATCCTTCGAACAACCACTGCATCGCCAGGACCGTCTTCCCTACGCCGGCCTTTCCGGTAAGTAGAACAACGTGCCCCTCGGGTATCCCTCCTTGTAAAGTTTTGTCCAACCCATCGATTCCGGTCTTTATGACGTTAGTTTCAAAAGTTTTATTCATCTTATCTCTTAAATGGTACATAGTTTAATCCATATGAACTTTTGGACCATATAGGATCATCTATCTTTTCATCCCGTTGTTATCGATGAGAGAGAGGATCGAAGAAAAAAGGAAGACGTTCTGAAGATCATCATCAAGACGGCGATATCAAGAGATATTAGAGGTTCTATAATGATCCGGGCATGGATTTTTTTAGAGTGATCCTAGGATGATCTATTCGAAATCGTATCCGGCTTTTTCCCATTCTAGAAGGCCGCCTTCAAAATCCGTGACATCTTCGAATCCCAGTTTGACGAGTTTTTCCGCCGCTATGGGACTGGCGTCGCAGTCCTTATCATTGCAATAAACTATGATCTCTTTATCGGGATCGATCTCATCTTTACGTTTTGCGATATCTCTGTAAGGTATGTTTATAGCGCCTGGTAGATGTCTTTTTTCATAGCTCTTTTCGGATAGAACGTCTATCACCTGTATTTCCTCTCCCTGCTCCATCTTTTTCTTCAATTCCTCCGCATCTATCTTATCGTACATGTTATAATCAACATACTTTTTGATTTTATAAATCTATCGAGAAAAGAGCGGTATTTTTTACTACTCATCATCTATAACCAACATATCGCACTCATCGAATTCCCACATCTCACCATATGCGACTTCCCAATGATGACCATCTAGGTCTGTGAAATAACCGCCGTAACCGCCCCAATCGGTCTTTTGAGGCTCTTTTTTGATCGTGGCTCCGGCCTTCTTCGCTCTCTTGAACATCTCATCCACTTCTTTCCTTGATTTCGCATTGTAAGCTAAAGTGATGCCGGCGAATCCATTTATAGTCTCAGGAGGATCTTCTTTGTCAACATCTAAAGCCAACTCTTCCAGTGGATAGAGTGCTATCTTTGTTCCCTTGTTCTTAAAAAAGATGATGTCCGGGTTGGAATCATCTCCTCTGACCGAAGTTTCAAAACCGAGTTCTTTGTAAAAATTATGAGATCTCACGATGTCTTTTGTACCGAGCGTGACGATATTCAGTCTGTTCATATTTTCCCTTCCATTGATCTTTTAACCATGGGTCTATAACTATATCAACTTATCTTTTTGATATTACGAGCTCTGAGGTATAGACAAAAGAAGGACCTGATTATCTTAGTATGGAGTCAATTTTAAATATATAGATGATCATTATTACCATGAGGAGAAAATGAACTTAGAAGAGATCGAAGATATTTTAGAGGGAGATGTGTAAACGATGTCTGAAACGATAACTTCTCAATATTATCCTTCACTGTGCTTTCGGGGATTAAAGCGTCTGGGACTTGCTGGATCGGAGTCTACTGGTGAGGATAAAGACATCGGTGAGGAGATTGGTGAGATCGGAAAATATTTTAAATTCAACCCTCCCATGGCAGGAGGACCCCTATTCACACTGGTATATCAAATACCTGGCTATCTGGATCCACAGGGGCAAGACGAGATGCTTCAGATCTTCGACGGAGTGAAACAGATAGTAGAATTCAAAAGCATCCAACATCTACAGCGAGAATATCCTGAGAGGACTTCTGAGTGGGAAAAGTGGTACATCGGGTCTTGGTTTGATTTGATCTGCGAACCTTTGTTAGAGGGTCAAGATAAAGTCTACCAGTTGATCGACCGATTCGCCGAATATCTTGAAGAACTCTGGCCGCAGTATGAAGCTGAGTATTCCAACTGGTGTGAAGAATTTGCTTTTGACGAGTGGGATTCGCAATTACCGGTTGGAGAAGTCATAAGTGCATGGGAAGATGTGACGGATCTATCCTATCCTTACCAGAAGTTCAGTTTAGTCATCTGTCCCGAGTCTCCTACAACGGCCAGCAGTCTAGGTCCAGAGAAAATTGTTTTCGGTGCACGTCACGGCGTAGACTTGGCCAAAAGGAGTTTGGTGCATGAGGTAGGAGTGAGGATGATCGGATTTCATAGGTTGGCGGAACATCCGGAGACCGCTCAGATGCTTGCAGACGATAACAAAGGTGCGTTGCGGTTGATAGAGGCTGAAGCATGCTTTCGCAAACCGCAGGTCATGGATAAATTAGAGTGGAAGTACCAGGCTGACCAGGACAAGTTCAAGGAAGGTATGCAGCTTGATGAATTGGTACAGATGAGATCAGAGATATCCGAAGAAGATTCGCTCTTCGATACACTAGCTACATGGCATCATCGGGCCAAAAAGGAGGGATTGCTGTAAGGAAGGATTTGTTACGGTAATTACTCCAAAATTAAAAATTTTCGGATCAAAGGGTGTGAACAGAGCATATCTTTTTGATCCCAAAAAGGTCTGATTTATAGATAAATAATTAGTAACGTACTACTAATAGATATTTCGATGAGTGATCCTGGTATCCACATGATGTTTTTTAGTTTTTCTATTGGGTTTTTTTTTAGGAACTCTCCAAGAGCTTGAACCAGAGCGGTACGAAAATCACTTTTTTACCATCGATCTCCTCCTCATCATCGAGATCATCGGTGATCACTGTTAAGTTGTTACAACCTAGTTCCTTCGAAGCAGCTAACAAACTTTTTACTTCCCTATCCTTCGTATCAAAGTTCAGATCGGAACACACTTGGATGAGTTCTTTCGTATCCGTTCCCTCTCTTACGACGAAATCAACTTCCTTACCATCTTTTTTCCAATAGTGCAGCTCTTTCTGAGGATCGGAAACAGTTTCTTTGTATAGTGTAACCGCTGTGAGATTCTCGAAGAACCAACCACGGTCTGATGAGAATCTCTCTGTCAGCGAGGTCGCGAATCCATTATCTATCAGATGAACTTTTCTAGGATACTGTAATCGATCCTTCACAGATCGGGAATGTATCGTGACATCAAAGAGGAAGTAGCTGGATTTGAGATAAGAGAAATAATTGGCGATAGTATTCTTACTTACCTTCAATCCCATCGACTTCAACCAATTTCTTGTCTTTGAAAAACTTACCAGGCGCGAGAAATTGTTGACCATCAGCTTCATCAGAGACTCCAATATATTCACTTTCTCTATGGAATACCTTTCTATAAGGTCTCTAGCGACTATGGTCGAAAAGTATTCCCGCAGTATCCTAGATTTTCGTTTCTCTTTTTCTTCAAGTACGATCTCTGGGAAGCCCCCATATTTCAGATATTCATTGAAATGTCTCCTCAACGTAGGTTTTTCTTTACTATACTTCACATGTGATATATCTTTGATTTCAAAATCTTTGAAATCGAGGAACTCCTTAAAATCTAACGGAAAGATGTGAGTGGTCAAAGTTCTTCCTCGTAGAGAACTCGCTATCTCCCGGCTCGAAAGTTGAGAGGAAGAGCCAGATATGGTAAGATGAACGGTGTCGTCTTCCGCCAGTCTTCTAGCCCATCTTTCCCACCCTTCTATCCTCTGGATCTCGTCGACGAAGAGATAGATCGGTTCATTGGCGTTAAAAGTCTCTTTGATGGTAGGTACGAGCTGTGAAAGATCGTCGAGAGTAGGATTCAAAAGCCTTTCGTCCTCGAAGTTGATATAGTAAACATCTTCTTTTTTCAGATCATCGATCTTCTGAAACATCCTGTATGTTTTTCCAGCTCTCCTGATACCGGTGATCAAGGCAGCTTTCTTTCTCTGAGTATACACCTTTACTTTTCTGTCTTTTAGATCTTCTGGGACTCCTTCTTCTTTGAACTCGACGAGGAGTCTTTTCATGGTCTCTTTGTTTGTTGTTTCGACCATATCGTATAATAGAATTAACGATTTATAAACTTATCGTATTGGTAGCTACACGATAATTTAGATCATCGTTCATAGAGTTGAACAATTTTAGTTTGAGGGAGTCAAGATAGCTGTCAGGATCGAGATGTAAGACATATGGTGGAATAGTGGAGCCCTCCTTTTCTTTCGGCTTTTAGTACGATGATTTTGTATCAACATCTCCCGACCGTTTGCACTGCCAGAACGGATTGCAGTCATGATCGTATTAGTTAATTCCCGCCATCATGTGTAGGATAGTTTCTTCTATTTTCTCGCATTTCAAACGAGCTCATTAAAGAAAGGTGAAAAGATACGATCGGCGATGGAGCTAGCGAGTCAACAATGAGACCTGAAGAAGAAAGTATGTGCCGATATGTGATCTCGACTAGGACCGTTATATGAGGGGAGATGCCTATATCTCTCCGAAGATTTTAAATGTGTGGGTGTGAATACACATATATGGCGACGAAAAACATATCTTTGAGCGAAGATGCGTATGAAAAGTTGAAGAAGCTCAAGGAGGAAGGAGAAAGTTTCTCA
>PWHR01000041.1 GCA_003554965.1 Thermoplasmata archaeon | reverse complement strand
CGGCTCCCTCTATCCTGCCGGTGCAGCATCTGGCAAGGGTGGGGTTGTTCGCCCATTAAAAGGGGTCGTGAGCTGGGTTTAGACCGTCGTGAGCCAGGTTGGTTTCTTTTTAGTAGAGGTGTACTGGTGCCTGAGGGGAAGGGGCCCTCAGTACGAGAGGAACAGGGCTTCGCGGCCACTGGTTTACCAGCTGTCCGAGAGGGCATCGCTGGGTAGCTACGCCGTAGGGGATAAAGGCTGAAAGCATCTAAGCCTGAAGTTCCCCCCGAAAAGAGGCACCTTTAAAGACCCCCGTAAAAGACGGGTTAGATAGAGCCGGGGTGTGAGTACGGAGCTTCGGCGACGTATTCAGCTCACGGTTACTAAACGTCTGGACTGTGGTCTAGCTGCCAGTTTGGTCATTTGACAGGTCTGCGTGTGGCTTTTGCATCTTTTTTTGCATCTGCCTATTTTGTTGAGTTTGAACTCTGTACCAATTTGAATTCTGAATTAAAGAGGAAGAAAAAAGAAGATAAACGGTTCTATCGGATTTTCAATCGAGCACTAAGTGGGATAAGTATCCCATCAGAAAAAAATAGAGCATCCATATCACTGTAGATCTTTCAACGAGCAACATATAGAGTGTTAATACCCAGATAATAACGAGGATAATGAACAGTGTCTTACTGTGGGCGAAGGACCTGTGACGTTTGGTGAAAGGAGGATCTAAGATGTCAGGTAACAAACCACCGATTATAGAGAAAGCTATCATCACAAGGAAAAGCAGAACGTCCATAGATAAGATGGAAGTGAGTGTAGATTCCAATGAGGGATCTGGTGAAATAATGAAGACTCGATGAAGGAAGTGCCAGAGGTAATAACCCAAAATGCCGAAGATCACTGCACCTATCATATGGCTCTTTTTTCTCATCACCCCAAAATATCATGACCGTTATTTAAGATTGTCCTGGGGAGGCTAAACTAAAAGTTGAAGATCGTTGAAAGAATGGAAAATATTATTTAAGAACGTGGATTATGGGAGAGGGACAACATGCAGGAAAACGACCGCTCGGAAGAAGGATTTACCGTGACTCCTTGGGAAGTCGAAGGCAATATAGATTATCAGAAATTGATTGAGGATTTTGGGACTGACAGTTTAGATGATGAGCTGCTTGAGAGGATCGAAGAGGTTGTAGGAGAAACACACTTCATGTTGAGAAGGAGCATTTTCTACTCCCACAGAGATTTCGATTGGATACTAGATAACTATGAAGAAGGTCAAAAATTCGCTCTGTACACAGGTAGAGGTCCCTCCGGACACACTCACGTGGGACACTTGATGCCCTGGATTTTCGCCAAATGGATGCAGGATCAATTCGGTGTAGATTTGTACTTCCAGCTTACTGACGACGAAAAGTTTCTTTTCAATTTTGACAGTACTTTAGATGACACACATTCCTATGCCTTGGAGAATGCAAAAGATATAATCGCTTTAGGTTTCGATCCTGAAAAAACTCATATCTTCATCGATACTGACTTCATACACGAGTTATATCCTTTAGCTTTGAAAGTAGGTAAAAGACTCAATTTTTCTAACGTAAAAGCGGTTTTTGGCTTTGATAATTCTACAAACGTAGGGAGCATCTTTTATACTGCGATCCAGTCCGCTCCATGCTTTTTACCGAGTGAACTCGAAGGTGAAAAGGTACCGGTTCTGATACCGTGTGGTATAGATCAGGACCCCCACTTTAGATTGACCAGAGACGTTGCTGAAACGATAGGATATCTGAAGCCTGCGCTCCTCCACAACAAACTCGCTCCTTCTTTGGACGGAACTGGAAAGATGTCCGCCAGTCAACCCAAGACGACGATATTCACCACGGACAAACCAGAAGATGTGGATGAGAAGATAAACGAAGCCTTCACCGGTGGAAGGATTTCCGCTTCAGAACAGAGAGAAAAAGGTGGCGATCCAGATATATGTTCCGTTCAGAATTACCGTTATTATATCTTTGAGAGCGACGATGAAAAAGTGGAAGATATCGCAGATAGATGTAGGGCTGGAGATATCTTGTGTGGTCCCTGCAAACAACTTTTAAAAGACAACATAAATAAATTTTTATCAAAACATCAGCGCAAAAGAGAAAAAGCGGAAGATAGATTTAATGAATTTTTAGTCAAAGATTGTGAAGAGAATTTCAAGTGATCGGAACTCTGGTTATCAGAAGTTCAGATTACCGGACTCAAGCTGCTTTTTCAACTGTTTTCTCATCTTTCGATTTCCGGAGAATCCCTTTATGGCTTTTTTCGTTTTCTTGTAGTGGCCTAAAAGATCCCGAACATCTTTTGGGCTCCTTCCACAACCTTTAGCTATCCTCCTGATCCGATCGCCTTTTATCTTTTTAGGGTTCTCCATCTCCTCTTCGGTCATGCTGTCCATTATTATCCTGAACTCATCCAATTTAGTCTGAGTCGCCATGATCTCGTCGTCAGATATACTGCTTGGGCCCATCGGCAGCATATCGACTATCTTCTGTAGAGGACCGACGCTTGTGAGCATCTCCATCTGCTCGTACATGTCTTTTAGATCGAAATCTCCAGCGAGCATCCTTTTAGCGGTCTCCTCTGCCTGTTCTTCATCGACGACTTCTTCGGCCTTTTCTAACAGCTTCTCTATATCTCCCATGCCGAGTAGTCTAGAGGTAAAACCTTTAGGTTCGAACTCTTCCAGGTCTTTGATCCTCTCTCCAGTCCCTATAAAAGCCACGGGAGCGTTGGTTTCGGCAACGGCACTTAGCGCGCCTCCACCTTTCGCGGAGCCGTCCATCTTCGTTATTATAGTTTTAGTGACTCCCACTGCGTCATGGAAAGCTTTAGCTTGAGGCCCGGCTTGCTGTCCTATGGATGCATCAACGGTGAGTATGACTTCGTCTGGATCCGCTATATTTTTTATCAATTTGATCTCTTTGATGAGGTCGTCTTCTAAAGAATGTCTTCCGGCGGTATCTATTATTACCACATCGTAGTCATCGAATTGGTTCATGCCTTCTCTCACGACTCGTGGAGCTTTTTCTGCATCTGGATCTCCATAGACCGGCACTCCGGCATCTTCTGCTACCTGTTCGAGCTGATCGTACGCAGCAGGTCTGTGAGTGTCACCTGCTATCAAACCAGTGTTAAGTCCCCTCTTCTGGAAATAGGCGGCTAATTTTCCGCAGGTTGTAGTTTTACCCATCCCGTAAAGACCGACCATCATTATTACTTGAGGTTGAAGTTTTAATTCCGTTCCATCCCCCATTATACTGACGAATTCTTCATGTATTATGCGGATCAGATGTTCTCTAGCACTCATCCCTCCAGAAGGTTTTTCTTCAACAGCTCTATTTTTAATCTTTTCAGTCAATTCTAGTGCCAATTGAACTTCGATATCGGCCTCTATCATCGCCCTCTGTATATCTTTTGCAACCTCCTTGACCAAGCTTTCATCGACGTGGCTTGCTTTCGTGATCCTATCTACAGCACCGCGTAAACCTTCTTTGAGTTTTTCAAGAGCCATGGGTAAACGAATCGGTCTAAAGGGTTATTAATATTTTTGGTTTTCCCCTCCAATAATTTTCATTCCGTTCTTTCTAACTCCTTTTTTACATTTTCAATCATATCTTCTTTTTCCAATCGGAAAGTTTCTATTCTTCTTCCGTTCAAAAATAGCCATTCCCATCCCCAAGGCGATACAGAATATTTAAGAGCTTCTTCTCTGGTATCTATGTTGTAAATTTCGTGTTCTATGCGCGTATCGTCGATCTCTTGGATCCATTTTTCATACTTCCTAGAGTTGTTTATGCTGAAAGGACACCTGTTACTGTAAGCTTGATCGATAGCGAGTTTTCCTTCGCTTGAGAGATCTCTCGGTTCGAACTCTGTTTCGAACATCTCTGGTGATTCAACATTTTCGTCTTCGTGCTCATACCACATTAGAGAGAGGTGAGCATCTTTTTCTATCTCTTTGAAACCCAATGCTTTCATCATACTGATCGGAAAATGGATGGGATGATCCCAGGCTAGGGTTGCCATTCCAGTAAAGGAATCTGAAGTCATTTCCACTGCTTTTTTTACCAGTTCTCTTTCCGAGTTCAGATGTTCTTTCTCGCTCATCGAAGGTTTAACCCAATGAAAACACATGAGAACGGCGGCACCTGGCGCGATTATAGGTAAAGGGACATCTTCTGCTGGCATATATTCGACAAAACCTACAGCTTCTCCCTCATCATACTCTATTATCCCTTCCATCCCCTTTTCGATCATATAAGCTCTCCAATCGACCGTGTTATCCAATGGTCCTTTTAGATCGTTCCTCTTCAATTCTGCTCCTCCAGGACAGCAGATGATGTCATCAAAATTTTTTTTGTCTAGACGTACTGTTTTCTTCCTTTCCCGCATGTTTAGAGCATCGGATGAACCAGATAAATAGATGTCGGTTATTTTCGTACGTGGATAAAATAGGGGAAAACTAAAGTATATCTCTTTCACATAGAATAAATGATGGGAATGACCCGAGAAAACTCCCCTGAAAAGGAAGTAGAGGGCTCATCTGACGGAAGGACCACTTTTAACAATATAAAAGGTACGAAAGTCTACGACGGCGACGGTGAAGAACTAGGCAGCGTCAGTGATATAGAGATCAATCTTACCACTTTGAATCCCACGCGATTGGTTATCCATAAGGGCTTTTTCGGAAAATATCTACGAATCAATCTCAAGTATGTAGAAAAGATAACTAGAGATTTTATCAAATTGTGGATAACTCCCGCTAAAAATCTAGTAGGAACTAGAGTGTTAGATATAGATACGACGGAGATAGGCAGAGTTGAAGAAGCCCATAAAGGCAAAGACGGCGACCTCGAATATATCAAGGTTGTGACCAGTTTGATCCGTGCTCACGATGAAGAAAAAGGAGAAGACACCTATGCTATCCCTATGATGTCTATAGACGACGCGACGATAAGCATCCCTCCGACATCTTTTGAAGAAGAACCAGTTCCATCCTACATCGATCTCGATAAAGAGACAGTGTTGATAGAGGCGAGTGAGATAATAGATGTTGGAAAAGAGTGTATAAGACTTCGGGGAAAGAAAGAAAAGTACATAGAAAAAAGTAAAAGATAGGCACAGATTCTCACTTTTCGCTGAAATAAACCTTATATCCCACAAATCATTTATGTGATTCGATAACATGAAAGTACTTACTGTAGGTGGAGGAGCTAGAGAGCACACGATAGTTAGAGCTTTAGTTGAAGATGGAGCAGAGATATATGCTGCCATGGGCAACAAGAATCCAGGCATCGCTAGATTGGCAGAAGATTATCTTCTGGAGAAAGGTACTGAGATCGAAAGTGTGGTGTCATGGGCTGAAGATAAAGAAGTTGATATAGCGGTAGTTGGACCCGAAGCTCCACTCGGTAATGGGATAGTAGACGCTTTGGAAGATAGGAATATCAAATGCGCTAGTCCTGACAAAAAAGCTGCCAAGATAGAGACTTCAAAAGAGTTCATGAGAGACCTGCAAAGCAGATACGATCTTCCTGGGAGAGTGGAATATGAGGTATTTGACGATATAGAGGATGTAGAGGATTTTCTAGCCCACTACGAGGGAGAGCTAGCTGTGAAACCCGTCGGATTGACCGGGGGAAAAGGAGTAAAGGTGATGGGAGAACATCTTGAGAATAAGAAGGAAGTGATCGAATACTGCGAGAAGGTTCTAGAAGAGAAGATAGGTGGTAAACCTAAAGTGGTCCTGGAGGAGAGACTAGAAGGAGAAGAATACACCCTTCAGGTTTTCACCGACGGTGAAAACATCATACCCATGCCTCTTGTACAGGACCATAAAAGGCTATTCGAGGGTGATGAAGGGCCTAATACAGGTGGAATGGGTTCTTATTCACAGGCTGACGGGCTTCTGCCATTTCTCGATCAGTCGATATATGATAAAAGCGTGAATATAATAAAAGAAACGTTGAAGGCGATGAAAGAAGACGGTAAGCCGTACAAAGGAGTACTTTACGGGCAGTTCATGTTGACGACTGAAGGGCCAAAGATAGTTGAGTTCAACTGCCGATGGGGTGATCCAGAGGCTATGAACGTGCTCCCTCTACTGGAAAGTGATTATGTAAAACTCTGTGAAAAGATTGCCGAAGGCGATATCTCTGATCTAGAAGTCTCTTTCGAGAAAAAATCGAGTGTCTGCAAGTACGTAGTTCCAGAAGGCTATGGTATAGAACCGGAAGGAGGTAATAAAGTCGATGTAGATGAAGAAGCCATAGAGGATGCGGGCGCTCAACTCTATTATGCTTCAGTAGACGAAAGAGACGGAGAAATATTCACGACCACTTCTCGAGCTTTAGCTGTGGTTGGTTACGCGGAGAAGTTGGAAGATGCTGAGGAGGTCAGCGAAGAGGCCCTGAGCTATGTAGAAGGCGATAAGATACAGATGAGGCACGACATAGGCAAGCCCGAAAGTATTCAGAGGAAGATTGAGAACATGAAAAGGGTAAGGGGAGAGATATGATTGAAATTGAGAGTTTAAGAGAAGTTGTAGAGGGAATTGACGATAAGCTGGACGATAAGGACACGGTGAGAGAGCTCGTCATGAAGTCCTCTAGAGCGATCAGGCGGATCTCGAAGAACGTGATCCAGGAAATCCACAGAGGGGAAAACTGTAAAGGAAAATTACAGGAAGCGCTTGAAGAGGTGACCAAGATCAAGAGCATCGTTGACGATCATCCTGAGCTTTATCACGCTGGATTCCTGAGGAACGGATTTCAGGAGCTCGCTGAGGCGCATATCTTGTTAGCTATAAGCAAGGGTGAAGAACCAAAATCTCCTGAGGAATTGGAGATAACGCCGAGCTCCTATGTTCTGGGACTCGCGGATGTAGTGGGAGAACTCAGAAGGATGGTGCTCGATGAACTCTCAGAGGGCAATGTAGAAAAGGCAAGAGAAATCCACGAAAAGATGGAAGAGATCAAAAACATGATCATGGAGTTCGACTACCCAAATGCGGTCCTTCCTATAAGGAATAAGCAGGACATGGCTCGGAATTTGGTTGAGAAGACTAGAGGCGATATCACCAATTCAATGGAGAATGAACGCCTGAGAGAGAAGATGGAGGAGTTAAAGCAAGAACTTTGAATCTTCCTATGTTTCAGGAGCATATATCATCTCTCTCGCTCTCTTTCAAACTCTATTTCCCCTTCATATTCTATCTTGAAGACTCGATGGTAGGGTATGTGTCCTTCCACGCACTTGATGAAAGACCTGCCAAGATCTTCTATTTCTGATCCAGAGAGAGTTCTAAAATCACCTGGAGCTCCTCGATGAACGTAGAAAATTTTTGCTTCACCTAGATCTTCATCTTTTCTCCACTTCAGTTCATTAAGCACGTCTCTCGGAGTTCTCATGATCAGCCTAATAACGAATAGGATCTGATAAAATTATCCCTGTTGGCATAAAGCTCAGCGTAAATTTAAATAACTTCGTAGTGATGTAGAAGACCGTTATTTCGAAACGGGAATAGATTATTTGACAACAAGGTGAAGAAGATGAAGATACTGGAAAAGAAAGGTGACGAGGATGTCGCCACTGCTTATCTTGCCGATCTAGGTGATGGTAAGTATGTGGAATTTGTAGAGTCTTTAGGCGGGGTGGAGAGCAGAGCGGATAAATGGGTTTTGATACTATCTAGCCTTTCTGGCTGTCCTTTGAACTGCAAATTTTGTGATGCCAATAGATTTTATGAGGGTCCTCTCACGAAAGAGGAGATTATGGAACAGATCGATTATCTTGTGGAGAAGCACGGTTCTTATGATACGGTGAATTCGGATAAATTCAAGGTCCAATTCGCAAGGATCGGTGATCCCGCCTTGAACGACTCAGTGATAAAGACCATCGAAACGGTCAGGGAAAAATATTCACCAGAAAATTACATGCCCTGCATATCTACGATAGCTCCTGAAGGAACGGATGAATGGTTTGGAGAACTCAAAAAGTTGAACCATAAGGTCTATCATGGTAATTTCCAGTTGCAGTTCTCCGTACATTCTACCGAAAAAGAAGAAAGAGATTTTTTGATACCGGACAAAAAATGGTCTCTTGAGAAAATATCTAACTACGGTGAAGAATTCTATTCTGGCGGAAGGAAAGTCACCCTCAACTTCGCCTTATCAAAAAATGGTCAGATAGAACCTGAAGTTTTGGAAAGCACATTCGATCCAGAAGTTTTCGCACTGAAGATAACCCCTTTAAATCCTACTTGCAATGCCAGGAAGAACGAACTCATCAACGTTTTCACCTCGGATGAGGCACAGAAGTATCCGGTTATCGAGGAACTGAAGGATGGGCCTTTCGAGGTTTACCTGAGTATAGGTGAATTGAAGGAGAATGAGATAAAGAGTAACTGCGGTCAGATACTTCTTTCTCATTTTGAAGAGAGTAGAGGCGAAAAAGAAAAGGTGTGAATATGTCATACCATGAGATGGATACTTCCGAATTGAAAGCGAAGGCAGAAGAGTGGATTGAAGAACTGCCATTCAGGAAAAGATGGTCTGAAAAGCTGAAGATAAAAGATAGCGCTCTCCTCATAATAGACATGCAGAGCTTTTTTCTTTCACCTGAATCTCACGCTTACCTACCTTCAGGAGAGACGATCATCGAAAATTTAAATGAGCTGGTCGAATTCTACGATCATCATGGCGGTAAGGTCATCTATACAAGAACTGTGCAAGAAGAGGGTGATGAAGGAGTGATGGAAGAATGGTGGAGAGATATAATAAGAGAAGGTCCTGAAGCGGAGATAGACGAGAGGATCGAAGTCGAGGGGAGTGTCGTGGTAAAACCGAGATATTCCTCTTTTTACAGGACTGATCTTGATAGTATTCTTGAGGATGTAGAAAACGTGGTGATAGGAGGGGTCATGACGGACATGTGCTGCGCGACAACCGCAAGGGATGCCTTCGTTAGAGATTACAGGGTATTCTTCCTGGCTGACGGAACTGCTACCGCAACGGAAGAGACCCACGTTTCCGCCTTAAAGGCCCTATGCCACGGGATAGCGGAGATATTAACATGCCAAGAAGCGAAAGAGAGGTTGCAGTAGTAGGTGCTGGACCAGCCGGTATAGCGGCAGCTCAGCAGCTGGTACGCGAAGGGATCGACGAGATAGTAGTTTTCGAAAAAGAAAGAGTAGGAGGTCTGATCTACCAGGCCAATAAGATAGAGAATTTTCCTGGCTTTATTGGAAGGGAAGGGAAGTACATGGTGGAGGAGTTCAGGAAGATAGTCTCTAAGTACGGTATCACTGTAAGGAATGAGGAAGTAATAGGTATAGAGAGTATACAAAATAGCTTCTCTTTGAACCTTGATAACGATATCGAAAAAGCCTCAATCTTGATACTAGCTACGGGAACACAACCAATAAAAATGGGATTTGAGGGTGAAATTACACATCCTGACTGGAGAGATCATTCCGGTGAAAAGATCATAATAATCGGAGGGGGCGATGCCGCCTATGACTACGCTCTGAGGGTCAAAAGATTAGGTGGAGAAGTCATGATCATGAGAAGAAGTGCACCTAAGGCTTTGCCGGTTCTGGTAAAAAGGGCTGAAGAAAAAGGGGTAAAGGAAATTAAGACAGAACCAGAGAAGATACAAAAGTGTGACGAGGAGTTCTACCTCCAGACCGAAGAAGGTGAATTCAGAGCCGATGAAGTCATAACCGCTATCGGCAGGGAACCGCGGTTTCCCGAAATTTTTTATGATTTTGATCCTCAGGAAGTTGAATTTCCTACTGGAGAAACGGAGGAGGAAAAACTTTTTGTTATAGGGAGCACGGTTTTGGGCACTTACAGACAGGCGTCTTTAAGCTGGGGGATGGGCGTCGCAGCTGGAATGAAAGCAGCGGAAAATATTCGGCACAATAGAAAATATCGTTAAACAGGTTACAACTCAGTAAAAGATTTAGTGTGTCGATTGGTGATGATACAGGAAGAGATAGAAGCTAATATAAACGGTCGTATCGAAAGGTAATAGGAGTTCGTTACTATTCTTTACCTTCTACCTCTCCAGTGATAGTTAGGAGTGTCTTCAGTTATCTCCACGTTGTGGTGGTAACTCTCCTCTTTTCCACCTTCGGAGATCTCATATAATTCTGCCTCGCGCATCTCCTCAATGGTTCTAGCACCTAGATGCCCCATGCTGGAACGTATTCCTCCGACCAGTTGATGAAGTACTTCTGAAACAGTTCCCTTATACGGAACTAAACCTTCCACACCCTCTGGTACGTATTCTTCTCTCTTTTCAAAGTCCTGTCCGTATCTGTTCTTTTCTCTCATCTCCAATGCGGAAATAGAAGCCATGCCTCTGTATTCTTTGTATTTTCTTCCCCCTCGGAAAACTACTCTGCCCGGAGCCTCTTCCGTACCGGCTAACATGTTTCCCAGCATTACTGAATCTGCCCCACATGCCAGGGCTTTAGCCGCATCACCACTGTATCTGATGCCCCCATCAGCAACTATTGAAACTCCGTTATTTTTCGTCGCCTCATAGGCTTTCTGAATAGCTGTTATCTGAGGGACGCCGATACCAGAGACGATCCTGGTAGTACAAATAGAGCCTGGTCCTATACCGACTCTGAGTGAATCCACACCTATATCTATCAAAGCTTCAGCCCCTTCTGTGGTAGCTATGTTCCCTGCCATCACATCTACATCGAAACTTTCCACTATGTTTTCTGTAGAGTTTATGACGAAATCAGAGTTGCCGTGAGCTGTGTCAACGATTATCAAATCCACTCCTGCTTCAACAAGTGCTTCCACTCTACCGAACTCGTCAGGACCTACTGCGCCTCCCACCATAAGCTGACCATTTTCGTCTAGAGTCGCTTGGGGATGTTGTTTCTTCTTTTCGATATCTCTAACTGTGATAAGCCCTTCGAGTTCGTCGTTCTCATCAACAAGTGGGAGTTTTTCTATCTTATTTTTATTGAGTATGGATTTTGCTTCTTCCATCCCTGTATCAGGTCCTGCGGTTATCAGATCATGGCTCATAACTTCGTTGACATCTTTATCAAGCTCAGTTTCAAAACGCAGATCCCTTTTTGTTACGATGCCGATCAGTTTGTCTCCCTTCACTACGGGCAAACCAGAAATATCTTTGTCTTCCATGATCTTTTTAGCTTTTCTAGCTTTTAAATCTGGAGAAACTACGTAAGGATTTCTTATTATCCAATTTTCCGATCTTTTCACTTTTTTTACCATCTGGACCTGATTCTTGATGTCGAGATTGCGGTGTATAATACCTAATCCACCTTCTCTAGCCATGGCTATGGCCATCTCATCGGCGGTGACCTTATCCATCGGAGAGCTTAAGACTGGAACTTTCATCTTTATATTATCAGTTAACTCAGTTGAAGTATCAACCTCATCCCTTTCCAGATCAGTCCTTTTAGGGGCTAAAAGCACGTCATCGAAACTAACACCTTTTTCGAAAGTCATGGTTATCAGAACTGCCAGTGTTTCTTTGGTTAATAAGTGTTTTCTTTTACCGGACGGATTAGGAGGAGAGGCCTAAAAATGAGCCGCAGCTTTTTTCACCGGGATTACGAAAAAAGTAAAAATAGGAAGCTAATACCGTTCCATGGAAGAGAAGATCAGATGGGGCGAGATGAATCGTTGGGAATTGAATAAGAGAGCTGAGATGATCGATACCGCAATTCTCCCTATCGGTAGTTTGGAACAACACGGCCCTCATCTCCCTTTGGATACCGACAGTTACGATGCTGAATATATCGTCGAAAAGGCGGTCAAACGTTTAGAAACTCCTAGACCACCGATCCTCCCTTTGATACCTTACGGGGTCAGCGAGCATCATATGGGGTTTCCTGGGACCGTGACTATCGAACCTAATACATTTGAAGACTTAATCGTCAATATAGGACAATCAGTATTGCAGAACGGTTTCAAAAAACTGATAATATTTACAGGGCACGGAGGTAACGAGTCGACAATAGAGATGGCTGCGAGGAAGTTGAAAAAGGAAACGGGCATGGATGTTTTCATCGATTCTTTTAAACTGATGGATCCAGAAAAAGAGGAATTGGTAGATAGTGAAAACGACGTGCACGCGGGGGAATTCGAAACTTCATTGGTGTTGGCCGCACGTGAAAACCTTTTGGATGAAAGGATGATACCTGAAAAGGAGATGGAGTTTCCGGACCAAGAACTCGAATTCGATAACGATCCCGAATTTTCCTTCGCTTGGAACACCCACGAATTGACCGGAACCGGTGTGTTAGGAGATCCCGAGAGAGCTACCAAAGAAAAAGGCGAAAAATTGTGGGAGGCAGGGATAGAAAGGTTGAAGAAGAGGATAGAAGTGGTTATGAGACTAGATTAAAATCAGGATTTGATATGATGGCAGGAGATGTATTAGTGGTGATAATATCATTCATACCGGCGATGATAGCTAATTCATTAGCTGTGGTATTTGGAGGAGGTGCACCGATCGATGGAGGAAAAATATGGAGGGGAAAAAGAATATTTGGAGACGGCAAGACGTGGAAAGGTCTATTGGGAGGAGGTCTTTCTGCAGCTCTGATCGGTATTGTACTCCACTTTATCTTTAATCCATTTATATCTATCTATCCGTCTTTACCTGGTGGTTTGATAGCGATATTATCACTCTCATTCGGATCACTTTTTGGGGATATAGGGGGAAGTTTTGTCAAGAGAAGGCTGGGAAAAGCTAGAGGGAGTAAATCTCCGATCATCGATAGATACGATTTTGTTGTCGGAGCCTTCTTGTTGACTTATATAGTAAGCCATGATTGGTTCGCCTATATATATCTTGATTATCCCGGGATACTCGGCACCATCATTATAATCCTCATGTTACCCGTTCTTCACCGAGGGGTTAATATAATCGGATACAAACTTGGATTGAAGAAAGAACCATGGTGAGAAATATGTTGAAGGAAATGTTGGAAAATTGTGGAGCGATAAAGTATGGTGAGTTCACGCTGACCTCGGGCAAGAAGAGCAGTTACTATGTAGACATAAAGCTTGCGAGTACTGAACCGGAGATACTCAAAAAGATAGCCTCTGAAATGTCTAAATACGTAGAAAGTGATAAGATAGCAGGTATGGAGCTGGGTGCGGTCCCGATCGCCTCAGCGGTCTCTCTAGAGACAGAAAAACCTTTTCTGATGATAAGAAAAGAGAGCAAGGGGCACGGAACAGAAGGCAGGTTGGAAGGCAAATTGACCGAAGGAGAGAAAGTCACGGTGGTGGAGGATGTAACAACCACTGGAGGATCGGCCGTTGAAACCGTCAAAGTGTTGAGAGATTTGGGAGCCGAGGTCGAAAAAGTCTTGGTTGTAGTCGACAGGAACGAAGGTGCTGAAAAAAGATTGAGAGAAGAAGGAGTGGAACTGATATCTTTGATAAGCGCGGATGACCTGCTGGAATGAATCGCTTTTCACTGCTTTTCTAACTTTTCCTCTACCTTTCTTTTAAATATATCCTCTAGATATCTCATAGGTACACTACCGGCGAAAAGTATGGTATCGTGGAAGAACTTTTCACTGTATGCATCCCCCATCTTTTCCTTTACATCTTGTTTCAATTCCTTGATCATCTCTTTACCTAGAAGATAGCTCAACTGATAGGCTGGGTTCTGGGTGTACCTCTTAACTTCTTTCTCCGCATCTTTCCTGTCCATATTTACTGTTTCAACAAGAAAATCCACTGCTTCCTCGAATGACATATTTCCGGTGCTTAGTTTCACATCCACGATTATTCTAGCAGCTCTCCAAACCACGTCGTTGGTCTGGATAAGCCAAGCCTCCGGAGTGTCGTCGAAACCATTTTTTTTCATCATCTCTTCACAGTAATGGGCCCATCCTTCGACGGTTTCAACCGCCTGGGAGAATATGCGGAAAACATCATCGTTCGTAGTGGCGGAAGCCATCTGAAGATGATGACCGGGATAGCCTTCATGAACCGTCGTGTTTCTCACGTCCCAGTAAGAGTAATTATTCAATCTTTCCGGATCCTCCGGTGGTGTCACAACGTATATACCTTCTTTTGTGTCATCAAACTTTGCCGGAGGGATGTAAGCTGCAAATGGGATTATATTCCTCATGTACTCGGGAGTCTCAGTGACCTCTATCTCTTCATCTTCCACAATACTCGCTAGGTCCTTCTCTTCGATAAACTTCTTCGCGTCCGTCAAACCTTCCTCATACCATTTCAGAGCTTCCTCGAAGCTTTCTGGGGTTTTGGATTTAACTTCTTCAAGGACAGTTTTGACATCTTCATCGGCATCGATCTTCTCTGCGTACTTTTCCATATCATTCTGTGCTTTTTCCAGCAGTTCTTCTCCTATCTGGAGTATCTCATAGGAATCGTAACCCAATTTTCTCTTTTTCAAAAGTTCTTCAAATCTTTCTTCACCTATCGAGTAATCTTCCTTGGCATCTTTCCTTTTAGCCTCTAACCAATCGATATACTCTTCTAGAGCAGAATCCGCCTGGTTTATCGCTTCGCTTAACTCTGAAAGATCTTCCTGGTTGAAAGAATCGTTTTCTTTCATAAGCATCTGGACCAGTTTGAAAAGCATCGGCAGCTGCTTGGCGGATTCTACAGCAACGTCTATCCATAATTTTACAGGTTCCTCAAGTTTCGACCTTTCCTCTTGAAGCACCCTTGGTATCTCTTCTATCCTACCCTTTATACTCTTCAATCTTTCTTCTACAGGATCAAATTCTCTTTTCAGTAGAGGAAATATAGAACTACCGATAGTATTAGGAGCGGACGGATTCTGCTTCCACAATTCGATCTCCTTCATCCAAAACAGCTGAAGTTCGAAGATGTGCATACCTAATTTTTTAGCTAGCTTATTATCATCGTTCAACTTCTCCTCGTCGAAGTCATCAAGCCTTTCCAACCATCCTTCAAGAAGTTCAATATCTTCTAACCTTCTTTCTTTAGATAAATCAGGGAGTTGATCGTCGTATTCGTGGACACCTAGGTGGGTGGCCATCGTTGGATTTCTCTCCATAAAGGTCTCAAAAACTTCTTCTTCAAATTCTTCAAATCTTTCGTTTAAATCTTCGACCATGTTATCCTCACAACCTTACGATCGGTTATAACTCTCGTCTTTAGACCATTACCCCGATAGTATTTAATATTAGTCAAAAGAGTCTAATGAACCCTTATTCTTCTTCGAGAGCTTCTTCACATCGTGCTATCCAGAACCTCATACCATTTTTTTCAAAATGAGTTAATGCATTTCTGATATTTTCTCTACATTCTTCTTTCTCACCCAATTCGTCCTGAAGTTTACCTAATTCGTATAATGTGATCGCCTTTTTATCCAGTGCATCGATACTAGCGAAGATATCAAGCGCCCCTTCAAGAAGCGATCTAGCTTCTTTTAATTCTCCTTTTTCTCGGCGGATCAGACCTTCTAGTAACTCGACTAGTCCTTCATCTTTATCTACATCTCTTTCTGAAATACCTTCCCTAAGCTTTTTCAAATTTCCTTCCGCTTGAGAGACATCCTCATTTTTTATTTTTAAAATACCTAATAAATATTCACCCTCGACTTTTTTATCCAAGTTGCCAGAAGATTCAGCTAGTCGATGTCCTTTTTCCAGGAGTTCTGCTGCTTTTTCAATTTCATCTTTTACCATGTACGTGAGCCCTTGGTTCACGATCACTCGACTTTTTTCAAATTCATTGTTCGTTTGCTCTGCCAGTTCTAGACTTTTATTAAGATATTCCAAGGCCTGTTCCAAATCGCCCTGTTTTTGATAGGTCATACCTATATTATTGTTTACGATGGTCATCTTTGCTTTGTCGCCCATCTCTTCATATAGATTCAAACAATCGTGGAATTCGTCGAGTGCTTTATCATATAATCCTTTAAAATAATATACTCCTGCTAAACTATTAAGGGTTTTAGTCAGATCGCTCGGATCACCTAATTCTTCTTTTATCTCCCTAGCTTTTTCGAGGTGCTTTTTTGCCTCCTCAAAATTCTGCTGTTTTAAGGCAGAACCTCCTATATCATGATGGGACTGAGCTATCAAATGTTCATCCTGAATTTCTTCAGCGAGTTCTCTTTCCTTTTCAAAAAATTCGCGTGCCTTTTTGAACTTACCACTTCTCAAAAGCCCCCATCCTTTTTTACTCAGAAACTCTCCCTTCAATACGGAGTCTTCAGGCTCAAGTGATAATCTCTTCTCTATGATATCGAGTCCCTCTTCGATCTTACCTTGCTCCAATAATCCCGTAACTATCAACAGGTTGATTCTTTGTTCTTCTTCGGAATCAGAGGTCCAAATCATAGACCTTTTCAAAAGCGTCCCACTTCTTTCGTATCTACCGATCAACCTGTAAGCTTGTGCTAGTTCTTTGATTATCTCGATCTTAGTCTCTTTACTTTCTATCCTTTTTTCAGAGATATCTAAAGCGTTTTCATACATCTCGATAGCATCTTCATATGCATAGATACTCTCTGCTATTTTCGCAGATTCGACATAATATTCCACCGCTTTTTTATATTCTTCGGCCTGGTGTAAGTGATCAGCCATGGAAGGATATTTGTCTTCTATTTCATCTTCATAGACCACTTTCACCGCATCTACTACTTTTTTATGTAATCTCTGTTTTTCGACCCATCTCCCCAACCCGTCATATATGATATCTCTCATGATATCATGGGAAAACCTAAATGACCCATCCTCGGTCTCTAACCAGAGATTATGGTCTATCAGTGCGTCTACATGATCCAAAACGACCATTTCCTCCAGGTCTGAAGCTTCTACTAGTAAGGAAAAAGGTATCTTTTCTCCGATGACGCTACCCAACTGTAAAATCTTTCTAACCTCTCTTTTCAATTTGTAGGTTCTTCGGACCACCACATCACTAAGCACCTCAGGTAGTATGAATTCTTCTTCAGACCGGGGGTATCTATCTTTGCTGGAATTTATAAGCCCCCCTTCAGCCATATGTTGGATACCTTCTCTGATAAAGAGAGGATTACCATCTGTTTTATCGTACAAAATTTCTAAAAAATCTTTAGGGATGTCGACTTCACCCAGTAGCTTTTTAGCTAAAACTTCAACTTCTTCTATTGAAAGAGGGTCTAAATTTATCTCTTCGAATATGTTTTTCCTCGAAAGTCTGTTCTTCATATTTATAAACGCACTCCCAGGTACTGCATCTCCAGGTTGGTACGTCGCTAAAAAAATTATGGGGTTCTGGCTGAGCCTATCCGCCAAATAGTTGAACAGATTCAAAGTTCCTTCGTCAGCAAGATGTAGATCTTCTAGGACGATCAGGTGCGGAGTGTTGTCAGCTTCTTTTTCCAATTCTTTAAAAGTTTCGTAAAAGGCCGCATTCCGGTTTGCTACCAACATATCCTGGTTATCTACTACCACTCGATCTTGGTTTTTTATCCTTCTCAAAGAAGGGAGAGGTTTTCCTTTGCTTTCAAACCATGCTTTTCTGAAAGGAAAATATGGTCTCCTGAACTCAGATCTGCAGACGCCTGTCATCACGTCAACATTTTTATCTTTAGCTCTATTTTTTATCTCAACTGCCAATCTAGACTTGCCCACACCAGGTTCTCCCGCAATAAATATGGTTTGACCTTCTCCTTCCTCCAATTTTTTCAGGTACGAGTTGAGTTTTTCAAGCTCTTCTTCTCGCCCAACGAAGATGCAATCATCTAGGTATTTATCTTCATTTTCAGGAATAGATCCTGTCATGTTATCAATCCTAGTTAGGGTGACTCAGTATTTTTTAGATCATACAAAGCATTTCGTGTCCGTTTAGCCCAAAGAGACATACCCAGTTCTTCAAAGGAATCAAGGGCATCTTCCAAGACTTCTTTGCCTGGATCGTGTTCACCCATCTCTAAGTGCAACAGACCTAACTCATAAAGGAATTTGGGATGCTCGGTTGGATCAAGATCTTTTGAAAGGTCCCTTGCTTCGGTAAGTTCCTTTTTGGCTTTCTTAAGTTCTCCTCGCTTTCTATGTATCTTGCCCTTGCTCCTTTTACAGACCGCTTTTACCAGATTTAGTTCGACTTCCTCTGTTCTCTCTACAGCTTCTTTAACATTTTGTAAGGCCTTGTCAGGCATATCTTTTTCCAGAAATATTTCCGAGATGTAAGCTAAGGAGACAGTTGCTTGACCGTTTTCACCGACTTCTTGGAATATCTCATATGCCTCTTGAAATCTTTCCAAGGCCTTATCGTAATCTTTCTTAAGCTTTAGAACTTCACCCATAGATTCCAGCACCCAAGATATTCTGAATTTTATATTACTTCCCCTATATGTCTTCAATGATTCTTCATGGTACTCTAAAGCCTTATCTAATTCACCCATCATCCGGAGGGCTATCCCCATATTATTCAAACACCGGGCAACTCCATTTTCGTTAGATATCTTCTCCTCGATCGATTTAGATTTTTCAAAATGATCCAAAGCCTTCTCGAACTCCCCTCTGTCTCTATAGACATCTCCAAGATTATTCAACGCTGTGGACTCTCCTACTATATCTTTCCATTTTTTGCATTTTTCTAAACCTTCTTTGAAATACTCCTCCGCTTCATCGTAGTCACTTTTGTACATTTTGACCAATCCTAGGTTGTTCAAAGAATTGATCAGTTTTTTCTTCTCATCAGCTTCTCTGAAGACATCTATGGATTTTTCAAAGTGTTCTGTGGCCGCATCCATCTTTCCTATATGGTAATAAAATGATCCCAGATTATGATGTGACCTGGCGATAAGATCATCATCTCCCGTTTCTTGGCTTATCTCTTTCAACTCTTCGAATATCTCGTGCGCATCTTCTATATCTCCCTTTTGAAGCGTAGACCAAGCTTTATGGCTCAGTAATTTAAAAACTTCTTCTGAGTGATCGGACCGTTCCTCATCAGTTTCGATCAGTTTCATCCCTTCTTCTACCGTTTCGAGTGTCTCAGTCAATTCTCTCTTGATCCAATAAGTGCTTGATTTTTTTCCGTACATCCTCATACGGCTACCTTTGTCGATATCCATCTCCAGAACGGAGTCTATGATCTCTCTACATTTATGGTAGTCTCCCAAGAGTCGATAGGTATCGATCAGTTTTTCTTTTATCTCCAATTCTTTTTCTTCTTCCCCTGCTTCTTCTGCCATCTCCAGAGCTTTCTCGTACATCTCGATGGCATCTTTTTGAGAGTAATTGCTCTTGGCCTTTTCGCCGGATTTTAAGTAATATTCCATCGCATCGCTGAATTTTTCAGCTCTTCTATGATGTCTTCCCAGATCTGAATACCACAGATCGAGTTCTCCCTCATACAGTTCTTCTATATTTTTTCCCACGTTCTTGTGGAGTAATATCTTTTTCAGATTGCTCAGATTGGTGTAAACAGTCTCCTGTATCAACTGGTGGCAGAATGTGAAAGATTCTTCGCCTGGTTTTTCTTCCCACAGCTGGTTGTCTATCAACATATCTACATGATCTAAAAGATCCATACTATCTATCTCGACCGTCTTTGAGAGCAGATCGAAGGGTATCTCTCCTCCGATCACACTGCCCACTTCTATGATTTTGACGGTCTCATCGTCCAATCTATTTATCCTTCTTTCTATTACATTGTAGACAAGATCTGAAACAGATATTTCATCACTCTTTCGAGGGAATTTCCCCTCTTCAGGCTTTACTATCCTCTCTTCTAGCATCTGTTGGATACACTCCTTTATGAATAGTGGATTTCCTTCTGTTTTCTCATGGATATCATCGATGAACTTTTTTGGAACATCTTCAGTACCTAGTACACCTTTGACGGTTCTCTCTGTATCCTCGTAGGTTAGCGGGTCTAATTCGATTTTCTCAAAAATCTTCTCCTTATTCAGCCTTCTCATCATCTCGACTAAATGATGGTCTTCTGAAACATCTTCTGACCTATAGGTACCTATAAAAAACACAGGGACATCTTTTAGATTTTTATTCATGTATACTAAAATCTCAAGGGTTGCTCTATCCACCCATTGGAGATCGTCCAAGAATACAACCAAAGGATTCCTTTCAGCGATCCTTCTCACTGAGTTGGTCGTATCATAAAATGTTTTGCTTTTTTTTGCATCAAATAATCTCTTATCGTCTGGACTATCTTCATCATCGGACCTTATGAAAGTCACGCCAGCCTCATCTTTTATATCAACCCTATTCTCTATGTAATCACTAAAGGCCTCCTTAAACGGAAGATAAGGATCTGATGTTTCGCTCTGGCAGGTCCCGACCAAAAATTCGAATCCTAGTTCTTTAGCGAAGGGTTTCAATTTAAATACCAATGAGGTCTTCCCGATGCCGGCTTCACCCTCCACAAAATATGTTTTTGTTCCCTCTTTTTTCGTATTTTTTAGACCTTCTTTGAGTTTTTGTTGTTCTTTTTCTCTTCCAATGAAAACTTTACCTTCTTCACCTAATGCGGTGATGTCTATAATCTCATCTTCACCGATGTTCTGGAGTGCTTTGAGAACTGGATTTCTACCGGTCATTTGGTTTTTGATATTCTTTATCGAGAGATTTTTTTCTCCGTCGCCCGTCTTCAAAGTAAATTTTTCATCCTTGATGTCATTCCAAAATCTTTTTTCTTCTTCCTTTCCTTCTTCTGTCAAAAAGTACACATTTCTTTCTCTGTTCTCTCCTAGGATATATCTGGTGTTCTCTTCGATCAAACCTTCCTCTTCTATTTCATCGAGAGTGTTGAACGGTTCACTTTTTGTTAAACCTACTTCAGCGGCAATTCCACGCGCGGTCACTCCATAAGGTACCTCATCTTCATCTTTAAATTCCTCAAAACCTTGTAGATGTACCAAAACTAGATTTTTCTTATCCAGATCTAACATATTGGATAAGTATAACTTTACATCTAATAAAGTTTTCTCGCATGTATCTTTTTGGGCAGTTGAAGAAAGGACTCAGATTTGAGATATCCTATCTTTCGTTTTTTCGCTCCACCATATCATATCGAGTTCCTCTAATCTGCTAAGTGCTTCTTGCAGGATTTCCCTTGCTTTCTCTAAATCTTCCATCTCTAAATGAAATAAACCTTTCATGTGTAGAGTCTTTGCTCTCCAAATCTTATCTCTTACTTTTTTGGCTCGGTTCAAAGTTTCTCTCAAATATCTTTCCGCTTCCTCGAAATCATTTTCTTTTATCTTTATACTCGTTTTCAAAATTTGATTTCTAAAAAACAGCTCGGGGTCCTCCCTATTTTTCATGGATTCAGTGACTTTCGAGGAGAGTTCTGTTGCCTTTTTCACCTCATCTTTTTCTAGGCAAATTTCTCCCATACCTATCTGATTTAGTATCAAAGATTTTTCGTCGTTCGCCTCTTTAGCAAGTTTCAATCCTTCTTCATGATATTTTTCAGCTTCATCGATGTTTCCTTCCATCAAATGGAGATATCCCAATCCCTGTTTTGCTATCGCTCCAGTATCAGGGGTGCCTATCTCCTCGGCTAGTTTCTCAGCCTTGGTGAAATATCTTTTCGCTTCCTCGAAATCACCCAAGGTCATATGTAGATCTCCTAATCTATTCAAAGACATGCATTCTCTCCTTTTTATCCCTGTTCTTTGAGCCACTTCTAGACTTTCTTTAAAAGCTTCCAAAGCTTCATCCATCTTTCCTTCTTTTTTATTCAGATGACCTAAATGCTGGAGATCGACCAACAATCCATAGCTATATCCGAGTTCTCTCATCATCTCAACAGCCTTTTCGATGTATTTTCTAGCCTTGTTCATCTCTCCTTTTTTAAGGTAAACGTTCCCTAGATTTCCCATCGATAGAGCTTTGGTCTCCATGTCCTCAGTTTTTTCACTCCATTCAGCACTTTCTTTGTGGAGTTCAATAGCTTCGTCAAGTTTACCGATCAATGAATACAGATAGGCGGTATTGTTCAGGATGCCCCCCATTTCACTATTGAAGTTGTGTTTTCTAGCGATCTCAAGACTCTTTTCGAAATATTCCTTTGATTTTTGATAGTCACCTTTGTTCATATAAACTATCGCAATGTTGTTCATGGACTTATACAGGTTGAGCAGATCATCGGATTTTTCTCTTATCTTCATAGCTTTTTTAAGATTGGATACGCTTTCCTCCAATTCGCCAGTCCGCATCAAAGTCGCACCCAAGTCATGGTAAACTTGACTGAGCTCTTCATCACCTCCAACTTTTTCAGCGACCTTTTTTTCCTTTTCGCATATATCTCTAGCTTTCTCGTAATCCCCTTTTTTCTGGTATGAGAAACTCTTCAAGCTCAAAAGTTCACAGGTCTCGATATTTTCTTCGTCGTAGACTGACAAACCCTTGTCAACGTACTCGAGAGATTTGTCCCAATCTCCCTGTTGATGATAGGTTTTTGCGATCTTGCTGTACATCTCCTGTTCTTCTTTTTCATCTTCTGTGATCTGTAACACTTTATTAAGAAATTCTCTGCTCTTTTTAAATTCACCTCGGAGTGAATAAGCCCTAGCTATTTTTTTCATGACATCGATTTTTTTAGTTTTATTTTCCTCTATCTTTTCGATAGCGTCTAGAGCCTTTTCATACATCTCTACAGCGTCTTCATTAGCAAAAATACTTTCAGCCTTTTCACCAGCCTTCACATAATAGTCGGAAGCCTTCAAAAATTCGTCTCCTCTCTCATAATGCCGACCTAGATTTGAATACCACTCTTCTATTTCGTTCTCATAGATATCTTCTATATTTTTTGCTACTTTTTTGTGCAAACTCCTTTTCTTTAAACCTTTTATCTTTTTATAAACGACCTCCTCTATCAGATCATGGGAGAAAGTGAATGTACCTTTATTGATCCTTTCCTCCCATAATCGATCGTTTATAAGGATGTCTATATCATCTAAAAGTTCCATCTCGTTTTTCTCAAGCGTTTGTGATAGTAAATCAAAAGGGATCTCTCCTCCTATCACGCTGCCTACTTCGATAACTTTCTTTGTTCGCCTATCTAAACGTTCTACCCTTCTCTCGATAACGTTATCTATGATCTTAGAGATCCTTATATGATCGCTTTTTTTGGGAAATCTGTTTTGATCTAGGTCGATCAAGTCGTCTTCTATCATCTGATTTATACTTTCCTTTATAAAAAGTGGATTTCCCCTTGTCTTTTCGTACACCATATTGATAAAGTCATCAGGGACTTCTTCCTTCATAAAGATACCTTTGATCATCTCGCCGATGTAGGCATCACTCAATGGATTCAAACTCATCTTTTCGAAATTATTTTTCCTCTGGAGCTCGTACATTGTTTCAACCAGGTGGTGGTCCTCGGAAACTTCCTCCCGCCTGTAAGTCCCTATGAAAAATACGGGGGACTCCTCCAATTTCTCGGTCATATAAGCCAGGATATCTAATGAGGCTTTATCTACCCACTGGAGATCATCCAAAAAAACGACAAGAGGCTTTTCCTGCGCGATCTCCCTCACATGTTTTGTTGTTTCATAGAAAGTTTCTTTTTTCTTTGCATCGAACAATTTTCTTTCCTTCGTTTCGAGGAGATCAACGTTTCCCATGAAAGTCGCTGATGAATCGTTAACGACTCCTAATTTCTCCTCGATAAATTCATCGAAGGCTTCTTTAAAAGGTAAGTAAGGATCTGACATCTCACTCTGGCAACCCCCATTTAAAAATTCGAAACCTAGTTCACGAGAAAAAGGTTCTAGTTTGGAAACCAAGGATGTTTTCCCTATTCCAGCCTCACCTTCTATCAAAAGCAGATAGGAACCTTCGGCTTTAACTTTCTTTAATCGTTCTTTCAATATCTTTAATTCCCTCTCCCTGCCGACGAAGATATCTGTGTCTTCCCCCAATTCATTTAAATCGACAACGCCGTTTTCATCCGACCTACTCAAAACTTTAACGATAGGATTCCGTCCATCGAGCATATTACTGACCTTATTTAAGCTAAGTCTACTTTTTTCTTCGTTGATCTTGAGGATGATCTCTCTATCTTTGATCTTCTCCCAAATTTCATTTTCTCTTTCTTCTCCTTTTTCAGTAAGGAAGTAGACTTTCCTTTTTCTGTTGGTGCCGATGATTCTCTTCATCTTTTCCTCTAAAAAATCCTTTTTTTTGAAATTTTTTAGACCTTCAGATATCACACTTTTTTCCATGTCCGTTGTTTCGATGATACCTTCCAAAGTCTGCTCATAGGGAACTTCTTTTTCCTCCTTGAACTCTTCAAATCCTTCTAGATATGATAAAATCATATATTTTTTCTCTGATTTCAGCATTTCAAACACCGATGGGATTGCCCTTTGACTTTCCTAACCTGATATAAAATTTAGGACTATAATCGAGTGTACTCATATCTTTCCGTCGATCTCTTTTTTCAATCTATCAAAAAAAGAATCCATGTAATCCAGCCTCTGACGTCCCACCTTTTTTGCCTCTTCAGTATACAACTTATCAGGCACTTTTTTCAGCTTCAGTTCGTATTCTAGATTTGGAGAGTGTTCCGAAATATCCTTCACTCTACCGTTCTTAGCCATGTTTTCTTCAACATACTCTTCAGGATCTACATCTCGATAAAGGTGTTCTTGAAACTCTCCGGCCAACATGAACATCCTAGCAACTCCGACAGCTCCAATCGCATCGAGCTTGTCAGCGTCTGAGAGGATCTTGGCCTCTGTAGTTACTGGTTCTTCATCGGAACGAAAGCGGTGAGCCTTTATACAATGCTTGATTTTGTCGATCTGTCGATCTTCGAAACCTGTCTCTTTTAGGATCTTCGCGGCTTTATCTGCACCCAATATCGCATGATCTACCTCTCCAGTATCGTCGTTGTCTTCCTCATATCTTGCTATGTCGTGGAGTATGGCCGCAGGTAATAGGACATCACTATTTGTATTTTCATCTTCCATTTTTTTACAAAGCTCATAAACTCTCTTGGTGTGGTCTAAGCCGTGCGCAGAAGTGGATAATTCTTTTTTAGCCTCCTTCCAGATATTTTGGTATTCTCTTATCAACTGAAATCACGTATAGATACTTTATTAGTATTAGGCTCAAGGATGGTTACTTTTCCCGGATCGGGTTTGATATCTCTCATCTTCTGGTATTCAGTCTGTGCCTGCCAAGTGGAAGAATTGATCATCACTATTCCGTGGTGATCTTCCACTTCGGTCCTGTGTATATGACCTGTGACGAAGATGTCGGGGACCTCATCTATCACCATATAGTCCTTCTCTTCGGGAGCTATAGAGGTCTTTTTACCATATACCGGGACAAGATGTCTTCTTTTCATCATCTCTTTCATGGCAGTGACAGGTCTCTCGCTAGTCACCTGAGGGAGCATGTCGGAAAGATCATTTATGCTGCTGCCGTGATAGGCCAGTATTTTCAATCCCTCGATTTCCAGAAGTGCCGGATTACTGAAGAACAGAACATTGGGCGGGAACAACTCCTGTATATCTTCTGGGAGGCAGGGCTGTGGTTCTGTGTTCCTGACGATGTCGTGATTGCCAGGTATAGTTATTATGGTTATATCTTCGGGCAATTGTTTGAACATCTGGGCCAATCTACGGTACTGTTCGTTCACATCTATAATGTTAAGTTCCTTTTCTTGATCTGGAAATATACCTATCCCGTCTATCAGATCACCTGGCACAACAAGATATTCTATATACTCAGCTGCGCCTTCGTCTGAATTTATCCATGATCTGAAATCGGACCATTCGTCTTCTAGAAACGTGTCACTCCCTACGTGTATATCTCCTAAAAAAGCGATCTTTCCAGAAAAATCTGGTCTAGAATGATCGTTCATTTTCGGTATGCCGGGCCTTTTTATCTCCTCGATCGCAAAGGTTTCTTCAAAGTCACCGTTATTTTCCCAAACCTCACCCTTAGCCAATATTACTTCGTCCTCAAGCAGATCTTTCTCGAAGGCATCGCTGTCCGCAGAAATGAAACCTCTCATCTCTCCAGTGGGGTCTTCGAGAGTCAACATCTTGTTTCCACTAGATGTAGTATATAGATCTCTGATCATCGCAATTATCGTGGCGTTACCCGGTCTGTTCGATATGCGGCTTATGGGCCGTGACTTTTTTCCGTCACGTCTTTTTTCCACTATTGCCTTGAGCCGTTCATATCTATCAGAAAAGTATTTCTGAAATTCTTCCACTTTTCCGGTGCACGTTGATTCTCCTGATACGTCCTTCAAAATATCTATTTTGTTTTCTGGTATTTTATCTAGTCTCTCGGGAGGATCCCTCTCTTCTGGTTTTTCTAGTTCCGATGGTTCGATCATCTCGTTCAGAAAACAGGATATAGTATCTTTACAAACCGGAAAAGGGAGATCTTCATCCTTTTCTAGCCTTTCCAGTATAGATTCAGGACAATCAGGATGATCTACATCGCTCAAATACTCCAATGCATCTGGCGTGATCACCGTATTTTTCTCCGCTAGTTTTCTGATTATCCGGTTGCGCATCCCGATCAAAGAACCATTGAACCCTTCCTATTAATTCTTTTTTATCCTCTATTGTACCTACCTTTGGCTGGCGTGATAGAGAATAATTGACCTCAAAGGCAAATCCTTTATAATACTTACCTATCCTTTAATATGTGAAGTGAAAATATATGAAATTGAATTTTCTCGGCAGCGCATCAAACGTAGGTCCACTTTCGTTGGTTATGCAATACGACGACTTTTCGCTGATATTCGATCACGGGATGTTGCCTGATGATCCTCCCCAATATCCCATGAGAGCTCCATTGGTAGATATGGGATTCCTTAGCCATTCTCATCTAGATCACTGCGGGATGATCCCCTCTCTTTTGAGGCAGAACGATATCCCAATCCTAGCTACTCATCCTACCGTAGAGGTATCAGAACTTCTGCTCTACGACAGTTTGAAAATAGCCGATATAGAAGGATACCCAAAACATTACGAAAAGATAGATATAAAAAATACTAAAGCCGCCTTCGACCTGGTCGGTTATAACTCGAAAAGGGATATAGGAGGTATGGAGATCGAAGTTCACTCGGCAGGCCACATACCCGGGTCTGGCATGTTCGAACTCAAAGGAGAAGAGACCACATTGTTCACAGGAGATATAAATACCAAAAATACGCGTTTGCTTTGGGGGACTCATCCGGTCGAGTGTGATAATCTGATAATGGAATCCACTTACAGTGGAGAAAATCACGATGACAGGAAAGAGACGGAGAAAAAGTTCCTAGATAAAATAGACGAAACACTCGATGCAGGAGGTCAAGTGATTGTGCCTGTATTCGCAGTAGGACGGACCCAAGAGATACTGATGGTTTTAGACGATGGAAACTATGATGTATGGTATGATGGGATGGGAAGAACAGTCAGCAGGATATACTTGAATCACGAAGGGTTTTTACGTTCACCTAAAGCCTTGCAGAGAGCTATGGAAAACGCCAATGAAGTAAGATCCCCTTCTACGAGAAAACAGGCAAAAAATGCCGAGGTCATCGTGACCACCAGCGGCATGGTGGAAGGAGGACCTGTTTTGGAATATTTGAGGGACATAAGGAAAGACCCCAACAGTTCAATATTATTGACCGGTTACCAGGTAGAAGGGACCAACGGGGATAGGTTGTTAGAAAACGGGATGATCAGAGATAAAGGGGCTACATTACCTGTTTCATGTGATGTTGAGAAATATGATTTCTCCGCTCATGCTGGCCACGACGAACTAGTGGAGTTCGCAAAAGGTTGTGATCCAGAAAATATCGTGCTCTGCCATGGTGAGAGGAGAGAAGAATTGGCTGAAGATCTTTCGGAGTTCGATGTTTACACTCCCGAAGAGGGACAAGAACTGGAGATCTGAGCATAAAAAGTGGATACCATGGAACTCTGGTATTTTTCTATCGCGAGACTACTTGTCGGGATAGGATTTTTATCAGTTGCTTCTATCAAAGATCTGAAGACGAGGCGAGTTCCCAATAAACTTTGGATAATAATGGGTTCCGTCGGTATCCTCATCCTTTTCACTGAGCTTTTAATTAGAAAATTTTGGCTGGGAAACGAAATATTTTGGACGCATTTTTTGATATTCATACCCATAGGGATAATTTTTTCTGAGGCTTTCGTTGAAAGGCCTCCTGTATATTCGAAAGACGGATTGAATTTCAAGGTCCTGTTATGGTTATTGATCCCGGTGATAGTTTTTGTTTATATGGTGTTCGTTTTGGGAGGATCGATGATTTTCTGGACTTTAGCGATGATACCCGGTATGATGTTGTTCGCTTTCCTTCTATACTTCTTATACATCCTTTACGGTGGGGCGGATGCTAAAGCTGTGATAACATTGGCTGTGCTAGTACCTTTCTATCCTCAGATACCTGGACTGACCAGGACGGCACTAGCTTCTGAACTAATACCTTTGATGCAGACCCTATTTCCCTTCACTTTGGTCATTTTACTGAATGCCTCTCTGGTCGTTTTAGTTCTTCCTATCGGTTATCTCTTGATAAATCTCTATAAGAGGGATCTAGATTTTCCTAGGATGTTCTTTGGTTTTAAAAAGAGTGTCGAAGAGATAGAGGATTCTTTCGTGTGGCCCATGGAGTATTACGAGAACGGGAAATTGAAGACCGAACTCTTTCCACGTTCGAGTTCAGAAGAGAAGCTCAAATCTTTGAGGTCTCACGGTAGAGAAATTGTTTGGACCACTCCAAAGATACCATTTATAGCACCGATCTCGATCGGCTTTTTGATCTCGTTTTTGATCGGAAATCCGCTGCTTTATCTATTCTGAAGTGGTTGTGACAATCACTAATAAAGTTTTACGAAAGGTTTAAATATATCAACTGTTGCTACACTTTTAAGGTTTAGATACCGATATATTAGGAGGTCCCCTTTTGAAAAATAGAGGAGAGGTAGTACGCATAACGAGTGAGGGAGATATAATCGGGCGGTTTTCAACCCCTTTAGAAGTAGGAACGAAGATCATGGATAAAAGGAAGAAAAATATCGGAAAAGTTACATGGATATTCGGGCCGGTCGATGACCCTTTTTTGGAGATAAAAACCCATTTTGAACCTCATAGAAGGATCTCTATTTCAAACGAGCCGATCTATGCGGAGGAGATATAGATGGATGATGATATAAAGATAGAGGAGGAAGCATCAAGCTCAGTTGAAAAGATAACCGAATGTCCTGAATGCAGCAGTAGGCACCTCGCCCAGGACTACGACAGAGGCGAACTGATATGCGAGGACTGCGGATTGGTTATCGATAATCAATATATAGACGAGGGACCGGAATGGCGGGCTTTCGACATGAAGCAGGAGGAGAGTAGAGCTAGAACCGGGGCTCCCATGACTGAGATGGTACACGATAAAGGTCTTTCAACGGGCATCGATTCATCCAATAGGGATTCCTATGGAAGAGCTATCCCCAGCAAGAAGAAGGCTCAGATATATAGGCTGAGGAAATGGCAGAGAAGGATCAGAGTTTCAGACGCGACTGAAAGAAATCTAGCTTATGCTTTGACAGAGATGGATAGGATGGCCTCCACCATGGGCTTACCGAAGAATATCAGAGAGACCGCGGCGGTAGTTTACAGAAAAGCGGTCAAGAAAAATCTGATCAGAGGAAGGAGTATAAATAGTGTTGTGGCCGCTTCCCTTTATGCAGCATGTAGGAAAGCAGGAGTCCCTAGGACTCTTGACGAGATCGCAGACGCGACATCTTCAGACAGAAAAGAGATAGGTAGGACTTACCGATTTTTGAGCAGGGAATTGATATTGAAGTTAAAACCTACTAAGCCCCAGGAATATCTCAGTCGGTTCTGCAGTGAGTTAGATCTGAGCGGCAAGGTTAAAAAGATAGCTGGTAACATCATCGACCAGGCAGAAGAAAAAGAACTCATCTCAGGAAAGGGGCCTACTGGCTTGGCCGCAGCGTCAATCTACATAGCTTCTATCAACGGTGACGAGCGGAGGACTCAGAGAGAAGTGGCAGATGTGGCAGCGGTAACGGAGGTCACCGTCCGGAACAGGTACAAGGAACTGGTCGAAAAGTTGGATATCGATATTGAAGTTTGAAAAACCATTCTTTCTTTTTCTAAGATGGATCTCCCATCAGTGGGCTCAGTAGAAAAGCTCCTAATTAGGAGAAATAATTGGTAATTTAGCAGAAAAACATCTAGTTGACCTTCGTAAAAAATGATTGTTATAACTTTAGATCGGCTAAAACAAAGGTATTCTACAGAGCCCATCAGTGAAAATCTTTATATAGAACCTCAATTTTCTGAGAACCGTCAAAAGGTGAACGAACATGATGGGAAATCAACCGATATTGCTTTTGAAAGAAGACACGGAAAGAGAAAGAGGAAGAGACGCACAGAAGAACAATATCGCAGCGGCCAAAGCTGTGGCTGATGCGGTAAGGACTACGTTGGGACCAAAAGGAATGGACAAGATGTTAGTGGATAGCTTGGGTGATGTGGTGATCACCAACGATGGTGCGACCATCCTTGATGAGATAGATATAGAACATCCCGCCGCAAAGATGGCGGTCGAGATGGCCGAAAGTCAAGATGATGAATGTGGGGATGGGACCACCACTGTTGTAGTTTTAGCGGGAGAATTTTTGAAACACGCTGAAAATCTCATAGAGCAGAATGTTCATCCAAGCGTCATAGCTAAAGGCTTTAGATTGGCTTCGATGAAGGCTAGAGAGATCTTAGAGGATAGCAAGATAGAACTCGATATAGAGGACGAAGAGAAACTTAGAGAGATAGCGATGACCGCTATGACCGGCAAAGCTATCGAAGGTGAAAAGGAGAGATTGGCTGAACTAGCAGTCAAGGCAGTCAGACATGTAGCCCAGAAAGAAGACGGTTCCTACACTGTTGACATAGATAATGTCAAAGTGGAGAAGAAAGCTGGAGCCGCAGTAGAAAACACTGAATTGATCAACGGAGTACTTCTAGACAAAGAGAGACTGCACGAAAACATGCCTACTGAAGTCGAAGATGCAAAGATAGCTCTGTTGAACTCCGCCCTTGAGATAAAGGAAACTGAAGTGGATGCGGAGATAGAGATCACCGATCCTGATCAACTAGAGCAGTTCGTGAATAAAGAGGAAGAATCGATAAGAGAGATGGTTCAGCAAGTGAAAGATTCAGGCGCTAACGTGCTCCTATGTCAGAAAGGCATAGACGATCTAGCTCAGCACTACTTAGCCAAAGAAGGCATCTTCTCGATAAGGAGAGTCAAGAAATCTGATATGAAGAAACTCGCCAGAGCGACAGGTGGAAACATAGTGACGAACCTCTCCGATCTGGAATCTGATGACCTCGGTAAAGCCGGTTACGTTAGAGAAAAGATGGTCGGTGACAGCCATATGACTTTCGTTGAAGATGCTGAAGAAGGCAAGGCCGTTTCATTGCTGCTGAGAGGCGGAACGGAACATGTCGTAGACGAGCTAGAAAGAGCGGTGCACGATGCGTTGAAAGTGGTTGCTGTAGCTACTGAAGACGGTGCAATACTCCCAGGCGGTGGAGCGATCGAGATAGAATTGAGCAATAGGCTCAAAAGTTATGCAGGCACCATCGAAGGCAGAGAACAACTGGCCGTTGAGGCTTTCGCCGATGCTTTAGATATCATACCGAGAACATTAGCAGAGAACGCAGGTATCGACGGAATAGACGTTTTGATGGAACTGAACACTGCACATGAAAAAGAGAAACTGAAGAACCACGGGATAGAGATAATCAGCGGCGACGTATCAGATATGGTGGAATCCAAGGTCGTTGAACCGTTGAGAGTAAAGACACAGGCGATAGAGAGCGCTACAGAGGTTGCAAACATGATCTTGAGGATCGACGACGTAGTCGCTTCCAAAGGTGGAGGCGGCGACGAAGCTGGAGGTCCACCCGGCGGCGCTGGCGGAATGCCCGGCGGCGGAATGGGCGGAATGCCTCCTGGTATGGGCGGAATGTAAACTAAGATATCCCGCTCTATCGAAGATCTTTCCAAAAAACCCTTTTCTTTTAAATTTTCAACTCTTCTAATTCTCTTTTGACTCGTTCTTTTACCTTAGAAAGTTCGGCTTCGGCGTCGATCACCGTCCAATTCTTTCTCTCTGCTAGGGTGAGATAATTTTCCCTCACTCTTTTGAGAAAACTCAACCGTTCGTATTTGCTTTTGTATGTCCTGTTCGATATCCTTTTAAGTGATGTTTTGGGATCTATATCCAGTAAGATCGTCAAGGAAGGTTCTAGCAAAAAAGGTTCCTGTATATCAACGGTATAATCTAGTTCGATTTCTTCATAGGCGGACTGGTAGGCTGCCGTTGAACCCCAGTACCTGTCACAGACAACGTTTATTTCCTCATCCAATTTTTCCTTTATCTTCTCGGTGTGCTCGACCCGGTCCGCTAAATACAGAAAAAGGTCGAAATATGGTGAAGTATTTTCACTGCTGATCTTCTTGGCGAGCTCTCCTGGTTCAGAATTGGAGGGCTCCCGTGTGGTGTGAACCTCTTCGTAAATATCGGCTATGAAATCTGCGATGCTGGATTTACCAGAACCATCTATTCCTTCCAATACAATGAAATGCGCCATCTTGTTAGGTATCTCGGCATTACAAAATAGTTTTTCGGTCCTTTTTATCTCAATTCCTTCTCAGGTAGAGGTAAAAGAGTACTAAGCACGCGATCAGATAGCTCAACGGGACTCCATAAAGGATCGGAAGAGTGAACAAGGGTAGAGCGATGGCGCCGAAAGCGATCCCTACTAGGATCATCAGCAAGATGAATTTCAAGAAGTCGTTGACGAAGCTGAAGTCCGGTATACCGATCTTTTCATCTTCGTAGCTGAAGAGATAAGAAAGGACTATAGAGGATGAGATCAGCGGGAGAAGGAACGCGTAAGGGATGGTTATCAACGTTATCGGGTCGAAGTAAGTGCCCAAACCCACCAATACTAGGCTCACCGCGATGGGTATTATGGAGAGAGAAAGTACCTTGCTCTCCACGTACGTCTTCTTTTTCAGAGGAAGGGTTTTCAGAAAATCTATAGAGTTTGAATCCACAGAGAGTATCGATTCTAGGGCCATGATGCCGAAAGCAGCTAAAAGGAAGATAAAAGCACTCGTTTGCAGTAGGGTCAATCCGTCATCTTGAACAGACATGACTACCTGAGGCAGTATTATAAGGATCGGTATCAGGAAACCGACCAATGAACTGGTCCTCCTGAACAGCATCTTTAGGTCTTTCATAAGTAGTGAACGGACAGCGCTCTTCGAAGACACATGATACTGAGACTTTTTCTTCCTTATCGAGACTTCTTTCTTCTTAAGCAGTCTTTTCCAAACTCGGTTCACAACGTAGAGGTAGAGAGGGATGATCAAAGCCAGATGGAGTATTAGGGTGATGAAATTTTGTACAGGGTCGAATATGGCCCCAGCTGAGAGAGGATACACAACGGAATATCTGAGAAGCATATCTGCCCTAGCTATTAGGACATCTTGGAGGAAATTCCATGCGAAAAACAGACCCATGAAGGCTATCAGACCAGCAACTTTCAAAACGGTTTTGAGAAGGTCGGAGCTTCCTCCGCTGCCGAGTTTGAAGCCGAATTCTGAATAGACGACGAACCCAAGCGTGTGGCCGATCAAGAAACCTGTTAATACCCACAGCGCGGCCAAAATACCGTTGAGTGGATGAAAGATCAGTAAATAGATGACAGCGGGCAGAGCGAAAGAGAAGAGTGGTATGAGATCGATCGACAGTAGAAGGCTCAACTGTTTTGAACGGACATCTATCGGAAGACTTTTCAAAGGTTCGAAGACTCCTAGAGAATCTAACTGAGCACACTGGGCCACGGTGTTGTAAAGGGCAAAAACGAAAGGCACTACAGCCACAGAAGTCATGACCGCCGCTATTATACCTTCTTCGTCGGCCGCGAACATGGGTGTTGAAAGCATCAATCCAAAAGGAAGGAACAAAAGCGATTGTTTCAACATCTTTTTCTTCACGTTGCTGGCTTCCTTTATCTTTTTTTTCAGCTCTTCCTCTCCCTCTATAGATGGATCTTTTTCAGCTGCACGGTACTGCAGTTCTCGGTAGAGGACCATCACGATCTTCAGGTCTTTCTTTTGAATCATCTACATAGAACCTCTTAAGGCGTTGACCACTCGACTGACTTCGGTCTCGCTCTTGGTGAGTTTTAGGAAGACGTCTTCTAAATCTTTCTCGTGCGACTTCTCCTTCAGATCTTCCACGGTACCTTCAGTTATCAGTTGCCCTCCTGCTATCATCCCGACTCTATCACAGACCATCTCCGCAAGAGGTAAAACGTGCGTTGAAAAGATCATCGATTTACCCTTATTTTTTAAGTTGAAAAGTATCTCTCTGAATATCTTCGCCATCTTTGGATCGAGCCCGTTCATGGCTTCGTCAATTATGATGACTTCAGGATCGTGTAGGATGGCCGAAATTATCGAAACTTTTTGTTTGGTGCCAAAACTCAGTGAACCAACGTACTGGTTCATGTACTCTTCCAATTCGAAAGCTTTGACCAGGCGGTTTAATTTTTTTCTGAGTTTCTTCTCTTCGATCCCTCTTATACTGCCGATCAGGTTGAAGAGCTCTATGGTGGTAAGACTTTCGAACGTCTTCGGGTTTTCCGGTATGAAACCTACTTTCTTCTTCACTTCGACGGGATGTTCTTTCACGTTCAGGCCCTGTACTTCAGCTCTACCACTTGAAGGTTCGATGATACCGCTGAGGATCCTCATCGTGGTGGTCTTTCCGCTGCCGTTCGGACCTAAAAGCCCGTAGATCTCACCTTCTTTCACTTCAAAACTGAGGTCTTTGACTGCAGCTTTTTCTCCATAGTACTTGGTGAGATTTTTTACTGAGATCATCGTTTAACGCCCAGCATATAAAAACTGATCGGTTAAATAAATTTTTAGATTGACAGGATCATGTCACTCCTAACCTGCCGTATTCTCTTTTGCGGGCAAGAAACCTATGATACTGCCGATGAAGAACCATCGAAGATCACCCCGCATCGATCGGATCAATTGGGATAAGTAGAATCATGTTAACCATATCTCTAGAATTTCTTCTTGTCCTCTTAAAGAAATAACTTTTACCGTTCTTTAATGGAGCTCTAGATTCGAAAGTTTTTAATTGAGCAGGTATATTCGAGTTGGATATGGAAACCTACGACCACGTAGAGATCGAAGAAAAGTGGCGCGAAAGATGGGAAGAGAACAAAGTGCATAAAACGGAAAGAGATGAGGATAGAGAGCCTTTCTACCTCATCTTCGCCTATCCCGGCATCTCCGGGTTCCTTCATTTGGGGCACATGAGATGCTACACTTACACTGACATCCTCGCTAGATACAAGCAGATGAAAGGCTATAACGTCCTGTTCCCGGCAGGGACACATCCAACCGGCAACCAGGCGATCAGTCTGGCGAAAAAGCTCGAAGAGAACGACGAGGGGAAGATAGCGTACATGAAGAAGAACGGAGCGACAGAGGAAGATATAGAGAGGATGAAGGACCCGGAAGAAGTGGTAAAGTATTTTAACGAAGTTTACAAAGAAGATTATTGGAAAAAATTCGGCTTCTCCATCGATTTCGATTATTTTACGCACACTATAAGAGAGGATTACAAGAAGTTCATCACATGGCAGTTCAAAAAGCTGAAGGAAAAGGATCTCCTCACTCAGAAACCCTACTTCGGCACTGAGTGCGTCGAGTGCGGTCCCGTCGCTGTCGACCCTTCAGAAACTGATTTATCTGAAGGAGGGAACGCCGAGAAGCAGGAGTTCACGCTGCTCAAATTCGAGTACGGCGACAGGTACGTCACCGCCGCTACTCTCCGACCCGAGACGGTATTCGGTCAAACCAATCTATGGGTGGATCCGGAGATCGAGTACCAGATAGTAGAGATCGAAGGTGAAGAGTGGATAATGAGTGAAGAGGCCGTGGAAAAGCTCACCTATCAGAAAGATTCTGTGAAGGAAAAAGGGACGATCAAAGGGGAGAAGATGGTAGGGGAAAAAGTGCTCGCTCCCGGCATAGATAGGGAGATGATCATCCTGCCGGCAAGTTTCCTAGATCCCGACTTCGGAACTGGGATAGTCACTAGCGTTCCGAGCGACGCGCCCTACGACTACGTAGCGCTGAAAGATATAAAGGAAGATGAAGAACTGATAGAAAAGTACGATCTGGACTTGACCGATGTAGAGCCGATAGAGATCATCGAGTCGGAAGAATGGGGCACCATGCCCGCTGAAAAGATAGTCGATGAATTGGACATAGAGTCGCAGGAGGAAGAAGAAAAATTGGAGGAGGCCACGGAAAAGATATACAGAGCGGGTTTCCACACCGGACGCATGTTGGATAGCTGCAAAGATTACGCCGGTATGAGAGTACAGGAAGCTAAGGAAAGGATAAAAGACGACCTTATCAGCGAGGGCAAAGCCGATGTTTTCTACGACCTTTCAGAAGAAGTCATCTGTCGGTGTGGAGGAAAAGTCGTCGTCGGCAAGATACCGGACCAATGGTTCATAAGGTATTCGGACCAAGAACTGACAGAAGCGAGTGTCGATCAAGCAAAAAAGATGATGATCAAACCTCAGAGCTATGCCGATAATCTACCCAGTACGATAGAATGGTTCCAGGACCGTTCATGCGCGCGAAAAGGTAATTGGATGGGCACAAATTTCCCCTTCAACGAAGAATGGATAATCGAGGCTATAGCGGACTCTACTTTCTATCCAGCTTACTACATACTGGCCAAACACTACAACCAAGGCGATCTGAAAGCTGACCAGATGTCAGAAGAATTTTTCGATCACGTTTACCAGGGCAAGGGTGAAGTTCAAGAAATCTCAAAAACTACAGGTATACCTGAACATAAATTGAAAGAGATAAGAGAAGATTTCGATTACTGGTATCCTCTCGACCTTAACTTGGGCGGAAAAGAGCACATGACCGTGCACTTCCCCGTCTTCCTGATGAATCACGTCGCTCTCCTAGAAGAAGAGGAAAGGCCTAAAGGTATATTCGTCAACTGGTGGCTGGTCGGTAAAGGAGGCAAGATATCGAAATCTAAAGGTGGCGCTGAACCTATACCCGATGCCGCAGAGAAATACGGCGTGGACACTTTACGGCTCTTTTATGCTCACTCGGCCAGTCCTTTCGTGGATAAAGAGTGGAGTGAAGAAGAAGCTTTGATCTATCAGAAGAAATTGAATTCGTTATGGGATATGATCCAAAAAATCAAAGAATTGAAAGGTGAAGAAAAAGCCATCGATGATTACCTGATCTCAAGGTTCAATGAACTCCTCAAGGAATATCACGAAGTGATGGAGGAGTACGAGATAAGGAAGGGAGCGAACATCGCCTTCTACGATATACCATCGGAGATCGAATGGTACCTCAAGAGAGGCGGAGAGAACAGAGAACTATTGCAAAAAATAGGAAAGAAACTCGTACGTTTGTTAACCCCTTTCACGCCGCATATAGCGGAAGAGTTATCCGAGGAGTGGAACATCGATTTCATCACTCAAGAACTCATGCCCGAGTACGATGAAGATAAGGTCTCAAAACTGGCGGAGGCTCGGGAGGAGTATGTGAAAAAAGTACAGGAAGATATCAAACACATACTGGATATAGCAGAAGTAGAGGGACACGATATCTACATCTACGTGGCCGAAGCATGGAAGGAACAGGCATTCGAAAAAGTGCTCGAAGATCCAGAAAAAGGTATGGGTCTGATGGGCGAGATAGTCGAAGAGGTAGACGCCCCTTCAGATGACTTGGCTTCATTCGTAAAAAGCGCTCTAGAAGATGTTTCCGAAATCGGATATCAAAGTTTGGTAGAAGTTGACTTCGGAGAAAAAGAGATCCTCGAGGAGAGCAAAGAGTTTCTGGAAAAGACCTTTGAAGCAGATATCCACATAGCGGAGGCCGATGAAGAAGGTATACATGATCCAGAGAATAAAGCCTCGCATTCCAAGCCGAAGAGACCGGCGATATATATCGAATAGGTCAAAAAGACAAAATCCTTAAATTGCCCCTCGCAGATACAAAGATATGAAAGCAGTTATATTGGCTGGCGGGGAAGGTACGAGGTTGCGGCCTTTTACAGCCACTGAACCTAAAGTTATGGCACCTGTAGCGAACAAACCTATCTTGGAGTACGTGGTGCAAGCGTTAGTAGATAACGGGATAAACCAGATCGTGATAGTGGTTGGTTATAGAAGGCAGAGGATAATGTCCTATTTTGGAGATGGGGATGATTTTGATACCGATATAGAGTACGTCATTCAGAGAAAACAGCCTCCTTCAGGAGGAACAGCTCATGCCCTTTATCAGGCCAAAAACAAGATAGATGAAGAATTTTTGGTACTACCAGGAGATAACGTTATCTCGAAAGAGACTGTCGCTGATCTTTTAGCAGAGATGGAAGAATATTCTCTTCTCATAACGAAGAGCGATATACCGTCGAAATACGGTGTAGTTACGCTTAAAAAGGGAGGCAAGGAGATCGAAAACTTGGTAGAGAAGCCCGAAAGGAGCCCCAGCCATCTCATCTCCACCTGTATATGCTCATTCCCTCCAGATATTTTTGACTGGATAGAGCAGGCGATGGGAGATGGGTATTATGACATCCCTTCCGTTATACAAAGAATTTTGAAAGAAAAAAGCATCAAAGCGATCAGAACCGATGAAACCTGGATAGACGCGGTCTACCCGTGGGATCTGTTAGATGTGAACGGTGCTGCATTGACGGGCATCAATAAAAATATAAACGGTTTGATCCAGGAAAACGTTATCATCAAAGGGGACGTAAAGATAGGGAAAGGAACCAGGATCAGAGGGGGTAGTTTCATCGAAGGACCAGCGGTTATTGGAGAAGGTTGCGATATAGGCCCCAACGCATGCATTTTACCCTCTACTAGTATAGACGAAAATACAAAGATCGGTCCTTTCACAGTTATACAGAACAGCGTTATAATGAGAGGCGTCCATATCGGAAGTCATTCTAATATAGAGAATTCAGTTATCGGAGAAGGTGTCGTCACCGGAGCTAACTTTTCAACCTACTCTGAAGATTCTAGGGTCGAAGCCGACGACGGGCTGCACGAAGTAGAGAACATAGGAGTGATGATCGCAGAAGACACCGAGATATCTTCCGGCGTTACGGTAGAATCGGGAGTAGTCATCGGCAAGGGATGCCAAGTAAAATCGGGCAGGACCATCAGAGAGAACCTAGAATCGGATTCCAAGGCGGTGTGATTTCATGTGTGGAATAGTCGGTTATACAGGTCCGAGGGATGTCGGGGAAGTCATACTTAACGGCCTTAAAAGATTGGAATACAGGGGATATGATTCGGCCGGGATAGCAGTAAAAACCGACGAAGGCATATACGTCCAAAAGAGAAAAGGCAGGATAGACGATCTATCTGAAGAGGAGATTCCAGAACATGACGCGGGTATAGGCCATACTAGATGGGCGACCCATGGTAAACCATCTGACAAAAATGCCCATCCCTTCTTGGATTGTGACGAAGAGATCTCTATCGTACACAACGGTATAATAGATAATTTCAACACCATAAAGGATAGATTGATCGAGCGAGGTCATGAATTCAGATCGGAAACTGATAGTGAAGTAATTGTCCACCTTATAGAAGAGGAGTACGAGGGAGATTTACTGAAAGCTTTCAAAAATGTCGTCAAAAAAATAGAAGGATCGTACGCTATCGTGGTATTTCAAAAAGACTCTAATGAGCTGCTTGTAGCTCGAAATCAAAGTCCGCTGGTGATAGGAATCGGCTCAGGAGAAAATTTCGTAGCTTCTGATGTTCCGGCTCTGCTTTACTATACAAAGGAAGTCAAGTACCTCCGTGACGGCGATACAGCACTTATCAGTAGAGACGAGGTCAAGATATGGGACGAGAACGACGAGGCTATCACAAGAGAGACTAAAACGATCGATTGGGACGTGGAAGATGCGGAGAAGAGCGGTTACGAGCACTACATGTTGAAAGAGATCTTTGAACAGCCTAAAGCCATACACGAGTCGATACTGGGACGGCTCACCTCTTTTGAAGACGTAGATTTTTCAAAATATGATTTCGACGAAGTCCAATTCATAGCTTGTGGTACATCGTCTCACGCTGGATACGTAGGAAGGTACATATTTGAGAAGCTCGCGGAGATACCCTCTACAGTCGAGGTGTCTTCTGAATACAGGTACACGTCACCATCAGACAGCACCCCTTTCACCATATTGTTTTCGCAGAGTGGTGAGACCCTCGATACGATAGCTGCTGCTAGGGAGGCAAAAAGGCGAGGATGTAATACCTTAGCGGTCACTAATGTGATGGAAAGCTCGATAACTAGAGAAGTTGACGAGGTCATCTATACCCAAGCTGGACCAGAGATCGGCGTTGCAGCGACCAAAACTTTCACCACCCAGATCATAATCCTCTATCTCTTGGCTATAGAATTGGGCCTTAGAAAGGGAGTGTTGAGTAAGGATAAGGCTGAAGAATACAAAGACGAATTGAGAAAATTACCTAGAAAGGTCGAAAGGATCCTAGACGATAAAAACGAGATAAAAGAGATGACTGAAAGCTTGGTTAAAGCTGAAGATATATTTTTCGTAGGTAGAAATATCAACTATCCTGTAGCGTTGGAAGGTGCGCTAAAATTGAAAGAGATAGCTTACATCCATTCTGCGGGTTACCCGGCTGGGGAGTTAAAACACGGTCCTTTCGCCCTGTTGACTTCTGAAACCCCTGTGATAGCGATAGCGGTGAAAGACCACACGTTTGAAAAGATGCTGGGCAATATAGGCGAAATAGCTGCTAGAGACAGCCCCGTGATCATTGTGGGGGATGAAGATAAGGAGTTGAAAAAACTAGCGGATCTATCATACTTCATACCGAACACCCCTCCGATATTCTCACCTGTTCTGGTTAACGTCGTTCTTCAGTTGATAGCCTACTACACCGCATATAGATTGGATCGTGATATAGATAAACCTAGAAATCTCGCAAAGAGCGTGACAGTGGAATGAACCTATGGGAAAAGACTTCAAAATTTTACAGAACAAACAAGCTTAAGTCCTGGCTTATCCTGCTCGGGGTTCCTTCCGCTATTCTCATGGTGGGTTCACTTCTGTTTCCAGAAATCTTCTGGGACAGGTTCCTGTGGAGGTACTTCTACGGACCCGTGGTTGCTGATGCAGAAGGCCAGGCCGTGAACGGCATCACAGCAGGGTACAACCCTGTGAACACTTTAAGCTATGCTCTAGCGCTCATAGTGACATTTTTTGGGGTTTATGAGCTTTTAAATCACTACGGTGTGAAGGTAAAAAAAACGATAATATATTCTCTTATACCTTGGGTTGTATTGGGAGGATCGTTAAGGAGTCTGGAGGATCAGGGACTTTTCAGACCTCTGCTGGATAGGATGATGATCTCACCGATCATCTATATCGTCCTCGGCCTCCTCGTCGTTTTTTTGATATCGCTGTATTTCTTTACTGACCTAAGCGATGCCCAAATGGTGAAAAGGAAAGAAAACCTCTACAGAGCTTTATTGATAACTCCAGCCCCTTTGATCTATCTTTTTAGTTCCCCTTTTCTTGAACACCATTCCCATGAATTTTACGTTATCGTGCTCTGCGGGATAGCAGTTTTCTATCTTGCAGGACTTAAATACCTGAAGTTCGATGAGACATATCTTCTTTTGGCCAATGGGATTATGCTCTTACTACTCTCTCTATCATACAATGTTTATTATTCTATCTCTGCTAATCCAGAAGAGATCCTCATAATCCCGGGTCTCACGCTTTTGATCACGTCCATGATATTTTTGACACTTTGGGTTGGAGATAAGATATTTAAAGGCAAGGACGCTTCAACAGTTCTTTATATATTCATTCAGCCTCTGAATCTGCTTATAATATTTTCACACCTCTTGGATGCATCTTCCACATACAGGGGCATAAGCGCCTACGGCTATGTTGAAAAACACGTCCTTCCCGAAGTATTTATCGAGGCCGCTGGCCCCTGGATCATGATACCTATAAATATTCTGCTGGTGATACTGGTGATCTACATTCTGGATATTCTCCTGAAAGATGAGTTCAAGGAAATGAATAATATGGTATTGATAATAAAGTTCATGGTGATCATTTTGGGTGCCGCACCGGCCGTTAGAAACACTTTAAGGTTGGCTATGGGAGTGTAAAAAATAAAAAAGACCCCGGAAGGGCCCGGGACCAGCAGATCGGAGTGCATCCATCCCAACGAATCTTATTTTTTAAGATATTCTTCTCTGACGGCCTTAGCCTTCGCCATCTTTTGCTCCTGCTCGGCCATCTTTTCTACCTTTTCGGCTACCAGATCCACCCTATAATACAACATGTCTCTCACGGCGGTCCTGACAGCCTCTGATCTGGAGGAAAAGTCGTCCATCTCGACCAAAAAATCGATCCTTTCTAGGAAACTTTTCGGCAGCCGGACGTTAACTCTTTCGGTATCAGACACTTTTTTCCTCCTTTATGTGTTGATACGGCACCTTTTATGTGCCGGATGTATGTACAAAACGAATGAGAATATCCTATTTAATAGTTTTGTTACGATAGGAGAAGTCCGCCTGCAGTTAATAACATCAAAAATTTTTTATTTTCCCCATTCCATTAAGAAACATGGATAAAGTATACACGATAGGTTACGAGGGTAAGGACTTTCGACTCTTGATAGAACTGCTCGAGGAAAAAGGGATCAGTCGATTGATCGATGTTCGATCGAACCCTAGATCCCGAAGAAATGAGTTCAGTAAAGAGAACCTCAAGCAGGAATTGTTCCAGAAGAGTATCGCCTATAAGCATATACCTGAAGTAGGAGGATTGGATGAGGATTACGAAAAGAAGATGGAAGGAGAGGAGTGGAAGGAAGGTTTCAAGGAACTAAAAGATTTGGCTGAAAAACAAAAAGCGGTCTTGATGTGTTTGGAGGATGATCCAAACGAATGCCATCGTAAGTATATAGCGGATGAATTGGAGAAAGAGGGCTGGGAAGTGGTGCATATAAGCAAAGGAAAGAGTTGGAAAGAAAAGAGTTTGGATGAATTCTAACTATTTTGACAAGACTTATTAAGTACGAGCAGGTAATCTATTTTGAGATGGAACCGGAGAATTATGGGAACGAGATAGAGTACATTCAAGATGTTGTGAGTCGCTACTTTCCAGTTTACAAAACTGAGGTGGAGTTCGATATCGTTTCTGTCTACATCAAGACCTCAGTTGATGAAGATTTGGAAGATAGATTCGATAAAGTCAGAAAAAAAATGGTTCCTGAAAATTTTATACCCTACCTCGTCGAGGAGAACGGTGAATATATAATAAAGATAAGGAAACAGAGGGAAAGGAAATTCCGAACCGTAAAGGCCAATATAGTTATGCTGTTTATAACCATAGGCACCACTCTCATAGCTGGTGCATGGTGGTGGGCTAGTTATACTGGGGGAGATATGTTTTCACTGCATAACCTATCTAGAGGGGCTCTTTATTTTACTCTTCCATTGATGACCATTCTGGGAACTCATGAGATGGGCCATTACCTGATGGCAAAGAGGCACGGTATAAAGGCTTCACTGCCTTTCTTCTTACCCATGGCACCGCCTTTGGGCACTATCGGGGCCTTCATAAGTATAAGGGAGCCGATACCTGATAAAAAATCGCTTATGGATGTGGGCATCGCTGGACCGATCGCTGGTTTCATCGTGGCCATACCTGTAACGATCATCGGTCTTTATCTTGCAGGCACGACCCCTTACGGGGCTCCTTTAGAAGTGGATGGACTACGTCAGATATTCAACTATCCTATAATAATGATCGGGATGAGCAGGTTGATGGACGTAGCTCATATAGATGCGATGCATCCCACGCTTTTCGCCGGCTGGGTAGGTTTTCTCGTCACTGGGTTGAATCTCATCCCGGCTTCTCAGCTGGATGGGGGGCACGTGGTCAGGGCACTCTTCGGGGAGAAAGCCAAATATATAAGCTATATAGCTTTCGCTTTCTTCGTCATCATGGGCATAACCCTCTTTCTTGGATATCTGGTCTTGGCTTTCATATTGCTTTTCATAGGCGGTGTTAAACATCCCCCTCCTTTGAATGACCTAACTAAATTGGATAAAAAGAGGGTCATCGTTGGAGGCGTAGCGATCTTGCTTCTTTTTATGACCCTTCATCCTATACCTGTTGAACAAGAAGAATTCAGTTACGAATTCGACGTGAGGCTGAAAGAGGGTGAGGAACCAGAACGGGAACTTCTTCTAGGTGAATATACCAACTACTCTCTCGTGGTCGAAAATCAGGCCGAAAACGTGGATATCGATGACGGGATAGACTACGAGATCGATATCGATCACAGTGAGAATTGGACCGTAGAACTTTTTGAAAAAAGTGAAAATGAAACGTGGATTGAAGCCGATCATGACCTGAACCTGGAGAAAGGAGATGAACAGGAATATCGCCTTCACGTTTCTCCCACAGAAAATATTACAGAGATGGAAAACGAGATAACATTTGAGGTTTCGTCGTACATAAGGGATGAAGTTCAGAGGAAAAGAGAGGTGATGACCACCTCTATCGGATACGGATTTGATGTGGAATACGACAGGCTATCTTTTTTTGTGGAAAATGAAAATGGTGAATTCGATTTCAACTTGACCAATATAGGAAAAGAAGACAATTACACTATAATCGCAGAAATCATGAGAGTGGAAACGGAGGATGAACGTGAGCTCAGTAAGGAAAACTGGAGTATTAACTTGGAAAAGGAGGAAGAATATGATGAAACCCTCGAGCCTCGGCTGGAGTTTTCTGAGGTATACGATTTCAAAGCAGTACTGAGGAGAGATGACAACGATCTAGATCAACACGTTGTAGTCTACTTTGAAGTTACTATTAGATCAGGGGAAACCGGAGAAGAGGAAACATTTGAGTTGTGGGGAGTTCAGATCATTCAAACTTCTTGAAGGTTGTGAAGTACCGATCTAGAGATCGATGGACTTTGAGCATATGTGTTTCGACGAGATCCAAATATCTTTCTCCCATCTCGATGTAATCATATCCCGGAAACACCGCAGCAAGATGACCTTCTTCTTTCAATCTATTTTGAGCAGTCCTGAACAATCTCTGATATATCGAATAGAGATCTTCCTCTGAAGTAGAAGAAGCTCTCCCATAAGGAGGATCCGTAACGATAATATCTATATCTTCGGGGATCGTCTCTGAAACGTCTCCAACCTCTAATTCAGCTTCGACCTCGAATTCCCGCAGATTTTTTCTACAGCCCTCTATCATGTCGGCATCGATATCCCCGCCCGAAACTTTCAGACCCATGTTGTATCCTTCTATCAGGACACCTCCAGTACCGCAGAAAGGATCGTGAAGTCTTGGCTTTTCACCTGGACGAGCGAGATTGATCAAGGCACGTGTGAACCAAGGCTTCAGGCTGATTGGACATGAAAAAGGTCTTCTTTTCACCTCCCTTTCACTAAATCTTTTTCTATCGAATTCATAGATGTTCTTTGTGATGAACAGGTTTTTAGATACAAGGACGTAAATTTCGTGATCTGGATCGTCGAGATCGATCAAATTTTTTTCAGCTATGACAGCGCCCAACTTTTCCCTTATCTCTTTTGTATCGGCTTCATGTCCTTTTATCCTGCGAGTCCTCACAGCAGCACTACCTTTAGGTATATCTTTATCTTTGAATAGTTTAGAGAAATCGTATCCCTTTCTTGGTGCAGTTGCTATATGATGATGTATCCTCCTGGTCAATCCCAATCTTGAAAACAATTTATGCGGTGGACAATTTGTTCGAAGTACCAAAATGCCCTCTTCGTATCTTTCTGTTTCCGGTGAATAACTCAACCCTTGAAGGGCACCAATCACTTCGGCCTTGGAAAGATCATAATTCGGTCCTACCAGTTCAAATAGCAATCTAGCCATTTTGGTTTGTCTCGGCTTTATATTTCTTCTTTTTTTCTCTCTATATTCTCTCTCAGTTCTTTCTCTTCCACAGTCTCTACATGGGCCACTTCGCCATCTATGATAACGGTAGGTATATGCGTGATATCGTATTTCTTCAATTTTTCTGACGCGTTTTTTACTTTGATATACTCAACGTTGACCCCTTCGAAGTCTTCGATGACTTTTTCTAATATCTTTTTTGCAGGTGGACAGTCAGGACACGTTTCAGAGTATATGAATTCTATCTCAAGTTTAGAATCATCATCTTGTGTCATATACCTGTCAGTGGATAAAGGTGATTTTAATTTTTCGATTTGTTAGCGAAATTTTTACTGTTGCATAGCCGGATCGTTTTTTGTTTAGTGCTAGACTCCAGTCTAAAAGATTAAATATCACTGTTCAATCGATGGTTAAAAAGTCGATAAACAGGAGGTATCAAATTGGCAGCGAACTCAAAATCCGTTACGACCGTCGGCGACACCGATCATGATGATTTCGTAAAGGATAACGAAAACGTCGTGCTCGATCTTTGGGCGACCTGGTGCAGTCCCTGTAATCAGATGGATCCAATAGTGGAGGAATTGGCCGATAGGTATGAAGGAGAGGTAAAATTCGGTAAGGTCAACATCGAAAAGAACAACCAGATACCGTCTAAATACGGGGTCCAGTCCCTCCCGAGCTTTTTATTCTTCAAAAACGGAGAACTGGTGGAAAAGAAAAGGGGCGTCCTTAAACTAGAAGAATTTGAAGAAAAATTGGAAAAAAATTTCGATCTTTGATCGTTTCAAAGGTTACTTTGATCGATCTCTTCTATGGCTTTTTTCATTTCTTGATACCATCTATCAACACATTCTAAAGCCTCTTCTTTTACCTTATCTAGAGGTCTCAGAGAGTATAAGAAGTAATAGCCTCCTTTTCTGATGTTCTTTTTTTCCTTGTAAACCAAACCGCACTCAAAGAGCTTCTCTAGAGAGCGGTAAGCTGTGCTCTGATCTTTTTCCACCTTTTCTGCGACTTCTGAGGAAGTCATCTCTTCTTCCTCGGACAGCACCGCCAAGATGTCCTTGTCAAGCTCGTTCAGACTGTAGATACACTCCATCACATTGTTGCAGTCTATCTCCTCTCTATCGATTTCTAGGACCATTTTCCTCGTGGAGAGCTAATAACGAGGCGGTACTTAATACTCTCGGTCGTGGGGATGTTTCCGATAAAGGAGATGCGGAAGAGGACATTTATCCTATACTTCAGGACATATCTAGAGAAGAACAGATCACTTTACGAGATCTTCCCGAGATAGAAGATACTGACGAAGATGATAGCTTAATGGCTTACTGTTGGCTATTCTTATTGATAGCTGCAGTGAGTGTGGGGCTCTTCCTTGCTCTGTAACTGAGAAAGGATTAGGAGTAATAGCAGTATGTGGAGAAAGAAAAGCCTCCTAAACCCTCGAGCCTCCCGAACTGGAGCCAAATTATGAAGAAAAGCAACAGTACACGGAAGAAGAATGGAAGAAGATGCATGAGGAGGAAGAACAATAGTGCCTGATGAAGATCAGAGTATCGTTTCGTAGGAGTAGTTAAGTGGTTAGATTTAGGGTAAGACCTAGCTATATTCTCGGGGTAAGGCGATGCTCCCTTTTTTTACTGTCTGTATGAGGAAAAGATAAAATAGCCAATGAAAATGAAAATACAAATCCGAGGATATAAATATGTAAAATGATTCTGCATGGTCCAATAGAGAAAAAGAGAGAGCGGAAGTTGGAGGAACTAAGATGGATAAGAGAGTAAGAATGGTCTTTACTGGTTTTGTTGTGATGCTGCTCGTTGTGAGTATTTTTGGTATGGCTGTTGGTCACGCTGAAGGCCAGGAGCGGATGGAGGCTGAAGAAGATTCCGGATCGGTAGAGCAGGTCAGCGATGATAGAGTAGACTTCGGTACGTTTGAGTATGGAGAGGACGAGTTAGATCTGGATATAGGTATGGAAGAAGGAGAGACCGCTAGGTGGGTATTCTACGGTGATGGAACGGAATTGGAGGATATAGAGGGGAACGACGTGTATTTTAACTGGCGCAGGCACGGTGATTATGATTTGAGAGAGTTCAGAGTGGAAATCGAAGATTACGGGAACGTTTTCCAAATCCATTGGCCGGATGATGATTTGACCGGCGATATCCCGGCGGATCTGGGCGACCTGACGGACCTTGAATATCTTAACTTAGGCTTAAACGATCTGTCGGGCGAGATCCCGGCGGATCTGGGCGGCCTGACGAATCTTGAATCTTTTCGCTTAGGCTTAAACGATCTGTCAGGCGATATCCCGTCGGACCTGGGCGAACTGGAAAACCTTGAAAGGTTATACTTGAACAGAAACGATCTGTCGGGCGAGATCCCGGCGGAGCTGGGCGACCTGACCAACCTTGAAGATCTAAACCTACGCGGTAACGATCTGTCGGGCGATATCCCGGCGGATCTGGGCAACCTGACCAACCTTACACGGTTATATCCAGAATATAACGATCTGTCGGGCGATATCCCGGCAGATCTGGGTGACCTGACCAACCTAGAATCTCTAAGGCTAGGCAGTAACGATCTTTCAGGCGATATCCCTGCGGAGCTGGGCAACCTGGAGAACCTTGAACGGTTATTCCTTTACCGCAACAATCTGTCGGGTGAAATCCCGTCAGAATTTTCAGATCTCACCGGACTTGAAAGGGTCAAATTACAGGACAATAGCTTAGATAGTTATGGAGAAGGAGCGTTTTCTACTCAACCTTATCTAGGAGATTTAGAAGAAGATTGGGATATATTAGATCTATCTAACAACGAGTTCACAACCGAAGACGTGGATTCCGTCCTTTCTGATCTTGTGAAAAGCTTAGATCTGGAAGATAGGGTTCCTGCTGAAGTAGACCTCACAGACAACTCCGAGCCCTCCGTTGATGGCTGGGAAGACGTGTTCATCCTTGAAGCAGTGGACTGGGATTTGGATGTAGTGCCTGATGAAGACGAGTACGAACTTACTATCTACTACGGAGACGGAGGATCGGTAAACATCATGGGTCAAGAGGTTGAAGATGGATGGACAGGGAAATTATCGGAAGGAACCGAAGTAACGATAGAGGCGGTACCTGAAGAAGGGTGGGGGCTCGATGAGTGGACCGTTGATGACGAGACCTATGAAGAGGAAGAGATCACTGTCGAGATGGACGAAAATAAGACAGCTCAGGCAACGTTTTTAGAGGAGTTCGAGTTAACAGTTGATGAACCTGTAGGAGATGGAGGAGAAGGTGAGGTGTACGTCGATAGCGATTTGGTGGAGGAATATCCATACACGGAAGTGTTCGTCGATGGTGAAGAAGTGGCTCTAGAAGCAGAATCAACGGATAGATGGGTGTTTGATGAGTGGGAAGGTGAAGTAGAAGAACCTGAAAAAGCTGAGACAACCATCATAATGGATGATGATCAAGAGGTTACAGCATTCTTTGAAGAATCAGAGTATGTCGACTTCGGCACGTTCGAGTATGGAAAGGACGAGCTTGATCTGGATATAGTGGTGGAGGAAAACAAGACCGCAAGATGGGTGTTCTACGGGGATGGAATGGTATTGGAGTCTACTGAGACCAATGATGTAGAATTCGATTGGAGTGACCATGAGGATATCGATACGAAAAAGTTTAGAGTGGAGATAGAAGAGTACACCGACGTTTTAGAGATAGATTGGAGCGATGGTCATGTAAAAAGTGAACTTCCATTAGAACTCACTGAACTCGAGAATCTAGAAGGACTTAGACTGTCTGATAATAATTTATCCGGAGAGATTCCCCATGGATTCTCTGATCTTACAGAGGTGGAAGTATTAGAACTACAGGGAAATAATTTTGATGGTTATGGGGAAAGTGCGTTCTCCAACCAATCTGATCTTGGTGATATGAATGCTGGTCACATTTTAAATCTATCTTACAACGACTTATCCGCGGAAGATGTGGATGATATTCTTGATGACCTCAATGAAAGCCTTGAATTAGAAGATAGAGTAAAAGCTGAAGTAGATCTTAGGAACAACTCGGTCCCATCTTCTGCTGGTAGAGAAAACAGAGATATTCTACAAGACGAAGGTTGGCATGTTCACATAGATCATCCTGAATTTTTTTCCGTTGAGGTTGAAGAATACGATGAAAAAATAATTGAGGGTGATGAGTTAGAGATCGAGTACATTATCAAAAATACAGGTTCCGTTGAGGGAGAACAGCCGATAAATGTCACTATTAACGGCAAAGTAGAAGATAACGAAGAGATTAAGCTAGGACCAGGAGAGAAAGAAGAATTCACATGGCGTACCAATGGATACAAACCCGGTGAATATGAGATCGAAATAGCTAGTCAGAACAGTTCAGCCAAGGTCAACTTAACGGTCTTAGAGGATGCGTTCTTTGAGCTAGATATAACTGACCATGCTGGAGAGATATTTGAAGGTGAAGAATTTTTCGTTGAGTATGAAGTAGACAATCTCGGTGAAATCGAAAAGACGCAGGAGATCGAACTCAAGATAATCGGTGAGGATGATGAGCAGGTCCATACACAGACCGAAGATCTGACCGTTGAAGCTGAGGGAAAAAATAGCTCTACGTTTTTTTGGAATTCGGAGATAGGTGATGTAGGTCCCCATATGGTTAACGTGAGCAGTGAAGATGATTGGGATGAAAAGTCGTTCGAGATCGAAGCGCTCGAACCGGCCTATCTCGAGATAGAAGATATACCGGATCAGATCAATGCTGGAGAACCATTCTCAATTGTTGTTGAATCATACAATGAGTATGGATACCTGACACCGGAAAAAGAATTAACCGATCTCTCCGTTGAGACGGACTTATCTAGTGGATTGCTGAAGGAAGACTCAGTAACACTTGATGATGAGGGCGCATATAAGTTGTTCATCGAAAAAGATGTATTAACTCAGGCCGGCGATCACGCTATCTCGGTTTCGGCTCAAGGGATAGAAAAGGATCAAACTGAGATGACTGTCGAACCATGTCAAGTTGAGAGAGTTTCTACCGATCCTGAGGGGATAAAAAACATATCTATAGATGAGAGGCTAGAATTCACAGCGGAGGCCTTGGATGGATTTGAAAACTTGATAACTGATGATCCAATGGATTTCGAATGGACCGGAGCGGATAACACAGGAGTCTTTGAAAAGGATGAGCCGCGAACGTATGAGGTGATAGTTGAATACGAGGGCGTAGATTCTTCTGAAGTCATAGTCAATGTTCAACCGGAAGGTTCTATCACGTCTCCTGAAATCACTGAGAGTAGGAATGTCACCCTAGATTTGAGTGCCTGTGAGTGGACAAAAGAATTAGATGTTGGCTTTAAGGATAACTTGACAAGCGGTGAAAAAGAGCGATATGAATATTCTGACGAATTGACCATCGAGCTCGAAGATACCCACGGCTTTCAAACCATTTTCGTACGATTCCTTACGGAGGAAGAGATAAGGTCAGAAGTATACAATACAACGGTATATTATGACAGAGATGAGGCGGAACTGGAATATACTGGTATCGAGACCATAATCTTTGAGGATAATTTGGAATATGAATTAGAGTGGACAAATAAAGGTGGTAAAGTTTTGGAGTATTACGAGATTTGGATAGGATCTTCCGAGGATGAGATGGAAGGAAAATTAGCAGAGTTTGAAAAGAACAATATCACCTATGAATTCGAGGATGGAGAGACAGTTTACTTCAATATAATCGGTCATGATGAGGTCGAACAGGAGCACATACTAGAATTCAACGTCACCGCAGACCTGATAGATACTAGTGCTGAAGAGAAAGAATGGAGTGAAGATGAGGACTCACCTCTTCTTGATATAGATGTGGATGAAAGTAGAAAAGACAATATCACGGTGACCTGGTACAAAGATGGTGGGGAATTAGAGAGGAATCGTACCTATGAACCAGATTTAGAACCGGGAGATCATGTAATAGTTTGTGAGATAGAAGATGACTCTCGCAACCTTACAACTGAACGCCTCTACAGGTTGGAGATAGAGGAGGTAGAAGAAGATGGATTCTTCGGTAGTGGAATTCTTTTTTACATATTGCTGGCGGTTATCATCGCAGTCATCATAATAGTTGTATTAGTAGTCCTGAAGAGTAAAGGGTTCAGCGAAACATCGGGCTCCCAAAAAGGCCCTTATCCCGAGGATCAAGTTCATCCTCCGGCTTCCCCGCAACCACCCGCTTCTGAGTCATTTACTTCCTCTTGGCAGGCCGACCTAAGTCAGCAGGAGGTTGTATCGGATGTCATCCGGCAGTTAGGTCGGACGACTAAGGGTAAAGCCTACGAGCATCTGAGAGATGAAAGAGACGTCGAGTTCGAAGAATGTGAATTAGAGGAGAATCTAGAAAAACTGATCAGAGAGGAAAAGGTGATACTGTATCCTCAGAGAGAGGGCGAAAACATTTACGAATGGACAGGTGAGTGAAAATTTGTATGACAGTTATATCGATAAAAGAGGGAAAGAAGAGCAGCTGGTTGAAGTAATCTGGACTGGACAACTTCGTTGTCTGAGCATGGGTCTGTCCCGATGCATAAATATTATAAAGCTAAAATCTTTGCAGGCAGAAGTCGGATTGTATGAAAAATCGAGCGATCAATATTTGAAGAAGATGGTGAAATAGATATGAGCAAGCATAAGATATGGATAGTCGGTATTGCAATAATGCTTCTAGCGAGTGTAATAAGTGTAAATTTTGTAGAGGCTAATGGGATAGGAGTCGAAGAAGAGTTCAGGGAGTCGGGAGATGAATACGAGGAGATCAGCCCGATCAGGATCGATGGTGACGATGAATTTGCTGGAGGAGAGGGTACTGAAGAGGAACCCTACGAGATCGAGAATTGGACTCATCTGAACAATGTAAGAGAGCACTTGGATCAGAATTTTACATTGAATGCTGACTTGAATGAGACTACTGATGGGTACGATGAGTATGTGAATGAAAGTGAAAATGGATGGGAACCGATTGGTAACAGTGATAGTAAATTTCAAGGAATTTTTGATGGTAATAACTCGCAGATAAGAGATTTGTACATCAATAGATCAGATAAAGATTTTGTAGGATTATTTGGATTTACTGATGATTCAAAAATCAGCAATCTGATGATTATTGAAGCAAATGTAGAAGGAAAAGAACGAGTAGGCATACTGACAGGGGGACAACTTGATGGTGTCGTAAATAATTCATATTCGACAGGAGATGTTAAGGGTAACACGAACATAGGTGGATTAGTAGGAGATACAGGTGGGACGATAACAGAGTCGTATGCAGAGGTAAATGTGACAGGTGAATCAGATGAATCAGAGAATGTAGGCGGATTAGCGGGCAGTAATAGCGAAACAATAGAGAACTCGTATGCAATAGGAGAAGTAGAAGGAGAGACGGAAGTAGGTGGATTAGTAGGAGAGAATGACGGTAAAATAACAGAGTCGCATGCAGAGGTAAATGTGACAGGTGAATCAGAGAATGTAGGAGGACTAGTAGGTAGTAATAGCGATACAATAGAGGACTCGTCTGCGAAAGGAGAAGTAGAAGGAGAGACGGAAGTAGGTGGATTAGTAGGAGAGAATGACGGTAAAATAACAGAGTCGCATGCAGAGGTAAATGTGACGGGTGAATCAGATGAATCAGAGAATGTAGGCGGATTAGCGGGCAGTAATAGCGATACAATAGAGAACTCGTACGCAATAGGAGAAGTAGAAGGAGAAACGAAGGTAGGTGGATTAGTAGGGGAATCAGACATCATGAATGGTAATGAGATAGATTCCTTTTTCGACAATGAAACAACGGACCAAAAAGAGTGCGGAGGAGACGGTATACCTAAAAACACTACTGAGATGTATAGTTATTCGACCTATACAGATACAGATCTCGATCATCCTTGGGATATAGCCCGAGTTGAAGCAGAAGAGGTGGACGATTCTGAGCCTTGGAACATCGTTGATGGATGGGATTATCCGTTCCTGAGCTGGGATGAGAATCCAGTGGAAGCAGAAACTGACTTTGAGTTGATCGATTGGGATATAGTTCCTGATCACGTGGATGCAGGAGAGGATTTTGAGGTAAAAGGTTATGTCAAAAATACAGGTAATGTGGATGAAACCGTAGAATTAACCTTTGAAATCGATGAAAAACGGGAAGAAACAAAAACGATTGATGACCTATCTTATGGGGAATCAGATAAGATCACTTTCATCCATTCTGAAACCGAACTCGGAACCTATAATGTAACTGTAGATGCAGAGGGAGATGATAATTTTACCGGGAAGGTCGAAGTCCAGCCAGGTGATGCTACCTCGGTAAAAGTGGAAACAGAACCCAAAGATACACGTGCTGGCCAGACCCTTACAGGTAACGATGGAGATTACCCAAAGGCTCTCGTAACGGATGATGAAAATAATACGGTGAAAGATGTTGAAGTAAGTGTTGAGGCGATAGATGGTGCAGGAGATTTAACAGATTATAGTACAACTGAGGTAGAAACAGAAGAGGATGGTTTAGCTACTTTTGATGAACTGATAATCGAAGAGGCCGATGACGATTACAAACTAGAATTCTCGATAGACAGGTCTGATGATAATGTTGAAGAAGATGATGACGCGGAGACGACGAAATTCACCGTCAAAACAGCTGATACAGATCACATCGAAGTCGAGCCAACAGATCCAGTGGTTGAGGCTGGTGAAGCACAAGAGTTTAACGCTACCGCTTACGACGAATATCGTAATGAGAGAGATGATGTAACGGATGATGTCGAGTGGGACGATGACATCGATGACGCTAGTTGGAATGATAACGAGATAACACCTTATACTGCAGGAGAATGGAATATAACTGGGGGGTATGAAGGAATGGAGGACACCGCTACCCTGAAAGTCGAGCCAACAGATGTTGATTCCGTTGATATAGAGATCGACTCGGAATATAAAACCATAGAAGCGGGTAAAACAGTGGATATAGATGCGGAAGCTTCAGACGAGTATGGCAACACCGTCACGGACGATGAAACAGATTTTGATTGGACTGGGGCTGACGATGGTGTTTTCGATGAAACCGAAGCAGGGGATCACGAAGTGAAAGCTTCTCATGGAGAGATTGAATCTGATACGATCACGATCGAGGTCGAACCATCAGGTGTAGACACGGTAGAGATAACCGAGGAAGGGGAGACGGTAGAGGCTGGAGAGCCGATAGAGTTCAATGCAGAGTCATCTGACGAGTATGGTAATCTGATAACTGACGATTTGAAAGATTTCACTTGGCAGAACGCCTCCTTAGGCACCTTTGAAGAGACGGAAGCGGGAGAGTACCAAGTTACAGCAGAATACGAGGATGTTGGATCTGAACTAACGATAGTGACAGTAGAGCCGTCGGAGGTATCTACAGTGGAGATAGAGCCTGAAGAGGATCAAAATGTAACAGTAGGAGGATCGATAGAGTTCTCAGCCGAGGCTTACGACGAGTACGAGAATTTGATCTCGGATGATGATGGAGAATTCACATGGTCAAATGCTTCAGAAGAAGGTACATTTGAAGAAGAACAGCCCGGTGAGTATGAAGTGAAGGCGTCTTATGAACAGGAGACTTCCGACGCCGTTTTAGTGACGGTCGGGGGGCAACTAGAAGAACCTGAGTTCGAAGTTTTGAGTATCGAAATAGATCCGGAAGAGCCTGAAGAGTATGAAGAGTTCGAGATCGAGGTGGAAGTGGAAAATAAAGGCGAAGTTGAAGGCGAGTATACAGCAGAGATCACTCTCGACGGTGAAACTATAGATAGTGATTCGTTAGAGATAGAGCCCGGTAAAGCCGAGACTATAACAGTCACTCATACTATAGAGGATGCGGATGAGTACAATCTAGTTATAGAGGATGCGGATGAGAGTATGAAATTGACGGTTGAGGAGAAAGAGGAAGGATTTTTGAGTGTACCGATGGTTTTCATACTCATAGGTATAGTATTTATCATTATAATAGCTCTAGCCTTGATGTTCATCTCTAAAGGATCTACTGAAAGCTATGAGGAGATAGATACTGAAACAGAAGAAGAATTCGATGAAGATGAATTCTATGAAGTAGAAGAGTCAGAGCAGGATGAGTCGATGTACGATTTGTCGGAAGAGGAGAAGGAAGAGATAGACCTATCAGGTCCATAAGAACTCCACTAATTACTATGATCTGATTGGAACGTTGATACATGTACACCGACATTAGGAGTGAGTAAATTTACTAAGTTATTCCCGAGTATATTCTGTATGCTCCACGGATCCAGATCTGATGAAATATCAGAGCAAAAAATCGCATTAAATAATTTAGTTATGTTGTCTTTGGGCAAAAAGGGATGATCGGTTCCTATCATGATTTTGCTTGACCAGTGACTATTCACCTGGAAGATCTTCCAAAATTTATCTTTTAGAGTTTCTCTTACATCCTTTTTGAAATAATTTAACGTATTATTCGTAAAATCGGACAGCCTGATATTTTTTCTAGCCGAATTTAGGAAGCTCTCTCCTTGACTGAGCGTTGACATCTCTCCGTATATACAAGGATGGCTCAGATATCTAAACACTTCTTCTTCCTCATAACTGCAGTGTCCGATGATGACGTTCAATTGACTCACCAGCTCTTCCATTCCATTTTCAACCAGGAGTGAGATGGTTTTGTTTACCCCCTCGTGTATATCCTTAACGTCTGAGGGATACCCGGTATGGAATATTATCGGCAATCCCATCCTAGCACAGTCGACGTAGAGTTGTATTACTTCATTTGAACCCAATTTGAACCTTTCTGAATCCGGATGTATTTTCAAACCTGTCAAACCGTACTTGTTAGGGAATTTTTTGATCTCTTTCCTAGCTCCTTCTATATCTCCTGGGTCTACTCTTCCAAATCCTATCAACCTTCTCCTATGGTAATCGGCGTTGACCCATCGAGAGATGTTTTTATTGGACCTAGAAAAGGTGACTTCACCCTCATCTCTAAATTTATCCTTCATCGGAAAAACAACTATCTGATCGAAGATACCATGGGGATGATCATCTCTTGCTGTACCAGAACCATTCCTCTCTATTATGAGGTTTTCTGGAGGGGGCTCATATCTTGAATTTGCACAGTTTTTAAAACTCTCTTTTATATCTTCTTCCAATCGTTTTGAAAAATCATAACTTCCATTTTCCCCGATAGGAACGTTTTCATTTCCATCGACCTCTTCCCCTATATGATGGTGTGAGTCATTTACAAAAAAGATCCTTCCCGTATTTGTCTCATTATCGATAATGCGAAGCATATTTTCACCTATAAGATTCCTCCTTCTTTACATCCTTTTCGAGTACATCATACTCATATTCTTTTATCTTGTTATCAAAAAAAGACAATTTGAAGATTGATTTGCCCTCTCTATCCTCAAATATAACCTTTTTCTCATCGTTCCCAGAGCGTGAGAACTCAGTCAACTCTATATTCTGGGTCTCGACACCTATATTTTTATCCAGCCATTCTTTGGATTTTAAAATAATCTCCCGGTCTTTTGTCTCTTTTCCTCCATTAGAATTCAACCCGGGATCATCTTCATGGGTCAAAACCAAAAGATCGAACTCTTCAATACCATATGTATCTAAAGAATATCCTTCAGTCAATTCTACATCCTGATAAAAAAGACATAGTTTTTCGGGATTTTCGTATCCCCAAAAGTTTTTCAAACTTCTTTTTATTTTTTTTATAGAATTTTTATTACCAAACTCAGGATAGATGACTGCAGTTTTTTTTATATTCTGATCCCTCATAAAGATTTTCTTTCCCACATTATCAATCCTGTTTGTATCTTACAGGCATGTAATTTTTCACCTTTCCATCCTTGATTTCTAAAGTAAAAAATTCATCCGTATCTGTTTTTTTGAAGACCAAAGTTAGTTCCCTATATCTTTCATTTTCAGGATCGTCCTTGTCGACAACCTCAAGTTTTTCGGGTTTTAATCCGATGTTTTTCTTTAACCACTCCTCGCACACCTCAATTAAATTAGTTTTATCTAATTTTAATCCTTCCTCATATTTTTCTACTTGTTCTTTACTGTTAAACTCACTAGATCTAACGAATTTTAGAACGTCTCCGTCTTGTATTCCAAATGAGATCACTAATTCCTCGGGATTTAAAATTCGATTCCCTTTCACAAGAATATATTCTCCTTTTTTAGGATTATCATCAAGAAGCCAATAGTCCTCACATTTCTCCTTGATCTCCTTGAAGGTTTCTTCTGGTTCTAGAGTCATATGTATACTTTCTTCCTTATCTGAATTTAGGATCGTCACTATCGCTACCATGATTTTCTCTTCCATCTCAATACTTTTCGATACCGGATCGAATAGCATACCGGTGATTATGATAAAATTAAAATACTTTGCGGATTAAGAAGGAAAAAATAGGTAAGAGTGAGAATTTGAGAGATAGAAAAGTATCAGAAAGTACAACTCGTGATAAATCGGTATTTTCTTATTTTATCGTAGGCATGTTTCTCATCTCTATGACCCCATATTTAATTTTGATAGCACTGATAGTGGGAATCCTTCTGTTCTTGATCGTACTTAAGCTGATTAATGATGATCAAAAAGACGATTTAGATCGAAAAATTAATCCTCCACCTCTTCCACCCGACGAGCCAAGTAAAAAAGAGGTAAGAGTAGAAAAATTCAACAGCATCGGCGAACCTTTGGATAAGGTTGTAAAAGGATTAAATATTGAATATCCTAAGGCAAAAAGTATAGGTTTAAAGAAAGCTAATATGACAGACGGAAGGTTAGTGGGCGTATTTTTTATCCAAGAAAAGAATAAAATACTCAAGTATAGGGAGATAGACTATAAATTTGTTTCTAGAAGGGAGATAGAAAAGGACAAAAGAGATATTTGTGATAGAAAAGAAAGTTGGAAGGTTGATTTTAAGGATAAAAACTATGATGAAGTAAGCACTACTCCGATGTTATATGTGGATGAATATAGAAGAGTATATCTAAAAGAAGAAAAACGATATCGAGTTATTTCTACACCTTCTATAGATGAAAATAGAAAAAACAAGATTCTAAAAGCAAAAAAATGGATCAACTTGAACTGTGGAGTGGACTTAGACAAGTTAGGGGTGAAGAATACATTCCATAAAGGAGGATATTACCAATTTCTTATCGAGGAGGATAACCAGGTATCTGATCACTATTTTATGATCGATGATACAGGAGTTGAAGACTACAAAAAGATCGAGAAAGAGTCTTTATCTCTTTATCGTGACAAAACACTAAAACATAATCGACTTCCATTTACTCATGGAATAGAGATAGAACTCCAGGTAGTAAGGAAGGATTGGCGATGGCTGGAAGGAAGTCAGATGTCGATCATATTTGAAGAGATTTTAGACGATGCTAGGAAAAAGATTTCAGAACTGAAGAACAGCGCTAAAAAATTTATTCAAAGGAAGTGGAAGGACGATGTTTTTATACAGGAGGATGACAGAGGATATGAGGCTGTACATATAAAGTATTCAGTAGATAATAATGATCGGTATTACTCTATTCTAGGAAAAGATTCTCACGTTACTTTTGAAACCAATATCCTTGAGATACAGACTCCTCCCTGCGAATATCTAGAAGAACTCGAGTGGTGGGCATACCATCTTTATCGGATCATAAAAGAAGTGGTTAGGGACCTAAAAATCGATGCTGATGTGATCCCAGTCGGCACCAACCCAGTCGAAAAATACTCCGAGGGTCTTTCCTTCGGTGAACACCATCATCTTGGAATCAAAAACAATGAGTTAAAGACGGAGATATACAATATCTATCGTGAATTGATTCCACATCTGATAGCTATTTCATCGAACTCTCCTTTTATAGATGGCAAAAAACCAGATTATACTTTCAATGATTGGGGGAATCTAGTAATAACACATCCTTCGCCAAATATGCGATTAAAGAGGAATAAAGAACAGTTCAAAGCGCCTCCTCCACTTCCATCATCAGGATCTGATGGAAAACATTACCTAGAACAAAAGCTAGGAAGGAGAGACGAGTCTCTTCGGATGATAGATGTTTATCCATTTACGCGATACGATACGATCGAAATTAGGGTGTTCGATACACAGATCACTACTTTAGATAGGATCTCTTTAGCGATCATCCTTCAAGCTATAGCTCTTTATACTAAAGATAAATTTGAAAAGGGAAAAAAAATATCTAAGTCATCTTCTCCTCTTCCGACAGATGTGCTTAAGAAGAACAGGCAGAATAGTATCGAAGACGGCCTGCTAGGTAGAGTGTGTGTTGGGGAAGAAAGAACGGAATGCTTAAGATCACTGGCTGATAGAGGATCAAAATACATATATGAGGATTGGCAAAATATCTTAAAGAATTTAATCCCTTATTTCGAGGAGATGGGGCTCATTGATACACCTTTTTTGAACAATATCTTTTTTAGAGTCTTCAGCTTGAAAAAGGATGATGACCTTCCTCTTGCACCACCCATTTCACCTTCCCAATTGATACTCTACAAGAAGGAAGCCTCAGATTTTGAAAGTTTTCTGAAAACCTTGAGGTCATTATCGGTTGAAGCAGCACAAAACAAAAGATCCGATCTATGGTTTGAATCGATAGATATTGGTGATATAAAGATCACCGATTTTGAAGGGCTTTGAAGATATATTGGAGTATTCAGTCAGGCAACACGGTACCTTTGATTGAGATGTTTGTTGCATATCTTGAATAAGCCTGTGTAAGGCCTTCCAAACTGTTCACGTAAGTGTATTCCCCTCCCGTTACAGAGGCGATCTCTTCCAAAAGATGATGATCCACTTCATCTCCTAGTCCTATCGTGTTTATGATAACATCACTTCTAGGTGCGATCCTTTCATTTACGAGTTTCTTAACACTATCACTATCGTCTATAGATGAAGGATTGGGTTCTCCGTCCGTTAAAATCACTATCATCTTCATCTTATCCCTGTTAAACTCTTTCATGACCTCTATCGTTTGATCAAGAGCTCCAGATATATTTGTCTGTCCTCTTGGAAAATAATTTATGGTTTCGATTATGTTTTCTGCAGCTTCCCTGGTGGATCCGATCTTTGAAGAAAAGAATTTTTGATCTTTGAATCTAATGGGTTTTGCTTCTTTACTGAAAGGTACTATGGAAATATTATCTCCAACACCTCGACCTATCTTCTGGACAAGGTACATCAAAGCACAGAAAGCTGCACCTTCAGATCTTTTGATTTTCATCCTATCTTTAAGGTTTCTTAAAAATCCAGAGGTCATCTTACCTTGAATACCGCTGTTTATCCTTTCAACGATCCACTCTATGTCTTCCATCTTTAGATCTTCGGTCTCCATACTTCCGGACATATCGATCAATAGTACTCCGTCGAAGGATTTTAGTTCACCTCCTCCCCAAGCGTAATTACATTCTTCTATGTCTGTGAAATCACCTACTTGATCCACACCAAGTTTTGGATAGGTACTTTTTATAGAGACTAGTAGTTGATGAGTATTCCAAAAAAATTTAGAATTTTTAGTAAAAACCTTTTCTTTTATGAAGTTCAGAAATTCCTTTTCATTCTCTTTCACGGTTGAAAGAGGATCTTCGCTTGAACTGCTTCGATCTACGAAACCAAAATCGACCTCTTTTACGCTCACTAGATCCTCTTTATACTTTTGGATCTCGATTTTGAAATCACAATCCAATCCGATAGACTCGAACTTTTCTCTGGGCATCCCTATCTTTTCCTTATCTATTTCGTCACAAGTTTCAGCGTGTCCAGCGATCGCTTTCTGGTTCATAGAGTTTTTTCCCAAGAGAACATCATCATCCTCTATCGAATGCTCAGAAGCGGTTTCCTCGTTTATAAGGAAAGAGTCTCCTTTATTTTCTTCTATCGTCAGCTCCATCGGGCCGCCAAACATAGGCCTCCATATTATAGATTATGGTTTTTCCGTCACAGGCGCAGCTTGAGCAGCTATTCAATATAATCAATATTAACCTCCCCAAAAGATAAATAAGCTATTCACAGTGCTCATATGTATACGGTGCTGAAATCATGGTGTTTAGATCAAAGATATTACCTCTGCTTGTGGTTCTAATCGTCGTAATCCTTATCGGGACTTCAGTGGCTCCATTTCAATTCACTGTAGCTGAAGAGGAGGATGAAGAAAGTGAAGTCTGGCCGATGTTCAGAGCGAACTTAGAGAACACAGGTCGCAATGAAGATGCAGAATCGGAGCCCTCTGACAATATCAGTTGGACATATGATACGCAAGGATGGATAGATTCTTCTCCCATTGTCGGTTCAGACGGCACGATATACATAGCGAACAGAGAGGGTGAACTCTACGCTTTGAGTGAGGACGGTGAAAAGAGATGGAGCTACAATACTACCTCTGATATTTTTTCCACACCAGCGATATCCCCGGAAGGATACATATATTTGGGGACGAGAGAAGGAGAATTCTACTCTTTTTATGACAACGGCACCAAAAGATGGATGGTGAATGAAACTTTTGAGGGCGAGATCCTAACATCTCCTACAGTCCGGGATGACGGTACCATACTTGTCGCATCAAACCCTGGAGGGGATCCAGGAGATGTAGAAGGTTCAAACACCATGTATTCCTTCTATCCAAATGGTACTATCCAATGGGGATACACTCCAGAATATAATGGAGAAGAATTAGTAGGTGAGCTTCATTCAACTCCGGCAGTCTGTGAAGAAGGAAATATATATTTTGGATTCAATTTTGCTCCCGCTCCAGGAGTGGGAAACGTAGGTCAGCTCTTATCTCTTGATCAGGACGGGAACAAAAGATGGAATTATACTATAGGTGGATATGAATCGCCGGATTTCGGGGCTAGTATAAGATCTTCTCCCGCTATAGGAGAGAACGGTGATATATATTTCGGCGCGTACAACAACGTTCTTTATGCTTTAGATGAAGAAGGCGACAGGCAGTGGCGCTTCTCCACTGAGGGGAACATATTTTCTTCTCCCGCTGTTGGAGAAGACGGTACGATATACGTGGGATCAGAAGATAACAACCTTTACGCGATCAACCCCTACGGTACGGAAAGGTGGAGTTTTGATACGGGCTTCTTGTTCGACCTAGACAGGGGGGAATATGAAGAATTTCTTGAGGAAGGGAATGTCTCTTCTGAACTAGTCGAGGCTTTTGAAGATAAGGGGCATGAATTGAATATAGATGCGAACCTGACTAAGGAAGAAGAAAATATATGGAGAGTTGAGGGAGAGGACTACGAAATAAAGATTGGTGAAGAGAGATTGGATATATATGGGGTCGGGGATGAAATTCATTCGTCTCCTGCTATAGGTCCTGAAGGGAACATTTACTTCGGTTCGGCTGACGAAGAAGCTTACGGCGAAGCTTACTCTCTGTATCAAAATGGTACCGAAAGATGGAGCTTTGAAATGGACGTGGGCATACTTGCGTCTCCTACGATAGATGATAATGGAATGATCTACATCGCTTCTTATGATGAAAATCTGTACGCTGTTGGAGGCGAACCGGAAGATGAGACAGATGAAGAGATAGAGGTCCCATGGGGTCTAGTTGTGATCCTTGGGATAATAGGGATGATATTTATACTGATGTTAATTCTGATGAAAAGAGATATCCAGCCTGTCGAATCCAAATCTGATGATAGCCTCTGAAAAAGCGTTATTGAGATTTGACCACAAAGGATCAGGAAGATAAGTAGAAAGGGAAAACTATCCGCCTTTAACTCTTCCAATCAAACCTTTCCCACCGCATAATTCGCACACTCCACTTCCCTGACACTCATCGCAGTTTCCGTTACCTCCACAGAGTTCGCAGTTTCCGGTCCCCTCACATTCTTGACATCTGCCGTAACCATCACAGGTCTGGCAGTGTCCAGTCCCGGAACAAACTTTGCATCTAAAGATCAAACCTTTACCTTCGCCATCGCAATTTGAACATTCTCCTGATCCATAACAATCAGGGCATTCTGAAGCGCCGTCGCATTTAAGACAATCACCACTTCCACCACATCTATCGCAATTTCCTTCCCCATCACATGCGTGGCATTTCCCGCTTCCACCACAGTGAGGACATTCTGCAGGTTCATTTTCTTTCTCATTGAGATCTTTCAATTTATCTACTACACGTTCATCCTCCACGTGTTCTAGGGATCTTTCCAAAGTTTCTTTGGCCTTTTCAGGTTGGTTCAGCTTTTGGTAACACTCTGCTTTCCCCAACCAAGCTTCCACAGCATCTTCTTTCAATATCAAGATCTTATCGTATTCTTCAGGGATCACCTTTTTGCTCGCCTCTTTCAGTAAATCATCGATCTTCTTATCTTTGTTATCCAAGTCAGGATCTATCTCTTCAGCATTTTCGTAAACTTCCTTTGCTCTTTCTGGTTCACCCATGTCCATCAACAGATCAGCCTTTTTAGCTAATAGGAACCCATTTTCATTTTTCTCTAGAGCTTTTTCGAGAGCATCTAAAGCTCTGTCTTGCATATCTCTACTTTTTAGAGCTTCGTATCTGTATCTATGTACCAGCCCGCTGTCGTCATACTCTAAAGCTGAATCATATTCTCCCAATGCCCCCTTGTAGTTTTTCTTTTTCTGCAGTATCCTCCCACTCACTAGAAATCCCAGATAACTATTTTCTAGGCGTAGTGATTTTTTGACCAGATCTTCCGCTTCATCCAATTTTTCATTCGATTGACATACGATAGCCAATTTAAGATATAGGTCTGGATCGTCCAGTACTAACTTGTGGTGTCTGTCTCGTTTTTCCAGATCATCGAGCAGTTCTTCTATATCTTCTGTTACCTCGAATTGTTTCTCTAGTTCCTCGGATTTCAGATCGACTTGAGCTAGTAATTTTTCCGCTCTCTCTTGAAGTTCATCCATTTTATCATAATTCGCATTGAAGTTCTTATTAAGGAAAGTGCGGGAGGAGGGATTTGAACCCTCGGATGCCTACGCAACAAGGTCCTAAGCCTTGCCCCTTTGGCCATGCTCGGGTACCCCCGCATCTAAATCGGCGATAGCTATATCGCTTTGAGATGAGTAGTAACTCTCTTATAAAATTTAGTGTTTGATTCCGGTTTTCTGGTCAAGACAGGAATTTATACTTGACTATTAATATGATCTAGGGTGGGAAAGAGAAACAAACTTGATAAACCACTGGCTATAATGATATGGGTGAGAAAAATTATATATACCCCTATACGATAACTCGCCGGCATGAATATGGCTCAAAAGGCTGAAAGATGGTGCCCAGTCCTTGTATGGACAACTATGATGAGAATGAGTGAGTTGGATAAAACCAGTTCCGATCGCATGAATTTGTGATCAAAACTATATGGAGAAACCAACCCATGAAATCCAACATAAAAAATAAATTTCATGTGCCCTCTTTAGAGGAGATCGCTGAGTCCTTTAGAGATCCTTGTTTAACGAGGTTAACGATATTGGGATCTCTAGTCGGGGTCATATGTGGGCTTGGAGCCGTGTTTTTTTATTATTTGATATTGGGATTCAAATATCTGTTTTACGGTGCTACAGATACTGACGTATTTTTAGACACATTGTGGGGGCTTCCCTGGTACTACCGACTTTTGGGTCCGGTCATCGGAGGATTGATCATCGGTCCAGTCATACATTATGTTGTCCCTGAAGCTAGGGGGCACGGCGTACCTGAAGTTATGGAAGCGGTTTCGTTAAAAGATGGGAACATAAGACCACTGGTAGCTCCTTTGAAAGCTCTGATGTCCGCTATATGTATCGGTTCCGGTGGTGCAGCGGGAAGAGAGGGTCCAATCGTCCAGATAGGTTCTTCGTTTGGTTCGGCTTTAGGTCAATTATTGAAATTGACTCCTGAAGATAAAAAAGCACTTTTAGCAGCGGGAGCAGCCGCCGGTATCGCTGGAACATTTAATGCCCCTTTAGCAGGTATAGTATTCAGTATCGAAGTTATACTCCGGAAAGTGAAGCTCGATAATTTTGCCCCAGTAGTAGTGGGATCTATCGTTGGATACAGTGTGGCAAATTTTATTTTCCTACAAATCCTCGGCAGGCCGAGAGGAGCCATATTTGATATACCAGAATTTTATATAGCTAGCTATTGGGAAGCTTTCACCTATCTAGGTCTCGGTCTTGTTGCTGGTTTAGTGGCACTGTTGTATACTAATTTGCTATATGGTTTTGAAGATGTATTCGAGAAGCTACCTATACCGGAATTCGTAAAACCAGGTATAGGAGGTTTAGGTATTGGTATATTGGCAGTTGTAGGCTTACCCCATATAATGGCTACCGGTTATCCGGTAATGGATGCCGCGTTATTTGATGAGTTGGCACTTAGCATGCTTATCATATTGATGTTCGGAAAGATTATCGCTACCAGTCTTACTTTAGGAAGCGGAGGGTCTGGTGGAATATTTGCTCCCGGTCTCTTCATAGGTTCGATGCTGGGCGGAGCCTATGGTAGGATAATAAACGTCATCTCGCCTGGAGCGATCGCCTCTCCCAGCTCTTATGGACTTGTTGCGATGGGAGCTATATTTGCTGGAGCTACCCATGCGCCTCTTACGGGTATCTTGATCTTGTTCGAGATGACCATGGATCTGAACGTATTCATACCTCTCATCTTCGCTTGTATAGTCAGCACCGTCGTTACCAGCCATATCCAGAAAAAGAATATATACACTACCAAACTACTCAGAAGAGGTGTAGATATCGATAAAGCGCAGGGCGGTGTAGAGCTTGAAAACTTAAGAGTAAAAGACCACATGACCACCGATCCAGTGACCGTCAATATAAACACACCGGTCAGTAGAGCTAGAGAACTCGCAAAGGAATACGATTACACCAATCTTCCGGTGGTGGAAGAAAGGACAGGAGAGGTAGTAGGAGTGGTGAGCTATCCGAAAAAAATGGACGCCATATCTGAAGGTTATGAACACTTAGCCGTAAGATCGGTGATGGAACCTCTTTCTATCACCATAACGGAAAACAATAATCTCTTGAATGCTCTAAAATTGATGATAGAAGAAGATGTTAACTTGATACCCGTGGTACCGGAAAAGGGTGCTAAGAAACTTATGGGAGTACTTACTAGGGTAGACGTGATCAATGCATATAAAGAAGAGAGCGAGGATGTAGGATATGTAGAAGCTATAGAAGAAATATCTGATTCTGAAAAATAAATATAATCGTGTTTTTCTCCGGCAAAGAATATATAAAACCCGTATTTTATGATATGGTGATACTTTGAGTAAAGGAGACGACGAAGAAGTGGTCAGGGTTCCTTACCCTAGAAGAAACGAAGGGCAGATGTTCGCTGTGGCAGATAAGATGCTGGGCGGAGGAAGGGTAAAAACTATTTGTGAGGATGGAAAGTCTCGGATGGGAAGGATACCGGGAAAACTCAAGAAACGGATGTGGATAAGAGAAGGAGACCTGTTGATAGTCAATCCATGGGACTTTCAGGATGAGAAATGCGATGTAGAGTATCGCTACACACGTACCCAGATCCAATACCTAAAGAGAAAGAACGATATACCAAATAGTATCGATATCTTCTGATCATCATTATTTGTTCTTTTTTCCGAAAGAACTTTTACACATATTGAAGATGATGAACCATGAAAGAAAGTCTGCTTGAGATATTGCGATGTCCTGAATGCAAGGATGAGCTTGAACTTACAGTTCATAAAAAAGAAGAAGAGATAGAAGAAGGTACCCTCTACTGTAAAGAGTGCAGCATCGATTATCCGATCGAGGACGGTATACCGAATATGATACCACAGGAAGAAGATTGACTTAGGGCATTCAACGATCTAAGTATTCCTGCTGTATCTCCACGATCTCAGTACTGTTTTCAGCTTCCCGATATTCCTCTAAAGGGTCTTTGTTCATCTCAAAGAAATGCTCTCCCCAACTGAATTTTGACAGTATATCTTCAGCCTGTTCTTTCTCTCCAAGAATGTAAAGAGCTCCGGCTAAAGCTTCTACCGTAGTCAGTTGAAAAGGCCTCCCGTAATTTATCGGGTTGACCGCCACCAGGTAAGGTAAAGCTCTGCCGTTTTCGAATTGCGGTATCTTATCGTCCGCTTCCGTCCAAGTGCAATCTATAGCTCTTAACCCACCTTTTTCAGCTTCCTCCTTGTCTTCAGGGGATATAGCTTTTTCAGCTAAAGGAGTGAGATAGATTCCGCCGACTCCAAGCTCACTGTCCTTCATAATTTTTTCTGCTAGACCTTCATCTAGGAGTTTTCTAGCTGTGCATTTCTCAGGGTCGCATTCTCTATAATCTCGGATGAACAGTTTCATATAAGATTTAAAAAAGAGTTTCTACTAATAAATCATTCGAATGATCATAGATAAGAAAGAAGGAAAACATATAAAGATAAGTAAATCCATTTCAAATCACCCGATGATGAAGAATCCAAATCTGACTATCCTGAGGGTTTAAACCCTCTATATGATGAATGATGGGCAGTCTGAGGGTACAAAAACTTAGATAAGCGCGTGATAAAGATGGTAACGGGATTTGATCTGATACATGATAATAAGCCTCTGCAGAAACATTGGGTAAAGCGATTGATAGCGTATATCCTGGACTTTTTTATCTCGTCCTTGGTGGTATATCTAATCTTTTTGTTCTTCTTTTGGGTACCGGGCCTTGGTGCCTGGTGGTACTTTCCGATGACCGCAGGGATGGTCCAGGTATTTTATTCAGCAGTATTCGAATATTCGACCAAAAAAACGATAGGAAAAGCTGTGATGGGCATTGAGGTAGGATCACTCACCCAGACCTTTGACATGCCCGAAGCACTCATAAGGAACATCAGTAAACTTCACGGCATACTATTACTTTTAGACTGGCTCGGAGGAATGTTGAGCGAAGGAGATCCAAGGCAGCGCTATCTGGATAGATTGGCTGAGACCACAGTTACGGGAACAGGTGAACCGGTTCACGTAGGAGATTTCTTCGAGGACCACATATTTAGAGAGAAGAAGTATGATGAAAGAGAAGAAGAGAAAGAATTGAAACAGTGCCGTGAATGCGGTGGAACACTTGTCAGTATAGGCGAAGAAAGATATAGATGTAGAGATTGCGGCCGGATCCAGTAAGACAGGACAGGTCAGAATATGTTCATAGCGGTTGATGACACCGATTCTAGAGAAGGTATGTGTACGACTTTTTTAGCTACTGAGCTGATAAGGGAGTTCGATGATTTTGATCTTCTAGATTATCCTAGGTTGGTTAGGTTGAATCCAAATGTACCCTGGAAGACAAGGGGCAATGGAGCGATAGTGATAACGATAGGGTATGGAAAAAGGAAGAATAGAAAGATCGGTAACCTTCAAGGAGAAGTATACATTCATGAAGAAGATACTGAAATACCGAAGAAAAGGGAGTTTCTAGAAAGAGTTAAAAGAAAAGTAGAGCAGTGGGCAGAATTAGATAACGATAATACAAATCCCGGTCTGATAATCGCCGACGAAAGACCTTCTGAAAGATTTTATCGAAAAGCTGTTAGAGACGTTGTCGATTTTGAGATGGTACAAAAAGAGTTGGACAGAGGTAGCTATCTTTACAAAGGATACGATGATAGGAGAGGTCTTGTAGGAGCTTTGTCAGCTCTCGCCTGGCGTCCGGGAGACTTTACTTACGAACTGCTCACTTACCGGAAAAAAGATAGATGGGGGAAAGAGCGAGAGTTAAATGAAAAGGATATCATCAATATGGACGGGGCACTCAAAAAAGCCTTCGATAACTACGATCATGAGGAGAAAGAGCAGGCTATAGCGCCTAATTCACCTTGTCCTGTCCTTTACGGGGTCAGAGGCGAAGACCCTGATGAGTTAAAACAGGCCTTGAAGATGATCGATGGAGAGAAGCCGGAAAGATGGCTCATCTTTTTGACCAACCAGGCGACGGATGATCATATCCAGGAGAAAAAAATATCAGAAGCTAGCCCATGGACCTCGGCTAAAATTGGCGGAAAAGTCATCTCTGAGCCCCGGATCATCGAAGGAGGACATATTTTGTTCGAAATGGAAGATGTTACTGGCAAGATAACTGCGGCAGCGTACGAGCCCACAAAAGGGTTCAGGGAAGTGGTCAAAAAACTGATTTCAGGGGATAAAATAGAGCTTTGGGGCGGTATAAGAAAAGATCCCAAAACCTTGAACATCGAGAAGATGAGGATACTGGGCTTAGAAGAGAAAGTAGAAAAGGTTAGCAATCCGGAGTGCCCTGACTGCGGAAAAAGGATGTCCTCTATGGGAACCAACGCCGGTTACCGGTGTAAAAGGTGTAGAACAAAGGCTAAAGAGAAAGAAGCGGAACGTAAAAAGATAGAAAGAGGGTTAGAAGAGACGTGTTATGAAGTCCCTGTTTCGGCCAGAAGACATCTATCCAAACCTCTCACTCGGGATAATACTTGCCGATCCACTTCTCGTCGATCCTCTTGAGATCTTTTTTCGGTATGTTTGTCAAAAGTTCCCAAGCTAAATCTAAAGTTCCATCTATACTCCTGTCTTCTTCTTTACCCTGGTTGATGAATCTTTCCTCGAACTTTTCCGCGAAATCTAGATATAACTTATCTCTCTCACTCAATGCTTCTTCGCCTACCACCGCAACTAAATCCCTTAGGTCGAGACCTTCCGCATATGCCGCATAAAGCTGATTACTGACGTCGGAATGGTCTTCTCTAGTCCTTTCTTCTCCAATACCTTCCTCCATTAGCCTTGACAAGCTTTCACCAGGAGTTATCGGTGGCCTGATACCCTTTCTGTGAAGCTCTCTCGAAAAAACGAGCTGTCCTTCGGTGATGTAACCGGTAAGGTCTGGTATAGGATGAGTGATATCGTCGTCCGGCATCGTGAGGATGGGGATCATAGTTATCGAGCCTTCCCTGTCCAGTATTCTTCCAGCTCTCTCGTATATGCTGGCAAGATCGGTGTACATGTAACCGGGATAACCTCTTCTTCCGGGCACCTCTTCTCTAGCGGCAGCGATCTCTCTTAAGGCCTCGCAGTAATTTGTCATATCGGTCAGGATCACCAGTACCTGCATACCCTCGTCGAAGGCCAGATATTCTGCAGCGGTAAGTGCCATCCTGGGGATGATTATCCTTTCGATAGCGGGATCGTTTGCAAGGTTTAAGAACAGTACAGATCTTTCCAAGGCTCCGGTTCTTTCAAAATCCTTCTGGAAGAAGTTGGCCTCCTCAGCGGTTATGCCCATCGCACAGAAGACAACGGCGAATTCTTCCTCTTCCCCGAGAACTTTCGACTGCCTTGCTATCTGAGCGGCGACACTGTTATGTGGTAGTCCGGAAGCGCTGAATATAGGCAGTTTCTGACCTCTGACTAGTGTGAGCATTCCGTCTATCGTCGAGACACCGGTCTGGATAAATTCCCTCGGATATTCTCTTGCGGAGGGGTTTATCGGATTGCCTTCGATGTTCCTCCTTTCGTCTGGGATTATATCAGGACTTCCATCGATCGGTTCTCCTATACCGTTGAACACTCTACCTAAAAGTTCATCTGAAACTCCGAACTTCATCACTTCTCCAGTGAACTGGACGCTCGTATCGTCTGTATCTAGTCCCCTAGTACCTTCAAAGACCTGCAATACGGCTCTATTGGATTCCGCTTCCAAGACCTGTCCCAATCTTTCTTCGCCGCTAGGCAGTTTGATTTTAGCTATCTCATCGTACGCTACGTCACTGATACCTTCGACTACCATGAGAGGTCCTGAAACTTCGGTAACGTTCTGATATTCGGTCCTTTTCGATGATTTATCCGCCACTATATCACTCCTCCTCCAAGGATACTTCTTCAGCTGAAAGAGAGATCTTTCCTGCTCCGCTCTCTTCGTCTACAGGTGAGGATAACTCTAGTGACTCTTCAAGTTCGTTGAATTCCTCGTTCATCTCCATTTCTATCTTGTTGAATCTCCGTTCCCATTCCTCTGAAGGATAATTGGACATCCTGCTGATCTTTTCCAATATGTCCATGCTGGCCAACTCATCTACTGTAACTCCTTCATCGAGTGCCTCAAGACCCGTAGAGTAAAAAGCCATCATGAGATGTAGCATCCAAAATTGCTTTTCGGGCTCGCAGAAAGTGTCCACTTCATGGAAAGCGTTCTGCTGCAGGAAGTCCTCTCTGATTATCCTAGCAGCTTGTAAAGCAAATTGATCAGAAGGAGGTAGGGCATCTGGTCCCACCAACTGAACGATCTCTTCAAGTTCGGATTCTTTTTCCAGTAAACGCATTGTTTCCCTTCTCAGCGATTTCCAGTGTTCATTTACGTTCTCTTCCCACCAGTCACTGACCTCATCTAGATAGAGAGAATAGGAGGTCAGCCAGTCGACTGCAGGGAAATGCCGCCTGTTTTTAAGCTCTGTATCCAAAGCCCAAAAGACCTGGACGATCCTCAGAGTGTTCTGTGTTACCGGTTCCGAGAAATCGCCTCCAGATGGACTCACAGCACCGATAACTGAGATGGAACCTTCTCTATTCCCGTGGAGCTCACAGATACCGGCTCGTTCGTAGAAAGATGCCAAGTCGCTCGCGAGGTAAGCGGGAAATCCTTCTTCTCCCGGCATCTCCTCAAGCCTGCCGGAAATCTCTCTTAACGCCTCAGCCCATCTAGACGTTGAATCGGCCATCAGGGCAACATTATAGCCCATATCTCTGTAGTATTCAGCTATCGTTATACCTGAGAATACGGACGCTTCTCTCGCCGCAACGGGCATGTTACTAGTGTTCGCTATGAGTACGGTTCTTTTCATCAATGGCTCTCCAGTCCAGGGATCTTCCAACTCTGGAAAATCTCTCAGAACTTCTGTCATCTCGTTACCTCTCTCCCCACATCCTACGTAAACCACGATGTCCGCGTCGCTCCATTTGGCCAATTGGTGCTGGATGACCGTTTTTCCAGTTCCGAACCCCCCAGGTATCGCAGCGGTACCTCCCTTTGCAAGAGGGAAGAAAGTATCAAGAACCCGCTGCCCGGTAACCAAAATCTCGCCGGGCTGCTTTTTCTCCTTTATAGGCCTTCCCACCCTTACGGGCCAGCGCTGCTTCATGCTTATCTCTTCCTCACCATCTTCGTTTTCAAGTACAGCTATAGTATCGTTTATGGTGTATTCACCTATGGAAACGATCTCTTTAACTACACCTTTCTTACCGGGAGGCACCATGACCTTATGGTCTACAGTGGTGGTCTCTTCAACCACGCCTAAGATATCGCCGTGCTCGACTTCATCCCCTTCTTCAACTTGAGGCTTGAATTCCCACTCCTTTTCTTCGTCTAGGGGGGAAACGTCAACACCTCTCCGGATGAAATCACCCGCCTCTTCGACGATCCCTTCTAGAGGACGCTGTATACCGTCATAGATTTGTTCGATAAGACCGGGTGCGAGTTCTAAAGACAGAGGTTCCCCGGTCCTTTTGACCGGCTCTCCAGGCTTGATCCCGCCTGTTTCCTCGTAAACCTGTATCGTGGCAACATCTTCTTCAAGTTCGATGACTTCGCCGATCAGACCTTCTTCACCAACTTCGACCACTTCGTACATCTCCGCACCTCTGAGATTATCGGCTTCAACCACCGGTCCCGCAACGTGTATTATCTTTCCTTCTCCTTCTTCCTCAGACGGTTCTTCCATCCTGCTTATACTCTCTTCGATCTCTTCTACCATACTAACTGGCCTCCTCAAACGAGATAAACAATTTTGAGCATGAATTTTCTTTCATCTATATCAATTCTCCTTTTCAGTTATATCTATACCTACAGCTCTTTTTATCTTGTCCTTCAATGGATCTTCTTTATCCTCTATAGCTCCTTCTTTATCTGGTATCTCAACGATCAGAGGATAAACATCGTCTTTCTTCTCCTTTTTCCGCTGAAGATCTTCCCTTATATCTTCAGCTATCTCTTCAGATAACAGGATCACTCCTATATCGGGAGTGCCCAACCACTTCTCGAGTCTCTTCTTTGCCTGGTAATCGTTCTCGGGAACGTAAACTTCATCGAGTCCAGCTAACGAAAACCCTACAGCCATATCCTTCTTCCCGAGTAGAACCACTTTCATCATGAGGCCTCCATTATCATAAGATCCGTTATTTTTTCCGCACTCAACCCCTCTTTGACCCCTCTTATCAGTACTTTAAGATTTCTCAATTCGATCTCTTTGGCGATCAAATACTTCAGGAGAGGACCTACCGTCAATATATCTTGGCTGTATATCTCTGAGACCACCTTTAAAAGCTTTTCATCCAATCTCTTTTCTAGTTCAAAGTAAGACATGGAAGCCTTCGCCTCCTTCAAACCATCGTAAGAAGTCCCTTCAAGCTCTATCAGGGCTTCTTCCAGGCTACTAGCTTCTACCATATTATCCAGTTTCCAGTCTTCCAATTCCCTGCCGGAAGGGAGCAGAGAATCTTTAAGGGTCTCTTCATCTACGTCCTCTCTCAACCCTCTTATCACCATCTTTAGGTTAATTATATCGGTGTACTTACCAAAGAAATATCTAACGGTCGATCTTTCTTCTCCTTCGATCTTGTTCACTTCTTTCTTGATCTTTTCAAAAAGATACCTATCTAAACTAACATCAAACTCATAAAAGTCTTCAACTCTCTCTTTCCCTTTCAGCGCTTCCTCAAACTCCGTCTCCTTAAGGATAGCTATCAATTCCTGAACATTCCTAGCAGACTTCATCTCCTCTATCTTGTCTTCATTTATTATCCTCACCGGGATCATCCTTTCATCTAATTCTTCCTTCCCATTTTCTCTGAACATCGCCTTCAATGCTCTTTTCACCATCTTAAGATCATATTTCATCAACCAGGTATTGACGAATGGTTTGAATGTAGTGGGTACTGACATCGCGGTCTTTTTGATCGATTCTACGATGTTCTCTTCCAATTTCCTTTCAACCGTTCGGAGGTCATCTGTTTCTTCTTTAGGAAGATCGTAATTTTCTTCTCTAATCTTGGCGTAGACTTCATTTATGCTGCCGCTTTCCGCAAGCGTTTTGAGTTTTTCCTCTTTTACGAAGGGATTCCCCATGGCTCTTATCTTTGCATTAGGAAAAGTGAAATTTGTGATGGAGATCAGTACTTTGAAATAGCTCATCAACAGGATAACTACTATCAGAAGTGAGACTCCAACGATGATCAAGACGAACGTCGGTAGTCCAAGTGTGTCTATCAAACTATCTAACAAAGCTCAGTCCTCCTCAAATAATATATCGGATATCTCTTTTCGAAGTTCCTTTTTTCTCCTCTCTAGATTCGCTTCAAAAGTCAAGTCCATGGTCGAGCCTTTTTCGGAGATGGCTTTTATACCACCTATAGTTTTCAGATCCGCTTCTACATCCATTTCAGGATCGATTTCTCCTACCAATTTTTGCACTAACTTTTCAGCCTTCTTTTCACATCTGATTTTGATTTTTCCTTCCAAGAGCTTGTTGGCTTCATCGATAGATTGTTTCAAGTAACCCTTGTATTCTCCCGGCTGTTTAGAATCTAGCTCTTCTTTAGCCCTGTTGAAAACTTCTTCTATCATCTCCTCTCTCACTTTCAGCTTTTTTTTCTTCGCTTCCAGCTTGGCCTGAGAGATGATCCTGTTCTTCATCGTCTGTATCTCTCTGTTCTTCTCCTTTTCCAGCTCATCCAATCTTCTCTGTTTTTCCTTTTCGACCTCTTCTTCGATCTCCTCCGCCTTTTTTCTCCCCCTCTCCATCACATTCTCAACTTTATTCTGCGTGACTTCGTTGATCCTCTCTATTATTTTTTTCATCGGCATATTTTTACCTCACATCTTTACATGAACCCTAGGAAGACGATTATGAATATAGCAATAAGCAAACCAAATATAGCGAAGGTCTCTGACATCACACTGAATATCATACCTTTGCCGAATGTCTCTTCTCTCTTCGAAACCGCCGCGATGGCCGAACCTGAAGTGATACCTTGACCGACACCGGAGACACCAGCTATTCCTATCGCCAAGCCCGCACCGACGGCCGCGATACCCATCTGAACTCCAGCACCTTCTGGATACACATCGCCCAGTAACCCGCTGAATACCATCAACAATATGGATATCAACATACCATAGATGGCCTGTGTTTCAGGCAAGACTGAAAAGACCATACCTCTTCCAAACATACCTTCATCTTCCGCAACAGTAGCTATTCCACTGCCTGCTGCAATACCTTGTCCTATTCCTGAAAGACCGGCGATCCCTACGGCTAATCCAGCACCTATACCGACGAGTCCTAAGAACATCTGTATCTCTGCAGACTCGTCGACCAATGCTGCTTCCCCCAATAATCCGCTGAATATCATAAGTAAAATAGCTATAAGCATACCATAGATGGCCTGTGTTTCAGGTAAGACTGAAAAGACCATCCCTCGACCGAACACATCTTCATTCTCAGCAACACTTCCTATGCCACTAGCGGCTGCTATGCCCTGTCCTATTCCAGAAAGACCTGCTATGCCTACGGCCAAACCTGCACCTATACCGATCAGACCTAAACTGAAACCAGACGTTCCTGCCATAGCATCTATTATATCTCCTCCGAGAAGACCGGAGAAAACCATCAGTAAGATGGCTATCAGTAGACCATAGATAGCCTGAGTCTCTGGGAGAACTGAAAATACCATACCTTTTCCAAAAAGGTCTTCATTCTCAGCAACACTTCCAATCCCGGCTCCAGAAGCTATACCTTGACCTATTCCAGAAAGACCTGCAACACCTACGGCTAACCCTCCTCCGATGGTGATCAATGCCAAGCCCATCCCTTTTTCTCCCAATAGTTCAGGTAGGATCTCGGCACCAAGGAGTCCTGTGAAGACCATTATAAGTATACCGACTAGGAGACCATAGATAGCCTGGGTTTCAGGTAAAACTGAAAAGACCATACCCTTTCCGAACAGCTCTTCTTTTTCACTGTAGCTAGCGATACTCCCAGATGCTGCTATGCCTTGCCCGATAGCAGAAAGACCGGCAATTCCAACAGCTAGACCGACCCCCAAAGAGGCTATACCAACATTCAATGGAACAAATCCCTCTCCTCCTATAACCCCTGTGAAAAGTAGAAGAAGAACCGCTATGAGCAGCCCATAGATGGCCTGGGTCTGCGGCAGTGCCTGGAAAACTAGACACTTTCCGAACTTGTCGGGTTTTTCCGCTATCGTGCCTGCTCCGGCGGCTCCGGCGATACCCACACCGATACCGGCTCCCATACCTGCTATGCCGACAGCCAAACCGGCACCTATAGCGGTAAGGAATGTACCTCTCTCATCTTTCTCTATTTCAACTTCGAGATGATCCTGATGGATACTTTCTTTTTGAGTGTCTTCCACAGTCAAAGTAACGTTGTATATGCCTTCTTCCTCATACGTGTGGTTAACATAAAATAAATCTTCCTCTACGGTTCCATCCCCAAAGTCCCATGTAATATTATCTAAATCTTCGATATTGGTTCTAAAAGAAAAACCGATCTCTACTCCTTCTTCATCCTCCATGTATCTTTTTATGTATTCGCCTTCATCTCTATATTCTTCCTCGGTTCTATCATAGACAAGGATATCCACCCTTCCTTCGGGATCTATATCTTCGTCTGTTGAACCCAAAACTGGTGCTGCTCCAAATACAAGGAGGGTTATAGCTAAAACAACTATCGAGACCATGACTTTTGACTCTAACTTACTTTTCAATATTCTCATCTTTTCACCTCTTTCTTATTTCTACTCAACTCAGTAAATTCTCTTTCCGCTTCAAAAGGCGTGTATTCAGCCCCGCCGCCTTCGTAAAATGTGCCGAAAAATTCTACATACTGAAGCCTCAAAGAGTGTACGAAGGCTCCAAGTGCTTGTAATACCGCATTACCTAGGTGGCCTATGACCGCGACCACGAAGCCGAAGAAATAGAAAGGAGTCCTTGGATCGATAACTCCTGTATAGGCCACAAAACTCACCACACCTAGAACAACAACCAACAAGCCTATGGTGATCTCCAATCGGCTGAAATCTTTTATCCCCTTCCCGCTCAAAATACCACCCACAAGCAGTATAACGATCGCTATCGGAAGATTTATCGATGCTCCTGCGACCAGGTCTGCTAGTACGTTCACGGTCAACGCGATACCGGAGGTAGCGAGGCCCAATGCCAGGATCCTAGAAAAGGAGAGGAAGTCTCCCAAGAATCCGGTCAGCTCGAAGAACGACAGACCTTTCGCTCTTAAGACCATCAGCAGCAAACCGACGCCGGTGAGTCCCCATGCTATCATGTACGTTTCACTGGAAAAATCCCACCAGCCAAAAAGCTGACCCGAGATCAGGATGAAACCTCCAGGCTGCAGAGTCCACCAGGAGACGTTATCCTTGAGTATGGCCCTGTAATTCTTATCTTTGAAGTATTTTATGAATTGCAATAAGAAGCCGGTGTTGAGATAGAAGAGCCCTATGAGGAGCGAGATAATGAGCAATACAAGAGGTCCTTCGCCCTCTAAAGTCTCTAACACCGCCATATCATTGATGAAGTCCAATCCTATCCTGCCGAACAGATTGGTATGGGTATCCTGTGCTGGGCCAAGATAGCCGCCCTGCAGTATACCAAATATAAAAGTACTCAAACCGGTCCCTAATAAGACATAAGAGAAATTCCTGATACCCTTCTCGATCTTTCCGATGCCTCTCAGTAGGATAACTGATGTAAGTATGATAAGAATGCCATATATTGCGTCTCCCAACATGATCCCGAAAAATATCACGAAGGCGGGAGCGAGTATAAAAGTAGGATCTATCTCATCGTACCTTGGAGGAGCGAACATATGGGTCAACATTTCATAAGGCTCTATGAAATTTGGATTGTTCAGCTTGCAGGGCACCTCGTCGGGATCTTCAGGATCTTTAGCGATGACTTCCGCATGGCCCTCCGTGATTCTCTCGACCAGTTCTCTCACCTTCTCCACTTCATCTTTAGGAGTCCAACCTTTAAGTACCGTTGTGGACTCAGTGTTTCCAAAATTCTGGATCACCTCTTTCTTTTCTCTGAGTATATCTAGTTCCTCTTTTAAAGCCCGGTATTCTTTCTCTTCTTCATTCTTTAGAGCCTTCAATTTTTTTAGTATGTCCTCTCTTGATGATTTCAGACTTTCGATCTTTGAAGAAAGGTTTTTCAATGCTTTTTGCGGAGTTCCTTCCAAACCTTCTAAACTCAACGGACGCACATCACTCTGTCTCAGTATGGATTCGAATTCAGCACGATCTTGGATGGATCCAGATGCCACTACGATGTACTTATCTTCTTCCTCCCTCCTAGCTTTCTCGATCTCATAGAAATAAGCGTCGATCTCTTTGATGCGTTCTCGGAACAAAGTGGGGTCCTCAGTGACACCTAACCTGGTCACGGTGAAATTCGATTCACCGATATGGGAAAGGTCTAGATCCAAAAATGAGATCAGTTCAAGATCCTTTCTCAACTGTTCGAGTTCGTCTACTTTTTTATCTATATCTGTCAATCGTTCATCGAGCTTAAGGATCTTCTCCCCACTCTTTTCTAACTTTCTATCTATTTCTTCTGTAAGAAATTCTAAATCTTTTTTTCTTCTCTTAACTTTTTTCTTTTCTTCCGGAAAGATAAATTCTTTCACTACGCTTTTCTCAGTCTCCAATCTTTCGAATATATCTAATATGGATGACAATTTGATATCGTAATCGGTCAGTTCTCCGAGAGATTCCGAGATGCCTACAGGTTCAACCAGTTCTTTAACTTCGGCATCTCTATCGATATCGCTTATCTCAGTAACACCTCTTTCATGGAGCACTTCGATCACATCTTCCACGTGATCTTCATACACCATCACGGTGAGGTCCTTCATCCTCTCCGGAAATAACACCACTTCATACCTCCATCGATCTTTTTATGACGTGGTCTACAGCTTCAGATATATCTTCTTCAGTCGATCTTTTTATTCTCTCTACTTCTTTTTCACTCTCTTCTTTGACCCTCTCAGCCTCTTTTTCTGCCTCTTTTTTCGCTTTTTTCCTCTTCTCTTCCAGCTCCTTCCTCAGTGAAAAAAGATCATCCTCTTTCTGCTGCTGGGCTTCCTCTCTTGCCTTCTTCACCAGCTCTTTAGCCCTTTCCTCCGCTTCCTCTATCTTTTTTTCGGCTCTTTTCTCCGCCTTTTTAATTTTTTTTATTTCATCTACTGGCATACTAAAACCTCTTAGGGATCTGATCACGAAGTTGAACCCGTCATCGGCTAACTCAGAAAAATCCAAGTGGATTATAAAGATTTTGATGGTGCTTCAAAGACTTAATAAACCCGTAATTCATTATAATTCATAAGGCTGATAGGAGCTCTAATACAAGATGTCTAAAAGATTGAAAAAAGAAAAGATATCGACCTTCGTCATCGTATCTATACTTATACTATCTCTTTTGGTAGTTGGAGTGGGTATAGAATCTGAAGAGAGTGACACAGAACCTGCTTTAGAAAGGTCTGAGACGGACGAAGAAAAAGATATAGTTTTGATAATGGCCAGGAACGAAGAGGAAAAGGGAGATATAGAAGAAAAAGAGTTAAACATCCTGGATACATACGAAAATTTTATTTTGATAGAAGAAAGCCCGAGTGTCATACAATTTTTGAAAGATGAAGGCTATAGGGTCAATACGCTGCCTTCGAGAACTGAAATATCCGTCAAAGGACATTCTTTTGATATAAAAGAAGAAGACCATCCAAACTTAGATTTAAAGGCAGATAGCTACGAATCGGGCGTAAAAAATCATTACATAGTGCATATGCTCGGCCCGATAAATCCAGAATGGGTTGAAACTTTAGAAGAGAAAGGTGTTGAACTGTTGAATTACATACCAAACCACGCATACGAAGTTAAGATGACCCCAGAACAAGCCGAAGAGCTAAAAGAGTTGTTTTTCATAGATTGGATCGGAAAGTATCATCCAGAATACAAAATATCTCCAGAATTCTCCAGAATGAAAGAGAATTTATCTACAGTCGATGTAAAACTGATGCCGCACGCTACAGATGAAAGCGTAGGGGACATAAGCTCTGAATTTCACGTTAATATGTCCAGTAGCGGTAGTGACAAAACCGAACGTTTAAGAGTCGATATAACCTCTGAAAGAGAATTGAAAGAACTAGCCAAGATGGATGAGGTTTATCATATCTCAGAATACAGAGAGCCTGAACTCCACTCAGAGGTGGATAGTCAGATCATCGGAGGAGGCGCTTGGATAATGGACGACGAGCACGACGATCCAGACATACCGTACAGGAAACACGGTGACTACGGCGCCTACATCAACCAGATCGGTTACAGTGGAAAAGACGTTACGATAGCTGTGGCCGATACAGGGATAGGAGAGGGCTTTGAAGGTGATGCTGGACATCCCGACCTTACAGACAGGGTCATCGGAGGTCACGGTTTCGAAGAGCTGGGTCCGGAGGACTGGTATGATCCACACGGGCACGGCACTCATGTTTCTGGATCAGCTGCAGGAGACACCTACCACGGAGCCGAAGGAGAAGGTGAGTACCCGGGACAAGCACCATATCTGATGGGGCAAGGTCTGGCTTACGAATCCGAACTCTTCGCTGCGAAGATATTCGAACCAAGTTGGGTGGGGGCCGATTATCATGAGATTGTAGAGATACCTAAACAGGAAGCCGATGCCTATATCCATACTAACTCATGGGGATCAGCGACAGGAGGAGAATATATAGAATCTGACAGGATATTCGATGAAAGAGTCAGGGATGCAAATAGAGATTCAGAAGATAACGAGGAAATGGTAGTCACAGTATCTGCTGGGAACTCAGGATCTAGAGAGCAAACCACAGGCAGTCCTGGCAACGCTAAAAATGTGATCACGGTAGGAGCTACAGAGAGCTACATGCCGGACGGAACCTATTTTGGAGGCGGTAATACCAACGATCCAGGGCAGATAGCTAGATTCAGTTCACGCGGTTGGACTGAAGATAACAGGGTAAAACCCGACGTTGTAGCTCCCGGGCGAAACGTTCTTTCTTTGGGGAATCCTTCTTTTCACGAAGGTGGAACCTACGACTGGATGTCTGGAACATCCATGTCAAATCCCGCCGTAGCAGGTGCTTCCGCAGTAGTGGTAGAGTGGTATGAAGAAAATTTCGGTGAAAAGCCTAGCCCCGCTATGGTGAAAGCTATGCTGATAAACACTGCAGAAGATATAGATTCGAGAGATTGCATTCCCGAAAGCATACCCAACAAAGATATAGGTTGGGGTATGGTCGACATATCCAAACTAGAGTATCCTAAAGAGGATCCAGTTCCATTCGCGCTTCATGATCAGAATAATGCATTATCGACTGGTGATGAAAAGACCTACGAAATTGAGGCCGAAAGGGAAGACGAACCTCTCAAGATTTCACTAGTTTGGACCGATGCAGCGGCTGCCGAAGGCGATAATCGCACCTTAAAAAATAACCTGAACCTTGAAGTGAAATCCCCTTCAGGAGATGTATACAGAGGAAATTCATTCTCAGACAGTTGGTCACCTCCGAACCGAAGAACCATGAGCGATTTCGACAGTACTGGAGACGGTTGGGATGATTCGAACAATGTCCAGAACGTCTACATACATCCGGATAAAGTCGAGGACGGAACATACGAAGTCAGGGTACAGGGTTTTGAGATCACAGCCGATGGGAACAATGATGGAGATCTGAATCAGGATTACGCTTTAGCTGTTTACAATTCGCAAGATCCTGATACAGAATTTGAGAGGGATGAAGAAGGTTCAGGGAGATCGCTGGGTGAGGAATTGGAAGCGGAAAGATCGAATGAATCAGATTTGAATTACACAGACGAGCCAAAAACTATTAACAGATACAAGCAGAGAGATCCAATAAATGTAGAAAGTAATACTGAGTTGACAGAAAAAGCAGAAAGGGAAGGATGGAGTGGGGATGGATCTGAAGATGATCCATACAAAATAAAGAACTACGAGATTGACGGGAAAAGTGAGAACTCTACTATAACTATATCTAATGTGAATCAACATTTTGTCATAAAGGATTCAAGACTCTACAATGCTTCGAGAACCACTTCATCTGGTATCTCTAACTGCGGGATATATCTCTTAAACGTATCCAATGCTCAAATAGAAAATAATTATTTGCGGAGGAATTCCTACGGTATCTTTATAGATGAGAGTGATGAGATCGTCGTACGGAAAAACAGCGCTGAGAATAACCACGCAGGCATCCGTATTACTGATTCAGAAAAGATTAACGTTGAGGAGAACACCGTATCCAAAGTCCATTATCCAGTTTATGGAGAAGGAATAGCACTAGAGAGTTCTAATGAAATCGAACTTAAACATAATACAATTTTTAATAACGCCGAGGGAGTTTTCCTTGCAGAATCAGATGACAATAAGATATTTGACAACAATATATCTTACAACCAGGCAGGTGTACAGATTAGTTATTCTGAAGATAACACTTTTGCCGATAATGGATTTTATAAAAACAGTCGGGGTGTAGCTCTTCTCAGATCAGATTATAATACATTAACTGAAAATAAAGCGTCACACGATGATGATGGTTTTTATCTCTCTTACTCTGATAACAACAACTTTACAGAGAATATTTTATCAAACAATCTAAGGGGCATAAGATCCCTCAATTCTGAGGGTAACGAATATCGGCAAAACAGTATCTCTCAAAGCGAAAGTTCAGGGATTCATCTGAGTTCCTCTCAATATTCCGAATTTTTTGACAATTCCTTTGAAGACTCTAGTATATACATAAGCGGAAATGAAAAAGAATATTGGAACACGCACACCATCGATGAATCGAACAAAATCGAAGGAAAACCGATACTCTATCTTGAAGATACTGACGATTTTAAAGTTACAGAAGAGGACGAAGTGGGACAAGTTATACTAGCAAATTCCCGTAACATCACTATCAGTGGCCAGGAGATGAAGGCAGGGGACACTAGTATATTAATAGGTTTCTCCAATAATAATAAAATATTCGATAATTACATCGAGGATTCGATAGACAGCATAACACTTCAAAATTCTGAAAGAAACAGGATAGAAAATAACCGTATTTTCAACGGAACTGCAGCAATATATTTAAGAGGATCTGATAAGAACCGAATAATCGAGAATAACCTTGTTCAGAACGAATGGCCTGGTGTCTATCTTTCTTCATCTCACAAGAACTTGATCTCTGGAAACATAATACAAGATAGCTATCATTATGGTGTGTATCTTTCAAATTCCTACGATAATGCCGTTTATCACAACAGTATAACTCATGAGGATTTTTTTGAAGATATCGATGGTCAAGCCTATGATAACTCCGATAACAGTTGGGACAACGGTACTGAAGGGAACTATTGGGATGACTATGAACTTAGATATCCCGACGCTACGCCAGATGATGATTTAAGAACATGGAATGAACCCTACATCATAGCCGGAGATGGAAACAAGGATATGAATCCCCTTCTTTCTATAGAACAGTTGGATGACTTTACAGTTTGGATACTCGATCCTAGAGAGAATACAACCATCTTCTCCTCCGAGTTCACCGGTTCATGGGCAACAAAGGGTGGAGAAGGAGAGGTAGAATACAAGATCCATCTGAATGATGAAGAGTGGAGTACCATCGATGAGTATATGAGTTTTGAAAACCTAGAAGATGGAGAACACGAACTAAAAGTTCAGGCCGAGGATGAAGAGGGAGCGACGGCATCTCATGAGATAACATTTTTCGTCCATACGGGTCCACACGTGGAGATAATTTCACCAGAAAAAGGAGATATAGAAAGGAGAGGCACTGTGAGTATAGAATGGACTGCCCATAATTACGCGAAGACTGAGATCAAATTGGATGGCCCCGTTGAGACGGATTGGGAAGATGTCACCGGTATGGACGAACACACCTATAGAGACTTGGATGACGGAAATTATTCCGTTAGTATAAGGATTGAGGATGAAGAAGGGGAAGAAGCCATCGATGAAGTCGATTTTACAGTAAAGACGGTACGGGTCGAGATAAATTCACCTGCGTCGGGTGAAGTTATAAAAGGTGACACTGTCACAATAAATTGGTCTTCAGAGAATGCAGAGTACCATGAATTTCAGATATGTGGGGGTAGATGGGATAATCTTGGAAACAAGTCCAGCCATGAGATCAGCGGGCTTGGAGAGGGTCATTATACCGTTAGGATAAGGGCGAGAGACGAGACACAGAGGTTCAACACAGATAGCGTAAACTTCGAGATAAATATGCCAGAGGCTGATCTCAATATCACTAACCCTGAAGATGGCAGGATGTATGCTACTAGAGATCTGACCCTTGAATGGGAGTATCGACTTCTAGATGAAGATCTTAAGATAGAATATTTTGAGTACAGGTTGAATAAAGGAAATTGGATAGAAATAGGGAATGTGACGGAATATTCAATAGAAGATCTTGATGATGGAGAAAATAAGATCGAATTGAGGGCCAATCTAAAAGAAACATACTCGGTTAGGGATGAAGTAATATTTCTAGTGGACACTGTTCCTCCAACCCTAAACATAAGCGCTCCTGAAGATCAAGATACGTTGGAAAAGACTGATGTAATGGTTGAATGGATCGGTGAAGACGATCTCAGTGGGATAGATAGTTATGAGATCAGGATCATTGAAGACGGAGAGAAAGGTGATTGGATATATTTAGGTAGAGATACTGAGTACACCTTTATAGGTCTCGAAGACGGCGAGTACACCGTAGAGGTTAGAGCACGGGATAGAGTAGGCAATACGATCACGGAGTCCGTCACTTTTGAAGTTAGAAGAGATCGGCTGGAATTCTCAGCCATCTACTTGGTCATCGGGGTAATAGCTGCGCTCTTCGTTGTCAGATTGGCTGTCTTTAAGCTGAGGAAAAAGCATAAGAAAATTGAGAAGGAAATCGAGATGAAGACAGTGGCGGAATTAGAGGATGAGTTGGAATTAGTGGACTACGACGAATATGAGGACGATTATCGGCTTTAGATGTTGGATAAATGTTAATATCAGCTTTTTATTTCTAGATCAGGGTTGATACTTATGAAGATGCGTGAGCAGAACCTGGACGAGGACAAGAAAAAGAGATTAGAGAGATTTTTGACTGATTGGATGAATGAAGGTAATATACCGAGTGTGAGTGTGGCACTGATCGAAGGTGAGGAGCTTGTTTACTCAGGGGGTTTCGGAGCTAGAGACTTGAAAAAGAACTTACCCGCCAGATCGACAACTCTTTACGGGATCGGCTCGTGCTCCAAGTCCTTCACCGCATTAGGTGTCCTCCAACTCGTTGAGAAGGGCGAACTTTATCTAGAGAGTAGCGTGGAAGATCACCTACCTGTTGAGTGGGGAAGCGACGTCACGGTCCATGAATTGTTGACCCATTCATGCGGCATGCCTTCTCTAGCTGTAGCGGAAGTCCTGATAGACAGGCTTATAGGTATGGATGAAAGGGGAGCGCCATTAGGAGGATGGGACGACTTTTACGTTCATCTGAACGGCGCCGAAGAAGAGATGGTAGAGAAGGATGAGAGATTCTTTTACTTCAACTCTGGTTATGATCTTCTAGGAAAGCTCATAGAGGAGACATCGGGGATGAGTTACTCCCGATACGTGAAAAAGAATATCTTGGAACCTTTAGAGATGAAAAGATCCACTTTTGAATATGAAGAAGATGATGAGGACTTCATGACGCCGTATTTTATAAGGGATGGTGAACCCGAAGAGTGCTCTTATCCTAATTCGGAATTGGGCTACGCTTCTGGAGGTCTTTTGAGCTGTGTGGATGAACTGGCGAATTACGTGAAGATGAATATGAACCGCGGTTCGTATGGAGGACAGCATATAATCGACGAGAACCTGTTGGAAAAAGCCCATACTGGATACGTAGAAAGCGAGATCGGCATGTACGGCTATGGATGGGCGGTTAACGAGTTCATGGGAAAAGAACTGGTGGGTCACGGCGGCTCTGTAGCTGTAGCTAGCGCGTATCTCGGATTCGATGAAGATCACGGGGTAGCACTCGCCTGTAATACATCTCCCTCGTACTCTATGGAAGAGATAGGAAAAGGTGTCTTAGCGGTCATGAAAGGAAAGGATCCCGAGAAACTGCCGTTCTTCGCTAGGAAGGAGAAGATGAAAACACTTTCTGGAGAATACGAGTCCTACAGAGGCTTGAAAAAAGCTGAGATCGATATCGAAGGAGGACTTTTAAGATTAAAGTTCAAAGAAAGACTCGAAGAGCAGAAAGTGATGTTGATACCTAAAACGAAGAAGATGGAGGAAAACGAATTCTACTATGTAGCGGGAGACGGTGAGAAACATGATGTGATGTTCGATGTTATGGATAAGGACGAAATCGACCTTTACATAGGAAGGTGGCGCCTTCATAAAGCATAGAAAGGCACGAAGTAAATGCGATAGCTTTATAATTCTCGATTGGTTGGTCATGTGAGATGAGTCCTTCGATATCGAAAATATTGAGACCTGAATATAGTTCCAAGATAGTCGGAGTAATTTTCATAATTTTATCATCATATCTATTCCTTTTCACCAGGTATACCAACGCATCTATCGGGGCCCTCTTCATCGGTCTGTTGAGCATTTTCATAATCCACCTACCTACTGTAGAGAAGGACACTGCGGTAGCTGGATTGAAAAGCGGCTATCCCACCATACACCATCTACTTGAAGACCTTGAGGTGTCAAAATATGGTGTTTTTATTCCGACGAAAAAAAACCTAACAGAACCTAGGGTATACATACCTGCAGGAGACACCTTAACTGATCTCCCTGATCTCTATGACGAGATGTGTATAGTTTCGGGTGGTAGAGGCAAAACTGGAATATCTCTTGTACCTCCTGGAAAACCACTCCTCGACGAAGCGAAGGATGAAATGGAATATGAAATCGAAGGCGAAGGGATAACAGCCGGTAGAGAGTCCATGGCGCACCTCACTCAGGGCATGGGCCTGGCAAAGTCCTTTAGTTTCAGGGAAGAAAAAGGAAAAGTCAAAATAAGGATCACCTTGGGCAGTTACGATGATTTCTGCGAAGAGATGAAAGAGGAGACGCAAGACCTGTGTACTAGGACGGGATGTCCGATCTGCGGTGCCTTCCTTACTGCAGCTAGTGAGTGTTTGGGGTGTCCTCTGAAAATAGTAGATTTTGAAAAGGAAGATAAACACGTGAAATACACACTCAAGAGGTTATGATATGCACGTCTCACAGAAGATCGTACTTGCGATGACGATCTGGACAGGTCTGATATTGGCATTGGTGGGTGATCATAGCATAGAACTTTTTGTAATACTCTTGCTTATAGGGATTCTGATAAGTAGGGAACTAGCTAGTGTCTACATAAGGAGTTCCACCGCTGATAGATTGGATACCTTCATACAGGTCGGCATAGTGATATTTATTGCTATAGTCGCCCGGAGGATACTTTCCATATTAGGATTTATTTGAAAAATTTAAGAAAAGGGTTTTAGGTCTTTTCCATTGGACTGAACTGATCACATATAACTCCTTGGACCTCTAGAGAGACCTTCATCTTCTCTTTCTTCCATCTGCTTTTTGATCTTATTGTACGCTTCATCGAAGTGCTCCTGCTTTATCTCGGTCTTTTCGATATCATCCTTATCCATAGTTCCGCCTTTCTGGACGTATTCACGGATAGCCAGCATCACCGCTTCATTACAGATCGAAGCTATATCGGCACCGCTCATGTCCTTCGTTTTTTTGGCCAATTTGTCTATATCGATGTCTTCGGCTATAGGTTTATCTTCAGTGTGGACCTTGAATATCTTTTTCCTGGTTTCTTCATCAGGCATGTCGATCATTATCCTTCTGTCAAATCTTCCGGGTCTCAATAGAGCCGGATCTATCAGCTCCGGCCTGTTGGTAGCGCCTATGACCACCACGTCGTGTAGAGCTTCAAGTCCGTCCAACTCTGTTAGAAGTTGTGATATGACCCTTTCTGATACGTTGGAGTCCATGCTGCTGCCTCTTTCTGGAGCTAGCGCGTCTATCTCATCGAAGAATATTATGGTGGGTGCAGCTTGTCTCGCCTTTCTAAAGGTCTCTCTTACGGCTTTTTCGCTCTCACCGACCCATTTTGAAAAGAACTCTGGTCCCTTCACGGAGATGAAATTAGCTTCACTCTCGTTGGCGACCGCCTTGGCGGTCAACGTCTTCCCAGTTCCTGGAGGACCACTCAAAAGTATGCCCTTTGGAACTTCGGCATCCATATGATCGAACAGATCTTCGTACTCTAGAGGCCATTCTACGGCTTCTTTTAACTCCTGCTTGACGTCATCTAATCCCCCGACGTCATCCCAAGTCACGTCAGGAGTTTCTATGACGACTTCCCGCATCGCCGAGGGCTCCATCTCTCTCAGAGCTTTGTTGATGTGCTTTTCTTCGACCTCTAGACCTTCTAGTACTTCAGGGGGTATCTGCTCCGCTTCCATATCTATATCCGGCAGAACTTCTCTTAGAGCACGCATCGCCGATTCCTTCGCTAAGGCTTCTATATCGGCCCCTACAAAACCGTGAGTATGGGAAGCAACTCCTTCTAGATCCACATCATCGGCTAAAGGCATGCCTCTAGTGTGGATTTCCAGTATTTCCTTTCTATCCTTCCTATCTGGCATACCTATCTCTATCTCTCTATCGAATCTTCCGGGTCTTCTCAATGCAGGATCCAAAGCATGGGCCCTGTTCGTAGCTCCTATCACTATCACTTTTCCCCTCGCTTCTAGACCGTCCATCAGAGATAAAAGCTGAGCAACTACCCTTCTCTCGGTCTCTCCACTCACTTCATCCCTTTTCGGGGCTATAGAATCCAATTCATCGATAAATATTATCGACGGCTGGTTCTCTTCCGCCTCTTCAAATATCTCTCTCAGTCTTCCTTCACTTTCACCATAATACTTCGACATGATCTCTGGTCCGCTTATAGTGAAAAAGTTGGCATTGGTCTCTGAAGCAACCGCTTTAGCCATCAGGGTTTTTCCGGTCCCTGGAGGGCCGTGCAAGAGGACTCCTTTTGGAGCTTCGATCCCTACCTTATCGAAGAGTTCCGGATGCCTCAATGGAAGTTCTACCATCTCTCTAACAACTTCTACTTCGTCGTCGAGCCCTCCGATATCCTCGTAGGAGACCATCGGTGCCTTGGCAATTTCTTCTTTACTTATCGGTTTCTCAGAGATCGACACTTTAGTGGTATCCGGTTTGATTATCACGGCCTTTCTAGAAGGCGAGAAAGACTTCACTATCAATTCGATCTTTTTACCCATGATGTTCAGAGTGATAGAATCTCCTTTGGTGATAGGTCTGTCACGGAGTGCCTGTTTTCTCAGATATTCTTCACCACCCATCAATCTAACGGGCTGCGTTGGTGCAAAAGTGACTTTTTTTGCTGGAACCGTTTCGATCTTCTCTATACCCACTTTTTCGTCTATCTTCACGCCAGCGTTTCTACGTGTGGGACCGTCTATCCTTATAACTCCTGTATTCCTATCGTCTTCATCTCCTGGCCATACTTTTGCTGCCGTCTGCTTGTTTCCGTATATCAGGATGATATCTCCGCTCTTGAGGTCCAATCTTTCCTTTACTTCTGGATCTATCCTTGCAAGTCCCCTCCCAACATCGCTCGACTTGGCTTCTGCAACTTTCAACACTTTCTCATCTTTTTTCATTCGACTCACCACTAAATTATACAACCTTACGTTGTTATGTATTCGTTGTATAATAGAACCAATGGTTATATTTAAAGCTTGTGCTTATCCTGGTTTATAATCTCAAGCATCAAAAAAATTATACTCTAAGAGACTGATATATTGCCGCATGCCTATCTCAATAGAGCTACTTTTGTCCATCGGGTTGACCCTTTCCATGGGTCTTATGATAGGGATCGAAAGGTCTTACCGAGCCAAAGTTGAGGGCAGACCGAAAGGAGCCGGTATAAGGACATTTCCTTTGGTCTGTCTAGCGGGTTTTCTGCTCGTTCATTTTTTCGGAGATGAATTATTTGTTTTTGGAACGATGATCATACTCTTCACGTTTTCTTTTTTGAGCATAACACTGCTCCGATCATCTAGGGATGATCTTGGTATGACCACTTCTACGACACTCCTTGTTATCTTTTTAGCAGGGATGTTCGTAGGCGTGGGTAATCCATTAGGTGCGGTGTTCGTGAGCGTCGTTACTCTTTCTTTAACCGCTAGTAAAGACATCCTTCACCGCTTTGCAGGACTTCTATCTCAGAAAGAGTTGGAGAGCGCGGTACGTTTTTTAGCAGTGGTTCTGATCGTTTTACCGATAACTTATACACTTGGCCCTGTACACCCTTTAGTAGGTCCAGACAGGGTCTTTGATCCTACCCAAGCAGTACTAATGGTCATCTTCGTCTCCAGCATCTCTTTCGTGAGTTTCTTGGTGATCAAATTGTTAGGGACTGGAAAAGGTATGGAGATATCGGCTTTCATCGGAGGTTTGGTCAGTTCAGCTGCCGCCACCGCTTCGATGTCGGAGAAGTGCAAAAACAATTCAAAATTGATGAAGATATCTACGGTCAGTATACTCTTGAGTCACTCATCGATGTTGGTCAAAGATTATGTGATAATTCTCACGGTGGCGGGATTACTTTTAGCATTGGATCTTACGATTCCAGTTGGAATACTGCTTACACTTACGGTTTTCTTTTCTTGGTATATCGCAAGATCAGGTAGCGAGGGATTTGAAGATGTTGATCTAGATCTCGAAAACCCTTTCGCTTTAAAACCCGCACTCAAATTTGGTTTACTGTTCACTGTGATATGGGCATCTACTTACATATTGAAAACCTATCTCGGCGGTGTTGGAGTTTATATAGTTTCGATAGGAGGATTAATCTCCACCACCTCGGTTTCAGCCTCTATAGCTAGTATGTATGCAACAGGAGAGATCGGCACAGTGACTTCACTTTCTACTATACTTTTAGCTTTCGGACTCAGTTCATTCTCCAAGATATTCATAGCCAGGAGTTATTTTAAGGATCTAGCAAAGAGCGTGGCTTGGCCCATGATCATCACAGGATTAGTTTCTTTTATCATCGTGTTGTTTATCAATTGAGCAACGGGAAAAGTTAAATAAAGAAGTCGGATGCATATATTGAGATACAGATGCTAAGCTCAGGAATCTTTATAGCCCTACTGATAATCGTCGTCTTCTTCGCTTTGATGCTGGCATTGGATAGATTGAACCTTCTCGAACCCTTCGGTTTCGAACTCTCCGGCCCATTTTTGATGTGGAAGACTAAAAAAGGTAGGGATCTGATCGACAGGATCGCACAGAAGAAACGTTTTTGGGAGATATACGGCGATATAGGTATAATACTCACAGCGGTCGCTATGATAATCATCATGGGGTTGGTCCTTTTTAACGCTATCATGGCTACAGAGATACCTGCGGAGCAGGCACCTCAGGCTCAGGAGATCCTTGTGATACCGGGAGTCAATCCTTTCATCCCTATAGGTTATGGAATATTGAGTTTAGCAGTAGGGATAATCATACATGAGTTCTCCCACGGTATATTGACGAGAGTTGCAGATGTAAAAGTCAAGGCATTAGGGCTGATCTTCCTTGTCGTTCCTTTGGGGGCCTTCTGCGAACCGGATGAAGAGGAGATAGAGAAAACAGAGCGCTCCAAAAGGGACAGGATGTTCGCCGCCGGTCCTACCTCGAATATAATTTTTGGGATCATACTCTTCATCCTATTCTCTTCCTTATTCATGGGCCACGTGACTCCTGAAGAGGACAGCTTGATGGTGATGGAGGTCTACGGAGACACTCCTGCCGATGAAGCGGGCTTGCGCCGCCACGATCATATCATGGAGATCGATAACGAGTCTCTCAGAAGTTCTGAAGACTTGGATAATATAGATGTGAATATCACGGATGAGAATGGAGAGTTGAGAGAGGTTCCAGTGGAAGGTAGGAGGGGAGAAGACAGTCTCGATACCAATATAACTCCTGGTCTGGTGATCGTGAGAGTTGAGGAAGACACTCCCGCCGAAGATATCCTTGAACCGGGAGACATAATCTCGCATGTAGAGAATGGAGAGGAAAGACGAGAGCTAAGGAACAGAGAAAAATTCAATGAAGCTTTGGATCTAGAAGATGATGCGTCAGTCAATATAACCTACTGGAGGCGGGAAGATACAGCATACGAAAGACACACTACTGAAATAGAGCTGGAAGATGGCCGCCTTGGTATAGGAGTAAATTACCTAGGTATGAGTTTCCAGGAAGGCGATTGGTATCCCAAGATGCTGGCAAGACCTCTAACTTCTGCGGAGACCAATACGGAAAGAGTGCAGAACATGGCGATGTACATCTCGCTTCCTCTCCTGGGATTATCTCCGGTTCCGGAAGAGATGACAGGTTTTTACGAGATAGGAGGACCGCTCAGCGGTCTTCCGAGCAGTGTTTTCTGGATACTGGCCAATTCCATATACTGGGTACTATGGTTGAATATATTATTAGGATTGTTCAACGCCTTACCAGCTTTTCCCCTTGACGGGGGTAGATTGTTTAAGGATTGGATGGAATCTTTAACAGAAAAGCTTGGATTCGGAGAAGATATCCAGGAGAAGGCCTCTACTGGATTGACTTATGTAGCTTCTCTCACGATACTGTTCCTTTTAGCTTGGTCTATGATAGGACCACGTATATAGGAAGACAAAACGAAGTATTTTTATCCTCCATCCTTTCTTTCAAACAGTATGATACCCTTCGAAGAAGTCGCCGTGATGGACATGAACTCCGCCTTTTACGGTGTTCCTCCGGAAGAATTGATGGAGAATGCTGGTAAAGGGCTAGTGGAAGAGATACTGAAGAGGTATGACGAGAGAAAAATCATCTTCTTTTGTGGAACTGGGAACAATGGAGGCGATGCTTACGTCGCTGCAAGGTATTTACTAGAAAAATGGAAACAGCGGAATATCACGGTCTTCCTCATCAAAGGTGAAGAGAACGTGAGAAGTGATCTCTCCCAGAAAAATTTGGAAAAGTTAGATCAAGACCTTTTGATTGAGAAAGAACTAGATCTAGTGGATATAGAGGAAGACGCGATCTTGGTGGATGCTTTGCTGGGAACAGGTATTAAAGGAAGGATCAGGGAACCGTACAGGACAGTTATCCAAAAGATCAACGAAAGTCCAAATTCGGTCATCTCGATAGACGTTCCCAGTGGTCTTGGTGCGGATCTAACGGTAGACCCGGATCTGACCATAACCTTTCACGATGTGAAGGAAGGGATGTCTAAAAAAAATTCAGGTGAGATAGAGATAAAGGATATAGGTATCCCGAAAAAGGCTACGGACCATACAGGCCCGGGGGAGATGCTCCTTTATCCTAGACCTCAGAGTGATTCTCACAAAGGGGAGAATGGAGAGCTTTTGATCGTAGGAGGAGGCCCTTACACAGGAGCTCCAGTACTTGCTGGAAAAGCCGCTTACAGGATAGGGGTGGATCTCGTGCATCTTGCGGTCCCTTCTTCAATCTACGAAGTGGTCGCTGGATACTCTCCAAATTTCATCGTACACCGATTGGAGGGAGATAGACTGCATCAGAAACACGTAGAGAAGGTTTTGGAATTGAGCAGCGAGATTGACGCCACTATTATCGGGCCCGGCCTGGGAGACCATAAAGAGACATTAGAGGCAGTAGAAAAGATAGTAAAAAAGGCAGAAAAACCGATGCTGATAGATGCTGATGGGCTTAAGGCTTTTGGAGATAATAGGATAGAAGTTAACGAAGATGTGGTCTTGACACCTCACAAGGGAGAATTCGAAATGTTGGTCCGAGGCGAAGGTGAATTTAACGACCGTGCCGATCACTACGCCCTGCAGAACGACCTTACTCTTCTGGTTAAGGGCAAGAGAGACTATATCACCGATGGAAAGAGATACCGATGGAATGAATTCGGTAACGAAGGGATGACGGTAGGAGGTACTGGAGACGTGCTGAGCGGCGTAGTAGGCGGACTCATGAGTAAAGGCTTGGATGGTTTCAAAGCCGCAAGACTCGGAGCTTATATCACCTGTTCAGCGGGAGATAAAGCGTTCCAAGAGCGGTCATGGGGCATGATCACAGATGATATCATTGAGAGATTACCCTCAGTTTTGAGGGAGTGAAGATCAAATGGATGAGCTATTTTCGCTCATACATACTAAAATTATTTATAGCACGAACCACAAAATAGTATAGTGTAAAGTAAAGCACAAAAATTACAGAAGGTGAACTATCATTATGGCTGATGAAGATATAGAACCCTCTATGGATCTCGAAGATCTCCAAAATAGACCTCTGAAGGTGAGGGACCTGACCACCGCTATAAAGAATAGTATAGACGAGAGAGGGATGAAGACGAGCGCGGCCCAGATGATGGCCGAACACGTTTTGAATTTCTTTGGATTCAACGACAGGATAATCGATAATATATTGGAGCAGGAAGATCGGGATGTATTTTACATGTTGGAGGACGCAGGTTTGCTCACAACTGAGCGTGAAGAGACCACTCTATACGATGGACGGGAATGGAGGATCCATTACTGGTTGTTCGAGAAAGACAAGATATGTGAACTGATAGAACCTTCCACCTGTGAAGAAGACGATGCAGAAGATAGCGAGGACGTCTATGATGAGGTACCTGAGGGGGTATGGTCTTCCCGTATGGATGTAGAAGATTGAAAAGATCTTTTGGATTTATATGGGATGTAAAATCTTACTTGAAAAAGATAGTGCGATCCATGAAATTTGATAGTAATGGGACCACTAGAATGTGTGATTTATCTGATCCACATTTTCTAAACGACAAAAGAGGATATCGGAAATGACCTCTTTAGAGATAACTGATAAAGAATATATAGGAGATAGAGTCGAGTTTTCCATTGGAGATATCATAAAGGTTACTATAGATAAAGGAATCTATAAAACATTGGCCCAGGAACACAGTGATGAAGTCATAATAAGCGCAGGTGAAGAAAAAACCGTCCTCAATAAAATCACGGGCAGGGAACTTGTGTACGTCTCAGAGTCTACGGAGATACCTCTATATGGTCACATATCTTTCGGTATCATAGATAGAGGAACAAATTTGATACAGGTCAGACCGCTAACCGGTTGTAACCTGAACTGTATTTTCTGCTCAGCCTGCGAGGGTCCGAGCAGCAGCATCCTTAAAACGGATTATGTGGTCGATATAGATTATCTGATGAAAGAGATAGAGAGATCAGTTTCGATTAAGGGTGAGGGAGTGGAGATCCATATAGACGGTCAAGGAGAACCAGGATTTTATCCTCGATTCAAAGAGCTGGTAGAACGATCGAGCGAACTGAAAGAGGTGGACGTAGTTTCCGTACAGAGTAACGGTTTCTCCATAGAAAAAGAGGATATCGGCGCATTGGAGGGAAAATTAGACCGTATAAACCTGTCTTTGAATACCTTGGATAGTGATCTTGCGAAAAAGCTGAGTGGGATGTCCGGATACGATCTAGATCATGTCAAAGGACTGATAGAAAAGATCATCGAAAGCGAGATAGACCTTTTGATCGCACCAGTATGGATACCCGGAGTCAATGATGATGATGTACTGGAGATCATCGAATTTTCGATCGAGAATCTTGAGAGTTTGAGATGGCCCTCTTTGGGCATACAAAAATACATCCCATATAAACACGGCAGAAAACCAGATGTCGAAGTGATGTCATTTTATCGGTTTTATCAGAGATTGAAAGAACTGGAAGAGGAATTCGATACAAAACTGAAGTTAACGCCAGATTACTTCGATATGAATTACAGACCCAGCGGTAAAAAGAGATTCGGAAAAGGTGAAAAGATAAAAGCCCGTATAAGAGCTCCTGGAAGGAAGAAAGGAGAGATGTTAGCGGTAGCTAAGGATAGAGCTATAGCGGTAGAAACAGAAAAAAAAGAGGGCGAAGAAGTGATCTGCAAACTAACAAGGACAAAACACGATATATACCGTGCTGTCGGGGTTTGATAGGATATTATGTCAAGGGTTCGATGCCATTCATATCCATCGTTTGGTTAAAAAAAAATGGGCCCGCCGAAATTTGAATTCGGGTTCCGGCGCCCCGAACGCCGAAGGATGGGCCAAGCTACCCCACGGGCCCTTCACGGAGCTTGCATGCAACAATAGGAGATGGGATAAAAAGATTACTGAGCTTTGAGATCCTTTAAGCTGATATTTTCCTTTCCCTTCAGATCTCTTATCCCTTCTTTCAACATGTCCAATTCAGTCTCGGCGTAAAAAAGGTGAGATTCACACTTACAGTCTGAACAACCGAAGCCCTTTATGGGCTGAAGATCATCCATCAACTTTGAGGCCGTATCGCATTCTTCAGTCTTTTCTCCCTCATAGCCAAAGAATTCTTCTATCTCAGCCACTTCCAGAAGATAATCGATGTGCCAGTGATTCTTTTTGTTCTCTCCTAGATGTCTACCCACTCTTTTCTCTATGCCTCGCTGGGCTGAACCCACGTATATATATCTGCCAGCTTCAAAGTACATCTCTCCCAAAGCGCCTATCTTTAAGTTAATAGGTTCAGTGATCTTTGAGATGAGTAGATAGATACCTTTCAAACCTATCAGTCACCTTATTTTGATCTTGAATATAACGGTTCCTCCTCCGGTGTATTCCTCTCCTGGGTCCACACACTGAAGGAAAGCTGTATCTTCTTCCTCTTTGGACAATCCCAGTTTTACGGGACTCACTCCGTTTTCAAGCGCCGTAGAGTAGTGAAGTATTGTGTCGAGTGCATGGGTGCACAGACAGTCTGTTTTGTTCAAATCGATCTCTAGATCTTCTATAAGGATCACGTCTCCTTCTTGGTGTACGGGACAGTTTCCATGAATCTCATGCACCATTATTTTCAACATGATTATCTTTCATTTCGTCTTTTTTTGAATTTTTCTTTGACAAGCCTAGCAGCTATTTTCACCCCGTCGACGGTCTTCAATTTGGACTCCCCTTTCCTTTCATCATATCTTATGCCGATCTCAGAAATATTTTCTTCTGAAAAAACAGTATGGATACCCGCCTCGATCTCAAAGCCTTTTCCAGGTAGCCTTTTTCCATCCAATACTTGCCTATTAAATCCTCTCAATCCTGTACACAGATCGGTCACCTCTGTACCGTACAGCTTATTGGCGAGAAAAGTCAGGATCTTGTTTCCGATCCTGTTCTTTAGGGACATGGCTCCATCTGTTATCTCTCCATCAAATCTACTTCCCAAGATCATATCGTAACCATCGTCAAGCTTATCGACCATATCTGCGATACTATCTGCGGGATAAGAACCATCTCCATCTATGAGGAAAATATAATCGCCGTCAGTTTTTTTTAAACCCTTTCTCACACCTTCGGCTTTACCTTTTTCAGCTAAAATAAGATCTACTTTTTCATCCTTCACTTTTTCTACTGTATCATCGGAAGAACCTCCATCGACCACTAAGATCTCTACCTCACAACCGATTTCATAGAGTTCTTTTTCAGGGATCTCCTGGATGACCTCCCCTATTCCTTCCTCTTCATTGAGGGTAGGGATTATAACGTTCACGGTCCTATCAAGGTCGTCCTTCATGGTCCATTCACTCTTCCAATCCTGCCTCGATATATTCTAACTCACCCAAGGTGGTATTCGATGACCTTTTCTTCGATATCTGGTCTGTACTTTCGTACTATATCTATGAACTTTTCTTTTTGAGTGCTAGCCATGACCCCGTAAAGATCGATAAATACCTCCTGGTCTTCCATCTCCTTGACTATAAGGCGTTTTTGGGCTTCAGTCAACTTATTTTTTCCTCCCTTTGAGTCTTCATTTTCAAGATATCTTTCTAATTCTGAAAGTTTGTCCACGTAAAAACCGATCTTTTTAGGTCTGTCTGGCCCAACATTCCTGACCAATCCGCATTTTCCACAGTAAGGATGTGGAGCTAGAGTCATCTTCCTTTTCTTTCTTAGAAGCGGAAGCCAATCTCCATCGATGGATCGGTGCAAACATATATCTGATGTATCACACTCTCTTCTCTGGGGTTCGTCCATGTTATAATAAATCTATCTCTTTTGACTATATATCTTTTTTCCAAGCATCGTACATAAGGATTAAATAAAAAAGGAGCCATATACAAAGATGATGTCCGACTTTGTGTCGTTATTGGAGGATGAGCGGTTTCCAAAAACATTCGAGGTACCCTCACCTAGAGGAGGAAATGTTGATGAGTATATAGAGAAGATAAGAGATTACGATTTTTTAGATGAAGTTGTAGGTCTCAATGTATGCAATAATCCTGTAGGTATAGTGAGGATAGATCCTGCACCATATTCTGGTCGCATCTTAAATGAACTCGACATCGAACCCGTTGCTCACCTCACCTGCAGGGATTCTACTCTCAGTGGACTACAGAGGTGGTTACTGGGAGCACATAGTTTAGGAGTTAGGACGATACTTGCGATGACAGGAGATTATGGTGTGGGGGACTATCCCGCAGAAGAAAAAGTGGATCATATAAACTCTTTAGAGCTCATCACAGGGATAAAACGATACCTGAACGAAGGAAAATTGATGCCCGAACTTTCAGGTGCTCCATACAGACAAAGAAATCGCTACCTGCAGGGAGTGGAAGGGATCGAGGAAAGAACGGATTTTCAGGTAGGAGGCGTGGTCGTTTCATATCGATCCAATGAAGCCAGTTATGCGGCACAAAAAGTGGAAGCCGGGGCAGATTTCTTTCAAACGCAGATATGCTACGATGCGGAGGAGATGATCACTTTTATCGAAGAATTCGAAAAAAGGAGTGATAGGAACGTACCGGTTCTTGTCGGTACTACACCTTTCAATTCTGAGGACCAGATACGCGGTCTGTTAGACTCGGTGCCGCAGGTAACTATACCCGACCGAACCAAGAAAAGATTGATAAGGGCAGAGAACACAGCAGAGGAATCAATGGAATTCACGATCGAATTCTATGAGGAGATAATAGACGGAGTGAAAGAAAAGGGTCTAAAAACCAAGATAGGGGCACATATAATACCAGTGAGACATGATGGCATATCCGGTGATGTGATCAGGAGGCTAGAAGATATATGATCGAGGAAAAAGAGCTGTATCCATGGCCAGGAGATTTTAAGACCGGTGAATCCTCTTCATCTGTGGCGGTAGTTACATTGGGAAAAAAGTTCGAATTTGACCCGGAAAAAGTTGCGATATGGGGTCCGATGAGGACCGAAAACCTCGGTATAGAGAAAGTTATAGCCAACACCATATCTAATCCGAATATAAGATATGTGGTTGTCTGTGGGGAGGAGATAAGAGGGCACAAGTCAGGACTTTCACTAATAAAGGTATCCAAGAACGGTATAGACGAGAAAGGCAGGATAATCTGTTCTCCCGGTGCCGTACCCTACATCGAGAATATCTCTAAAGAAGCTGTGGAAAGGTTTCGTGAACAGGTAGATGTGATAGATATGGTGGATACAGTATCAAAAAAAGAGATTGAAGAGAAGATCAACGATCTGCTTGAAAAAGACCCAGATAGCTTCGGAGAACCGTATACCGTGATAAAGCTGGAAAAGAGCAAGGGCACCGAATTCCAGGCGGATTTTGCTCTGCATTCTTCTCTATCCGTTTCTCCTTGGGGAGAGATAACTTCTTTTAGCTCGGAGGTGAGCTGATGTTCAGTTATGCCGAAGAACAGACCACTCATGAGCTAGATGATATGAAGGTCGGAGGACAGCCCGGCGAGTTCCCTACTTTGATGGTCGGAACCATGTTTTATGAAGATCAGTTCAAAGAACCAATATCTTCTTTGGACGAAGCTTCTGAACTGATAGATAGACAAAATAAGATTTCCGAAAAAGCTTCTGTTCCTTCCATGGTAGATATTTTCATATACGAAAAAGAGGAAGTAAGATGGAAGCTGGATTTTGCCCTAGATAAGATAGATGGTTTCTTTTCCGTGGATGTGCCTGAATCAGAGGTGAGGATGAAAGTCCTTGAGTATCTTGAAGAGCAAGATTCATTGGATCGAGTCATATATAACAGCCTGAATCTGGGTTTGGAAGAGGAAGAGTATGAGCTTCTCAAAGATAAAACTCCAGCGGGAGCTATCCTCTTAGCCTACAACCCCCAGGACAACAGTACCCATGGAAGGAAGGAGATGATCAGCGAAGGCGGCGTTCTTCTCGATGAAGGTCTTTTAGAGATGAGTGAAAAGATAGGTGTAGAATATCCCTTATTGGATACTGCCGCAACGACCTTCGGAGAAGGTGCCTGTGAAGCTGTTAGATCGGTACCTGTTTTCAAGACCGAATTCGGTTTACCCGTAGGATGTTCTCTACACAATACTTTAGAAGCGTGGCGTTGGTTGGATCAGTATGAACATAAAGGTGAGATATTCGATATAATTGATGCTGCTGTCGATAACTTACCGATGCTCTTGGGAGCGGACTTCATCTATTACGGTCCGATAGAGAACGCGGAAAGATCCATAGTGAATGCAGCCTTCACGGACAAGATCATCGCTGAAGGAGCACAAGATTACTTTGGCATCGAGGTATCTGAAGCACATCCGTACCACAAATTATAAAGAAATATTCTAAGGTGAGGGCGCTAATTTTTTAAATGATGCATCAATTTTTGAGGTATGGATATCGATAGTGAACTGTTGACCACAGTGGTAGGGAGTTATCCTTCACGGCCTGAAAGATCTGAATTGATAAATTCATTTTATGAGAAAAAAGGTCCTTTTGAGTCTAGTCTGAAGAGAGCTGTAGAAGATCAACTAGAGTGCGGCTTAGATCTCATCTCGGACGGGCAGACTAGGGCGAGTATGGTCGATATCTTTGCAAAGGGGCTTTCCGGGTACAGGATCAAAGAACGGGTTGAGATCGTTGAAAGAGTGAAGTACTCAGGGGAGATAACTGTTGAGGATCAAAGGCTGGTCAGAGAGATCATACCTGATAGAACCGGCCTTAAAGGTATCGTCACTGGTCCTTGCACTCTTGTCGAAAGTTCCAAAGATATGTTCTATGAGGATAAAAAAGAGGCGGTGATGGATACTGCGGAGGCTCTAGCTGAAGAAGCAATCAGACTTTCTAGTGTTTGTGATGTGATCCAGATAGATGAACCACTATTTTCGATCGATTTTCCAGATCATGCTCAAGAGTCTCTTGAGAAGCTCTTGAATATCGATGTGCCTATCGCACTTCATGTTTGTGGGGACGTCACTGAGATGATGGAAGAACTGGTCGAGTTGGATGTAGATATTTTAGATCATGAATTCACCACCAACCCTGTACTTTATGATAAGTTCAGCGATATCGACTTTCCCCAGCGTTTATCGGTCGGTGTGGTCTCCACAGAGCCCACAGTGGAAGAGGTGGAGGAGATACGAAAAAGGATAGAGAAAGCAGTAGACCTCTTCGGTCCCAAGGTAATGATAGATCCTGACTGCGGACTAAGAAATCTAGATGTTAAAACCGCGAAGATGAAGTTGAAAAATATGGTGGAAGCTAAGGAGCGTGTTCAGTGTGGCTGAAAAGGAAGTAGAGATCATAGAGGCAAAAGAAAAGAAGAGCGTAGAATTCGATGAAAGAGGTTTTTTCGTTATCAATGTGAAGGATGAGATATTGGTTGAGCACTACTTGAACGTGCAGAAGGAGGGAAAACTAGAGGTAGAGACAGGAGAATTGAATAAAGTGATAAAAGGAACTTCGGCCAAAGCTGTCTGCGATACCCTTATCAGAGAGGGCATGATCTCAAGGTTGGATCACGCTGCACATCTAGGTAGAGAGCTCCAGAAGGCAGAATTGGCTCTCAAGCACGGTCTCGATTACGAACAGTGTGGACCTTTACAGTTCTGATAAATTTCATTCAGATGGATCCCCTACATGACCTTTAAAAAGCATCGTTTCTGTTTCAGGTTCCTCGATAGTGAAAAAGAACGGCCTATCGAAATCCATCACGGGATATGGGGGTTCGGCCGAGTCCACCCCGATGCCGACCCCGGTGGCCCCTGCGGCTTCGGTCCCCTCTTCGTCGACTTCTATGAATGAGCTGTGAGAAACTTCGGAGATGTAGACGTTCCTATCCATATCTTTGAGTTCAACCATATCAGAAAAATTTGCTTCGTACTTTTCGAAAGCCCTCTCGATCCCTATAGATTCTAAGGATTCTACAAGATCATAATCTTCTTCTAGAGTGAACTTCGGCAGCCGGACCATCACATCTTCTTTCTCCATATCGTCGATATTTTCCTCGTAAGTATTTCTATCGAAATCTTGATAGAACTCTTCGAGAGAAGAATCTCTGTTCGGCAGGAATGCATTGAAACTATAATCGCCGTTATCGTAATTTAAAGAAATTGCTCTGTGATCCTCCCCTTCGAAGTAAGAGTAGTTGGCGCGGTTCTTCATCATCTCGATTTCGACCTCCTCCTCACCGTGGAAGGTATCTATTTCGGTTTCTTCCTCATCGAACTCTTTTTCCCATGCCCCTTCGAAGTGGATCGCGTTGACAAGGTATGCTATGGTAAGTGGATCTATCGGGCCTGGATCTATAAGTTCCTCTATCTTTCCCTCGGTATTTTCTTCCACCCACTCGTTTATGGGCTCACCAGTTTCAGGAAGTTCGTCAACTTTCGCATCGAAGTATTTCTCTCCATCATCGACGAAACTCTCTCTGAAAGGTATATCTTCGTCCAAAAACATCGAGTTTGCCACGGAAACGTCGTTCTTTTCGCTGAAATCCTCCAGCCACTCCATCAATTGGGAAGCATCTTCTTTTACTTCTTCGCCTTGAAGGCGAAGGACTTCATCCATCTCATCTCTGGTTTCCCCATCGGCTCCTGTTGCCGCGAGATGTAAAGCAGTGTGGATGCTGTACGGTGAGATGAATATATTGTCTTCGTCCTGAGATTCGATCAACTGGAAAAACAGATCGAAAGAGAAATCCTTCTGACACTCTAAGGTATCTTCAGGAGGAGTCAGTTCTTCTTCCTCCTCTTCCCCGGTGATGGTATCCCTGATCGGAGAGAATCCAAGGGCAGAGAATTCGAAGGCGATTATGAGAAGGATCGCCACCGTTATAGTCAAGTATTTTTTAGGGACGTTCATCTATCTTCCCTTCATCTTTAGAAATCTGAGAAGGAGGTGAAATATCTTTCGCTATTTTTGATTTAAAAAGCCTCCATGACGTATCTCTTGATCTCTTCGACTGAAGCATCGAAACCTCCTCCCTGAGCGAATTCTGCGGTTCCACCGCCGCCTCCACCGAATTCCTGGCTCAGTTCTTTTATAACTTCATCCGCGTCGAGACCTTCCGCGTTCTTCCCAGCTCCCACGGTCACACTCACATTTTCATCCTTGTTGATCAGTACCAATACTTCTTTTTCTCCCACGCTGTCTTTAGCTCGGTGAGATATCAATTCGGAATGTTCGGAGGAAGCTTCGAGCGTTTGTACGAGAAGCTGATAACCATCTCTATCATAGCTTTCGGCTTCATCTACCTTACGTTCGATCCTGAGAGCTTCTAATCTCTCCATCTCTTCCTCAAGTTCTTTTAAGTTCGACAGTAGATCGTCGATCTTTCTAGGCAGATTTTTGTGATCAGTCTCTAGTAGAGAAGTTGCTCGGTAGAGCGACCTTTTCTCCCTGTAATCCCTCTTCAAGGCTTCCTCTCCAATCGAAAAATTGATCCGAGTTACCCCCTCCTGGAGCTTTTTCTTTCCCAGGATGCGTATCCTCCCGACTTCTAAAGAGTTGGTGAGATGGGTCCCACTGCATACTCCTAGGTCCCAATCTTCGATCTCTATGATCCTTACCTTTTCACCTTCCGGTATCTCCTTGGCGAAGGCTATCTCTCTATCATTTTCTATCTCTTCCCTATTCACTTTTCTCCACTTGACGGGTCTGTTCTCCAAGATCACTTCATTGCACAGTTCTTCCATCTTCAACAGCTTCTTCCTGTCGATATGAGTGCTCGTTTCAAAATCAATCCTGGCTTTCTTTTCTCCTATATCGAAGCCGGAATAGTCAACCTCGCCTAGAACTTCTCTTCCAGCTCCAAAAACTACGTGAGCTCCGGTGTGGCTCCTCATGCAGAAGCTGCGGAACTCTTCATCGATCTTTCCTTCGACACTCTGGCCTTCATGTAGATCGTGAGAAGGGTCCAAAAAATGTACTATCTCGTCACCTTCCTTCTGGACGTCTTTCACGGGGTAACCTCCCAGTGTTCCCTTGTCCGCGGGTTGGCCCCCTTCTTCAGGATGGAAATAGGTGCACTTCAATACGACTTTTTCATCCTTTACCTTCTCGACTTCACTCTCGAACTCAGTCTTCTTTGGATCTTCCCAATAAGGAGGCTCAAAGGTCATAGTTACGAATATAGAAAGAGAAGTAATAGATTTTTTGCCTTTTTTTCTACTTTCACTCCATCTCCCAGATGAACTTGCCGTCTTCCATCACGGTCTCTCCGTCCATCTCAACTCTTCCTTTGGACATGTCCTTTATTATGTCCATATGGATAGCGCTGTCGTTGCCTTCTCCGTCTTCGCCTATCGTCCGATTTATTGCTCGGCCCAAAGCGAGATGGATGGTGTCGCCCATCTTTTCATCGAAGAGCATGTTCCTGGTGAATGTTTTGATGCCTCGGTTCGTGCCTATACCGAGTTCACCCAATCTTTTTGCACCTTCGTCAGTTTCCAGTATTTGTGATAGTAAACCTTCGTTAGACGAGGCGGAGTGCTCCACCACTTTTCCCTCTTCAAATTTTAACCTGACGTCGTTGATCTCTCTCCCCATATAGATCAGGGGTTTGTCGAACAGGATTTTACCCTCCACGCTGTCAGGTATCGGAGCCGTGAATACTTCTCCGCTTGGCAGGTTGAATTTTCCGTCGGAATTCTCACCGAGGTTTCCCTTGATGGACATGGTCAATTCAGTTTCCTTTCCGGTTATGTAGACCTCTTCGGCTTCATCCATCTTCTTTTTCAATATCTCCTGCTTCTCGTGTACTTCCTGCCAATCCCTCAAAACAGCGTTCCAAACGAAATCCTGATACTGTCTTAAGGACATATCTGCAAGTTGGGCTGCAGCGTTCGTCGGAAAAGCGGTCAGGCAGGTCCTTTTGTCCTGAAGTAGATCACTCAGTGGTTTTCTGACTTTAGAATATTCTGAAAGTACTTCTCCTGGAACGTCGTTCATCGCCTTTTCGTTGTAATCGGATTTGATAGATATCACGGCGTCAGCTTCCTCAAAAAGCTTCAATGTGTGTTCGGGTGTTTTGAATTCACCGTCGAAGTTTTTCAGGTAAGCTCTGCTTGCTTCGTTGGAAGAGTACAAAGTTGTAGGATGTGCTCCTTTCTTTCCTATCTCCTCGTTCAGGGCGATTACCAATTCTTCCGCTTCTGGGTGCGCCATTATCACTACATTGTCGTCTTCTTTCATCTCCGTACTCCAATCGACTATTATCTGCGCATGTTCTTTTATCCTTTTATCCATCATGTCCACCTTTTTTAAGAATTATATATCATTGGGTAGTTGAAAAAGTGATGAGTTATAAAACACTTTTCTTCTTAAACTAAAGTTAAAAAGAGCGTTGATATTTGGCAGTTTTAAAGGGCCAATCGGCATATTCTCGTCGGTAAATTTATTTGGATCGGCAGGATCATGATCTCTATCTATCTTGGTCCGGACCATGCCGTATTCTCTTTCGAGGTGCAAGGAAACCTACGATACTGCCGATGATTATCAGCCCAAGGAAGATCCACTGAAAATTATCGCTTATCCATCCGGTCATCGACTGTATACTATTATCCAGGCTTCTGTACATACCTAAAAGAAGACCTCCCTCTTTTTCTCTGATCGTGATTCCACGTCCTCCTATGTATAGCTCGTCTTCACAAGTCTGCATAGTCAATAACGGATTGTGATGATCATAAGTCCAGATCTCTTCACCGTCCTCTTTTTCCGCTGCTACTATCTCGCGGTTTCCACATCCACTGTACACTGTATCATCTTCTACTAGGATGGTATTGATGCCATGGTGGTCCCTGCTGGATTCTCTTTCAGAGTGGAGTGTGTGTTCCCAGATCTTTTCTTCTTTTTCAGCATCGAAAGCTATCACTTCATATGCTCCTCCACTGTAAACGACGTCATCTTCGACATACAGAGAACCAACTTCATGCTCGTCATGGTAGGAGTGTTCCCATATTTTTTCCCCAGTCTCCGCATCAGCGGCTATGACATCGCCATCTCGGTGTGTTGAATAGATGATACCGTCTTCGTAGTGAACAGAAAATGCGTTGAAACCATGAGTGTGGTTCATAATTTCTTCACCCTCTTCGATATCTAAAACTCTTACATCTCGACCTATATAGTCCTCTCCCGCAACGAAAAGATTGTTCCCTGATCTGTATAGGGAATGGACCTGCCTCCTATTGGAAAGAGGATTTCTCCAAACTTCTTCACCGTTTTCAGCATCGATGGCTGCAACATTACCACTCCGGTCTCCGATATACACTATACCGTTTGATTCTAGGACCGTAGTTATATCCGTTGACATCTCGGATCCACGATAAGTCTCATAATTGGTATATTCCCAAAGCACTTCTTCATCCTCCAGGTCAACAGCGATCAAATTATCTCCATAAGATACGCAATAGATTATATCATCTGAGAGGTAGAAGACACTTCCTCCAATAGGATAGCCATCGATTTCAGATTCTTCCCAAACTACAGAGCCGGGATGAGAATTCTGTCTTCCGCTAACAACCAGAGCTATAGAAAAAACCGAGACTATCAGGATCACGACGATCAGGATGACTTGACTCCGCTTTATTTCCCTCAACAAGTTTCACCTTTAGAAAATAAAATGAAAAGTCGAATAAAAAATTTCCGATTTTGATTATCTATCATCTTGACTTTTTTAGGATCTACATCGATTGATCATTTAGGAGGCAATGCGAACATGCCTAAGATACTGCTGATTCTGGACTATCGAATATCAGCAGTCATCGAAGTCATCAATCCTGATAGTGGTTTGCAGCGCCGACTATCATCATCAGGAGACCTATCTGAGCTAGTTTCTTGTAGGATTTTGTGTATTCTCTATACACACCACTTTCCTGCCATAAAAATTTCTACCCAGTCTCTTCGATCTCTTTTACTCTTTTAAAGGCCAAAAAACCCTTTCTTCCTGCCAAATAAGCAGCGGAGATACTCATAATTAAACCAGAGGCAAGTAAGAACAGGCCGAAAACCTGTTCAACAGCAAGATGTGTCGGGACTTGGACCGCTATATCCCCCTCGGAAAAAGTCTGCATTTCGTTCGTAACGGCCCAGTAAAAGCCGATGCTGAAAAGAAAAAGGCCGATGATCAAAAAGGTGATATTGCTCCATCTAAGTTTAGAGGATATATCATCGTTTTCTTTCACGTTTCGAAGAGACCACTCTCCTATGACTCCTCCTACACCGTTGACGATCGCGCCTAAGAGCACTATGATCATACCCAAAAGTTGCCTTGAACCAAGGACCTCATATTCATATTTTATAGTGCCGTTCTGAGGGTCTTCAAATGAACTTTCTTCTATCTGCGCGGATCCCTGAGATGTTATAAGCAATCCTACTACCACTAAAAACATCCCTGCTATGAGAAAGTATTCAGAGAAAGTATTCAGTGTATTTTCCAAAGAGATCCTTGAAGTCCCTCATGATGATCGTTTTATTCTATAAATTTCTATTTATATTTTTGGGGCTTAGAAGAAAACCGATCCTACAGGAAAGTAAGAGCACTACCTTTCTAAAATCAATAACCTAAAAGGCTTCCATACAAAACCATTTTTAATAACTAGATAATGTAGGAGAGGATATCATGGCACGGAGAGTAAGATCGTTAGATGAAGCCGAGACGGGAGACCGGTTAAAGATAGAGAAGGAAGATCAGACTTATGTTGGGAAATTGATGCCAACACACAGGTTCAGCGAGGAAGATATAATCACCTTGAAGCTCGATAGCGGCTACAACATCGGGGTGAAATATGATGAAAAAACGGAGGTGGAGCTGCTGGAAAAAAAAGACTCTGTAAAGGAGAAAGAGGAGGAAAAATTGGAGATAGATGAAGATAAACCCACTATATCGATATTGGGAACCGGAGGTACGATCGCGAGCTATGTAGAGTACAAGACTGGGGCGGTCCATCCCGCCCAAACGGCCGAAGATCTATTGTATTCAAATCCGGAGATAGCCGAAAGGTGTGATCCTCAAGTGGAAATACTTTTCAGCAAACTCAGCGAGAACTTTGAACCTGAAGATTGGGTGATCATAGCGGATAGGATCATCGAGTTGTTTGAAGAGGGGGCAGAAGGAGTGGTCGTTTCACACGGGACGGATACCATGGGCTATACTGCCGCTGCTCTTTCATTCATGCTTCAAGGCGTTGACAGACCGGTCGTCCTGGTCGGATCACAACGTTCAAGCGATCGCCCATCCAGCGATGCACACTTGAATCTACTTTCAGCTATCGAGGTCGCGAAGTCCGATAGACCTGGTGTCTTCGTCGTTATGCACGACTCTATTTCAGATGAAACCTGTGCCGTGCACTCCGGTACAAAAGTCAGAAAGATGCACACCAGCAGGAGAGACGCCTTCGAATCAGTGAACACAGAACCTCTCGGTCAAGTGGACGCTATCAAAGGAGAGGTCGAGTTCAAAAATCAAGAAAAGAGCGAAGACAAAAATGAGGAATTGAGAAGGATAGGCGGTATAGAAAAAGATGTATCCTTACTTTACGCTACGCCGACACTGACCGAAGACGACGTAAAACATGCGGGAAAAAGTGAGGGAGTGGTTATAGCGGGAACTGGTCTCGGACACATGAAAACACAGCTCATCCCCGCTTTACAGGAGATAATAGACCAGGGAAAACCGGTAGTGATGACCAGTCAGTGCATCTACGGTACGGTTAACGGCCATGTTTACTCCGCCGGGAGAGAGTTGAAAGAAGCAGGGGTCATCTTTGCGGGAGATATGCTTCCGGAGACAGCGCTTGTCAAGTTGATGTGGGCTTTAACTTTAGAAGAAGATACGGAGGAAGTGATGAAAGAAGATGTGGTAGGAGAATTCAGCCGCAGGAGGGTAAGGTGATAATATGAGTGAAAGTAGAGATTACGACGAACTGGGCCTTAAAGTAGGCCTTGAGATCCATCAACAATTAGATACTGAAAAACTCTTTTGTGCCTGTCCCTCCGATATGGTGGAAAAGGAAGGCGTAGAGGTCCTCCGTGATCTAAGACCAACCAGAAGTGAACTAGGAGAGGTGGACGAGGCTGCATTGATGGAAGCTCAGAAAGGTTTGAAATTCAGATATCAAGCGCCTGAAGAGTCGAGCTGTCTGGTTGAACTCGACGAGGAACCTCCTTACGGACCCGACGAAGAGGCTTTGGATGTCGGTCTTACCATGGCTCTATTTATGGATGCAGATATCGTGGATGAGATACAGTTCATGCGTAAGATAGTGATAGACGGATCGAACACCACTGGATTCCAGAGAACAGGCCTGATAGCTCTTGACGGCACTTTGAAAGTCGACGGGAAAGAGATAGGTATACCGACGATGTGCCTTGAAGAGGACGCAGCGAGAAGTTTAGAGGAAAAAGACGGAGAAAAAGTTTTCCGATTGGATCGTTTGGGTATTCCCTTGGTAGAGATAGCCACCGATCCCGATATAAACGAACCGGAAGAAGCTAAAGAAGTTGCACAGAAGATAGGATCTCTTTTCCGCAGCACGAAAAAAGTGAAGCGCGGTATCGGCACCATAAGAGAGGACTTGAACGTCTCCATAGAAGAAGGATCAAGGATCGAGATGAAAGGGGTTCAGGAGCTAGATATGCTGCCGGAGTACGTGGAAAAAGAAGTCGATAGACAATTAAAACTCCTTGAGATCAAAGAGACGCTTAAAGAGAGAGGTGCTAGAGTCGATAAAGAGGTATATGACGTAACAAAACAATTCGAAGACTGCGAAAGCGGCATAATCCAGGGAAGCCTTTCTGAAGGGAACGGAGTTTTCGCCATAAAACTTCAGGGTTTCAACGGTGAATTGAGAGGCGAAGATGGTGAACCGCTATTGGGTCCGGAGATGGCTGAGTATGCTAAGAAGACGGGAGTACAGGGAATATTCCACAGCGACGAGCTTCCCAAATTCGGTATAACCGAGAAAGAGATCAAGGGGGTCGAAGATAAGCTAGATATCGAAGAGCAGGACGCTTTTGCTCTAGTGACCGAGTCTGAGAAAAGGGCTGAGGAGGCTCTACAAAGAGTCATCGAAAGGGCAGAGAAGGCTTTAAAGGGCGTACCTGAAGAGACAAGGCAGGCTAAACCCGACGGTACTTCAGTCTTCCTTCGTCCGTTGTCCGGGAAAGCTAGGATGTATCCTGAAACCGATATACCACCTAAACCGGTAGATGAAAAGAAAATAGAAAGATTGAAGGAAGAACTGCCTGAAAGACCTTCTAAAAAGATAGAAAGGTATCAGGAAGAATTCGGTTTGAATGAACAGCAGAGTGAGCAGTTGTTCAAAAAAGCCTATGACGACTTATTTGAAAATATAGTCGAAAAGTACGGTTCTCCATCCGTGGTTGCGAACACGTTCCTTCACACGTACCCTGACTTGGAAAAGGAAGGTCACGAGGTCGAAAAAATAGGAGAGAAATCCCTACTAGAGATATTCAAGAGGTTCGAAGACGGTGATTTTGCCAAAGAAGGGATTCCTGACCTACTTAAGGAAGTGGCACAGGGTAAGAGCGTTGAGGAAGCGGTGAAAGCTTCTGGGCTTGAGACAGTCAGTGAAGAAGATATAAGGGAAAAAGTGATCAAAATCGTCGATGAAAGACAAGATTTTGTCGAGGAAAGAGAGATGGGTGCAGTAGGTCCTCTCATGGGTGTCTTGATGAAAGAATTGAAGGGAAAAGCTGATGGAGAGAAGATAAGCGAGATATTAAGAGAAGAGATACAAAAGAGAATTTGATAGATATGTTAGAGGATATAGAGGAACTGAAGGAAAAGTCAGATCTAGATGGTCTGCTGAGGATCCTTCAAGAAGGTGACGTGAGGAGGAGGGCCGATGCCGCTAAAGCCATCGGTATGATCCAAGAAGAGATAGAAAGAGACGATGTTCCTCCAGCTTTGGTCGAAAGGCTGAAGAAAGACGAACATCCTACAGTCAGAGGTAATGCTGCACTCGCTTTGGGTCATCTAAGGAGCGAGGTGGGTAAAAAAGCTCTGAAAGAGGCAGTAGAGGATCAAAATTGGGAGGTCAGACACGATGTCGCTATAGCGATGGGTGAGTACAGCGAGAAAGAATTCATCGATGACTTGTTTTCCCTTTTGAAGGACGATGAAGTAGAAGTTAAGAGAAAAAGCATAGAGGCATTAGGTAAGATAGGAGAGGAGACAAAGAGCAAAGAGATTATCTTCAAACTGAAAGATTTTATTGACAAGACCGAATTCAAAGAGGAAGCTGTCAGAGCTGTAGGCAGGATCGACGGAGAGGAAGCGGTTGATGTCCTTTCGGAAGTCTACGAAAACAGCGAGAGAGAAGTAAGGGAGATAGCGATCAACGGTCTTGGAAAGATAGAGGGTGAAAAAGCGGATAAAAAGCTAATTGATGCCCTGAAGGATGATAGTTGGAGAGTCAGAGAGGACGCAGCTCGACTACTCGGTGAAAGAAAAGTCGAAGAAGCCGTCGACGATCTTATTTTTGCAGTGGAAGATGAGAGGAGTTATGTTGTCCAAGCTGCTCTTAGGAGTTTAGGAAAGGTTGGAAAGGAAAGTGAGGAGATATTGAGCACCTTGAAAGAGAAGTTAGAATCTGAGAACGCTGAAACGAGAACAGCCGCAGCCGAGGCAGTTGAGAGGTTGGACAGTAAAAGATCAGGAAAGATACTGTTGGAAGCGCTACGTTCCGAGCAGAATCCTAGAGTGCTCTGGTCTATCTCGGATTCTCTATCTAACCTATCCAATAAGCGGCTAAAGGACTTGAAAAAGGATATAGAAACATTAGGGGGTGAAATGAAGTTCTTCGGAGCCTTCGCTCTAGGAAAAGCGGGCTTCTATTCCCAAGTGGATACACTGCTGGAGATGATCGATGATGAGCGATGGAAAGTGAGACAAAAAGCTGCTGAGGCTGTCAGAGGGATAGATGCCGAGGATCTCAGTAAAGGTAAAGCGGAGAGAGTCCTGAAAAAGCTCTCTTCATCCATCGAAGACAATGATAAGTGGGTAAGGGTCGAGGCGGTGAAGAGTTTGAAAGAGATGCTCTTCGATCTGAAAGGGAAATTTGAAATAGAAGAATTCGAGAATCAGTTGTTGAGGAGGATCGAAGTCGAAGCGGACGAAGACGTGAAGGATGAATTAAAGCGTGCGAAAAACTTTTTGAAGCTTTGAAAGATCATCTATAGAGGTGATAGGAATGAAAAAAACTAGAGAGCACATACAGGTCATGGTTACGATCGACGAAAAAGATAAGGCAGATACTCTAGCGGAGTGTTTAGTCAAAGAAGATTTGGCCGCATGTGTTCAGGTAAACGGTCCTATTGAAAGCACCTATAAATGGAAAGGTAATGTGGAGAGATCCGAGGAATGGCTCTGTTTGATCAAGAGCAGGAAGGACCATTACGAAGAACTTGAAGCATTTATAAAAGAGAGGCATCCTTACGAGAATCCAGAGATAATAGCTCTATCTGTTGAACTCGGTAGCGAAGAGTATCTCGATTGGATCGATAACAATCTAAGATAGAAAGGATTATAGCTGTGGTAGTGCAGTCACAGGCCACGACATGATTAAGCTTGCAAGAGGGGTATAATTTGGCAGAAGATTTTCCTGAGGAAGGAAAAGATCCTGATGAATTGATGGAAAAGATATCCAAAGCTGAAAATAGAGATATGAAGTTCTCTTCGGGAAGGATATTCGGTTCGATGTGTACCGAGCCCCTGCGGATAAGTAAAGAGATTTACTCCCGCTTCATAGAAACTAACTTGGGCAATCCAGGTCTTTATAGAGGTACGGCGGAGCTCGAAAAAGAAGTACATGATGCCGTCGGTTCACTGATCCATGCTGATGATGCCGAATCCTTGTCACTGGGAGGCGGAACTGAGGGTAATATCATAGCGCTTTGGAGAGCACGAGAAAAGACGGGAAAAAGAAAAGTAATCCTTCCTGAGAGCGCTCATTTTTCCTTCGAAAAGGCGTGTTCGCTGCTTGATATGAAACCGGAATACATTCCTTTGAGAGAGGATCAGACCGTCGATGTTGATGTTCTAGAAAAGAAGATCGATGAAGACACGGCAGCCGTGGTATCGATAGCAGGCACGACAGAACACGGGGCTGTAGACCCGATAGAAAAGATCGCTCCTTTGACAGACGATGTCCATTTCCATGTAGACGCTGCTTTTGGGGGATTCGTAATCCCGTTCTTAAGAGACAGATATGCTCAATTGCCTGATTTAGATTTTCAGATTGAAGGAGTAGACTCAATCATATTAGATCCTCATAAGATGGGTATATCACCTGTTCCCTTGGGGCTGTTCTATTCTAGAGAGGATGAAGGTTTGACCATAGACTCTCCTTATCTTACTGGAGATGGACAGAAAAGTCTCAGGGGTACACGGGCGAGCGCTTCTATACCTGCCTTTTGGACCACTTTGAATCATCTTGGAAAAGAAGGATATAGAGATATCGTTTCGCGGTGTATGGAGAATACTTATTACACCGTTTCGAAGATGAAAGAGATAGGGTTTGAACCGATAGTAGAGCCTACACTAAACATCGCCTCTTTCGAGCATGATGAACCATTGAAGATCATCGGTGAGATGGAAGAGAGAGACTGGAACATCTCTAGAACTGTGAAACCGACCGGACTTCGGTTCGTGATCATGCCTCATGTGAGGAGGGAAAATATAGATAGAGTAGTGGAGGAGTTGAGTAAATGGAAATGAATGGTATATCTATAGGGAGCTATAAGTTCGATATCGAAGGGGTAAAAGAAAGTCTAGAGAGATTAGATGCTGACCGAGTCCTCCTTCAGCTTCCTGACGGTTTCAAATACAAAGCGGATCAATTCGCTGATCTCTTCGATCGTGAAGTTGTGATCTGGGGAGGTTCTAGCTATGGCGCCTGTGACCTACCTCAAGATATAGAGAACTTTGATGCGCTCATCCATGTAGGACATGCCGAGATACCTAACCTTAAAACGGATTATCCTTTGATTTATATGGAGGGTCGATGTATCAGGTGGAATGATCTACCAGATAAAATACTGAACAAGTTGGAAGGAAAAGTAGGTCTTTACGCCCCAGTACAGCACGTGCATCAACTCGAGAAGGCAGCAAAAGATGTAGAGAAAAAGGGAGCCACTCCTATAATTTCAGAAGGCGATGAAAGGGTAAAATATTCCGGACAGGTTTTAGGATGCAATTATTCAGCAAAGGTCGAAGATGCAGACCACCATGTTTACATAGGAACCGGGAGATTCCATCCACTTGGTCTGTCATTTTCCCTAGATCAGGACATATTCATGTACAACCCGATCACTCGTGATCATGAACGCATCGGGAAAAAGGAGCGTGAAGATTTCTTAAGGCAGAGGTTCGGTGCGATCGCGAAGTTGAGAGAGGCAGATACAGTGATGCTGATCAGGTCAAGGAAACCAGGTCAAGATAGAGAAAAAATCATTGAAGATCTTAAATCACTCGGTGAAGATTCTACCAAAAAAATGATGACTTTCATATTCGATGATATAAATCCTGAAGCGGTGGATCAGTTCAGGTGGGATTGCGCTGTCTGCACCGCATGTCCAAGGATCGCTCTAGATGATTACAACAATTTTAGAACTACGATAATCACACCTGCTGAATTTAAGATAGGTATGAAGAAAAAAGAAAGATGGAAGATGGACGAGATAAGTTGAAGGGAACTTACTCTTCTTCATCCACTTCTATCATTTTGCCCCTTTCTTTGTAAGTGGTGACTATCATCATAGAACTGACGTTTTCCACTCCTTTCAAGCTAGAGGCCTCTTCCGTGAGGAATGACTTCATATGATCATAGTTTTTGAATCGTGCTTTCACGATCATGTCGACATCACCAGTGACCAATAGAACGTCCTCTACGTTATGATAATCGGCCAATTCTTTTGCCACACTATCCGATTCCTGAGGATCGATCTCGAGCGAGATCAATGAACTCACTCCTCTGCCCTCATAATAAGTGGATATCACTTCTTCATAATCTTTATTTTCGATACTTGCCATATTATTACCTCTATCACTATCTTAAAATGATTATTTCTTCGGAACCTATCTATCTAAAATGTTGGTCCCAGTTCTTCTTGGATATCTTCATATACCTGTTGAAGGAGATTTTCAAAATCGTCATTTTCGTATTCGACATATCTCCCTAATCCACTTTGGATCTTTGCGACATAGGCTCCGTTGTTTTTGACTATCTCGATAGATACTAAGGTTTCCTCCATATATCCACCTCATTGTTATTGGTATTTCAGTTGCTTCTAGTTTGGTATGTTATATAAACTTTATTGATGGAGTTGGAAAATGATCAGCATATAGGAAGTGAATAGAGCGATTTAGATTAAACCTTTATTAAACTATAGGTATAGGATACCTGATATATTAAGAAAACATCACAAATCTATAAGTATGAATTCTATTCTTGAAGGATAGTGATTTCGAAATCATCTGCTCCAGGAAAAGTAATATTATTCGGCGAACACGCCGTAGTATATGGTGAGCCAGCTTTAGCTATGGCTGTAGATAAAAGGTGCGGCTGTGAGATATCGGTATCGAGTTCTAGAACCACAGTTAATGGTCATCCAATCAGAGAGGAATACCATAGTTATATTCTACAGTGTTTGAATATATTGGAAGTAGATAATAAGTTAAAAATAAGTACAGAAAGTGATATTCCTAGTGGAGCCGGGATGGGTTCTTCGGCTGCAGTAAGCGTTGCAACCATTGGTGCTCTTAGGAAATTTTTAGAAAAGGGATCTACTGAAGAGATGATAGCTAAGGATGCATTCAACGTGGAATTCGAGGTTCAAGGGAACGCAAGCCCGATCGATACATCGACTTCAACTCACGGAAACGCGATAATGGTTTCTGAAAAAAAAGAAAAAGATTTCTTATGGGAGATCAAAAAAGACGAAAAGAGTTGGAATATCCACCACAGAGATATACCTGATATGGATTTTGTTATAGGTGACACAGGTGTCCATTCCTCTACAGGTCCATTAGTTGAGAAAGTGAAGAAGTTCTATAGGAAAAGTAATTTTGCAAGAGAGATAATCCAGGAGATTGGAGAGATAGTGAGAGATGGTTGCGTACTACTCGAAGAAGAAGATCTAGAGGGAGTAGGAAGACTGATGAATAAGAATCATCGATTATTATCTATCTTGGGTGTGAGCCATCCTAGTTTAGAAAAACTGATAAAAGGGGCTAGACGCCACTCATACGGAGCAAAACTCACAGGAGCAGGAGGAGGAGGATCGATGATAGCCTTGACAGATGAACCTAACAAGGTCGCCGAAGTGATAGAAAAAAAAGGAGGTACACCTTACGTTCTAAAATCCACTAAAAAAGGTCTAACCTCTACTAATACAGAAGAGAAAGAATGATGATACTCCTCTAACTAAGAGACCCAGGTAAAGATGAATAAGGATCTTTTTCTGTTTTTATTAAATAGGCGGGAAGCTCCGGTTTTTAGAAGGGTTTGATTTTATTTCTATCTATCCCTATATCTGACGGTGTTACAGCGATGTATTTATTTCCGATACCAGCTATATCTCCAGAGACGTCACTTGCCACTGCCTTCAATTCGTTCTGTATTCGGGTCATCACTTCTTCGTTTCCGGCGATAGCTTCAATATCCACGAGAAGTATATTTCCGTCATACACTTCTTCGGTTATCTCTCTAACATCTTCGTACCTATGGACCTCTGCTATCTTGATCAAGGTGTCTGCTTCTATCCCTTCCTTTTCTTCAGCGAGATGGGTCAGGTCTATATACTCTTCTGAATCCAGCTTTGATCCTTTTCTCCTTTTCTTCTTGAAATGAGTCTTTTTCTTGATGAAATCTCCTATCATAGGGCTCACGTCCGACAGAGTGATTGATAACTACCAATAAAAATCTATCGGAAGAAAATTGGATAATAGGAGGGAAATAAATCTAAGAAGCATGAGAAAAGGCAGAAAAGGTTAATATGACCTTTTTGATACCCGTAATCGATGCAGGCGTGATCTAGTCTGGTTAGGATCTGAGCCTTCCAAGCTCATTGGCCGGGTTCAAATCCCGGCGCCTGCACTCTATTTTTACCAAAAATGATTGCAAAGACGGAATTGAAAAATTTTAAGATCTATTCCGGCGCCTGCACTTTTAGAAATTTGAATCCTTGTTAACGAACAATATTTTTTGACCTAAAATAATCTGTTTGAGGAAGATATGACCTCAAAAACGATCAAACATTGAATTTATATTTCAGTAGCTTATGTCCATATACATGAAACGGATAATGATCGGTGTTGCATGGCCCTATGCTAACGGCCCTATACACATAGGCCAAGTAGGTGGATGTTACTTACCTCCAGATATATTTAGGCGCTATCATGAGATGAAGGGTAACGAGGTACTGATGGTATCAGGTTCGGACCAGCACGGTACGCCCGTCACCGTTACAGCAGAAAAAGAGGGACTGACTCCTGAGGAGACCGCTGAAAAATATCATAAGATCAATTTGAAAGCCCTAAGGGACTTGGATGTAGAATTTTCCTTATTCACTTATACGATGAATGAGACCCATAAAAGGGTAACACAAGATATTTTTAAAACGCTGTATGAGAAAGATTATATTTACCTTGACACGATGGAAACTTTTTACTGTCCTGATTGTGAGAGGTTTTTACCGGATAGGTACGTTGTCGGTACTTGTCCTGAATGCGGACAGGAAGACATCGATGGTGATCAATGCGACGAGTGCGGCGTGTTATTGGATCCTCCCGATCTTTTAGACCCTAAATGTAAGCTGTGTGAAGGATCTCCTGAGCTTAGAGAGAGCGAACATTTCTTCCTTAGATTGTCTGCCTTTCAAGAAAATTTGGAGGAATATCTAGAAGACAAAGATCATTGGAAGAATCACGTACTGAATTTTACAAAAAGTTGGCTTGATAGAGGATTAGAGGACCGTCCCATATCTAGAGACATGAAGTGGGGCATATCTATACCGATAGAAGGATACGAGGAAAAGAAGATCTACGTCTGGTTCGATGCGGTCATAGGTTACCTCTCAACATCTATAAAATGGTCTGAGGAAGGCGAAGGTGATTGGACTAAATTCTGGAAGAATCCAGATGCTGAACACTACTATTTTTTGGCAAAAGACAATATCCCTTTCCATACTATAATTTGGCCAGCGATGTTGATGGGTTATGATGAAGATCTAAACCTCCCTTATGATGTACCAGGGAACCAATACATGCGTCTAGGGGGTGAACAGTTTTCTACCTCTAGAGGTCTTATTGTCTCTCTCCCTGATATCCTAGAAGATTTTGACAGTGATCCTATTAGATATTATATCACGACTATAATGCCCGAGGTAAAGGACACGAATTTCCGATGGGAAGAATTCGAAGATAAAATAAACAGTGAATTGGTGGGAAATTTAGGTAATTTTATCCATCGAGTCCTCTCCTTTTCATACTCTAATTTTGGAAATGTACCGAAAGCTGGTGATCTAGACGATAGAGATAAGGAGATATTGGAGACGATAAGAAGTAAAGTAGAAACTGTTGGTGCGAATATTGAATCTAGAAAATTTAAAAAAGGTTTGGAGAAACTATTACAACTTTCGAGAGAAGGTAACAGATATCTCAATGAAAGAGCACCTTGGGAAGAGATCAAAGAGGATAAGAGAAGGGCCGGGACCACTCTAAATATATCATTGAAGATCGTTAAAGCGCTTTGTATTGCCGGTGCCCCTTATCTACCGCATAGTATGGATGAACTTTGGAGATATCTGAAACATGAGGGGAGCGTTCATGATCAGTCGTGGAATGAGGCCTTTGAACCACTAAAACAAGGTCTTGAACTAGAGGAACCTGAGCCATTGTATGATACGATCAACCTTTCTGACATGGAGCAGGAATCTCAGTTATCTGAATCTTTGAAAAAACTCGACCTGAGAATCGGTAAGATACGAAAGGTCGAGGAACATCCTAACGCTGACCGACTCTACGTGTGTCGGGTTGATATTGGAGATGAAGAAAGAACTTTGGTAGCTGGATTAAGGCCTTATTATGAAAAGGATGAGATGCAGGGTAAAAAAGTGGTGGTTCTAGCTAATCTAGAACCGGCTACATTGAGAGGAATAAAATCAGAAGGGATGATGTTAGCGGTAGATTGTGATGAAGACGACACCGTATCACTACTAAGCCCCTCCGCTGATTTAGGTGAAAACATAAAGGGCAGCGAAAGAGGAGCCCCTCAGATCTCGTTTGATGACTTCAAAAAGGTGAACCTTAAGACGTCGGTTTGGCGTGATTCGAAAGTTATTACGGAAGAAGATACCCATCTTGAACCGATTAAGAACGATGGATTTGAAGGGATCGGGATCGCCCTAGTAGGTGATAAAAAGAAAAAATGTCTGATTCTTGAAGATAGTGAGGGTGTTGTACGAACCGATAAGGATGTCACTCCTGGTTGTGAGGTAAAGTGATAGATAGAATAATAAGAGAGAAATCGGTTTTTGGATAGGGCACTTACCAAGGTCTTCTTTTTCTCTGCTTTTTCCTTCGGTAGTAAAGGAAAACTAGTACACTGATAGCGATGATAACAGCGGCGATACTCCCGAATAGGAGAGCGTTACTTTCGTCTTCTATAAAGAATGAATGAGTCAACAGTGACTTTTCTGGGCCTATCCCATAGTCGGCCTTTATTTCGATCTCATGTTCACCAGAGTCCAATCCCTCTCTTGACCAGTTTAGCTGAACATTTTGTGTCTCATTGGCTCCTAGATCGGTGATACTCTCCGTTTTTCTGAGTTCATTATTGATATACAGTTTTAATTTGACTTCTTCGATGTCATATGATGAGGGATTATTCACATCAAATGATAAGGTCTGAGGTCTAACTACCGTAACATCGAAATGTCTCTCTGAATATCTAGTCTCATCTCCCTTAGTGCAGAAAGCTGTAAAATTGAGGTTTGCTTCCCCTAGCTCGTGGATCGTCACATCAACAGAAAAACTAGGAGTTTCGTCCGAGGTTTGTTCCTCCGGTTCGATAGTCGCCTCAGCCTCTGTGTAAACTTCCAATGTCCAATTGTCTGCTTCTTCTACATCCAATCGTTCTCCTTCAAAATCAAAGGTCCCCATCACATCGATATTGAATTCTTCGGTGGTATTCAAGAAAATTTCTTCCTTTTCCTCTTCATCCTCTATCTCTACTCGTATCCCAGCATCGGAAACGGCGTCTTCCAGAGCAGAACTCGTGAAAACTCCAGCTGATGCTATTATAAGTAGGGAGATCATAAAGAAGGAAAAAATGGTTTTGCAATCTATGTTTTTCAATATACTCATCAGATCCACCTCTTTTTCTTCATCAAGTAGATAGATACGGTCGCTGCAGCTATTATTATCAATGCCCAGTGCCATGTAGCCATCTCAAATTCATCTTCTTCTAGACTCAAGTCTTCATCACCGTCTAGATGTATAGTATCTATGTCTGCTGTCATTTCCGGTATGCTTGTCCTTACACTCACTATATCCTCTATATTCCTATCTGTTGCGGACCTAGCTCTCAATTCGACCCTTATGTCCTCCTTGGGATTTGACCTAGTTGCATCTAATCTGATGTTGATAGTTTCAGTTTCTTGATCCCCGATATTTCCTGTTCTATTTTCGACTGTCACTAGCCAACCTTGGTCTCTCAAATTAGCTCTATTAGCGACTCTCAAGTAGTAATCATCTTCTATGTTCCCTATATTTTCAACTTCCATTTCGAGGTTTATCTCTCCATAATTATACCTTTTCTCGACGATCTCTGGTGAGAGTTCGACTCCATAAACTGGTTCAATCTCGATCGGTATGTCAGTGAGTTCACTGCTCTCCTCTGATCTCATAGATTGGACGAAAAAGTTCAAAGGAGGATGTTCAACGCTGGCATTATCGTCTACCCTAACTGTAATCTCCACTTCCCTTGATTCACCCGGACTCAAAGTTAACGTTCTAGGTTCAAAATCTATATCCCATTCTACTTCTTCACCTGGTAGCAATTCATATTCATCGGTAACAGTTCCGTAATTCATCACAGTAGCTGTATAAGTCACATTATCTCCTTGAGAGGCGTGTTTTGACTCTAGAGAGTCTTCGATGATTTTTGGATCATATTCGTCTTTTTCAGCCAGTTCTATGGTATGGCGTCTAGAATATCTCAAATTGATAACTTCTCTGTGTTCGTATGTCACTTCATCTCTATGTTCGTATTTAGGAAGTTCATGAAGTACAGGATCCCTTGTTGTCTCTGAGAAGATCTCATAACTCCCTTTCGGTAATATCACTCTGTACTCCCCTGCACTATCGGTAGTAATCCTTTTTAATGATTCACCTTTCTGGATTTCCAACTCCTCATTTTCTTGGATGTTCCCGTCCAGTACTACTTCACCTCTGAGTATAACAGCCTCTTTCAAGTCTATATCTAATTCCTTGTTCTCATCAGTCATCGTGATGGATTCAAATTCACCGTACAAGCCTTGTTGACCCTGATGTTCTACATAAATGGTATATCGTCCGTGCAGGAGTTCTGTCTCAAATTCACCGTGCTCATCGGTAGTTTCTGTAATCATCTCTTCTCCGTCGGACAGGATGTGAACATCTACTCCTTCCACAGGACGATCATCTATTTTAACTACCCCAGAGAAAGTTGCATTGCGAACCTCTCTCTCCATCTCTATCGAACCATCTGTGGCTAATTCATCTCTGTCTTTCTCCACATCTAAACTGTAGATCACGTCTCTAGGCATATCATCGATGATCTCTTCTCTAGAATGATTATCCACTCTTAGGTTGTAATTCCCTTCAACAAGGGATACGTTTAATTCACCGTCATTTTCACTTTTGGTGTTAATCACGTAACCAGACTCTAAGTTTTCAAGACTTATAGGGATATCTTCCTTACGTTCACCTTCATAGGTCAGGTATCTCCTGACTGGTTCTGATTCTTCGAGATGTATATCGCTATCATGTAAAGCTTCTTCAAATGAGATGTTCTTTTGCATGCCTAGTTCTCTTTCTCTATTGACCGCTCTAACAGAATAATCTCCTGGTTCAAGGAAGATCTCGTAGGTTTCGTTCGCTTCTTCTATTCCTATATCTCTCTCTTCTGGGCCGGAGAAGTAGAGATGTGCCGAAGCAGGTTCTCCTTCATAATCGTATATTGACCCTGTTACTCTCACTCTGTACTTAGGAGTCAAATCTTTAATGATGTCGTCATCTCCAGACTCTATAGATATGTTTTCCGAATATCTGTATTTGGAATCTCCGTCGTCAAAGACCTCATCAATTATGATCTCATAATCTCCTGGTTGTAGATCGGTCTCAAAGTAATTTTCCTCTTTCTGTATCGTAGTTTCTCTTCCAACTGCTCCGTTTTCTATGGGCCTGAATTCTATAGTCAATTCTTCCGTTCGATTGAAATGAATTTGTCCTTCTAAGGAAACGTTTTTCGCTTGCAATAGGATTTCCTCTCGAGTGTCTTCCGGAATATTTATGTTGATAGTTTTTTCTTCGTAACCTTCATGGTCTATTGTAAAGGAGACATCTCCTTCAGGGAGTATTAATCTATAATTACCTTCACCGTCAGTGTTTTTATTAAAAGTATAGTCGTCAAAGCTGATCTCGATCTGTGATTGAAGTTCTTCGCCTTTCTCTAGTGTGTATTCTTCGTCGAAGATACCTCGGCTTATCTGCCCACTGACTTCATGTCCCGATTCACCCTGGATCGGTCTTTCTATTGTTTTATCTCTGTTAAGATTGACCTCTTCTATGAAATATACCTCATCAGCTTCATCTTCTGGAGGTTGATCTGGAGGTTGCATTTGATCCATCTGATCGTGATCGGGCCCCATAAATCCGTATATAGTATAGTGTCCTTGGGGTAGATAAATCGAGAAATTACCTTTTTCATTAGTGGTCGTGAAATATTCCTTCCCTGTATCTCCGAGGGTGAAAAGTTGCGCTCCTTCAACAGGTTCTTCATCGTATTCCAAAGAACCTCTGAGTTTGTATGCTTTTTGGAATTCTGCCTCGTACATATCTTCACCAGTCTTATCTGAATCGACCATTAAGCTTCCAATGTGGACATATGCTCTGTCATCTTTTCGTTCGACCCCATAAATTTGATAAAAGTCCTCGGTGAGCTTTATATCAAATCTACCGTCTTCATCGGTCGTTATCATTCTGTCGTATTCTAATCCCAAAACTGAAAGTTTTTGATTTGGAATCGGTTCTCCGTCTATTGTAGCAATGCCCTCAATTAGATGACCTTCGACTATCCGAATGTCTTCTTCTATTTCCTCTCCCTTTTCAATATTTACTTCTTTAGACCCCTGAGCTAATGTATACCCTTCAGTTTCTACTTCTAGTGAATAATTGCCAGGCACTATTTCTTCGAAAGCATAATTCTCATCTTCTTTTAATGTTATGTTAGTAGTCCAGACAGTCTCTCCGTCTTCCCTAAGTCCGATCTGTATCTCTTTTCTTTCTTCTATCTCTGGACCGTACGTTATGTTACCACCCATCTTACCCGTGGTCACCGGGATATCTTGTTCGGTCTCTTCTCCAGGTTCTATGTAGAACTCAATTGTTTCACTTCCAGGTAAATCAGCTTCCGCAGAATACTTTCCTGGAACGATCTTGTCTAATGTGTAGGTCCCGTTCTCTATTTCTGCCGTGTAATCAATTTTATTATACTTGTTATCAATCGATACAGTGCCCTCTTCTACAAGAGTTTCGTTGTTCTCTTCATCGAATTCACCATCGCCGTCTTTGTCGAGGAACACTCTTCCAGTAACTTCGCCTGATTCAACCTCAAAATCATGATCTATTAGATAGTCCCATTGACCGTCACCAGTCCTATCTATCTCCCTTCTCATTGCCTGATCTTCACTTATTTCAAGTTCTTTTTCAGCCAACGTTATATATTCTTCTTTTCCAAGACTTCTTTCCATATCGATGTCTTCTTCTCCACCAGCGGTTACTTTTATGGTAACATCGCCCTCTGGCAATACTACTCTGTAGCTTCCATTTTCATCGGTTCTAGTGTTATGATGTGGTATGCCGTATTTGTCTTGTACCGTAACTCTCGCCTCGGGAATAGCTTCACCTTCTTCTGTTGTGACTTCACCCTCCATTATTGCCCCATCATAATAACGCAAAAAGACCACACCCTGTCTCATATAGCTGGCAGGAGCTGTGTCTACCGTCATATTCTCTTCATCTTGATATTCTGGGGCTTTATCAAAGGGTATCGCTTCTCTAGCCTCTAACAGTTCTCTATCGCTAAGTTCCTGTAATTCTTCTTCTGGATATGGATAAAGATATGCAGTTCTGTGGACTTTTCTGAAATGTCTAAGTCCTCGTCCCGGCATCGGTTGCTGTTGTGGTGCATCTATACCTGGTATGCCTTCTTCAGGCATCTCAGGTTCCATACCGGGCATCCCAGGGTCTTCAGGCATCCCAGGGTCTTCAGGCATCTCAGGTTCTTCAGGCATCTCAGGTTCTTCAGGCATCTCAGGTTCTTCAGGCATCTCAGGTTCCATCTCTGGATCATCCATCTCTATGGGTTGGTCTGGGTTTGTTTCTTCCACGGCAAAATCCTGATGGAGGTCTTCTACCTCATCTCCATCATTGTCTGGATTACCATCTTCTCCCTCTAGATCTCCAGGATCGATATCACCCATATCATCATCCATATCTCCAGGATCAATTCCCGGGTCTGGTTCCATTCCAGGGTCCATACCGGGATCCATCGGATCTTCCTCTTCAACATCTATTTCATGCAATCCATATCCTGCAAATGTTCTATAAATTGTAGTATTGAAAAACATGGGTTGGAAGTCTATTTCTTGATCGACGATCTGCACTTCAGGCGGGACCTCGTCTGGATCTTCGTATCGTTCTCCCTCTTCATCAATCAATTCCATCCTGTAGAAATCTATAGGTGTTCTCTGACCATTTTCGTCAACGCGGTGTCCTGAAAGGAATGCAGGAGCATGGAATATCCCTGTATCACGAGCAGAAGTGGGGAACAATCTGGAATCAACAGCGATATAACCGATCCCGTTCTCCAATCTTTCGTATCCTGAGTTAACTCTCAATTCGTGATATAGCGAGGATAAAGTCCAAAGGTCTTCGGAAGATAGGGTCCCCATAACCATCGCCCATCTTACATTAGTGCTGTGGATGTCTTCGGCTCTAGGATGATATTTTTCAGGGTTGTTCAGTACTTCCTCTCTATAAGAACCCGGATCATCATATATATCTTCGAGCTTATCGGTTTTTTCTTCTCCTAGATGATCCACTAGAATATCTCTTACATCTCCTTCAAAACCACCTTCTTCTCGATAAGGTAAAAGGATCATTCTTCCGACGAAAAGAGACAACATGGCTGATTCGTTCTGAGCCATCAAAACGTTTCCAGCCCATCTATAAGCGGTCTGGAAGTTGTCGGCTACAGTCGGCATCTCGCCCTGAGCCATGGCTTCAAACCCATAATCCCACCAGCTAGCGAATGCAGGTCGTTCCTCTGAAGGTATACCACCGTCTTCGTACCTTTCTCTTATATCTTCCCAGGCGGTCGGCCAATAGTCGCTAGGCTTGTCTAAGCTGTATCCAAAGGCTCCCAAGAAATGGTTACCACCTGCGCCCATGGCTGCAGGATCCTCTGGCTCTAATCTGAAACCCTCTGGTATAAGATCCATAAATTGTTCCTCATACTCCGCTTTATCTTCGAAGGGTATACCGGCATCAAATGCATATAGTGTGTTCGGCAGCAGCAGTATGAAGACCACTAAAAGGGTGAAGAGAACATGTTTTATCTTGACACCCTCTTTTATGCCTCTTAAAGTACTCCCTCTATGACTCTTGAACTTTCTTCCAATATATTCAAAATCGATCTTATCGAATACCAGTGCAACTACCCAACCGGAAGTCAATGCGAAGGCAGGTGCCGCAGTGAATACAAACCTGGCCGCCTGTGTGGCCATATACAAAGAAAAAGCGGTCCAGATCAAAATGAACAAAAATGATTTAGTCCATTTTTTGAAGAAGTGCCAAACAGCTAAAGCGATTGCGATCCATGAGAGGAAGAAAGTCGCTATACCACCTGCCATGATCAATCTACTGAATTCAGGAGCCTGTGCCTCAGCGATAGTCTGATACATCGGGTTATCGATGAAATATTGCGCTGCCGCAGTTTGAATAATATCAGGTCCAAAAGAGAAGAAAACAAGACCTACACCGCCAAGTATAGCAAAGCTCAAAACCCATGGAAGATCTCTCGTAACGGTGAAGTATACTCCTACTCCAAAAGTTCCTAAGAAGATAATGAAAGGAACCTGGAACCATCTGTCGAGAGGCCAACGGAACCAATCAGTGAGTATCCCTGGACTGTATTGTGCGTACCATGGGATCGCGATTAAAAACGCAACTATCATTGTTACGAATATCAGTATAGTCAAGCCCATCGAGTCCCGTTTTTGGAATTTATCTACTAATAATTGGATCAAGAAATAAACAAGTATTATCACTATCGCATACGCGTAACCTTTCCACGCTAGAGCTACAGTACCGAGAGTCATCCCGGTCATCGCACCGTATAGCAGTGCTCTCTTATTGTTAACAAAAAAATCTGTCAAACCATCTTTAATCTTTCCAAAGTCCTTCCATTCAGAAACCCATTTTTTGTCTCTGGGGATCTCTTCCAAAGCCCGCATAAAGAAATAAAAGGCGGTTACAACCAGGAAAAGGGTGAATGCATCGTGATTCGTGTTGGTTATGACACCTCTTTCAAGATGACCAGCACTTATAGCAAGTAGGAATGCAGCAGCGATGCCTGCCTTCTTTCCGAATATATTTTTACCTATCAAATAGATAGGGATGGTGGTTAACGCTCCCCAAAAGGCAGCGGAGAACATGAAGGATAATTGAACTCCGGTCTCTAAACTACCAGCAAAAGGAGCTAAGAGATATCCTCCAAGGACAACGGACCACTGATACATAGGAGGTCTAGTGTTTGTATACCCTTCAAGGGGATATGCTCTTAATGGATCCATAAACAGGTGCTCGCTATTTTCAACTATGTGATTGATGATCCTTGCATTATAGTGTGAGTCAGCTCCTCCTCCCAGCAGATACGGGGTTCCATATTCAGTAGCAGATGCTAATGCGAAGTAGGATCTAGTGAACAAAGCCACTATGAATATACCTACCAAACATGCTACCGTATGCCAATTCTTCTCCAGCCAATTTACGCCGGAGGAGGTTTCTTTTTCTTCCTTGGGGGATCTATCGAACAGACTAGAAATCATTCCTTTCACCTGTACCAGATATTATCTTAAAGCCATTGGATAGGCTTGTGAATACGGTTATAATACCTCCCCCTATTTATAGGTTTTTCACCCTTCAGTTTCACAATCCATATATATTAAAAAACATAAAGAACGACTATATATATCATCCCCTATTCGGCACCTGTAGATAGCGTTCGAAAGTAAAAATAACAATTTATTCGTAAAATTTATCCGCTAATAAGTCCTTAAACCCCGTAAAAACCGGCAAAATAACGAAAACTATTTATAGTTATATGCATAATAGTGCTAATGTACAAAGATAAGCCGCAATCACCGATCACGATATTCACCCTCCCTCCCTATTTTTTTCTAGTAGGGAGGTCGAGGGCATCACCCCTTCATAACTCACGATAACCTCCCCCCTTCCCTCCCTCCACTTATCTTTTATCTGGCCCATGGATCAAGAAGAGAGCTTCGATAATTTCAATTAAATACTCAAAAGATTTATGATTTAGAAAAAATTTTCACAAATCTGATGGGTAAGGTTTATAACTAAACGGTATATTATGAGGCGCAGGTGAATAAGAATGAAGCCAGGTCAAATGGGATATGATCGAGGAATCACGGTCTTCTCGCCAGACGGTCGCCTTTTCCAGGTGGAGTACGCGAGAGAAGCAGTGAGCAGAGGTACTACTACGGTTGGTATTAAAGTGAAAGACGGTGTCGCGCTTGTTGTGGATAAGGATGTACCCACCAAATTGGTTGAACCTAAGTCTATCGAGAAGATATATAAAATAGATAAAAAGATCGCTATAGCTACCTCAGGATTGGTGGCGGATTCGAGGATATTAGTAGATTATGCAAGAGTTTCAGCTCAGGTGAATAGAGTTTCATATAATGAAAGGATAAATGTTAGAAGTCTAGTTAAAAAGATTTGCGACTATAAACAGACTTATACTCAATATGGTGGGGTTAGACCCTTCGGCACCGCTCTCCTCGTAGCTGGTAAAGACGAAGAAGGGACCCATCTATATGAAACGGATCCGAGTGGAGCAAATATGGCGTACAAAGCAGTAAGCATAGGAAGTAATCGGGAAGAAGTCCAAGAGGTCTTCAATCAAGAATATGAGGATGACATGACTCTCCATGATGCTATAGAACTATCTCTTGAAGGATTGAAAAGGGCCAGCGAAGATAGTCTAGAGACGAGATCATTGGACATAGGTATAATCACAGATGAAGACGATTTTAGAAAATTATCGATGGATGAGATAGAAGAATACATATGAAAAAGGAGGAAGTCAGGTGGGTAAAAAAGATTATCAGAAGGAACATACAGAAACTCTTTTGGATGAACACGTGATAGGACGGATGAGTTCTCACGGTGAGAGATTTGAAATATTGATAGATCCAGATGAGGTAGAGAAATTTAGAAGTGGGTATGAAGTAGATATTCTTGAAAGCATGCCAGTCGAAAAAGTATTCACTGATGCCAGTAAAGGAAAAGAAGCTCCAACGCATATGCTCGAGAAGGCTTTTGAAACAACTGATGTAGAAGAGATTGCCCGGACCATCTTGGAAGATGGCGAGGTCCAAATCACTACCGACCAGAGAAATAAGAGGCAAAAGCAGAAACGAAAAGAGATAATCAATCGGATCGCAAAGAATTCTTATAACCCCCAAACGGACACACCTCATCCTCCTAAAAGGATAGAGAACGCGATGTCGGAAGTTGATATTCATATTGATCCTTTCAAACCCGTAAGTCATCAGATGGACGAGATTGTGGATGAACTGAGAGAACTGCTTCCTTTGAGCTTTGAGAAAAAGAGGTTCGCCGTAACAGTTAGAGGTGATTTGCAGGGCAAGATATACGGTGCTTTGAAGAATTTAGGTAGCATTGAAGATGAAGAATGGTTACAAGATGGAAGATGGCAGGGGATCATAAAGATTCCGCCGGGGAAACAGGAAGACTTATATGAAAGGATCAATCAACTAACTAAAGGCAAAGCAGAAATAGAACAGATTGAGAAATAGATAAGAATAGATGAATGATTAGTGTTAAAAGGATTTGATTCAGATGTTAGGACATAAATTAAATGATGATTTTCATCAGAAAGGTGCGTAAACATGAGTGAAAACGAAACGAAAAGAGAATTACTTTTGCCTGGTGATAAGATTGAGGAAGAAGGACTGAAGCCAGGTAAAGGAACATTTAAGAAGGATGGAAACATTTATGCAGCAAAATTAGGTGTGAAAACAGTAAGAAAAGGGTACGTGAACGTAGCTGCACAGAGTGGAAGGTACGAACCAAGTGAAGGTGATAGAGTCATAGGTACAGTTACCGACATAGATTCTTCGTATTGGACAGTCGATGTAAATGCTCCCTCCCCAGCTATCTTACACGTGAATGATGTACCGTGGAGAGTGGATTATGGGGATACTGCGAGCTATATAAATGTCGGTGATGCTCTGTTGGTGAAGATAACAGATGTGGACGAACAGAACAAGATGCAGATCACCATCGATGATGAGGGTTTGAGAAAGTTAGACGTTGGACAAATAATTGAGATACCTCCTTCACAAGTTCCACGAGTGATAGGAAGAGGCGGCTCGATGATCTCCATGCTGAAAAAGTACACCGGCTGTAAGATATTCGTGGGACAAAATGGAAGGATATGGATAGACGGTGAACTTGAAGGGCAATCGATCGCTGTAAAAGCTATAAAGATGATCGAGGAGAACGCTCAAGCATTGGGTTTGACGGAAGCCATAGAGGGCTTCCTTAAAGAAAAGACTGGAAAGGATTTTGATGAGTGAGGTTACAACTGTATTAATTTTAAAAAATTATTTTGGAGGAAGTAATAATGGCAAGCGATAAGGATATGAAATTGATCGAGGACGGAACAAGGTTAGATGGAAGAGATTTTGATGAATTGAGAGACATAAGCATAAAGGCTGGAGTTTTAAAAAGAGCGGATGGATCAGCTTATCTAGAATGGGGTAAGAATAAGATCATGGCCGCAGTTTACGGGCCAAGGGAGATGCATCCCCGACATGCTCAGGAAACTACGAAAGCGGTCGTAAGGGCGAGATACAATATGGCAGCTTTCTCAGTTCCAGATAGAAAGCGTCCTGGACCAGATCGTCGGTCTATAGAGATCAGCAAATTGGTCTCCGAAGCGCTCGAAAAAGTTGTTTTCACTGAGAAATACCCTAGATCGGTTATAGATGTTTTCGTAGAAGTCCTACAAGCTAGTGCAGGTACGAGATGTGGTGGTCTTACAGCAGCATCTGTGGCTTTAGCGGATGCGGGTATCCCTATGTCAGATCTAGTGGCGTCATGTGCTTCAGGAAAGATCGAAGGTCAAGTCGTATTGGATTTGGGTAAGAACGAGGATAACTATGGTCAAGCAGATGTTCCGGTTGGATACATACCAAGAACTGGAGAAATCTGTCTACTACAGATGGATGGTAATCTTACGGAAGAAGAATATGAAGAGGCCATGGATATGACGATAGACGCATGCAAAGAGATCTATGAGATCCAAAAAGAGGCGTTAAAGGAAAAATATTCAACGGAACTGGAAGAAGCAAATCTCGATGAAGTGATAAAGGAGGCATAAAGATGAAAGAGATATTGTCAAAGATAACAAAAGATTATCTGCATAGAATGGTCAAGGAAGGTAAAAGGATAGATGACAGAGACATGCTTGAATACAGGGATATAGAGATAAAAGCAGGAGAGATAGAGCCAGCTGAGGGATCTGCAAGAGTGAGGTTAGGAGACACCGATGTGTACGTGGGGACGAAGATGGAAGTCGGTGAACCTTTTCCCGACACGCCCAACAGTGGAGTTTTGACCACATCTGCAGAACTGATCCCTATGGCGTCACCAGAATATGAAGCCGGTCCTCCAGGGGAGGATGCAACAGAGCTTGCTAGAGTTGTGGACAGAGGTGTAAGAGAAGGAGACGTTGTCAACACTACAGAACTCTGTATAGAGGAAGGAGAAAAAGTTTGGGTTTTATTCATAGACATACACGTCTTGGATTATGACGGTAATCTGTTCGATGCCGCAGGTATGGGAGTGATGGCTGCTTTACTTGACAGCATGGTTCCTGCATCACGCTTTGAAGAGGCAGAGAAAGAGGAAGATTACCCTCTGCCTGTTGATCATGTAGTTGTTCCAGCGACCTTCACGAAGATCAAAGATCAGATATTACTGGACTCTCAACTTGAAGAAGAGAAGATAGCGGACGCTAGATTGACGGTATCACTTAATGAAAATGATGAGATAGTAGCTATGCAGAAAGGTTTAAGAGGCGTTTTTGATTACGAGAGTACGAAGGAATGCATACGGAAAGCTAAAAGTATATGCGAGCAGAACAGGCAAAAAGTGCTAGACGCGGTAGGACGGGAAAATATTTAAATAATATATATCTTCCCTAGAATGGTATAGTAAAAGTAAGCAAGACGATCACGAGGTAATAAAAATGGCTAAAAAGAAAAAAGCAGGTAGCACAGGGAAATTTGGTCCTCGGTATGGTGTCAAAGTCAAGGACACCATCAAAGAGATCGATAAGGCTAAGCAAAAGGAGTACGAGTGTCCTCGATGCAATCACGTAAGAGTGGAAAGAGAAAGTTCAGGTATCTGGGAATGTCAAAGATGCGGTCTGATCTTTGCAGGTGGAGCATACAACCCCGAACTAGGTAAAAAGATTCAGAGGATCGTAGAAGAGGAAGAATAATATGTTTAGATGCTATATCTGCAACGAGAAGATAACGACCGATATGGATACCATTGGAATACAATGTGAGAACTGTGGAGGTCGAGTATTCTACAAAGACCGTCCGAATATTAAAAAAGAGTTGAAGGCCAGGTAGGGATGAAAAAAGCCAACCTGGTTTTATCTAAAGAACACTCTGGAAAGATATTAAAATCATTAGAACCTGAAGCTGAGGAGGGGATGAAAAGAGTTTTAACCGATATCTCTTTTGATCCTCCTGAGATCGAGATAAAAGCAGAAGATAGTGGATCTTTGAGAGCCGCTATGAATTCATACCTAAGATGGTTAAAGATATCGGAAGAGATTACTGAGAAATATGGATAATAATATATAAGGAGGAAAAATATGTCTATGTCGCAGGAAGATATTCAGAACGAGATCGCAAAAGCCCAACAGTTACAGCAACAGCTGCAGATGGTGATGAACCAGAAACAACAACTAAAAGAAAAGACAGATGATTTAGAGAGAGCATTAGACGAGTTATCGAAATTAGATAAGGAAACCCCAGTATACAAGGAGATAGGTGAGATTCTTGTCCAGGTCGAAGATAAAGAAAAGATGAAAGAAGAACTGGAGGAAGAAAAGGAATCCGCCGATGTAAGGTTGAAATCATTGAAAAGCAAAGAAGAAAAACTTCAAGAACAATTTAAAGAACTGCAGGAAAAGCTGAGTCAGCAAATGGGCGGTATGCAGCAAGGCCCAACTGGCGGAGCTTAGATGGAGACAAAGGAAATAAGATTACGTGATAGAGAAGTGCTCTATCTTATCCACCGGCATGCTGATCCAGATGCTATAGGAAGTGCTTACTATCTATCTAGCATCTATGGAGGAGATATAGCATCTCCTACTTCTCCCAGCAAAGCCGGTAAAAATCTTTTATCTTTTCTCGATTTTGAACTGAAAGAAAGATTGGAATTTGAAAATTATGAAAGGATCATAGTTTTGGACACTCCAAACAAGACACAACTTGATCCTTTAATACCGCCTTTGGAAAAGACCATCGTTATCGATCATCACTCTACTAATTCTTGGAAAAAAGTAGAGTTGTACAACAAGGACACTACTTCATGTGCTGAGATGATATATGAGATGATAAGGCCAGAACAATTGAGTGAAAAAGAAGGGGTGGCTTTATCAGCAGGCATCTTTACTGACACTTCATCACTTCAAAGAGCACAGTCAAAGACCTTGATCAACCTCGGTGATATATTGAAAAAATCTGGAGTGACTTTGACTAAGATAAAAGATATACTATTCGAATCTAGATCGTATTCGGAAAAAGTTGCAAGATTAAAGGGAGCTAAAAGGGCTGAGTTAAAGGAAGTCAATGGTTATATCTTAGTGAGTACTTCGATCGGTTGTTTTGAGGGTTCCGTTGCTTCTTTTCTGTTGAAGGGAGGAGCAGATATTGTTCTTGTTAGAAATCTTCATCCTTCCGATAAGGAGGAAAGGGTAACAGCTAGGACAACTGAAGAGATGACGGAAAAGGGAATCGATCTGGGTCGTATATTTAAAAATTTAGCTGATAAAAAAGAAGGAGTGGATGGAGGAGGACATACTGGTGCAGCAGTTCTAAATATCTTAGAGAGTGATGAGAACTATTATCAGGAGCTATCAGAAAGTATTATGTCAGAGATCGAAAAAATAGAGGAAAAAGAGGAGGATCATTCTCCATCCGGATAAGCTCTATCTATCAATTCCTCCTTACCTTCAAACCTTTTTCTGATAGGTCTTATTATCTTAGAGAGTTCTCTAGAGACCGATTTTTTTAGATCTTCTGGATGGAGTTCATTCGAGAGAAAATCTTTTTCGATCTCTTCGTAATCTTTATAGATCAGGTCTCCGCCCCATTTTTCAGGTCTTTCGACAACGAAAGTTTCATCATTTGATTTCAAGACAGGCATTATCAGCATCTCTAGGTGTTCGAGTATGCCGTTGTTCTCTTTTTTGCCTTCTGGGCAGTATGCATCCATGATCTTTTCTTTTATCGTTTCTGGATTATCCAAAAGATCGATCTTTGATCCTTTTTCAGAGGCGCTCATTTTCCCTCCCGTTAGCCCTGTCAATAGAGGGGAAAAAACACATATCGGTTTTTTATACCCAAAATCGGGCAGGATCTCCCTAGAGAGCATGTAGATACCTCTTTGATCAATGCCTCCATAAGCGACATCAGCGTCTAGAGCAGAGACATCTTGGGTCTGTAGAAGGGGGTATATGAAGCCTCCAAGTCTGGGATTGTCCCCATACCTAACCACTTCTGCGGCTGCTCTTTTACTTCTGTTCAATGTGGTGTCGGCAGACATCCTCAATACGTTCAACATATAATCTTTATCAAGTTCAAAATCACTGCCTTTAACAAATTCGAGATCTGATGAATCTACACCTGTAGCGTCCATCATGCCCTTGATGCATTCTTCGTAATATTCACTCCTAGCGTCCAGCAATTCAAAAGGGCTTTTCAGGTCGTCTAGATGGGCATGTAAGTCCGCAAGAAGCACTGTAAACTCGAAACCGGCTCTCAAAAAATCAGCTATTTTTCTGTGAGTTATGAAATGTCCGGTATGCATCTTACCGGTGGGCGCATCGCCTATGTACGCCTTAGGCTTCTCTTTCTTTTTAAGTAGTTCTTTTAGCTCTTCAGGGGTTACTATCTCTTCAACATTCCTTTCGATCAGACGGAAACGTTCTTCTGAATCCATGTTAGTCACTCAATATCCGGCGATATGTAAATCTTTGGTTTTTTGGGGCGTGAGGAGATAAAGTAATGAATGAGAAACGACGTCATTAAACTATCAGGATACAAGAAGGACAACTTTTATATCATGGTAGCTAAATCAACCTGCCAAATACGAGGAATCACCATGGGAAATATAAGGCCAACATACATAAAAAGAGTAGCTATCGAGTTAGTTGAAAAATTTCCAGATCAATTCGATCCCGAAGACTATGAGCATAATAAGGATAAAGTAGAGGAGCTTACCAATGTAGATTCTAAACAGATGAGAAACAAAATAGCAGGGTATGTTGTTAGGTACATGAACAGGGGAAATAATTGATAGAAGTGAAAGACACTAGTACTTCACTTCAAATTTTCTTCGATGGTCTCTTCTGCTAAAGTTAAACACATGAGGAGATCGTCCACCGTATGTAACAACTTAAGAGGGTCATCTTTCTCGACCTTACAGACCAGTTTGTTATCTCTCACCTTCAAATCTACATAGCCGATACTGTCTGGCTGAAGTGCTCCAAATATATTTTCTGCCATTTTTTTATTTTCATAATCCAATTCCATTCGGCAATCGATCTTTGTAGCTTTTTGATCTGAAGTCATCTCATCTTCTCTCCACTCTTCAATACTACTGTTGCTGTTGAACCACTCATCTTTACGACATCCTGTAGCTTTTCAGCATACTCCTTCCCGTTGGCATTTAGAAGCTTCTCGATATATTCTGCTAGGAACTCTCCCGATTCCACTTCAGCTTGGTCGTACTTCCATTTTTTTGAGTCACCCTTCCCAAAAGCTACGTAAAAGCTATAAGCGATAGATTTGGTCCTCTTATCTGATAAATTATGTTTTTCCATCTCATTTATCGCTTCTTCTTTCCCTTCGATCTTATATACTTTGGCTATCTTATCAGCAAATTTGCCTTCAGGGGGTAATTCCTTAAACTCCGGTAAGGCTTCAAGTTCCTCTTTCTTCTTTTTTTCGCTGTAGATTTCTCTAAGAACCTCCCTAGGTCTAAGATCTTTTTTCAATATGTTCTTGATCGTCTTTTTATCTTCAAGTATAGATGTTAGTACTTCTACTTTGTATTCGTCCCAATATCTTTCAAAAAGCTCATTGATCGTCCCCTCATCTAGAACGGCTCCTCTGGTCTTTTTCAAAAGAGAGACTACGGCGGGTTTCTCCCATTTTTCGTAGTCTAACTCTTTTAGAAATGCTTTTATATCCTTTCCGAAACAAACATCTCCCATTATGAAAAGGTCGCTTTTATCTTTAATTTTAGATCTGTTCTCCTTTGAATATTTTTTGATAAATTTAAAGTCCCCCAGTCCATCAAAATATTCTTCTTTAAGTTCATCGGAGACTGGAACCTGATTTTTCGCTCGACAGGTTTTACAGTCACCTTCACATCTCATCTTCCATTTTCCGCTGATAGTGAAGGGTTTAGAGTTCTCAGGAGAGAGCTTTCTTTCTGTGAGGGAGAGAAATATGTTCACATCGTCTCGAGCGCAGTCATCACATACGGCAAATTTTTTTCCGGCAGATTTCCACCTGAGTTTGAGATACCTTTCTTCCTCTTTTTTTCCTTTTTTTCCTATATGTTCACATTTGTAGGAATCATTTTTTTGAGAAAGTTCGTAAGGTACTCGGTTTATAGCTTCTTCCACGTATTTTTCAGGCGGTTTTGGTTTTTTACCCGTGCAGACCACTTTATCCTCAATGGAGTAAAAATGAAACCCTTTTTCGGATTCAGGAACATATGCCATTAGTCTTTTTTGAGGATCGTCAAAGTGCTGCACTCCAACCAATCTCTTCGTGCTCGCCTTCCCTAGTTTGGCATAAGCTATTTCTCCCTGGGGTGTCATCGCAGTCGTTACCTGCTTAGCCTCTTCTTCCTTACCGAAAAGGATCGTAGCAGCTACTGCTTTAGACAGACTTGTACCTCTTTTAGCATATTTTTCCAGCCTTTTTTTGTCATCGACGTATTTAGCTATCTTTTTAATCTTTCTTTTTGATCTTCCAAATTTACAGAAAAGACAGTTATCCTGACATTCCGGTATTACCTTCAAGGGGTCTTCGGCCAATTTTTCAGAGTTTTCGATAAGATTCTTTCTCTGAATGTTGCTCGCTTTTCTAGGTCCTCTTCTGCCAAATCTCATCTACTATGGATATGATAGAACTATTTATAAAATTTGTGTGGTCTCAACCGGAGTGACCTGCTATCTTTCAAAATACAGGCCCGTTGGCTCTTTCACGTACTCTTTAGCTTTCTTAGCCTTCACGATCTCTTTGGCGACCGCCATCTTGTTGGGATATTCTTTTGGATTCTTGATATTTTCCTCTCGGGCGATCTTATCCAGTTCCTTTCTAGTGTGCTGATAGACGAGTTCCTCTGCTTCTTCCTCAATACTGTTAGGCATGGTATCTATATAACCATATACGATCATATTATATTTTATTTTTGTCTATTTTGGAAGATTAAATGGCAGTAGATAGGAAAAAAATTTAATCCCGTGCTTCTCTACACTCTACGGTAGAATGCAGAAAATTTGGACAGAGAAGTACAGACCAGAACGATTGGATGAAGTCTACGGTCAGGACAGAATAATCGAGAGGTTGAAAGCCTATGTTCAGGAGAAAAGTATGCCTCATCTACTTTTCGCTGGCCCGGCTGGCATCGGGAAGACCACCTCTGCCATAGCTCTATCCAAAGAGATGTATGGAGAAGATTGGAGTGCTAATTTTCTTGAGTTGAACGCTTCCGATGAAAGAGGAATCGATGTGATACGGAATAAGATCAAAGAGTATGCAAGAACCTCTTCGTCAAGTGAGACAGGTTTCAAGATAATATTTATGGATGAGGCCGACTCTTTAACACCAGAAGCTCAAGCCGCTCTTAGAAGAACAATGGAAAAATATTCTCACAACTGTCGCTTCATACTTTCATGCAATTATTCTTCCAAGATCATCGATCCGATACAATCCCGGTGTGCCGTATTCAGATTTCGAACGCTCCTGGATGAAGATGTTATTGATTGGATAGAACATCTCTCGGAGAAAGAAGGGTTAGATATCTCAGAATCTGCTAAAAAACTTCTTATCCGGATCTGTGAAGGTGACCTTAGAAGGATAACAAATCTTCTTCAGATATCAGCATCTACTACCTCGGATATCACCGAGGAAGTGGTGAGAAAGAGTGCTAACGTGGCTAGACCTGAGGATATCAGAGGTCTGGTAGAAAATGCGGTAGAAAGCGATTTCAGGAAAGCTAAAGAAAAGCTCGATAAACTGATGGTGGAAGATGGCCTTTCTGGTGAAGATATAATCAAACAAATCCATAAAGAGGTCTATGATATCCCTATAGATTCCAAAAAGAAGATGAGATTGATCGATAGGATAGGAGAAACCGAATTTCGACTGGTAGAAGGTGCTGATGAGAGGATTCAACTGGAAGCATTGCTGGCCGATTTAGCACTGGAAGATTGATCGATTTTTAGCGATAAGAAATCTTCAATCTCCCATTATCTTTACTTTTACTTCCCTTTCCCTTGCCTTAACATCCATATCACATAGTATGATCTGCTGCCATGTACCCAAATCGATCCTTCCTCCAGATATGGGAGCGGTGAAACTGGGACCTATGAAAGAAGCCCGGATGTGAGAATGACCGTTGCCGTCCTGCCATTTTTCGTGATGCTTGTAGTAAGCATCTTTGGGGAAAAGCCTGTCTAGAGCTTCTGATATATCATGCAGTAGACCGTCTTCATACTCAATATTGGTTATAGCTGCTGTAGATCCTGAAACAAAAAATAGAGCCATGCCCTCTTGGACACCACTTTCACTCACTATGCTCTGCCCCTTGTCAGTAATATTTTTTATATCAAGCTCTGCTTTCGTATTTACCAAGAATCTTTTTTCGATCACTTTCATAATTTTCTCATAGTTAAGGAGGATAAAATCATTTGGGTGAAATTTTGGACCTGTAGAATCTACCTATGTTCTTTTCTGACCTTTTCGGTAAATTCCCTCACCCTCTTTTCAGAAACCGGTTTGACTGTTTTCCCGTCTTTTTTGAGATGAGTCCCGATTATAACCCCGTCAGAACGACTCAGCAATTTCGAGACATTGTTTCGATTGACTCCAGAGCCCACAAAAAGAGGTACATCCACCATTTTTTTGACTTCTTCAAGTTCTTCCATATCCACTTCCGAGCCTGTTCGGTCTCCAGTAACTATCAATGCATCGGCTCTACCTCGCTTTGTACTTTCTATAGCATCTTTTTTTAAACTTTCAGGATAAATTTTTTTGGAATGTTTAACATGGATATCGGCAAAGACGTGAGCTTTTATGTCATGCTTTTTTTTGAACCTCGATATCTCTCCTGCCTCTCCCTGGATTAGGCCCATCTCCGTTAAACAGCAACCGGTGTAAACATTTATCCTTATAAAGGAGAGATCTAATGCTTTAGAAATGCTTAATGCGCTCTTCCAATCATTTCTAAGAACATTTATCCCAATTGGCACCTCGATATCGTCTTGGATTTTCTTACACACTGAAGATAACGAAGCCACAGTCATCTTTGAGACCTTTTCGTTAAAGGGTGTATCCCCGTAATTCTCCACTATCAGACCATCTATCCCTCCATCGACCAGTTTTTTAACATCTTTTAAAGCCCGATCTACAATCTTATCCATCGAATCAAAATCTGGACTTCCAGGGAGCGGTAAAAGATGAACCATACCTATAACAGGTTTCTTTTTTTCGAAGCATAACATGGTGTTTTATGATAAAGTGTTATTGATATATAATTATTGACCTTACAAAAAGTTTATTTTTATCCAGTAGAGTAAGAATAAGAGATGATGACATGACCCTAGCTGAGCCTTTTTCTTTCAAAGAGAAGAGGGCTATGATGAGGATCTTGAGTTCTGATCATCAGATAAGATCAAAGCCCCGTGATACAGTATCTAGTACTTAGGGTTCAACGGTTTCGTATCCTTCGGTATCGAAGGGTTCAAGAGCTAACATAAAAAAACCCATCCATACGATCAAAATTATGGATAACCATATATGGTCTGGTCTGTAGAGATGATTGACCAGTATGCCTGCTACTGGGACGATCACAGAAATCAACAGATATATGAACGCTTTAAGAGAGCTCCTTTTCCTCTTCATCGCCTAAAAGAAAGTAGAGGTGAATAAAAGCTTTTGGGTTTACTTCCGTTATAGGGCTTGAGTGAAGATAAGATCGAATAGTCGAGTAAATTAAATAATAAAAAAGTTATTGAAAATCCTTGTGAAAAGGATTAAATACCTCTTTGAGCATGGATGTATTCCCTGAACACTCTTTAGGGATTGTACCGAATAGATAAAAAAGGCCATGGAAAAAACTATATACGTGGCCAATTTTGAGGAAAAGCACTTAAGATGGGGACTCAAGAAACCCGGGCTGATTAGAGCTCCGTGATCTCTTGAGTCCGACAGACGTACAATGAAAGGTGTAATTTATCCACCGCCAGGTAGGGTATTTACTACTATTGGATTCAAATACTCTATTAGTTTCAGTACTTTCCTTTACTCAATTCCGGTTGATCCTGCCGGCGGCCACTGCTATTGGAGTCTGATTAAGACATGCGAGTCGAGGGTGCTTCGCGCGCCCGGCGAACGGCTCAGTAACACGTGGATAATCTACCCTTGGGTGGGGTATAACCTCGGGAAACTGAGGACAATACCCCATAGACCTCGGATGCTGGAATGCGCCGAGATCTAAAGCGTTAGCGCCCAAGGATGAGTCTGCGGCCTATCAGGTTGTAGTGGGTGTAACGGACCCACTAGCCTATGACGGGTACGGGCCCTGAGAGGGGG
>PWHR01000033.1 GCA_003554965.1 Thermoplasmata archaeon | reverse complement strand
TTCCCAGATACTCTTGTACTTCGATCTTATGCCGAATTCAGTAATAGAGGAGATGGCAGAAAGCAGCCCGATAATTCTGATCATCCTTGCGGTACTTTCAGTCGTACTCATCGCTCCCGCCGAGGAACTCTTATTCCGAGGTGCTATCCAGGGAAAACTTAGGGAGCATTTCCGACCCATCCCTGCCATCGCTGGGGCAAGTAGCTTGTTCGGCTCCCTTCATCTTCTAAATTACGGTGGAGATATTCTTTCGATAATATTGACCACTTCGATAATCGTTGTCATCGGTGGGATAATAGGGGCATTATACGAGAAGACTGGAAATCTTACCGTACCTATCTTGGTCCATGGGATATACAACTTCGTTCTGCTAGTTCCCAGTTAGTTTGCTACGGTCTAAGATAGAATTCAGTAATATCTATTTGAGTTGAAATTAATGTATATCATCCTAATTCAACCAAGGAGGAGGCTTCATCAGAAAATTCTTTTTCAAACTCGTGCAATGATTTGAATCCCTGAATTTCCTTCCGGGTCTGTAATATTTGACGTGCTTTATTGATATTCATCAATGTGATGGACATAAAATCGATCAATGTAGCAGTGTTTAGATCAAATCTAAAGTTCACTTTCCGCTCTAACATCCAAGGACAGGGAGGTATTTTACACGAGGTGTTTTCTACCCATACTTGAGGTAAAAGGGCGTCATCAAGTGCCAATTTACCGGAGATAACTCCGCTTAATATCTTCTCTTTGAACTTAATAACGTTTTTGTATTGAACTTTAAATTTTTCTATCTTAGCTCTTCTTCCAGTAAGGTAAAAATCACTAAACAATTTCTGCGCTTCTTTTGACACCGTAGTATAATGAGTCAGTTCAAGGAACGTTCGGTAAAGAACTTCTTTTTCGTCAGGAAATGATTCACCATATTTAACTATGAAATCGATCATGGGTTGTTCACTCTTTTCAAAATCTATGTTGGTCATAGTGTACAATATCTTTAGATATAGATTTTCTAAGGAAGTTAATTCATTCTTCTTAGTGTCGAATTTCTGATAGAAATCATCATCTTTGAACTCTCGGAATGCATCCTCATTATACAGGTAATAAAAAATTGTTGAAATACATCCTTCAGAGGCTAAAATTTGTCCTCCAGCTTTTACCATCTCGGGTAAAAAAGCCGATGATGTGATGTGATCAATGTGCAGTTTAATATAGTCATCATAATTCTCTATATCGGGTAGCATTTTCTGGTAAATCATCCTGTTGTTTTTCACGAGCCAATAACGTAGTTGGGTTTCCCGATTAGAAAGAAACGCATTGATATCTAAGCCGCAATCCCATAGACCTCCGAATTTCTCTTCTGCTAATTCTTCTAGACCGTTCTCGTAGGAGACGATCTCTAAGGAGTTTCCTAAACCCTCCATAAAGGCAGTACATGGGTCAGTCATACCGGTTATACAATGATATACGTTGGACCTCATCTTTCCAGAATCAAAACCCAATAAGTATAACCAGAGATGTGATAATTCATGGGCGAATATCTCCTCGAAATTACCATCATCTATATTGTTCCAATCTGTATCGAACGCTAAGTAATAAAGATCTTCTTTTTTATCCTTTTTATCATCTTGAATTATACATAAACCTTTCAGTGGTCTGGGATCACTGAAGTCTGTCATTATGTAAAGTGATTCTTCAACACTTGAACCACGTTTAGAACTTAGAAGATATGCATTTAGCTTCTCCCCTAAAGATATGAATATTGAACATGGCTTTTTCTCTAACAATTTACTCAATTTACGTTCTTTTTTCGACCTCTCAGGTATCCTCTTAACGATATAAACCTCGTTTCCTTCATCAGTCCAAGATTTTATACCCTTCCCTTCAGCCTGATAATATTTGTATTCATCATCTTCATCTAACACTGGTTCTACCAATTCAACATTCATTTAAAATACCTCCATATTTGATTTTCATAATATATTTTGTCTCCCGCTTAGTCTTATCGAAATCGATCGACTTTTTAACATTGATTTTCATTTTAAACACCCAAAATCTTTAGGATTTTTGAATGACCAAACTAACAGAATGCCTGCGATCAATAAGAACATTGCGAACATCATCACAAAAACAAACTCTCCTTGCTCAGCGAAATATCCGGGACTTTGGATAAGAGTATAGATGAGCATCCCCATAGAGATTTGAAATAGGTCTATACCGTATTTCCAACTTTTCAGTAGCGCTACTCCTCCAACTATCAGCAATACGGCTGTAACGAATTCAGCTGTAAGATGCATACCTATCCTGATGGGTTCAGTTTCAAGCTCTGGGATCTCTCCCAAGATCCAAAACATAATCCACATGCCGAAAATAGAGAGACCTATAAATATCGAATATGCCGATGCTATCTTTTTGATTTTCATCTTCTTAAACATCTTATTACTCTCCTGTTTCTCCTCTAGATCAGAATTGCTTTCTGTTGAACATAACTGTTGCTATGATAAGCAATATTACCGTCAGAAGAATTCCTATCCCGAGAGAAAATATCCTTTCATGTCCAGCATCAACGAGTGCTGTCAATGCAGGCAATATCGAGATCTGATTTCCCCCATATATCACTAAGACCGCCCCAACAAGAACTGACGGAGAAACTACACCTATCAATACACCGGCTGAAGCTGAAACCCCCATCATCGCAAGACTGATGATGATAGAATCTATAGTACCGCTCAACATACCTTCAGGTATTTCTCCAAAACGGTAATAATCCACCCCTAAACCCAACAATAAAGAAATAGTTGCAGCGATAGCTATACAAACATAAACGGCCAAAAATTTCGATATCAATAAATTCCTTCGTTTTATCGGCCTTATCAGGAAAAGATCGTAGACTTTACTTCCTTTTTCGTTTATGATCGAAACTGCCAGCATCACAGCGCCTAGAGTACCTGCCAAGCTGGATACTATAAGAGATGTCATCACGGTAAGAGGTAACTCATCTCCAGTATCGGGAGAGAGCAGAAAAAATAATATGCTCAAAACCGGTAGTCCTATCCATAGAACTATCATCACTTTGGACTTGTAAAAGCCTTGAAGCTCGTCCTTGAACAGTATCGATAAACTCATTTTCGACCACCTTCCTGTATATATCTCATGTAGAGTTCATTAAGGTCTGGGGATAAGGGCCCGTAACTTTTCACATCGTAGTCTCTTTCCACTAGTTTTTTCAATATCTTTCTAGAAGCTTTAAAAATATCAGCTTCTCTGTCGATATGGAGATCTAACCTGAATCCGTCTATCCACTCTATTCTTTCGATTTCTTCAATATCAGCTATATCCTGGCCGTTCTTTATAGATTCGTAAAATTCTATCCTGATCACTTCTGGTATCTTCATCCGTTCCTTCAATTCTTCCAAACTTCCGACGTCTATCAGTTCGCCTCTGTCAATAATGCCTATCTTTGTCGCTATGTCTTGAACGTCACTCAAAATATGAGAGGAGAATAGAACCGTAGTTTCTCCTCTGCTCAGTTCCTTGATGATCTCCTTGACCTGGTACCTGCTCGCTGGATCCAACCCGGAGAGAGGTTCATCGAATACCAAGAACTTGGGTCTGTGTAGTAATGCTTGAGCTAGGCCAACCTTTTGGATATTACCTCCTGAAAGGTTTTTAATCTTCCTATATCTTGAGTCGGGGATACCGACTAGTTGTAGGGCCTCTTCTACTCTCTCTTCTAAGATCTCTTCTTCAATCCCTGATAGGCGTCCGAATGATTTTAAAGCGTGATCGACGGTCCTCCATTCCTGGAAAGAAACGTTCTGAGGTAGATAACCCAATATGTTGTGGACCTGGTCTCTTTGCTTCGGCATCCGCTTACCCGCTATAGTTATCGATCCATCAAAATCTGTTATCAGACCTATCATCGACTTTATGGTTGTAGTTTTGCCGGCACCATTCGGTCCTATGTAGCCGAAGATATCTCCTTTATCTATTGTAAATGAAACGTTTTGTAGTGCGGGAAAACCCGAATAACTTTTGGATACATCTTTTAACTCTACGAAAGATTCTTTCATCTACTCACCCTCATCATATTATTTGTAAAATTCCGCTCCATCAGACATTCACTCAAGCATCTCCCCTTGTATTTGACTTCCCCTCTAAATTTTTCTTCGAAGCCGTTCTTGTTGTAAAAGTTAATCGCCCTGGAATTTTTACTGTTCACGTGCAAGTATAACTTTCCATGCTCTTCTCCCATCAACTCTATCATCTGAGAACCTATACCTCCACCTTGATATTCTGGTTTCACGCTTATCGTGTGGATGTAATAACCTTCTTCCTCCATCTCTCCTGCCACGATCTTATTCATCTTCCAGTATAAAGGCATCTTCTTTAAGAGTGTAAAAGTTCCCATCGCTTTAGCGAAAGCTTTACCTGAGATCTTATCCATCTCTGATTTTTTATTTACTGGGAATCCTACTATGACTCCAACGATTTTATCCTCACTGACCACGGTGTAAGTATTCTCTGAACTGAAGTAATTGTCACCCATCTCCAAAAGTTTTGTTATCACATCAATAGGTTTTTTACCATATACCAATGAATTGATCTCTTCGTCTGATTGGAATATCAACTCCGCAATAGTCTGCTTATCATGTTTATTTGGATCGTAATTTTCTAATGAGATATCCATCTCGATCGCCTCCTCTTAAAAACATGAGAGTGATTAACCTTTATAAACCGATGTTCAAGAGAAGATAAAAAATAAGACATTATTTCAAGAGAATAGTCCTTTTTATCAATCTAATGATTCAAAATTAGAAGTAAAAGAAAGATGTGTTTTTTTCGATCACAACTTATTTTCTCAAGAGGGTACATCACTCTTTTGGAATATCTTCATCGAAGCTACCAGGAAAATGATCGCGATCGCCGTCAGCAACACTAGATGCCATGGGTAGACAACACCGTCCAACAATACCGAATTGTAATCCCAGTAATGGGAGATAGTGAACGTATGTACTGGTTCTAAACTCTCCACTAGATGTCCAGTTGCAAACAGTCCGAATTGGACCAGTATCACACCAAAGGAGACGCCCACTGCGGTCCGCGATCTCTTGAAAAGTACAGCGAAGAACATAGATACTGCGATGATCACCATGAACATCGGTACAGCTATCAACATAGCGATAAGATAAGAGATAGAAGGAGTTTCGCCCACTGAATAAACTGAGAGCATTATCATCAGTCCTACTATAACGTGCATGAATATAACAAACAAACTCAATGCTGAAAACTTTTCCAGAAGATAGCCTTTTCTAGAAACTGATGAAGACAAAAGTATGTCCAATCTGTCTTCCTCAAAATCGGTAGTGACGCTTTTTACCGAGAGATATGCTAGATAAACGCCCACTAACAGTATCCACCAACTGTAAACTTCGATGGAGATGAACCCTTCCATATCTGCCATGGAGAGATCCTCTCTACCTGCTGAAAATAAACGTACAAATGGAGTATCCATGAGTTCCTCAATTGGATCAACGGGTTCTTCTGTTGAAGCCATTCCGATGTGGGTCCTAGTTTCATCGATGAGAGCGATCACACCGAAGTATCTTACCTCTTCATCTTTATTCCGTTCGATGATGGTGTGATTATCAGTGGTTTCTATTATCCTTCTTGGATTCGGCATGTATTGGTTGGTATCTTCAACGATAAGATACTCTACTGACCCGTTCATCTCGTCAGATCCATCCCTCCTCCAAGATAGATGTATTTCATCCCCATCTATCTCTATATTTACTAGTTCCGCCCCTACTAGTTCATTTTCTTCCATGTCATCCATCACAGAAGGATACAACTGAGCATAACCTGCAGCTATCAATGTCACTACTATTATGAATATTATGAACCCCTTCCAACCTTTTCGTAACTCCATCGACATTATTTTACCTTTCATAATATCACCCCTTCACATCCTTTTTTTCAAAGATAGTCAATGCGATTATCAGAAGTACTGCAGCCACCACGAACAATAAACCGATCTCTCCCCAGTTTATACCCTCAGCGTAAAACAGTGAGTTGTGGTCCCAATAAGAGATGACGGAAAACGACTTTAAATATTCTAAGCCCTGGGTCAACTCCCCTACAGTTTCTAAACCGAACTGGATCAGTACGAATAGAAAAGCGAATCCCACTGCTTTTTTTGAATCTTCAAGGTATACCGCTGCTAGAAAAGTTGCTGCGATTATCACTAGGAAAACTGGCCACGAAAGTAATGTTGTAGTGAAAAGAGTTGAAGCCGAAACCGTGCTCAATTCACCTAATGAATATACTGAAGCAACTGTTACAAGCCCGATCACGGTCAAAAGGATCAAGGTGTATGAGGAAATCGTGAAGAATTTTTCAAGAAGATATCGTCTTCTCGATACAGGCTTGGTAAGTAATATATCCATTCTACCATCGTCGTAATCTTTCGATACGCTGTTCACTGATATGTAAGCTATGTATATAGCTATCAAAAGGATAAAGAAGATACCCCAAAACATGGAAAGTATGCCCCGCAGATCTGAGTAATCGATCCCGAACGCCTGAAGACCACTAGTCCTTTCTACGCTACTCCCGATGCCGATCATCTCAATGCGATCGTTACCGTCCTCTTCTTCTCCAACGGCAAGGACCATGAAATATCTTTCTAGTATCTCATCATTTTCAATATTCAAACGGTAGATGTAATCATTTTCAGGTATACCTTCTATTGTATCTTCTGGAACCAACATCTGGGGGATCACTCCGACCTTCAACGTGTAGTTGTGCGCCCATTCTTTTTCCATCCATTCTAATTTTATCTCTTGATAACCATCGCCTTCTGTAACGCTTATCTCTATGTTTTCCGAACCCTCGAGATCGTCTTCAAAGGCACCACTCACGGAGGGAAACGCTTGCACCAACCCCCCGACTACGAGAGCCATCACTACTAGAAAGACCAAGTAACCTATCCAATTGTTTTTCAACTCAACCAGGATCGATTTCATCGGCCACTTCCTCCGTCCGAATAGTACGTAAGGAATAGCTGCTCTAGACTAAAAGTTTCTAGAGACATATTGATTATATTTTGCTGAGAGATCTTCTTGATTACTTCATCGAGGTTACTAGTCACTATCATCGTCGCCCATTTACCATCCATCTCAAAGTCCTTTACTCCTTCCATATTGAATATACTGGTATCGACGTGATTGTCAAATTCTATCTGTAGTTTTTTACCCATCTTTTCCTTCAATGAATCTATTTTTTCTATAACCTGCAATTCTCCGTTTCTGATTATAGCGACTCTATCGCAGACCTCTTCCACCTCGGCAAGAATATGTGAAGACATGAAGATAGTTTTACCATTATCTCTTTCTTCCCGCAAAAGCCTGTAAAACTTCTGCTGCATCAATGGATCAAGACCTGTGGTGGGTTCATCCATTATTATCAGGTCCTGATCAGCCATGAAAGCCTGGACTATGCCAACTTTCTGCTTGTTACCTTTAGAAAGGTTTCCATATTTTTTTTCCATATCTAACTCTAACCGTTTGGCTAGTTTCTTCATCTTCGTTTCATCGGACACTCCACTCTGATATAATAGAAATTTTAGGATCGTTTTTACTTTCAGCTCGGAGTACATCCCAAAATCTCCGGGTAGATATCCAGTTCTCCTGTAGATCTCAAGAGAGTCCTTATGGGAATCTAAGCCGAATATCTTCACATCTCCTGCAGTCTTGTTCAGAAGACCGAGGCAAGCTCTTATAGTAGTGGTTTTTCCCGCTCCGTTCGGTCCTAAAAAACCCATGATCTCTCCTTTGTAGATATCTAAATCAAGATCTTTTATACCGATCACATCGCCATATTTTTTCGTCAGATTCCTTATTTTCATTACGGGAGTTTGGTTTTTTTTCATTTTATCAACCCTCCTTTGCTTCTTCAAGCAACTCTTTTATTTTTTCTTCATACTCATCCTCATAGAAAGAAGTCAGAAAACTTTCTTTCGCACCTAATAAACGTTCTACTATGTAGGCTTCAGCTTTGATCGTTCTGAAGATTTCGTTGATATCATCATCCCATGACGCTTTCTCTATTTGATGTAATCTACCGTGTATCCAAAACCGCATAGTTTGTTCAGGATACTCGGTATCGAAGACACCTTCTTCAACACCTTGTTCTACTATCTCTTTCATGTATGGAACCATAGTTTCGACGGCTTCATGGTATACTTGGTAAACAAATCTAGAAATAGAAGAATCACCCATCAAAACCGAAGTCAAGTAAGATCTTTCCTTCTTTTCCTGAAGTGACTTTATCCACAACTTCATGAATTTTTCCTGAGCATTCAGTATTGGATCATTCGTTATATCCTCCAAAGTTTCGGTGATGTCCTCCATCAGTCTTTCAGTTATTGCCTCTACTATGTCCTCTTTAGAATCAAAGTAATAATAGAAAAGACCATGAGTAACATCTACTTCATCACAGATATCGTCGATGGAGGTTTCACTGTATCCTTTCTCAGCAAATAATCTCTCAGCCGCATCGATCAATTTTTCGTTGTTATCGGTTTTTTTATCTTCCATTTTTGATTTCTCCTTCCTAACGGTTAGTTAATAATTCTAACTAACTGTTAGTTAGATAACTAAGGTGTTATTAATAATTTCCCCTCGATGTATCGGTTTTCTAGTATCGCGAAATCATTTAACAAAGATAAAACCTCATCTATAATGAAGAAACTTGAAGATCCGGAAATCAAGAGGATCATCAAGATACTTGAGGAAGGAATGAGGACACAGGAAGAGATAGCTGATCTAAAGAACATATCTCAAGCAAGGATCAACCTCTGACATCCTCTATCTACTTTTCAACCTCAACGTGTACACCTTTCGATTTGGTTATTTTTACCTTTGTTCTTTCTTCTATCTAACTGTCCGCTGTGGCCCTTCACTCTTTATTTCCTTGAGTTAGTCTTACCTTTCCTGGGATGTCCCAAGGATTGATTTTTTTGATCACAAAGGCTTCTTCACCCTCCAGGGTAGTCGAACTGGTGGTAGGCGAAGTAGGAGAAGAAAATATCAAATAGTGTAGATATACGATAGGCAGTAATCCTAGAAGACCGATGAAGACTAGCACGTATCCATACCAATATATTTCGATCCAGAGCAATTGTTCTATCTCAAAGATCCACATCATCTTCCTCTTCAAAGATAAAAATTTCTTCTATACTAGCATCGAGAGCTTTTGCTGTTTTATGAGCTAGTTCTAGTGAGGGATTGTACTCTCCTTTCTCTAGATAAAGTATTGTCTCCCTTCTAACGCCGACTTTTTCTGCTAATTCTTTCTGCGTAAGGTCGTGTCTTGCCCGATATTCCTTGATCCTCGTTCTAATTTATATCACCCTTTTTTCTGTAAGCCAATTGTAAAAACCCAGCACTCAATGTCATAACTAAAATTAGTATTGTGTTCGACTGTTGTACCGTGAGTTCGATCACTTCAAAATAATCGATCCAAAAAATTCCAATCAAGGCCAAGAAAGTTAAAAACCAAGAGAAAGAAAGAGCATGGCTTCCTAACTTTCTAGTCCTTTCATCATGTGAAACCTCTCCGTAGACGGTATATTTTAAAACCGATGCCACTATTATCGCGATCCCAGTAAAGACGAAAATAACCGTAATTATCGTATGTACTTCCATAGCTATTTCGTAGAACAAGCCTAGGAGCATTAGGATAGCTCCTGATATGAGGTTCACTCCCAATTTTTTTCTTTTTTCCATCTAAACCACCATGTTTTTTATTTCGCACATTTTGTTTTCTTTTTCTAACATTATGTTAGATATAGATAACACTAATATATAAAGATATTGTTTAAATCTATTGATTTTAGAGATTATATAAAACATATATTCAATAGATTGCTCTTTTATCAAGAAGAATTTTTGCTTATTTAGTATCTGTCTTGGTTCCCTACACTATAAAAAACAAAGGATGATAAGCCTACATAAATAAATGTTAAAGATAATATAAAAAACTCGACCGTATAGAGAAAAATAGTCCTTTCTATCAATTTGACAATTCAAATACAGAACGAGAAAATTGTAAGAGAAATAATCGGAATGTTACTTTTTTCTAACCTAAGATCCCTAAATAAGGAACGCTGCTACTAATCTATATCTTCCCCTTCAAATGTCTCATCGCCCTTCTCCGATTGAAGAGCATCGTCACCTTCGTTTTCCCTATCATCTTTCGTCACCAGATACACCACTACTAAGCCCATTATGATCAAACCAACTACGGCACATATTCCACCATCAATCGGATCAAGATCTTCTTCTTCCACAGGTTCAGCTTCTTTCTCACTTAAAAATGGATAAGTCTCGCCTTCAACTATGTTCCATTTGTACTCTGTATCTAACTCATCTTCATCTTCCACTACTGTGATATCCCATCCTGCTTCACTGAAAAGCTTTTGGTCCATCATCTCCTCCGCAGTTTTTCCTGTCCCACCATCGCTCGTAGGCTGACCTGAAGTATCTTCATTCCAGAATGAATCTTCTACCTCAGTATTTTCAGTGTCTCTATTATAACCAACTAATCCTCCAATAGCTTCACTTCCTCTGACTTCTCCTGTGGAATAAGAATTTGCTATAGTCCCAGTGTACTGAAAACCTACTAGACCACCTACGTATTGAGTTCCGCTTATATCACCGGTTGCAAACGAATTGTATACTTGGGCACGACGATTGTATCCTAAAAGCCCTCCAACATTACTTTCCCCACTTGCGTCTCCAGTAGCATAAGAACTGAGAACTTGACCTCCGGAGTTCCATCCGATCAGCCCACCGACTAGCCTATTACCACTCAGATCTACTGAAGCGTGGGAGTTCATCACCTTTTCTTCATTAGATCCAATAAGTCCACCTAAAGCATTATTACCATTTAAAGTCCGCTCTACTGAAGCGTGGGAATTCATCACCTTTCCATCATTAGCTCCAACAAGTCCGCCTAAAGTATCATCACCATTCACTGTCCCCTCTGTACTAGAGTTGACGATCATCCCTCTATTCTCACCAGCTAAGATACCTACGTGGTTATTTCCCCTCACATCCGCGTCAACCACATTCGTATTGGCAACTCTTCCTTCTTGACCGATGTAATCAAAAAGACCTATGTGTTTATAATCATCGACATTCAGAGATAAACCTTCAATTGTATGGTTATCACCGTTGAACTCCGCCTCAAGATAAGGTATGCGAAAACTTCCCGCGGCAGAAAGATCAATGTCTCTAGTAAGTTTGAAACTATATTCTTCATCGCCTGCAAATCCTAATAAATCCTTTAAACCCTGTAGACCGTCTATCTCATAGTGATCTTGTTCAGGATCCAAGCTATCATAATAATCAGATACATCGAGAGTTAGATCATTAGAGATCCAATCCTGAAACTGCTCTTCATACAGACCCAAAAAGTCTACTCGATGTCTACCATTGATCCTTACGGAATCAATGTTAAAAAAGGAATTTTCAACCGTTCCTGAATATTGACCTCCTCCTACAAACCCTCCTATTCTGTGTGCAACTACTTCACCGTCAGAAAAATAAGAGTTCGAGATGACACCTTCATTATCACCGATTAGACCTCCTGCAGTCGGCAGAAAGTCGCTTGTAGCTTCGATACTACCTTCTGCCCAGGATCCATGAACTGTTCCACCATCATTCGACCCGACTAGAGCACCGACGGAATTAGATCCTCTAACGCTCGCATCTTCGAGTCCGACGTTTCTTATCACACCATCTTCTTCTAAACTTCCAAAAAAACCTATAGGTCTTTCACGGGTTCGATCGATGTACAACTCATTTACAGTGTGACCGCTTCCGTCGAAAGTCCCGGAAAAAGAATCTATCGGTCTGAATCCTAAACCCACGTTCCAATCTGCTACTCTCCTCGCGTTTACATCATCAATCAGTTCATAATGAGCGTCTACATCGCCTCTAATCGATTGTAATTGGTAAACATCAGCTATAAGGTAGGGATCTTCCTCTGTACCGCTACCTCCTTCAAATTCAACATCCCTCCACAAATCGCTCTCGATCCATCTAGTGAATTTTTCATCCGGTATACCAGCAACAGTTTTATTGTGCTCTCCATTGATAAGAACTTCCTCATAGTTGTAATACGAATTATCGATCCTCCAACGGTATTCGTTTTCACCCACCAATCCCCCTAATAATTGATTTCCCATCACATCTCCTTTAGAGTAAGAATCATCGATCGTTCCACCCCAATGATACCCTACTAAACCTCCAACAACTATGTCTCCCATCACGTCTTCGGTAGAGTGGGAATTCACTACTCTGCTTTCCCAACTGTATCCCATCAATCCACCCACTCTTTTTTCGCCCTCAACCTCTACAGAGGTTTGAGAATCATATACTCTGCCATAATCTCCTTGACCCACTAGCCCGCCTACAGACTGATTTCCTTTTACTTCTCCAGTAACGCGGATATTAATTAACTCCCTTCTAAGATATCCAGCGATACCACCTACTCCCAAATCTCCCCTTACATAAATATCCTCTAAAATTAGATCTCTCACCTCTCCTCTTCTAATACAGCCGAATAAACCAATATAATCTTCTGTGCGGTTGATATAAAGACCATTGATTTCATGTCCTCGTCCGTCAAGAGTTCCAGTGAAAGAATTCTCAAACCTTTCAGGACCTATCGGTTCGAATCCTTTCCCATCGTTCCATTCCTCTGTCTCGCTGGCATCTATATCGTTCGCTAGAGCATAATGCGCGTCTAGATCTTCATTCATATCCTGCAGGTCTTGAACATCTTCGATCATGTAAGGATGGTCTTCTGTACCTCTTTCCCTAGGAAAGAAAAACATGTAAACTCCAACACTGACCAGAAGCAGTATTATCACAGCGATGGCAAGGAGTTTTTTATCCATCATTTCTCACTCGGTCAACCTCTTACACCACCCCAATATAAAAATGTGAATAAAAACATTTTGGTTTTTGAATAATCAATACCACTAATGGCTCAGAGAAAACATCCATAATATCAATGAAATTTTATCAGTTTATTGAGAACCTTGAGCATATACCTCACTCCCTTTCTTTCAAAATGAGTGTCATTGAAATTACCGATGACGTACGAATCAGTTTTTGGATGGTAGAACATAAAAGCCCCTGTCGAGCCGACCACACCCCACGACTTGAATTTTCCAGGCATCAAAAGTGGGATCTTTTTCAACATCCATATCCCATATCCATAATCGATACCTATTCCGAACTTAGCTTTGTCGCTCATCATGATATCTAAAGTTTCTTTTTCTATTATCTCATGGTTTACAAGAGATCTCATGAATTTCAACAGGTCTTCCATCGGAGCTACTACACCTCCGCCTGCATAATCTATGCCGACATAACTCCCTGTCTCACTGAATACTTTGAGATCTGTCATCTTTTCTCCTTTGAGATAAAAATCTGCGATAGGGACTCCCGGATCTTCAATCGGTTCTGAAGAATGAAGCATGTACGAATGTTTCATCTCTAGAGGTTCGAATATACGTTCTTTGAGCACTTCATGGAAAGGCATTCCAATGATCTCTTCAACTATGAAGCCGAGAAGATAATAATTCGTATCCGTATAGTAGAACTTCTTGCCGGGAGGAAAATGTGTTTTCCTATTCTTTTTACCCCATTCCACCGCCTTTCTCGGACTCATCTTGATCTTAGGATTTTTCAAGAGTTTTTTGAGCAGATGCCAGAAACTGTCCGGTAAACCAGAAGTATGGTTTAACAGGTGTTTGATTCTGATCTCATCCGTATAATCTTTCCCATTGTAGACGTGTAAACCATCAAGTATATCATCGTCTAGATACTCACTGATCCTGTCCTCGAATGATAATTTACCTTCTTCGTACAGCATGCTGATAAGTGTCGAGGTGAAGAGTTTGCCGACGCTGGCCATGTAATTTGGCTGGTGTGGACTTGCTCGTATATCGCCTGTTTTACCTTCAGCTATGTTTAGATGCACGTCTAACTTATCGGAGTGGACTAAAAGATATGCATTATTGATCTTAGAGTCCTTTTTTACTTTCTTTCTAAATGCATTTTCTATCGATGTTTTAACTTCTTCTTTTTTCATCATCTCATCACCTCACTCTGTCCATTTGGTAGCTAGGGCGCCGACAACGAATAATACTGCCGCAATTGAAAAGATTATCGCTGTGTTGAAGAGTGCACCTGAACCGTCCTCGTAAATCATCGAATCCCTCAGACCCTCATTGACATAATAGAGTGGAAGCACCCTTGCAAAACTGCTCAGGTATGAAGGCATGACTTCCAATGGGAAAAAAGTACCGGCCAGAAACATCTGAGGGAATGTAACTGCTCCTGCTGCTGAGTCCGCGGTCTCTTCCTCTTTAACGAATCTAGATATCAGCATACCCATACCAGAGAATGCAAAGGCTGTAGAGATGACTATGATGAACAGATATACATCTATGGTGACGCTGATGTCCCAGACGAACACACCCACGATTATTATCAAAAAGGTTGAGAAGAATGAGATGAAAGTCATGAACAGCATCTTTGAAACTAAATACTCCCAGCGTGAAAAAGGTGTAGTTGAAAGCTTACTGAGTATGCCCCATTTTCTGTACTTCGTATTTCTAAATATCGTACCATATATCGTGGAGGTCATGACTGTTATACCTATGACACCGGGCATGAAGAAATCGATAAACTTGAACTCTTCAGCAGTAACACTCGTTTCTTGGTAAGATAGTACTTCTCTTGCACCTGATATATCATTATTCCAGCCTTGCACGGTACCTCCTAACACTCCTCTTATTATACCATTGACTGATTCCCTAGTTGGATCTAATGAAAGACTGAGGGGTATAGATTCATTTGAACCGAGATAAGCACTTTGTATAGAACTTTCAAAGCCCTCTGGGATGATCAGTGCTGATCTTATATTGTTATCACTTATATAATTGTCACCATCGACATCGGAGGGAATCGTTTCTATCTTCAATCTTTCTCCTAGATTTGAGATGAATTCTTCGGATATTTCAGTCTCGTCCAAGTCTTGTACGTGTAGCGAAACGGTAACGTCTCCTTGCCCTTGATATATGGCCCCGAAGATCAACATCAATAGGATAGGAAAAAGTATCGCCCAGAAAACAGTACCTTTGGAACGATACCACATCTTCAAATTGGCTAGGAAGTCGTTGAATATCGCAATAGGTTTCATGCTGCATCACCTTCTTCGATAGTCGTGCCTGTAACATTCATGAAGACTTCTTCAAGATTGGTTCTCTTTACTTCTAAATTCGCAAACTTCAGATCATTTTTTATAACTTTCTGTAATATTTTTGATATCTCAGTTGGATTCTTTACTTTAACTGAAACAGTACCATTCGTATCGATTTTGGGCTCTTTTCCCAATAGATTTACATTCTTAGGGTCGAATCCATGTAACAAAACTGTATAATGTCCCCCATGCCCATGTATAAGGTCATCGAGGCAACCCTTGGCAGCAATTTTTCCTTGATGCATGATAGCTATACGATCGGCTAGAAACTCAGCCTCCTCCATGTAATGCGTAGTAAGAAATATTGTCTTTCCTTCTTTTTTCAAGATCTCTATCGCGTCCCAAACTCCGCGTCTTGAACGTGGATCTAAACCTGTAGTTGGCTCATCAAGGTATATCAACTCGGGATCGTTAACCAGAGCCATACCTACTCCGACCCTTTGTTTCAACCCTCCTGAGAGATTCATATACAACTCATCTTTTTTATCCTCTAGGTCTAAAAGAGCTATTATATCGTCGATACTTCTTTTGGTTTCATAGAACGAGGAATAATATTTCAAGGTCTCTTTAACGGTCAATCTTTCAAAAGAACGGTACTCTTGAGGTAAAACACCTATCTTTTGGCGAGTCTTTTTAGACTTTTTAGAGAATTCTTCACCGAAGATATGTACTGATCCGGACGTCGGCTTCCTTATACCTTCGCAGATCTCAACAGTAGTGGTTTTTCCTGCGCCGTTAGGACCGACCATGGAAAAAACTTCTCCTTTCTTAACATTAAAAGAGATCCCTCTGATAGCTTTAGTACCATTGTAATTTTTTGTTAGGTTCTTAATATCTATGATAGACTCTGTCATCTGTCTCATCTCCTTTTTATAGTTAAAGACACAACTTTTAGTGAATTTTTCAGTGTGCAGGACTTTGTCCTTGCAGTCCCGAGGCTTACTAGCCGAGCGGAATAGAGGAATTTATTCCTCGCATCCTCAGGCGAAGCCCTGCGGATGTCTTTGTCTAGTTGTGGATGACAAAAGGATGTTAATCCTGCATGTCTTCCACTATATTATTAGGTTTCACCCTTGAAGATGATAAGGAAAAATAAGTATATAAACTGATGTTCTAAATCAAGTTCAAAGAAGGGACAATTCAATAAGAAAATCATTGTGATATTATGGTGAGTGTCTGTTGTAGGAGAAGAAAGTAATAGAGCTAACATGTGTTTTTACATACGAAAATGAGCAAGATTGAACTTTTCTGATAGTTTTAAACTTATTGATTTTTTCTTCACAGACTTCAAAATTATAGTAGCAGGTACATCTCAAGCCTTTCAAGAGGATTCCTCTCATTATAAGTATAACTTGGCCATAAACTATTTACTCATTATAAACTCTCTAAAAAAGACTGCAAAGCATCATTAAATTCCTTTGGATTATCTTGATTAGCAATGTGATGGGCATTATTAATAATTGCAAGTTGATGGTTATCACTCTGATCACACCATTTCTTAGATGATTTCTTAATAAAAGAAAGGTCATGATCACCGTAAGATATAAGCTTTGGTTCATTTGTTTTTTCAGGAAGTCCCCTTGCCATATCTCTCACCATCTCTTTAGTCAAATGTGAGATCACTCTTTTACCTGTTTCTGAAGAACACCTTTCCATATAACGTCTTGTTTCTTCTTTTATAGCCTTATGTTTTGCAAATGTTTTGTATAGTGATTTCTTCGGCCACAAAGAGATTGTTAAAGATATAAATGGATTTAAAAGTTTTAATAGTGAATTGGATTTTGGATAAAGAGACACTCCTCCTAGATGAACTGTAGCTTTACATCTTTCTGGATATGAATATGCAAATTGTTGTGCAACAAGGCTGCCTAATGATTGACCCACTATTACTGCTTCGTCTAATTCCAAATCATCTAAAATTCCAAGTATGAACTCAGCTGAAACTTTAGTAAACTGTAATTTATTATTAATGAATGATGAATTTCCATGATAGGGCATGTCCCAAACTATTACCTTATATTCGTCTTCTAGGGCATCAATCTGGCTTTTAAAGGTTTCATGATCCAGACTAACACCATGAGAAAAAACAATCGTTTTTTCATTATCTTCGCCATAGACTTCATAATACACTTTTCCATTCACGTTTTCGTAATACATAATTGACGCCCCTGGATTATTTGAGTGAGGACTATCTATATAAACTGATGTTCTAAATCGAGTTGAAAGATAGGACAATTCAATAATTCAACGCTGAAATCAACATGATCTATTCTCTCAAGTTCTCTCAGATCAGCATCTTCTGAAGTCACAAAAAGTAGAAGGAACAGCTCGCCCCTACAGAAGGGTTAAATATGATATAGAGGGTAGTAACCTAATGAAAGAGGGTGTGAAGTTACCAGGTATCCAAAATCTGAAGCTGAGAAATTATGAGGGCAGATCCGACCTTAAAAATATAGTTAGAGTTTGGAACGGTTGTAGAGAAGTCGATGGTTCGGAATCGCCTTTGACTATAGAAGAACTCGAAAGGGAGTTCGAACATCTAACCAGTTGTAATCTAAAAAAGGACATATTGTTGGTAGAGAAAGATAACGAACTCATAGGATGCTCTATGCTCTGGTGGGAGGACGATTCCGAAGGGAAAAGACTGTTCAGGTACTACGCGAAAATAGTACCGGAGTTCAGAGGAACCGGTTTGACCACTTCAGTTGTACGATGGGTGGAAGAAAGGGGAAAAGAGATAGCAAAAGAAAACCCTGTAGATAAAGAGAAAAAATTCTATATCGTTATAGATCAGAAGGAAGAAGATCTGCGGAGAGTTCTAGAATCTGAAAACTATCGATTGTATCGTTATGGGTTGAAGATGAAGAGACCTGATTTAGAGAACGTCCCTAACTGTTCTTTACCAGATGGGATCGAGATAAGGGCTGTAGAAGAGGAACACTTGGAAAAGATACGCAAAGCGTGGAACAGCGTTTGTAGAGATCTGCGGTCACAGGTGCCGATTTCGAAGGAGGATTGGGAACAGTGGAAGAAAGACGGCAGCTTCGATCCTTCTCTGTGGAGTATTTGTTGGAAAGATGATGAAGTGGTGGGCACCTGTATTGGATTTATCGACAAGAATGAGAACCGAGCGAACGTGGTAGAAAGAGGTCATACTGAGTTCATCTCAACGAAGAAGGATTGGAGAGGTAAAGGTATAGCTAAAGCTTTGTTAGTAGATGTTTTAAAAAAATTGAAAGAGGCCGGTATGGAAGAAGCAGTATTGGGTGTTGATTCTGAGAACCCAAGCGGTGCTGTTCATCTCTATCGGAAGATGGGTTTCGAAGAAGTAGGAAAGGTCATCTTTTACGAGAAAGCTTTAAAAGTCTAAAGTTCAAACTGATCTATGCAGCGATCGATTTTGTTCGGTCAAAAGGGCCTCTCCTCTTCTTATTCTAAATCCTTTAAGTAACGTTCAGTCTTTTCAACTAGTTCTTCCGACATTGACCGGGCATCTAGATCTTTAGCAGCTTTATTGTAAAGAGATAGGAAGTCAAACGGATCCCTGACCAATCCGACTATCTTTTCCTGGGGTATCTCTGAGGATTCAGCCATAGTTTGAACCATCCTCCCGGATAAAAAATGGCCAGGAGGTAAACCTCTACCTTGTTTGTCCATGGTGAATTCGGAGTATTCCTCCGCTAAATCCTCTTCTTTTTCATTCACGATGCTTTCCACTAATCCTTCTAATCTATTGAAGAGTTCTTCCTTTTTCTCTTCATATCTTTCCACCATCTCATTGTGTCGTTTTGCCTCCTCTCCTCTCTCTGAAATCTTTCTTATCGCTTGTGGTGAGCAGTAAGCATTGGCAAGTCCTTCCCCAACTAGATATGTGAAGAGTTCCACAAAGTACTTTTTGCATTCGTCCTCTGCATCCCTATATTTTTGTATGATAGGGTCTTTTTCCAACCACTGATCGACACCCATATGATGGAATTCATGGGCAAAGAGATCCTCTCCCATATGAGATCTATCAAAATAAACCAGAGATAGGTAAACCGTATCTTCTCTGAACATACCTCCGTTGAAGCCATCTATCGTCACTATAAAAGTGGGTTCAAATATGGTACCTTCTGGTAGATACCTCATCACCTTTTTTAAGGTGGAACCCCGTCCATAGTTCTTTATCTCTTGTAAATCTTCCCTCATCTGAGAAGGTTCTTCTATCGCTTTTTTGAGCCCCCATTGGATCTTTTTGCCCCACAGGTTCAGTTCTAGGTCTTCCTGTGGCTCTTTGTACAGAGAATAGAGCATGTTTTCAAATTTTGAGCGAGAGTTCCCGATCCAATCATAAGCTTTTAACCATTTTTCTATATCCGGATGACCAATTATCTCTCTTATTTCTGATTCGTCTAAAACTTCATCATCCTGAAAAGACTCTAATTTTTCTAGTAAAAGTTCTACGCCTTCAGATCTTATTTTTATGTTCATACACCTCTATAATGAGGACTAATAAAAAAATCTTAAGGATGAGAGCGATATTATCTTTCGTTTCAGTCCATATATAGGCCAATCAATATTAGACAATTTTCGCTTTATCTTCTTATAAGAGAGGTTTTCTACTGAACCCTTTCTACAAAAAACGTATATATCTTCTAAGTCAATCTCTATCGATGATGATAAAAGATAAAACGGAAAAATATGATAGTATCACAGATAGATTCATCAAATTTGGGGAAGAGAGCGATCACGTTAGGAGTGCTGTAGTGATAGGTTCAAGAGGGAGAGAAGATATTGAAGCCGATGAATGGTCCGATCTGGACATAGTGATATTTGCGGAAGATGTAGATCTCTTCCTCTCCAACGAAGGATGGTTGGAGAATCTTGGTGAATACTGGTTGACCTTCCTAGAAGATACTCCGATAGGTGATACCAAAGAAAGACGTGTCCTGTTCGAAGGTGCCTTAGATGTAGATTTTGCTGTACTTTCATCAGGTGATTTCGATAAGGTGAAAGAAAACCATGAGATACGATCAACATTAAGCAAGGGGTACAAAGTTCTCATAGATAAAGATGGTCTGTTCGACGATATCGAGTTCACTCAGGATGAGACTTCACGCTCTGAAGAAGATAAGTTGCCTTCCCAAAGTGAGTTCGATAATCTGGTCAAAGATTTCTGGTATCATACATTATGGAGTGCAAAGAAACTGTTCCGCGGTGAGATCTGGATAGCGAAATCAGGTGTGGACGGTTATCTAAAGTCCAAGCTGCTGAGGATGATAGAATGGCATGCTATTGTAAAGGGGGAGGAAGATATTAGAGAGGAAGGCAGATTCTTAGAGAGCTGGGCTGATCACAGAGTGATAGATGATCTAGAAAAGTGTTTCAGCCACTACGAAGAGGAAGATATCAAACGAGCACTCAAAAAGACGATGGAACTGTTCAGGTGGATCACCAAAGAAGTATCAGATGAACTCGGGTACGGATACCCTTCTAATGCCGATGAGAGATGCACCGAGTGGGTAGAAGAGAAAGTTTGAGAATATTTATCCGCCAACATCTATTTCACTATACAATATCTTTCCCTCTTTGATAACCAGTTCAACATCTTTCATATTCGAGATATCATCTAAAGGATCGCTTCCTAAAACCACCAAATCTCCGATCTTTCCCTTTTCTATAGTACCCACTTTTTCATCTAGCCCCAACAGTTCTGCCGCATTTTTCGTGGCGGTTTGAATAGCACTGAATTCGTCCATACCATTATCCACATAGACTTCCAACTCTTTGTATAACTGCCCGTGAGGTACATACCCAGCGCCTCCCGCCCCGCAATCGACTCCAGCAGCTATTTTGACTCCCTTTTCCATCGCTCGTTCTAGATTCTTTGGGAAGTACTCTTCCTTCATGGAATCTATCTCATCGTAAAACTTACTCCATAATCCTCCTTGCTCTATATCCTCTCTTATCTTTTCTAACGATTTTTTTCCAAATGAGTGGAGCGGTTCCGGTATCAATTCTTTTATTTCTTTAGAATCGTATTTATCAGGATTGTCGATGAGATTTTTCCAATTGTAGAATGCATATATCGTTGGCACCCAAAAGACTTCATTTTTTACCATGAGTTCCAAAGTCTCTTCATCTATCAGTCCTATCGGTGAATGTTCTATACTGTCAGCTCCAGCTTCCACCGCTAGGGAAAAACCCTCAGGCCCGTATATATTATGACAGGCGACCTTCATGTCCTCTTTTCTTGCCTGTTCAGTTATAGCCTTCAATATCTCAGGATCCATACTAGCTTCAATCTGTTCTTCTTTCAATCCCATCTCCAGTAGATTCTGTTTGTAACTTTCTTCTTCTGCATAGGGATAATTGGAACCTGGTGTTATAGTTTTTATAAAATCGGCACCTTTCTTCTCTATCTTTTTTACTGCCTCTCTTGCCTCTTTTTCATTCTTTACATCGATCGATAGATCTTTGATTCGATATATCCGTTCCATGAAAAAACGAAGGACCGCATTGAACGGCATGTAAGATAACTTACTGAAATAACTGTAGGGGACTGAGATAGCAGGTCCTGAATCTATTATCCTAGGTCCCGGTATCTCTCCCTGTTTTACTTTTTTTCTATACTTTGAAATATCATACCCAGGCATGTTCCTGACGGTGGTAACTCCCGACTCGATAGTTATAGAACAGTTTCTCTTGAATTTAGTTTTCAATCTTTCAGCGTAAGGTTTCATGAAATCATCCACACCGGATTGGAAAAGATGGACATGAGAGTCGATCATACCAGATATTACTATCCTTCCAGAGAGAGAAATGACTTCAGTTTCTTTCGGAATCTCTAGCTCACCAGATCTTTCAACGTTTTCTATAACACCATCTTTGATGCCGATCATCATATCCTTCTGAATACGGTTCTTCTCACCATCGATAAGATCCACATCTTTCAAGATGATCTGTTCAGATTTTTTGTTTTTCATTTTGATCCTCTAAGAAGTTTTAGAATAGAGATATTATGAATCATTTTTAACTTATTTTAGAATTAATGTGATGTTCTATCTTTTCCATAACCTCTTCTGGATTTTTAGTGGAGAATGCAACTTCTCTAATCCTTCCTTCTTTCAATGAAACCACGACTCTTGGACCGCCTATAACGATCAGATTATACACCGTCCTCCATTTACCGTCTGCTCTTCTTAACCGTAATCCGTACCAAAGACTCGAAGTCTCGTCTAGGTAATAATCTTTTACCTTATCCCAGGGGATCTTCTTTTTGAGAATACCGAACCCGACTGTCAAGTTTTCAGAATCGATCTTGATCGTCAATCTAAGGAAGTTGATAGTTATGACCAGAAGGAATAAAGCCATCACGGGCCAAAACCATACGGGTAAAGGTTCTGTCCACTGCCATCCTATCATTATCTCGTAAACTCCCAAAAAGGAGAATACAGCAGTTACTGTTGCTAAAATCAGAAACATCCATTTACAAAATATCTTCTCAGTATATTCTTTATAGCCTATTTGATCATCACCTTTTCTATAAATAGAATCTTGAGTCATCGACTCGTTAACATTTTTGGTTTTCATGATTACCCTCCTCTCTATCTAAAAGTAGAGTATATCTATATTTAAAGCTATGTTCAAAAAAAGACTAAAATTCCGGAACATCTCATTAGGAAGTGGTCAAGTCACTAAGCATAAGATCCAGTTTCACCAGTGAAAGTTTATATTAATTCTTCCTCCATCTCCTCTAAAGATAACAGGTCTAGTTCATCTCCTGCATTTGATATAAGTTCGTCGGTAAAACCTGATCTTGAGAACAGAACGTATTTTTCTTTTCTCTCTCCTTTTTTCCACCGAACTTCCTTAGCTTTTTCCTTCAGATCATTTAAAAGATCGTATCCTACTCTATTTTTAGACC
>PWHR01000024.1 GCA_003554965.1 Thermoplasmata archaeon | reverse complement strand
TATGTGATAAGCCCGCTCCGAGAGTATTGGTTGATATTTTTAATAATCGGGGGGTTCATTGGTTCGGGTCTTGCCCTTTTCATCGGAGAGGCCAAGAAGAAGCGTAACCTAGAAGAGTCGAGATAAGTGAAGAGGGTTGGGAAGAGACTACTGAGCGGACGATGAGTGAAGAAAAAGAATTCGAAGAGACGGTAGAAGGTCTTGAAGATGAAACGGAGTACGAATTTAAAGCTGTGGTCGAGTGGGGACACGATACTTCAACAGGAGAAAAAACCTCGTTCACCACGCTTCAAGACGCTACGTTTGAAGTCATAGAATGCGAAGTGCCTGACGAGGTAAATATTGAAGAGAGTTTCACCATCGAAGCAACCGTAGAGAATTCAGGCGATGTTGATGGTGAATATACGGTGGAATTTTATCTGAACGGTGGAGTGATCGATAACGAAACAGTAGAAGTGGAAGCCGGTGAGACTAAAACGGCTTCGATAACTCACACGATCGAAGAGGTTGGCGAGCATCAGATAGAAGTGGGAGAGGTAGAGCATACGATGACTGTCGAGGAAGAGGACACCCCTGTTTGGGTCGTACCTGTCCTCGTTATCCTGATCGTTGCTCTTCTTTTCACGATCTGGAAAGCTGTGCCGAGAGAGAAAAGAGAAAGTGAGCAAGATGAATTTGACGGTGATAAGGTAACAGAAGAGAAAGATATAGAATAGGGAATTAGCGATTGAATACAAAGAAATACCAATATTTCATCTAAAATATCTAAAAACCTTCCTCATCACATACAATAATTTAATATGTTCCCTTTCAGTTGAGCAATTGTAGAACTTTCAGGTGGACAATATGGAAGCTGAAGAGATCGAAGAGATACTAGACGAAGAACTCGAAGGTACTGGATGGAAGTTCAAATACTGGAAGAGAGATGATGAGTTCGAATTCCGCAATACAGGAACAGAACTTTCCGAAGAGGATGTGGAAAAGAATCTAGACGATTTTATGGAGGAGCTTGAAGAAGATTCTTTTAAGCCTCTTCTGACAGGAAGGTTAGGCATAATGAAAAAAGATGGAAAATATTACGAAAATAGTATCGACGAAGATGGAGAACCTTCCGGGGAAAGTAGAGAGATAAATGAAGTAAGGATGAAGGAAATACTGAAAACCAGCTTATCTCAGATAGACTGCGAGATGCTGCCCACCAATATCGCTATAATAGATAGAGAAAAGATAATCGATATCTACTCAGAAAATGTGAGAGGATTGAAGCTGATAACGATCAATATGGAGGGAGAAAAATTGATCACTCTCCGCGATGATGGAGGATTACAGTTCGAAACACGTTGAGATTTTTTTACGTTCACAGTTTTTAAGAAAATCCCTTAAACTTTTCGAACTTTTCAGCCTTTGCTTTACAGATGGGGCAGACTGGAGGTGGAGTATCTCTTGCAGCCAAATAACCACACACTGTGCACCTCCAGACTTCGATATCCTCTTCAACAGAGGGAGCTTCACTGACCACTTTTTTGTCATATCCTTTTCCTTTCGCTTCTTCGGCTGCTTTGATGACTTCATCGGGACGTCTTTCCGGTATCGGCCCCAATTTGGAGGGATCCTCATTCACTTCTTTAGAGACGAATAGACCGCAGTAGCACATACCGAACTCCTCAACATCGGCATCACGGTATTCACAGGGGCAGGTGATGTCTGAATCATATGTTTTTGTACCGCTTGCTTCTCTGCAGGGACATGAAGGATAGCCGTAGCGTTTTTCATTCTCAACCAATCCTTCTATCAAATCCTCTAAAAGATCATCGTCCGGACAAAGATAGTAATCGTTCTCCTCAGCATCTTTTTCGACGTATTCCCGCATCTCTTCCTTATTCCTCATCACCGAGTACCTCCTTTATCTCCTCTTCCTTGTACCCGATGATCACATGTTCACCGTCATCTATAACCATGGTCGGACAACTTTTCTTTGGATTGTAATCTTCAAGCTCTTCCTTGATCCTTTTACTCTCCTCGCCTTCCAACTGATCTATATCCACGTAATGATACTCCACGTCCATCTCTTTCAGCATTTTTTTAACCTTTTTACACCAGCCGCATGTACTGATGGTAAAAACCTTCACATCGCGCTCGTCATTACTTCCTTCTACCTTCGTTGTCGAGTTCATAAGTAGTGTATATAGATGTTATGTTAAAAGATTTTAGGCAGATAAAGAGGGCAAATAAAGAAAAGAAAAGTCCCGACTCCCGGATTCTCTTCGGAATCAAAGATTCCAACTACTCACAAATCAAAGATTTGTTCCTGAACCGGAGTTCAAATCCTCAAATAAAGAAAAGAAAAGTCCCGACTCCCGGATTCTCGTCGGAATCAAAGATTCCAACTACTCACAAATCAAAGATTTGTTCCTGAACCGGAGTTCAAATCCTCAAATAAAGAAAAGAAAAGTCCCGACTCCCGGATTCTCTTCGGAATCAAAGATTCCAACTACTCACAAATCAAAGATTTGTTCCTGAGCCGGAGTTCAAATCCTCAAATAAAGAAAAGAAAAGTCCCGACTCCCGGATTTGAACCGGGGACTTGGTGATCTCCGCGGGTGATACGGCCAGGAAAGGCCATGTAAATACCAACTACAGTCACCCGCTCTAGCCAAGCTGAGCTAAGTCGGGTCCGAGATTTCACTGTTCTGAATGGAGTTAAATATTATTGCTATTTATCCTTTTTGTTTTTTCGGCTCAGTTCGAGGAACGGTACCAGGCTGAAAAATCCCTAGAAAAAACAAAAAGAGTTGAAATATCTTCAGCAGCAAAAACAAATGTGATACCTGCGGGAAAGATTTGGAGCACAAAGAGGATATGGATACCTGTTACTGCCTAGAATGTCACGAGTACAAGTGAAGAGCAGTTCTCGATCAAAATGATCTTCCGAATCTATCGGGTGCATCTGAATCTGTTTGTCCATATGTGATGCCGCCCAGACCTGTTTTGAACAGTATCAATATAAGGAATACCGTAATCACCAACAGGAAGCAAAAGGAATTAATCTCATGGGTATCGATCGGTAGCATATCAAAAAAGAACAATATCCAAGATGCTGCGAGCAAGACAATTACGATACTCGTTATGACAGACTTGGCTTTTGGGGACATTTATATATCGCACTAGGTAAGAAAAGTAAATATTTTATTTAAGTTTTGCCATGTTTCATTCTTCGTTTTCCCAACCAGAGTAATTAACGGTGGAGTAACCACATCCTTCACAGTAGGCTGAGCCGTCCTTTTCGATAACTAACTCCTTTTCTTGGCAGACCGGACATTCTTTTACTGAAATCCTCGGATCCCGACCATATCCTTTTTCTTTAGTATCTGGCGATGTCCACTCAATGTCTTTGTTTTGTTTTTTTACTTTTTCGTTTAGGTAGTTTTCCCTAACAAAGAAGTAGAAACCAGCAAGGGTGAAACTAAAAATAGATTCTAAGCCGGTAGAAAGTCCCCCTCTCCTGAACATCGATGCGACCATTTCATATTCATCTCCAGATGGTACATTATACATCATCATTACGGTTCCTATTCTGACGATTATGTATAGGCCAAGGATTCCCATCGCATATTTTTTCTGTTTTTCGGTGCCCAATTCATAGACCAAATAGATCAAACCTGCAATAAGTAGAATCCCACCGATGGCACCGACTATAGATGCGTTTATAAGCATAGATCTTGCCTCACCTATAGTGCTTATTTCACTACCAATAACCGCTGAGGCCCCGAAAAGAGAGACTAATACTCCAACAAGGATAGACCCTCCACCGATCTTGACTTTTCTGGCGTGTTTGAAACCCGATAAAGATTTACTTCCTTGATATATCTTGTATATTCCAGCTACGAGAAGTAGGAATGCTACGAGACCTACAAGGCTGCCAAGACAGGCTGCACCTGTACTACCCCCGTTGATGGTAGTTTCTTCTCTTATCATATCAGCTTGGCCAATACTTCCAACGGCAGAAAATGCTTCTGAAACACCGTAACCAAGCATTCCGAGTATGATAAAAGTCATTCCTTTTTTAGTTTCGTCGTCATCATTTTCGGAGTTTGTACTCATTGAGGTTCCTCCTGGTTTTGGATAGTATTTTTTTATTTATATTTTCGGGATGATCACTCCTTTTAAATAGTTTTGATCCATTTTTCGCATTTTTTTCTCGGAAAATCAACTCAATAGTTTTACTAGGGAGATTTTAGATTCAGATTCAGACGTCTTTATCAATCTCTTCAGCCATCTTGATCCTTTTTATCGGGGTTGGATGACCATAAAAAAATATCTCTACCAGCCGATGAGGATCCACCTCGGAAAGAGCGATATCTGACAGCCTTTTAAAAGTCGATATGAAAGCGTCTCTGTCTTTCACTGCTCTGATTGCGAACCTGTCGGCTTCCTTTTCCCGATAACGGCTGTAGGCCAGAGTAGCGGGATCAACCAATGAATAGAGGCCGTACAAGATCAGTAAAAATATAGGGAGATGGTAGATGTTTGCGAAACTCCACCAAGACGTGAATACCTCTCCGGCCAGATAGAACATCGGGAAGATCAGTACCGCATTTATGAGCATGAACCTGATGACGTCTTTATTCACATAATGCCCCATCTCATGAGCTACGACACTTTCTATCTCTTTCGGATGGAACTTCTCCAGTAAGGTATCAAATAACAGCAGCCTTTTCGTCTTCCCCATTCCGGCGAATCCAGCGTTCGCTTTCTCAGTTTTTTCACCCGCTTTCACAACCACTACCTTCTCCACTTTCTTAACACCGTGAGACTCCGCCATCTCTACAAGCCTCTGCTTCAGTTCCTCATCAGACAATTCCTCTAGATCATAGAAAAGCGGTAGTATCACCAGATGAGAGATGTTGGAAAGGATGCCGGATATTGCAAAAAGTAATATTCCAGCATACAACCACCAAAGATCCGGGAATGTGGAGCCTAAAAAGAAGAGTCCTAAAATTATAGGCGTGGTCATCAGCAGTGAGATAGCTAGAGATTTTAACTGGTCCTTCACCCATCCTCTAAGGGTCTCATTGCTGAGATCATACTTGTGCTCCAACAAAAATCCAGAATAATAGGATACTGGAAGCGAAATCAGAGATAACAGTAAAAAATAAAACGCGATGAATATAGCGGCGTTCATCCAATGATGGGAAAGTAAAGTCCCTGAAGTCATATCACCTATCCAATAAGAAAGATGTTCTGCGAATCCAGTGAAATAGGTGACCGAGAGATATAGTAGGGTTAAAATGGTGCCACCAAAAAATCCCGTGTACATCTTCTGCTTCGAGTATACTTTTGCTTTTTTCCTCTTCTCTTCATCGAATTCGTAGGGATATTCCACCTGTTCCTTCTCAGACGTGTCCCCCTGTTCTTCTTCATCTCTATCGACCTTTTCAGAGACCTTTTCTGTCCTCTTCATTGTATCCTCTAATTGACTTCGGCTCTTTCGAATTCATCCCCTTCCCAGGGCTTCGTCGCGTCTAAACCCCACTTCGCGGTCATTTCAGGGGCACTAGGATCTAAAGAACTACCTTTTCTGTCCTTGTAAACGTAGATATCTTCGTCGGGCTGGAATCTCGTAGCAATTGCCCACTCAACATCTTCATCATCATATACGTTGATATCTTCGTCCACGACTGTCACCTTTTTCATGGAACCGTGGGCTTCAAAAGCCTTCTCGATTATCTTTTCCACGTTTCCCTCAAATTTTACCGACACGACGCCGTGAAGCCAACTGCACCCACCTTGAGTGAGACGAACATCTTTGACCTCGACACTTTCTAACTTTTTCAACTCTCTCTTCATCACCGCTTCTCTTGGTAGTCCCATCAAGAGGAAGTGTTCATATCCTCCAGGGAGGAGCGCATGGAAGACCGCATCTTGACGACGCAGCACTTCATCTATCTCCACTACAGGCTGTTGTCTCACTCTATCGTAGGTCCCTGTGATGTCAACGAATGGACCCTCTGTTCCTTTTTCGGCAGTTATCCTGCCTTTAAGTATGTAATCAGCGTCAGCAGGTACCGAGATACCGTTATCCAGTTCGGTGATCTCGATCTTTTCTCCTTTGGTCATTTTCGAAAGTGAATTAGCGACTTTCAGTTCGTCTGTTTCGAATCCCACTGAAGTCGATCCTGAAAGCAGGACCGTTGGATCGGTACCAATTATCACCGCGATATCTAGGTCCTCATCCCTTTCTAATGATTTTTCGTACATCTTTTTCAGGTCCCGGGGACAGAGCCTCATGGTGAATCTTTTTTCACCTATCAGCATCATCCTGTGATAGGATAGATTTCTCTTTCCGTCCTGTTCTGCTACCACCACACCAGAAGTTATGTACCTTCCTCCATCTTTAGGATAGTATTTCGGGATAGGGAGATCTCTCAGATCAAAATCTTTCTTTATGATATCTTCGAATGCGCCTTTGTCCTTTTTCACCGGTTCGGAGGGATCATCTACTGACTCGGCCAAAAGATCCAAAATCTCTTCTTTTTCGATGTTCAGATGGTCGGCCAATCTTTCCCTAGAACCCCACAGATTTATCACCAATGAACCTCCCGGAAAATTTGGAAAGTATACCGGTTTCTCAGGCTCTTTATTAGCTTCTTTACTGACCTGCAGATCTACAGGAACTTTTTCTTCGATCACTTTGATCTCCTGCTCGAATACGTCCAACTGCTCTTTGAGCGCCAATTCTAGGACCTCCTGATAAAGTATCCAAAGTTACAATCGTATCCTCCGATTTAAAATTTTACTTGATAGACGGAAAACATAATAAAGGTCGATAGAGATGCAAATCCATGTCAGGACTCACGTACGAAGAAGCTGGTGTTGATATCGAGGAAGAAGAGGAAGCTATCAGCGCTTTGAAAGATACTGTTTTATTTGCTAGAGAAGGTAAAGGGGCACCTCTCAAGAGTGAATTCACAGGGCTTGTAGATTTTGGAGAGTTCGCCCTCTCACTTTGCACTGACGGCGTCGGTACAAAGCTTTTAGTGGCTACCAAGATGGAGAAATGGGATACGATAGGTATCGACTGTATAGCGATGAACGTGAATGATACGATATGCCATGGAGCAGAACCCATAGCTTTCGTTGATTATCTAGCCCTTGAAGAACCGGATCCTCAACTCACCGAAGAGATAGGGAAGGGACTTCAAAAAGGTGCGGAACTATCGAATATGACCATCATCGGCGGCGAGACCGCTACATTAGGCGATATAATCACGGATTTCGATATCGCAGGGACTGCAATGGGTTACGTTGAAAAAGAGGATATAATCGACGGTAGTGAAGTTGAAGAGAGCGATAAAATCATAGGGTTACAGAGTTCAGGCATACATTCTAACGGCTTAACTCTGGCCCGGAAGATAGTGGACGAATCGAATCACAGTTATCACGATGAACTCGATTTTGGAACTATAGGTGAAGAACTCTTGAGGCCTACTGAGATCTATACAAAGGTCGTTCTTGAAGCCGTTAAAAGATTCGATATCAAGGGTATGGCGAACATCACGGGAGGAGGACTCAAAAATGTTAAGAGGATCAACACAGATTTTCAATATCTCATAAACGATCCCTTAGAACCTCAACCCATCTTTGAATTTTTAAAAGAAGAAGGAAATGTGGCTGAAAAAGAGATGTACAGGACCTTCAACATGGGGATGGGTTTCTGCTTGGTGGTTCCTCCAGAAGATGCGCACGAAGTCGCCGATCATGTTAAAGGAAAAGTCGTTGGAAGTGTCGAAGAAGGTGCAGGCGTGGTATTGGAAGAAAAAGGAATAAAATTCGAGTGAAACATCAGTTCTTCGATATCCCCATGCGTCTATGATGCCTTATTTTAATTAACTGCAAAATATTTTGGAAGTATGACCACCACTACGTAAACCGAGAGTATGACACCACCGCTGAGAAGAACAAGCATGTAAGGGCCTACTTCCGCGGGAAAATCGGCGATGAATCCATGTACAGCTATCAAGCTGCCCAATATGGTGACTATAAAACCGAGCGTTATCACCCATAGATAGTGGTAGACCGAGTGGTTTTTATATTCTTTCAGGTGATCTTGACCTCGTTCTCCAACCAAGTCTTTCTCTACATAATCTATCAAGACTGCTCTCCTCATAAATACCCAACATCCAAAAAATAAGAAGAACATGATAACTATAAAGAAAATATTCCCGTAAGTCAAGGGTATTTCGTGCTGGAAGTAAAAATAAAATAAACCAGATATCAATAAACCAAAATCGATCAACAGAACTTTTTTGAACTTTAAACCTATAGTCGAGATGATACCTCCTACCATAGGAGCCCACCAGCCGTAAATTTGATATAAATGTAAAGATGCCAAAAGAGTAACGAGTAAAACTGCGATTGCCACCCACAACTCACCTAATTTCTTTTCCAGTATCTGATCACCTCCTGCAATGATGCCTCTAAGGGTTCATTCGGACTCCAATCAACGACCATGCTGTATTTCCACAACCTTTCCAATTTTATATCTCTCTCAAGTTGTGTGATCTCTTCGGCCAATGGATTATGTGTATCAACTAACTCTTTTTGGATGGTCAAAGGATTTGGAGATATGACCATAACGTTGTATTCTTTTTCACAGATATCTACAATTATCTCACTTACAGTTTCAGAAAGCAAAGGAGATATGAATATGATCATGCTTCTATTTGGAAAGAAACGTTTCAGCAACCATTTAGTGTCTTTCAGTTTCCACATACCACCTTCTTCAACTCCACTCAGTTTTTCCAATATCTTATAGTAATGATCTCTACCTGAATCGGGATAGACCCAACTCAAAAAGTCCCCTAGAATTATCAATCCGACACGGTTCCTATCCATGAGGATCGAATTAGCTAGGCTTCCAGCAGCTCTGATCGTCGCATTCAATGTATTCTCTTCAAATGTACCGATATTGCTGAAACGATGACCATCCACTATTATTATAACATCCCCCGATCTTTCTCCGACGTATTCATTGCTCATGGGCTCTAAAAATCTAGAAGTAGCTTTCCAATTGATCTTGCCAAGATCATCCTCTGCAGTATACTCTCTTATAGAGAAAAATTCCGTACCCATACCCATCGTCTGAGATTTTATGTTCCCTATCCATTCTCTCGTGTAGAGAGGTCTAACGTTTACCTTCTTTAGTTTTTCAATCTTTGGCAAAACGAAAAGTTTCATCAACTTTTGGCTCGTCCACTCTTCGACATGAAAGTTCAAAGGATCCCGGTACCTCAATTTAACGGGCCCTATCTCCATCTCTCCCCTTTGGGGACAGGTTATCTTGTAACTGATGGTTTTTTCTTCACCTTTGTCTAGTCTCAGGAGTTGATGATTGGAGCCTTCTACGATCTGGGTATTTTCTGGCAAAGAATCATAGACTTCTAGATAGTTCAAAGCTCTGCCCTTGTTTTCTATCGACAGCTCAATCCAGACTTTATCTCCTTCATAGACGCTCTTTTCTTCGGACTTCCTCTCAACTTCTAACTTCACTTCACCTTTTATCACACCTCTATTCCCTATAGCTAGGATGGAAAAACTGGCAATGGTAACCACAAGAAAGACCCAACTCCCTAGTGAAACACCCAGGATAAGAGATAAAATCGTTAGGACTAAAAGTGAAAAACTCGTCATCGATTTCATATTTTTCCTTCCCTCCCAATCAGATATCCTTTTAAGAATATCTGCTATCTTTTTCCTATAGGATTCATCGATTTTCGTTTTCTCCTTTTTTATCTTCGGTATCATCTTTTTTACATCTGTTAGGTTTATCTTTTTATCGGTGCTTACTTCATTCCTTACATCTTCTATCTCCTTTTTCTCCACTAAAAATTCAGTCAATGTTTCATCTTTAACTATCTCATTTAATTTAGACTTATCTTTTAGAAGAGTTTTAGCTTCACTCTCAGAGAGATTCTCCTTTTCCTTTATCTTCTCTATCAACCCACGTCTCAACTTTTTTTCAACAAGCAATCTACTGAGTTCTAAGCCACCTAGGGCTCTGTCCACGGTTTTGGAGTCTTTTTTAAGCGGAAGATTTATCAGCTTTTTCTTTCGATGGGGGTTTCTCCATCTAGACAGGCTCATGGTATCTCTTTTTACTTTGAATATGATGAAAAATGCAACCCAGCAGATCAAAATTATACCTATGAGCTGTCTCGGGTTACCTCCAGCAAAAGGTAAAAGCAATGTCAAAAACAAAGCTATGGAAACAAACGATAAAAGTTCCAACATCGGATCTATTCTTTCTGGATTTTTTCTTTCCAACCAGCTAGACTGAAGAACCAGTAGCTCTTCGGTTACTTCGGCCCCAGAAATAATAACATCTTCGTCAAGAGTACTTTCTTTTTCTTTTGCGGGACTCATCCTGTCTCCTCCTTCAACTTTTTAAGATGTGACAACACGATGTCCCTATCTTTCTCTCTCAGCCTATGAGGACTGTATCTAGCTTCTTCAAAGAGAAAAGTGATCTCAGAGATTATCTTTTTGAACATTGGTATCTCGTCTATCGTTTCATTCTTGAATTCTCTAGGAGTCATGAATGATTCATTTTTTGCACCCTTTTTTTCTAAGAGTTGGCTCATCTCTCTGTAGCAGCGTATTATGGTGGATCTGACTTCATCTCCTTCATCTAATCCTGAGATCGCTTTATCAAGAGTCGAAGTCAATGATTCCTCTAATTCCTCTTCTTCAGTTTTACCATCTTCTTGATCCGCCTCTAGAAGGGCTTCCCTTTCCATATGGTCAAGTGCCACTGAAGATCTTTTCGTCCTTCTTTCTTTGATATTAAAGTATAGATAGAGGCCTAAAAATACCCCTACCAATGAGATAAAGATGATGATGCTTACATCAATGAACAAAGGACCTAGAGAAATACCGGTACCAGAAGGGATCCAGAAGCCTCTAAATAATCCACCCTCAAAAAATCCGACGTAGAACAGTATGACTCCTCCCAAAAAAAGAAAAACCCAGAAACCAAAAAGAAGGAGGCGGCTCATAACACTCCTTTTTTCTATCTTCAATCCTGATGAGATAAATACTAGATACAGAACAGAAAGAGATATCGCCAATAGAACAACTCCGAAGAAGATCAAAGAATAAAATTCGGTTAGAACGAGAGGCTCTGCTCCTCTATCGACCTCAAGATTCTCCAAGTTGCCGATAAACCATGAAGAGATAAGAACCGCAAGTATAGAGTATATCAATATTTTCTTTTCCTTTAAGTTCATCGATACTTTTTAATCCTTAATGGACCCTATTATACGTTTTCCTCAACACGTGACAAGAGGTATTACCTTTTACGGCCGAACATTTTATTTAACCCATGTAGAATCCATTTTATATCATGTTTGAAGAAGAGTACAGGCTGACATACTTCGAAGAGCACGGTTTCGTCCGAAAGAGATGTTCAGAGTGTGGATCTTACTTTTGGACACTGGAAGAGGATATGGAAACTTGTCAAGACGCGCCCTGCACCGAATTCGAGTTCATCGGAGATACTCCTACTGAAAGGACTTTCACCGTGAAAGAGATGAGGGATCTCTTTATCGGATTTTTCCAAGATAGAGATCACACTCCTCTAGAAAGGTACCCAGTGGTGGCAAGATGGAGAGACGACGTTTTTTTAGTTCATGCTAGTATATATGATTTTCAACCTCATGTCACATCTGGACAAGTAAAACCGCCGGCTAACCCATTGGTGGTTTCTCAACCTAGCATCAGGCTCCCTGACGTAGATGAAGTCGGAAAAACAGGTAAACATCAGACAGCTTTCGAGATGATGGGACATCATTCTTTCAATTCAAAAGAAAACATGGTATACTGGAAAGAGGAGACAGTCGAATACTGTCATGAATTTCTTAAAGAGATAGGAGTACCTGAACACCTAATAGCCTACAAAGAACATCCGTGGATAGGTGGGGGCAATGCCGGTCCCTCTCTGGAAGTCAACGTACAGGGTCTAGAGGTAGCTACACTTGTGTTCATGAATCTTGAAACTGACCCTGAGGGCGATATAGAATTAGAAGATGAAACTTATTCACCCCTGTATCTGAACGTGGTGGATACCGGATACGGACTTGAAAGGTTGTCTTGGATTACCGAGGGGGCTCCCACTATATATGATTCAGTCTATCCTCAGATGATAGAATTTATTATAAAAAGTTTAGATATCGACCATCCTCTAGATGACGAAGCTTACAGAAAAATGCTCAAAGAATATACCAACCTTGCTGGGACATCGGGAAGGGATTTCGAGGACGAGGGGCTTATAGAGGAGTTGATGGAAAGGATATCCATCAGCGAACTAAATATGGATAGAGATGAGATAGTGGAAAGGTTGGCAAAATTAAGATCAGTTTATACTCTAGCCGATCACAGTTATGCTATAGCTCTGATGCTAACAGATGGTGTAGTTCCCTCGAATGTTGAAGAGGGCTATCTTTCAAGGATGATGATCAGGAGAGCTCTAAGGCAGATAGATAGATTGGAAACAGACCTTACTTTAACCGAATTGGTTGAAAAACAGATGGAACTACACGCTGACTTGATCGATATGGAGAAAAGAGACCTTGTCTTCGATATTTTAGAAAAAGAAGTGAAAAAATACAGAGAAACGCTAGAGAAAGGAAAAAGGATGGTAAAAAGAGAACTAGAATCACTTGAAAGCGGTGAAGAATTATCTTTGGAAAAACTCTTAGATTTTTACGATACCCACGGTATCCATCCTACTATAGTCAAAGAGTTGGCTGACGATCTCGACATCGAAGTCAAGATCCCCGAGGAATTCAACTCTATGCTGGCAGAGCGTCATGAGGAAGCAGAGATCGAGAAAAAGAAAAAGGAAGAGGAATCCAAAAAGGAAAAGGTGGAAACAAAAGGGTTGGACCTCCCAGATACGGAGACCCTCTATTATGACAATACCCGAGCCGATACTTTTGAAGCGGTCGTTTTACATTCAGAGGAAGGTAAAGTGATCCTCGATCAGACCTTATTCTATCCTGAGGGTGGAGGACAACCCGCCGATCATGGTGTTTTAGTAACCGATGAAGGGAGTTATCCGGTGGGGCACGTTTGGAGGGAAAACGGATTGATAATTCATGAGATCGACGCCAATATACCAAAAGGAGAAGTCGTTCAGGGAAGAGTGGATTGGGAAAGGAGGAGTTCACTTTCAAGACATCATTCTGCCACTCACATAATAATAAGTGCCGCCCGGGAAGTCCTTGGTGACCATATATGGCAGAGAGGCGCAAAAAAAGGCGTCAAAAGTGCTAGGTTGGACCTGTCTCACTACAAAAGGATAGATAGAAATGAAATTAAGGAGATCGAAAAGATTGCCAACCAGATAGTTTTGAACGATGTTCCGGTGAGGAAGGAAGAGCTTACTAGAGATGAAGCCGAACAGAGATTCGGTTTTCAGTTGTACCAAGGTGGTGTACCGGAGAGCGAGATAATCCGCGTGGTCCACATATCAGACGTAAAAGATTACGATGCTCAGGCATGTGGAGGAACCCATGTGGACAGTACAGCGGAAGTCGGTGCTATAAAAATATTGAGCACACAGCGTATCCAAGATGGAGTTGAAAGACTAGAATATTCCGCCGGTATCGCGACCATAGAATATTTACAGAAGCAGGAAGATCTTTTGAAAGAGTCCGCTTCGAAATTCAATGTAGATCCTGAAAAGCTTCCGAGTACTTCTGAGCGGTTCTTTAAAGAATGGAAAGAGCGCGGCAAAGAGTTGGAGGAGTTGAGAAAGTACAGGTCAATAGCGACGGCTGAAGAACTCCTCCCAGGAGAGCAAGTTGAAGAAATAGAACTCATAGTCGATTCACTAGATATGGATACGAAAGAGATGTTGGCCACCGCCGAGCGTATAACTTCGAAAGATGGCAGAGTCGTTCTGCTAGCTTCAGAGGGAGAAAAAGCTCAACTCGTATTTTCGAGGAGCGATGACCTGGATCTCGATATGGTCGAGATATTGAACCAGGCCGCGAGAAAGATAAACGGCGGAGGAGGAGGATCGCCTAAGACAGCCCAAGGTGGGGGCAGCAAGCCGGAAGGTAGAAAAGATGCGTTGGAAAAAGCTAGATCACTAGTTTTGAAAGAGTTGGGGTGAAAAGAGCGAAAACATTTTTACCTTTTTATTTGATAGAGTTATAGGAGGTTATGATATGGAAGAAATAAGGATAAAGACGAATAAGCAGCTGGAAGTCAAAGATTTAACTGGAAAAGTGAAAGGTAAGATCGATGACATCGAAGAAGGTTTGTTGACACTTTATGTTCCCCACACCACTGCCGCGGTCACTATCCAGGAGGGGGACGAAGAACTGTGGGAAGATATGTTGGAAACCTACAAAAGACTGGTTCCGTTGAAAAGAGATTACAAACATAATGCAAAGTATTCGGGAATGTCAGGAGAACAGAACGCCCATGCCCACATACTGAGCAGCATGATCAAACCTTCCGTTCATATCCCTATAGAGAAGGGAAAGATGGCTTTGGGGTCTTGGCAGAAAATACTATTCTTGGAACTGGATGGAGGAAGAAGCAGGAAAGTCAAGCTTCATGTGATAGAAAGTTAGAAGTCAGCCAAAAATATTATCCAGCTCTTTTTTCACCGTACCTCTCAAGGATTTTCTTAGACTTTTGACTCCGCAGCGGGGACATTCCACATCTCCAAGTCTGTTCCCTTTCTCGATCTGTACCTCGCCGTGAAAAGAACAGTTGGAACAGCTGACCTCTTCTACATAATGATCTTCTTTCCCATTTTCCATGCTATCATCTATGTTAATGAGCGGTAAATTACTTAAAATTTATCAGTTTCTAGAAGAGACCGATTATACCGACAATCAAGGTCACGATACCGATGATGGTCTGAAAACTTCCCAATACTTTAGCCAATCTTTCGAGTTCTTCACCTACCGCGGGCAGTGTCTGTAAGATGCCTGCTCCTAGCACTATACCTGCGAAGATCAGCATCAAACCCGTTCCGCTCCAGAGATCTAATACACCTACGACTATCGCCACTATTCCGATAAGACCCTGAAAACCACCGAGCCACTTAGCGAAACGCTGCAGGATATCGCCAAAAGCGGGAACAGCACCTATCAGCCCACTGAGAAGAACTAATCCGGCGATGATAGCCATTATCGAGGCGATCATGTTATCTAATCATGTATGGGATACCTCACATATATAGTTATCGAAGAGATTAAAATGTAATCTGATGTCCGTATTCTTAATTAGAGAAATGATGATAATTCTTTTGTAAAAGGTAGATATTCTTATGCAAAGTGAGAGTATGCCATATAGAGCTTTGTTCCATATCCATGAGGAGGAGAAGGCCGTTGCGGCCATATCTAACATGAAAAATATCTTAGATGATTTAGGGGAGGATGATGTACAGGTCGAGCTGCTTTTGAACGGACCAGCAGTGAAGATCAGCAAGGAGGACAGTCAACATAAAAATAGATTAAGATATCTAGCGAAAAGAGGAGCGGTTATCAAAGTTTGTTTGAATAGTTTGAACGGTTTTGATATAAAGGAAAAAGAACTGATAGAAGAGGCTGAGATAGTACCAGCCGGTGTTAGCGAACTGGTTGTCAAACAGGATGAAGGATGGGCATATGTTAAACCTTAAATCAAGAATTCTAAAAAGTGGACCAGCGGGGATTTGAACCCCGGGCCTCCACCATTTCAGCGGTTTTTTCGCGTTGCCAAGGTGGCGATCTGCCAGACTGATCTACTGGCCCAGAACGAATTTTTGCGAGTGTAGGGTCACGGAGAAAGTAGGAATCTTTGATTCCTACCGCATCACGAGGGCTATGACCGAGTGATAGTAGGAATCTTTGATTCCTACCGCATCAACTGGCCCATTGAGCAGTTTGGGATAGCCCTATCTCCCATAAAAAACTTACGTCTCAGAGGAATGTTAACTCTTAATGTTTTAATGAAGACCTTTAGAAGTGATTCAGCGAAAACCATTACCTCTAATTTCCATGTTGCGCTATTGTTCAACTTCGAAAGTGTTATATATCGGGACTTTTTTGCGGAAGACAATGCCTGATGAAAAACTCGCAAGAGCGATCAGATCTAGAAAGAGAAGAAAAATTCTGCAGATACTCTGTGAGAACGAGAGGATGTCGGTCCACGAGATCGCTGATGAATTGGATTTGACGGAATCTTCGGCTTCGAAGCATCTCAAGTTGTTGTACGACCTCGGTCTAGTGGAGTACGAGAAAAAACCACCAGAAAAGTTCTACTTTCTGAGGATCGATGAAATAAAGGAGATGTTCGAAATATACAATCTGGTCGCTGAAAAGATGGCATAGGTGATAAAAATGAAAGTTGTAATTATAATGGGATCGAAAAGCGATATGGATTGGTCAGAAGATATAGTAGCTACGTTAGACGAGTTAGGTATTGATAGTGAAATGAGGATAGCTTCAGCGCACAAAGTGCCTTTAAAAGCGCTCGATATCTTGGAGGAATACGAGGACGAAAAGGTAGTTTATATAACGGTAGCGGGACGGAGCAACGCACTGAGCGGATTTGTCGATGCTCAGACAGAGAAACCTGTCATCGCTTGCCCGCCATATAGCAGTAAATTTGCAGGAGCAGATATATTTTCAAGTCTGAGGATGCCCTCAGGTGTATGTCCCTTGGTAGTAATAGGAACCGAACAGGCAGGTCTAGCTGCGGCTAAAATACTGAGCTTGACCGATAGAGACCTTCAGGAAAGGATAAAAGAATATCAAGAAGAAAACAGAAAACAGATAGATAAAGATGATGAAGAGGTGAGATAAAATGGGGAGGGTAAAAGATTTAGAGATTTTAGAAGAACCGACTGAAGATGAAGAAGGTATAGGGATTTTCGAGTTCAGCGACAGATACAGCGTTTTCGACTACGGGGAGATGCCCGATGAGATAGAAGGTAAAGGAAAAGCACTGTGTTTGATGGGTGCTCACAACTTCAAAGAGCTTGAAAAAGAGGGAATAAAGACTCATTTCATCGAACTTGAAGAGGACAACAGGATGAAGTTCAAGCTCGTCAATGTTTTTACAGACGAAAAACCAGAGGAGTACAAGAACATGATGGTTCCGCTGGAAATAATATATAGGAACTATCTGGGCGAGGGTAGCTCCGTCTTTCGAAGACTAGACAAGGGAAAGGTAGAACCGGAAGATCTTGGTCTAGATGGTTATCCTGAGGTGAACACGGAATTGGATCCTCCTATCATCGATTACAGTACTAAATTCGAGAAATTCGATCGGTACTTTAAGAATCTAGATGAAGTCAAGGAACACACTGGGTTCGACGACGAAATGATCGATCTCATCAAAAAGAAAGCTATCGATGTAAACGACTTCATCAACGAAAAAGCTGAAGAATTGGGTTGGAAGCATCTTGACGGCAAGATGGAAGTTGCGCTCGACAGGAACGGAGAGTTGATGTTGGCGGATGTTCTAGGAACTTTGGACGAAGATAGATTCGAATACGATGGTTTCAAACTTAGCAAGCAGATGCTCAGGAATTATTACAGAGGTGGAAAATGGCACGAAAAAATGGAGGAAGCGAAGGAGAAAGACCTCCCCAAAGAAGAATGGCCCGAACCGCCTGAGCTACCGAAGAAACTGGTAGATTTCGTCTCCGATATGTATAAAGCTGCTGCCAACGCCTGGACCGGTGAAGAGCATTTCGATGTCAAAGATCTTGATACTTTGATAGAGGAGGACTATCAGCAGTTGAAAGAAGAAGGACTAGTAGAATAACTTCGAAAATCTATCGATACTCTATATGGGCAAGTGAAAGAAAGGGATGATTCGCCTCGATATAGCTGCGGTAAACAGAAAACAGATAGAGATTGGAGTGGAAAAATTATAATCAGAAAGGAAGAATACGATGAATAAAACCAAGCGATTTTCTGCTGAAAATATAGAAGATGCGGCTAAATTATTAAAAGAGGGTAAGCTAGTGGCCTTTCCGACAGAAACTGTTTACGGTTTAGGAGCTAATGCTTTAGATAGCCAAGCAGTTGAAAGTATTTTTACTGCTAAGGGTCGACCGGCAGATAATCCGTTGATTGTACATATAGCTAATAGAGATGATCTAAAGCAGCTAGCAGCTAAAGTGCCGGAAACTGCAAAGAAATTGACAGCGCAGTTTTGGCCAGGCCCATTGACAGTAATAGTTTCTAAGGCTAGTCAAGTGTCTAATGTTACTACTGCTAACCTAGATACGGTAGCAGTTAGAATGCCTGATCATCCCCTAGCTTTAAACTTAATCAAGCAAGCTGGAGTGCCGCTAGCAGCTCCTAGTGCTAATCTATCGGGCCGACCTAGTCCTACCTTGGCCCAGCATGTTTTAGAGGATTTAGAAGGTAAAATTGCGGGAGTGGTTGACGGTGGGCCAACTGACGTAGGAGTGGAATCAACAGTAGTTGATTGTTCTCAGACTCCTCCGGTATTGTTACGCCCGGGCGATATAACTTATAAAGAACTACAGGCAGTTCTAGAGGATATAGAAGTAGCTGATGTGGAAGAAGTGGCTAAATCAAAAGAAAAACCTAGTTCTCCGGGGATGAAATATAAACATTATAGTCCTCAGGCTGATGTTTTATTAGTAGAAGGTAAACCAAATGAAATAGCTACTAAAATTAATAGTTTAGCTACTAATTTAGATCAGAAAGTAGGAATTATGGCGACGACTGAGACTTTGAGCAAATATGATCATAATTTAGTTAAGAATATGGGTAGTCGTAATGAATTACGGGAAATCAGTAATAATTTATTTAAATTACTCCGTGAATTTGACCAAGAAGCAGTCGATATAATAGTGGTAGAAGGAGTTAGTGAGACAGGTGTTGGAGTGGCGATTATGAACCGATTGCGGAAAGCAGCGGGAAAAGTGATCAAAATCAACTAAAATAGGATTTGAAAATAAAGGAATGAGTGGTAGATAGTCTTTAATTACTATTACCGAAATTCTCAGTCTAAAGCAAAGTTTATATAAATCGCTTCTAAAATGGAAAGACGATGTCAGAAGAGATAAATGTAGTAGTGAAGTTTTTTGCAATGGTCCGACAGACCGTCGGAGAAAAAGAGATGACTATGGAGTTGGAAAAGGGTACAAAAGTTGAAGATCTAGTGGAAGAATTGATCGATGAGTATCCTGGATTGGAAAATATAAGGGATATACTGATCGTGTCAGTTAATAAGCACAAAGCTAGTGACGATCACGTACTTGAGGAAGGAGATGAAGTTGCGGTGATGCCTCCGGTGACTGGAGGATGAACTGTAAAGGTATTCACATGTGAGTATGTAATCTAAAAAGATCAAGGGTTGGTAGATATGAATTTGGCGATAATCAATACCAGACTGATGACTTTCGAAGGAGATAGTTTAGGATTGATAAAGAACGGTGCCGTAGGTGTGGAGGATGACAAACTGACCTTTGTGGGAAAAAGTCGAAACATCGATGAAGAAGATTACGAGGAGATCATAGACGGTTCCGATCATGTGACGATGCCGGGACTCATCGATGCCCATGTTCACACTTCATTATCACTTCTCCGGGGTTCAGCACAAGACGTACCAGAAAAAGAGTGGATGAACAGAGCTTTGGGGCCGATAGCTCAAAATATGGATGAAGAGGACCATCTTTTGTCATCTAAGTTATCGATCATGGAGGGGTTGAAAGCAGGTACCACTACTTTTGCAGAGTTCGCTAGGGATGTTGACCGACTCATAAAAGATGTATATATTCCATTCGGAGTGAGGGTCGCGGGAGCAGAGACCATCAACGAAGTCGTTGATAAAGAGGGAGAACTTTACGTCTTGGAGAGATCCGAAGATAAACTGGCAAAGAATGAAAGACTTTTTGAGGATCATGCGGAAAAAGGATTAGTAGAACCGATATACGGTCCTCAAGCTCTTGATATGGTGACCCTTGAAACTTTGGAAGAGATAAAGCGGAGATCGGAAGAAAAGAAAAGGAGGGTTCACATGCATGTTGCCCAAGGTGGAAGGGAAGAGGAGCAGATAAAAAGAAGGTATGGTAAATCCACCGTAAAAAAGCTCGATGAGTTAGATATGATCCAAGAGGATCTCATCGCGGCTCACTGCCACGGAGCTAGTCATGAAGAAAAGAAGTTGATGGCCGAAAGAGGAGTGAATATGGTGGGCTGTCCCAGTTCTATCAGTATGATCGACGGTATAGTTCCACCGGTGAAGACCTTTTTGGAGCTCGGTGGAAAAGCCGCTCTAGGTTCGGATCAAACGCCGGGTAATGGAGCCCACAACATATTCAGGGAGATGAGAACCATAAGTCTACTCAGTAAGTGCCATGAAAAGGATCCTACAGCACTCCCCGCCTGGGAGGCATTGAAGTTAAGTACTAAAGGAGGCAGCGAGGTATTGGGTTTAGAAGATAGCGTAGGAACACTCAAAGAGGGTAAAAAGGCCGATCTCATAACCGTAGACCTAAAAAAGTTGAACATGACTCCCTCCGTTGATGTTCCTTTCAGCAATTTCATCCCGAACCTTATCTATTCTACCACTGGTTACGAAGTGGACAACGTTATAGTCAACGGTGAAGAGGTGATCAGAGACAACGGATTTGTAAGCATCGACGAGGAAAAAATAAGAAAAAAAGCGGAAAAAAGGGCGGAGAAGATATTCAGCAGAGCTGAAGTCGATTGGTTGGAAGCGGACTCAGAGATGGTGAAATATCAAAGAGAAGGTCATATCTGATCGGCTTTTCTATTTTTTAGAAACTACATCTGTGTTATTCTTTGATTATTTCGTTCGACCCATTTTTCAATCATTTGAAATAAAGATCCTAGAATAGCTGAAAGACATTTTTTCCAAAATACCTGTTTAGGAATTTCAAGATTATCCCAATCGAAGCTCATATGTGGCTTGATTTTATTATACCATTCAAGGAATTCTTTTAATTTTTGGACCATTTCATCACGTTCAGATACAAATCTTACCATCAAAAATAAATGTAATAATAGGTGCAGTAGAGAATAACCAAAAAATCGATGAGTGTCTTCCAATCGATTTGCTTAGAGAATTGTTGTCAGAAAAATGGTGGATGATTTACAATAAAAAAAGAATAAGATAGAAAAATCAAGATTTTCATATAAAAATATGACAAATATAGATTCAATCCGCTTCTGAAAAACATTTTCAGCAATTATCTAATAAACTTACAAGAAGTAAATACAATAAAACAAAGAGAGAAAGGTTCTTTTGCATAAATAATCGGGTTTTTCCCCAGAAAGTTTTTGTCTCCATCTTGGTGATATCCTACAAATATCTAGGTTCCAACTAACAACAAAATAGCCCTTCTAAGAAGGGCGTATCTAGACGATATGAACCATTTAGGCATGTTTTTCGCGGCAGTTCTATATCAACTCTCAAAACCTTCTATACTAACTACTTCATAAATGTCTCCTCTGATTCTTAATTACTAATCCACACATTTTCTTTGCTATCGATAAAAATACATACCATCATCGAACGGGGTTAAATGATACGTTTTTAATTCATTTTACTCTAGCCTTATCCTCTATTTCTGATCTAAAAATGTTATCGCACAGTTCATCTGACTTCCACTCGGATCCTGAGAATTTTAAAATACAAACATTATTATTTTTCTCAGTATCAAGTGATGCTTCGATATCTATCATCCAAATTCTCTCGAATATAATTAACATCGCTATTTTTAGAAAGATAGAGGATACCAGAATCTTATCTTTTTTTATTTTATCCATTTATTCTCCACCTCCAAATTGGTTCGATTGATATTCAGCAGAGGTTAGTGTTAACATCACCTCTACATCCCTATTATGTACCTACTTAGATTACTATTAACGTTAGGCGCAAATTTGCCACTTTTTCTATGATTTCTGAAAACATAGATCGTTCGATTTTGTTACATCATATACAAAACTTAGCGCTCTTTCCAACATATTATTGTAATTAAAAGTACGACTAGGTAAATCAAAGAGATAGATATCCCAATAATTCTCTTTTACTCAGTCGTTAAACAGTTTAGACTCCTCATCTAGTTCTTTCATGAAACTGGCAGTTATGTTCATGTTTTCTTCAATTGTAAAAGTTATCCTTTTTTGGTCAGATTCATAATCCCTTAACTATTCCTCCAAATTCCAATTTTCATCTACTATAGCCTCGATGGTAAATTTTTCTCCATGTTTTAAGATAACATTATTTGAATCAGAGCTAACAATTCCTTATTCTTAGGTTTCCATGCTAATTTCATAACTTTTTCGTTGGAATTGAGCGGTAATTACGAGATTTTCTACAATATCTATTTCCAACATTACAACTGAGAAGATTATCATAATGTTCTTCTGGTACCGTTTTCAACTTAACTTCCGTAAAAGTAGTGAATTCATGAAAACTGCCTAGCGGATTCGGCACTTCTCCTCCTTCTGTTTGTTCTATCTCTAACTCCTAAATGTTCAGATTAAAATACGCTTTTATCTCTAGATCATCTGTTATCTCAATAACAGTGATGTTAGAACTTGCTTTCTCTATAAACCCTGTATCCCCTTCACATCCAAACAAAGTAATATCCCTAATTAGATATTTCTTTCCATTCAACTAATTTTTCTTACGTATGATTTTCTGAAAATAGAAATAAATGTTTGATTTTATTATCAAGATTTAATCATGATGTGCTCTCTAGATTTATTTTCAGTAATTGTCCGCATGTCCACAAAATGTGATTTGAATTGTTTTCTTGAGTTTATATCGATATATTATCTTTTTAATAATGCTCTACTTTTTCAAAATCTTCATTTAATCTTCTGTGTTATTTCAACATCATAAGCAATTTATAATTCATAAGTGACATTAAATTCCTCTCCTGTAAACTAATCTAAAGTCGTATCGTTGATCTTTTATTTTTTGAAATAGCTCCTACTTTTAACGTAAAAACCGAAATCACTAATATAAAACATATCAAAACAATAAAAAATATCAATGGAATTAAAGTATAATGCTTTTCTTATATAAAATATCCTAGATCTTGTTGTGAAAATATGATCGAAAACTATCAATTTCAATCTCTATTATCTACACTATGCAGCGGTATTTCTCTTTAAGAAATTGACCCGCACATTTTCCATTTTTATGAAATTGACTTCTTATTTTTGACTAGTTATTAGCTTTTTTACTGTGAGAGAAGAGTGTTAAAATAATAAAATGAAAGG
>PWHR01000093.1 GCA_003554965.1 Thermoplasmata archaeon | reverse complement strand
CTGTTACTCCACCATAGACATCCTTCACTGGGATTTTAGCCCAGTAATCGAACTCTGTAGTGTTCTCTGCTTTCTCTACTGAAAATGTGTCGTTCCTCAAGTACCAAGGATATTCTTTGTCATCTTTCAAGTGTTCCCAATCTGTGTACTTATCTACTGCTTGAACTGTGGCTGAATATATCTCCACATCTTCACCGTTGATATATCGTTGAACCTTATTATACTCTCTTTTGAGAGCGTCTAATTTGCCTTTGTTTGGTTCAATGACTCTACAGCCGATAGTTTTTTCAGCCTTCACCGTTCTCACCCTGATTTTCTACATATTTCTTCAATTGGTCAAGAGTTACTTCGCCAGTCGTTGCCAGAAAATAAGAAGGAGACCAGAATTTCTCATTCCACATAACTTCCTTCAATTGAGGGAATCTATTTGTAATCGCCCTTGCTGTAGCACCTTTCATAGCATTTACAAATTTTATCAGGTCACTCTTTGGAGTTGCTGTAAAAAGTATGTGAATATGGTCGTCATCGACCTCCTGATTATCAACCCTTATCTCATAATTCTGTGCTATTCTTTTCACCCTCATCTTCAGTTCATCGATTACCTTATCATCTTTGAATAGGTTTCTACGGTATTTTGTACACACTACAAGATGATAGTGAAGGGAATGTACCGAATGTCTGCCTTTTTGTAGGTTGTAGTCCATCATTACATCCTATGTCAGTCTTGCTATATAAAACTACCCCAATTCATCACCCACCTAAATCAAAGATTTAGGAAGGTGACTTCTTGGGTAAAGAGTTTAATTTTAGATTTATTTTTTATCCCCGAAAGCTGCGGGAAAAGATTATAGCAGTGAAGAGTATAGATCAATCTGGAGATGAAAGATCTATGAAAGTCCTTCATTTAGATCCTTTCAAGGCGAGATTTGACGAGGAAAGGCAAGTCGAACTCTCCGACCTAGTCCCGAAAAACATCGAAGTGGTCGAGATGTCCTCTAAAGATGAAGCGAAGATGATCGACAGAGCGGATGAATTCGATGCCGTCATCGGTTCAAGGATCTCTCGTGAGTTTTTAGAGGCGGCGGAAAATCTGAAATATTATATAGTTCCTTTCGTGGGAGTCCCAAAAAAAGACAGAAAGGTGCTCTCTGATTTTCCTGCTGTTAAAGTGGTCAACTCTCATTTCAACTATTGGATGGTGGCCGAATATGCTTTTTCTTTACTGTTGGCATGCAGTAAAAAACTTGTCCCGGTTCATCGTGAACTAAAGAGGGGCGATTGGACTCCTAGATACGATGGTATGCGCGGCTACGGCCTGAAGAACAGAAATCTCCTCATACTCGGTTTTGGAAAGATAGGAAGAGAGATCGCTAGGATGGCTAAAGCTTTCCAGATGGAAGTGAACGCGGTTAAAAGGACGCCGGGAGAGAGTGAATTGGTTGAGGAATTAGTTACAAACGATGACCTCTCAAAACTACTCCCCAAAGCGGATTTCATCATCAGTACACTTCCGATAACGGAAGAAACAAGAGGATATCTAGGTGAAGAAGAATTCGAGCAGATGAAAAAGGGAGTGCACATAATCAATGTAGGTCGAGGTGCAGTTATCGATGAAAAAGCCCTTTACGAGGCCTTAAAATCAGGTAAGGTCGAAGGGGCAGGAATAGACACCTGGTGGAATTATCCTGAAGACGAAGAATCGAGGAAGGACACTTTTCCCTCAAATTATCCATTAGATGAGTTCGATAATGTGATCTTCAGCCCTCACAGAGCAACGCAGATAGAAGAGAGGGGAGAATACCGTATAAGAGATCTAGCAGAGATACTCAAATCTCTAGCTAAAGGTGAAAAGGTAAACCTGGTAGATATAGAAAGAGGTTATTGAGAAGTGGTCTTCACCCTTCTGAGAAAACCACTTTCACTTCTTCAACGTCCCACCTAGGCTCCAATTTTTCTATTATATCTTCTTCTATGGCAGAAGCGAACTGATGATCGCTCTCCAGGTCGACTTCAACAGTAACGGTCTTTCCCTCTTCTACTTTTACATCGTTGATGAGTTCGGTCTTCATGACGTCCTGGCCTTTCATGGGATTCATAACATGTTTCAATCTTTCTTCAACCACTTCCTCGGTAGTTTCCCTTTCTTCCTCACCGATGCCGTGCCTTTCCTCATAGTTCCTGATCGCCTCTCTGAGGGAATCTACGGCTAAAACTGAACAGTGTGTTTTCAGATCTGGAAGACCGCCCAGCTCTTCGGCTGCGTCCTCCCAACCTATCTCTTTGGCTTCCTCTATAGTCTTACCTTTCGCCATCTCCGTTATTATGGAGCCCGTTGCTATATTGGAGGCACAACCGTACGATTTGAATTTTATATCCTTGATCTCGTGGGTCTCTTCGTCCACTTTCAGGTAAAGAGCGACCATATCTCCACAAGCTGGGCTACCCTCTTTAGCGTAGGCATCCGGATCCTCCATTTCTCCCACATTTTTAGGGTTCTGGAAGTATTCGATGACTTTCTCGTTATATGGCATACCCATCTTATCATACCTCCTCTCCTTCTCCTAAAGGACTGATCTCTCTCAGCTTTTCGATCACTTCTGAAGTCTCTTCGATGACTTTATCAACTTCCTCCTGATCGTTGAACCTTCCAAAAGTGAAGCGCAAGGAGCCATGTGCCCTTTCATGGTCTCCGCCGATGCCTAGTATCACATGGCTAGCTTCCAACGACTTGCTGAAGCACGCGGAACCAGTGCTTACCGCAATACCTCTCATGTCAAGGTGGAGAGTTATGGACTCTCCTTCAACATATTGGAAAGTTATGTTGGCGTTCTGAGGCGTCCTCTTCTCTTCAGGTCCGTTGAGAACAGTATGGGGTATCTCGCTCATGATGCCTTCAATAAGAGAATCTCTCATCTGCTTCAATCTTTCATTTTCTTCTTCATCGATCAATTCCACCGCCTTTGCGAATCCTACAGCGCCTGGTATGTTCTCAACACCTGCCCGAAGATTGTTCTCCTGGAAACCTCCATCCATCTGTTTCTGCAACTCTGTACCGTCTCTTATGTAAAGTGCACCTATACCTTTGGGACCGTGGATCGTATGTGAGGCCAAAGTGATCAAATCGATCGGTAGTTTCTCCACATCTAAAGGAAGGCGACCGAATGTGTGGGTCGCGTCGGTGTGGTACAGTACGCCTTCTTCCTCACATATCTTCGAGATCTCTTCGATATTCTGGACCGTGCCTATCTCCTGATTTGCGTGCTGGACCGAGACAAGAGCAGTATCTTCTTTGATCGAATCCTTCAGCTGCTCCATGTCAACGAAACCTTCTTCATCTACATCCAGGTAAGTGACTTCGTAACCCTTCTTCTCTAGCTTTTGAGCCGATTTCAATACAGGAAAATCCTCAATCTTTGAGATGACGATATGATCGCCATTACTTTTTTCCATCACCCCTTTCAATGCGAGATTACTAGACTCCGTAGCGCCGGAGGTGAATATCAGTTCTTCTGAATCTGCATTCAGTTTTTCAGCTATCTTTTCTCTTGCTTCTTTCAAAGCTTCTTTTGCCTCTATACCCATGGTATAAGCGAAGTCCGAAGTCGCCACAGCGTAGGTATCCAACATGTAGGGTTTCATCGCCTCAACGACTCTCTCATCCACTCTAGTGCTGGCCGAATTATCTAGATATATTCTTTCTTCATGCATCTGCATATTATCACCTATATAAACAAAGTTACATCAGATTCTTTAGCTTCTTTAACATAAGTTCCTACCGCACAATAATCCGTTATAACATCTTCTCTTAAATCTTCTTTGTCTACCCCCATGATATCCATGGTCATATCGCAAGCCAATATCTTTCCTCCCAACTCGTTAAAATCGTCTATAAGCGCGTCCATCTCCCTTACGTTGGATCTCTTCAGCTTCCTCTTCATGATCCACTTCCCCAACCCCAAAAAGTTCATCCTTGAGAGTGGGCCCTTGTCGAGTTCGTTCTTTTTCAACCTCTCCAAGCCCCAAAAGGTGAAGTACATAGAGACATCCATGCCCATGGAGAGGGCACCATTTCCGACTATCAGGGCGCTGTAAACCTTGTCGAACTCCCCGCTATGCACGATTATCGTGGCTTTTTCATTTTCCCCCACATCAATCATCCTCCGGTATCTTTATCTTTATCCTCCACTGATCGTTCTTTTCTTTTACATCTAGAAGTTCTAAACCTAATTCTTCCACTGCCATCGGAATCTCCTTTTTAGATTCGGGATGATTCCCTACGACCTCGATAATATCTCCGGGAGAGCATTTCCTTATAGCTTTTCTAGTTTCAACTAGAGGAACGGGACACGTCTCTCCTAGAACATCTATTTTTTTTGAGCTTGCCATTTTAACACCTTCTTCCATCTATGAAAACATAACATAATGCCGTAATAATCTTTGCGGCACTAACTAACCGAAAAACTATTTACTTTCATCTTTTTACAAATTTAGAGTGAGGTGTATTGATATGAACGAGAAAGTATCTCCGGAGGTCAGAAAAAAGATAGAAGATTTTATAGCCGATTGGATGACCGAGAACAAAGTACCTGGTATGAGCGTCTCGATAGTTGATGGTGATGAAATAATCTACTCTAAAGGTTTCGGTGCTCGAGACCTGAAAAATAATACCCCTGCAACGTCGGATACTCTATATGGGATGGCTTCCGTTACCAAATCTTTTACTGGTTTAGCGATCCTTAAACTGGTCGAGAGAGGTGATTTGAGACTAGAAGACTTAGCGTCTGATTACGTGCCTATCGAGTGGGAGAACGATGTTACCATACATGATCTTTTAACACACTCCTCCGGCATGCCTTCATTGGGCGTTAGCGAAGCACTGATCGATAGACTGATAGAGATGGAAGAGAGAGGTTTGCCTTTAAGCGACCTAGATGATTTTTATATTCATCTGAACAGCGCAAAAGAAGAGATAGCGGCTGAACCCGGAGAGGAGTTCTTCTACTTCAACTCGGGTTATGCACTACTGGGCCAGATCATCGAAGAAGTTAGCGGAAAGACCTATCCTGACTTTGTAAATGATGAGATATTCGATCCTCTGAACATGGAAAGATCTAGATTCGATTATGATGAGGAAGAAGGGGATATAATGACCCCCTACTTCATGGGTGAAGATGGACCCGAGAAAACCCCATATCCGTTGAGGGAGATAGGACATCCAGGCGGCGGGCTATTGAGCTCCGTAAATGAACTCGCGAACTACCTGATGATGAATATGAACGAAGGCGAATTCAAAGGAAAACAGGTGATCGAGCAAGAATTGCTGGAAAAAGCCCATGAAACACACGTAAAGAGGGAGACTGGAGATTACGGTTACGGCTGGGCTGTCAAAGATTTCGAAGGTGAAAAGTTCATAGGGCACAGCGGCTCCATAGCGGTGAGCGGCGGTTTCATCGGATTTGTAGATGATCTAGGTGTTGCGGTCGCCGCCAATACGATCCCAGGGAGTTCTTTTGAAGAAGTGGCTAAATGGATAATAAAGACGGTAAAAGGAGAGGACGGAGACGAGATCACCTATTTCAAAAGAAAGAAAAGGATGGACAAACTTACCGGGACTTATGAATCCTATCGGGGCATCAAGAAGATGGAGATAGAGCAAGAAACTACTCTTCTAAAACTGACAGTTAAGGAACGATTGGAGAGTCAAAAAGTGATACTTATACCCGAAGATAAAGAGGTTGATAACTACAAATTCTACTACTACGACGGTAACGGAGAAAAGAATTCAGTGCGATTCGATGTCAAAGATGACGGCGATATCGACCTTTACATAGGAAGATGGCGGCTCCATAAAAAAGATTGAGGAGATCCATGAAGAAGATACCCGTTGCCTTGACGATTGCTGGTTCTGATTCTGGAGGAGGAGCCGGGATAGAGGCGGATCTGAAGACTTTCAGTGCCTTCGATGTTTATGGTACGGTCTCTATCACATCTGTCACTGCTCAAAATACTGAAGGAGTCACCGCTGTTCACGACCTCCCTTCTAATATGGTAGCAAAGCAGATCGATGCTGTATTGACCGACATGAAAGTGAACATAGTAAAAACGGGTATGCTTTCCAATGGAGATATAATCGAAACTGTAGCACAGAAGATCGAGGAGTACGATCTTGATGTGGTAGTGGATCCGGTCATGGTCACTAAAACTGGCGATCGCTTGATAGAAGAAAAAGCGGTTAACCTGTACAGAGAAGAGATGGTACCCCGATCTCTTGTTTTAACGCCTAATATCAGAGAAGCGGAGGAGTTAACGAGAAAAACGATAAAAGATCTAGAGGACATGGAACTGGTGGCTGAAGAACTGTTCGAGATGGGAGCTCGTAACGTGATCGTGAAAGCCGGTGAAGTAAAGGATAAAGTGGTGGATGTTTTTTACGATGGAAATGAATTCAATAGGCTCTATGGAGAAAAATTTACCTCTCACAAGCACGGGACAGGCTGCACCTTTTCTTCTGCGATAGCGGCAAACCTGGCTAAAGGAAAGTCGATCATGGAGGCGGTAAGAACTGCGAAAAAATTTATCGACGATGCTATAATGAACGGACTAGATATAGGGAAAGGTGAGAAACCTGTGGATCACATGGTATGGTCCAGAGAAATAGAAGAGTAACGTTTTGAATAACAGTATGAAAAACTTATTAGATTAGTTTTTCTTTCACTTTTTTATGTCCGATAACGTCATCGATGTTGAGGGTCTTACTAAATTATATGACGGCACTACCGCCGTAGATAACATATCTTTCAGCGTTAGAGAGGGGGAAATCTTCTCTATGGTGGGGCCCAACGGCGCTGGAAAGACCACAACTGTGGAGATATTAGAATGTATAAGGACACCAACATCGGGAAACGCAGAAGTATTGGGGCACGATGTGATGAAGGACGAGGACAGGATAAAAGAAAAGATCGGTGTCATGCCTCAGAACTTCAACACTTTTGAGAGGTTGAGCGCCGAAGAAAACATACGGTTGATGGCAGACCTGTACGGAAGTAAAAATGTTGAAGAAGTAATGAAGATGGTAGGAGTTACAGATTTTAAAGATAAGAAGTTCTCTGAGCTTTCAGGAGGTATGCAGACCAAAGTCGGTATCGGAATGACTTTGATCTCCAACGCCGACCTTCTCTTCTTAGATGAGCCTACAACTGGATTGGACCCCCATGCTAGAAGAGAAACTTGGAAGTTGATCAAAAGACTAAAAAGAACTGGTAAAACAGTTTTTCTTACCACTCATTACATGGAAGAGGTGGAGGAACTGAGTGACCGAGCTGCCGTACTTATCGATGGAAGAATAGAAGTCATCGATTCCATAGAGAATCTGATCAGAGATTATGGTGGAGGGATCAAAGTAGTAGTTAGAAAAGATGAAAAGGCTGTCGAGCTTGTTAAAGAAAAATCGGATGAAGTTTTCAAAAATGAATCCGGGGAGCTCGTCGGTATTTTCGATAACAAGAAAAGGGCGAGAAAAGCACTAGTTACTTTATTCCAGATGGACTGCGATGTGGAAGTGAAGGAGGCAGGGATGGAGGACGCCTTTATAAGATTGACAGGAGGGAAATTAGACGAGGAAGGTGAATTGGTATGAAGAAGAGCATATCTCTCTTCATCTCATTGACCAAAAATTGGCTGCGCAGTAAATCGGGCGTTTTCTTTTCCATATTGTTTCCGGTGATGCTTCTCATCATATTCAGCGCCGTCTTCGGAGGGGGCGAAACAGCAGAATATACTATTCACATCGAAAATGAGGACTTCGAGGAGAATGGAATTCCAACAGAACTATCAGAGGCATTCATAAAGGCATTAGATGATACAGGGACTCTGAATGTCAATGAAGTGGATAATTTAACAGAACATCGGGAGGAAGAAGAAGGTTTTGGTAGTTATAGAGGCCTGAGGATAAAAGAAGGATTCCAGGAAAGAGCCGAAAATAAAAGCATGAGTATCAGAGTGGGAGTGATGCATGAAACCATGTTACTGATGGAGAATGAATCAGACATGGAAGAAGAGGAGCGAGAAGAATTTGAAAGAGGGAAGGAATCTTTAGAAGAGTGGAGCCAGTTCCTAGGAAAAGAACATCTTTTTGATCTGAATAGATCCGAATATGCAGATTATTTAAACGAAGGAGAGATCCATGAGGAAATGAGAAGTGCCTTTGAAGAGAAAAATTTCTCGATCAGCGATGACGCTGAAATGAAATACGAGGAAAATGGATCATGGACGATAGAGGACGAAGAAAAGAAATTCATCATACAAGAGGATGAAGAGGAAAACAAATTACACATCTTTAGAGAGAAGGAAAGCGCCAAGATAGTGGTTTACACCAGCCCTGGGGATCAAGGGGGCCAAGTGGTTCAAGGTACGGTTAGAGGAGTCGTAGATTCTTTTGATTCACGGATGATCGGTGTCGAAGACACAACTATCGAAGTAGGTGAAGAAACTACAGAAGATGAAGAACTCCAGCCCGCTGATTATTACTTACCGGGAATATTAACCGCATTCATAATGACCAATGGTATAATAGCAGTAACCACGACCACTACTGAATATAAAAGAAATGGAGTGTTAAAAAGATTGAGTGCAGCCCCGATCCAAAAAAAGGATTGGATCTTAGCAAACGTTGGCCAACAGACCCTATTGGCTTTCATACTTACAGGAGTCATGATACTCCTTTCTAGGATCCTCTTCGATGTCCAGGCGGTTCCGGGCATTTACAGTTTGGGTTTGATCTTCTTAGGCGCTGTGGCATTCTGTTCTGTCGGTATGGTGCTCGGCGGTTTCATCAAAGACGTGGAAGCTGCCAGCGGTATAGGAAATGCTATCGCTTTCCCCATGATGTTCTTGTCAGGAGCATTCGTACCGATAGAGCAGTTCCCAGGATACCTCAGAACCGTAGCTAGAGCACTGCCTCTCTATTATTTCCATCAAGGACTGCAAGAATTGATGATCCTCGAGAACCTCTCAGGAGCTATCATACCTTATATTGTCCTAGGTTCATTGACCGTGGTTTTTCTGATCGCAGCGATCAAGGTAACGGATTGGAAAGACATGTGATACAAGTGATCTCAGAATCCGGATTTTTCGTACAGGTATCCTATTAAATGCACAAAAGAAGTGAAAACGATCCATAGAAGACCCAAAAGGATAACCACTTCGTACAGTTCTCTACCCTCTAAACCCGGGATGAAAGCCCTCCCCTGTAGAAGTAGAATAAGTGCCAAAGATCCGTAGGCTCTTGCACCAAATGCTGGAAAGAGGATCTTTATATGATACTTCATCACGAGAACTCCCATGAGGAGATATATTATCAAAGCTACGAGTAAGGTCGGTGAGATTCTTATAGAAGCTAAGAGAAGTATGAATGATAAAATGTTTGAAAATATGGTTGATCGACTCACGTAATATTTTTCCACCACGATACCATAGATCAGTATGACGATCACTCCACCGAGAGCCGCTTGATAAGAATTCAATAGTGGCATAGTGGAAAGGTATAATAATAGGTTATATTTAAACTCTTTAAAAGATATGAAAGCAGGTACTGATATCTTGAAGGAAGAGATTGAAGATGAATATAGATGATTTAGATGTACCTTCAAAAGCGAAAAGGGTGTTAAAGGACCAAGGTATCGAGGAGTTATATCCTCCACAGGAGAAAGGTGTAGAGGATGTTTTAGCAGGAAGTAACTGTGTTTTCGCCTATCCTACAGCTAGCGGTAAATCTCTTCTTGCCTATCTTGCAATCATCAAGAAAGTGATGGAGGAAAGTGGCAAGGCCCTATATATAGTGCCTCTAAGAGCTCTAGCTTCTGAAAAAGCTGAAGATTTAAAGGAATTCGAGAAGTTAGGATTGGATATCGGCATCTCGATGGGGGACTACGATGCACCTGACCCCTCTCTCAGAGAATACGACGTCATAGTGGCCACCTCTGAAAAGGCTGATTCTCTCTTAAGACACAACGTGGATTGGCTTTCTGAGTTGAACTGCGTAGTGGCCGATGAAGTTCACCTTGTAAACGATAGAGAGAGAGGCGCCACGTTGGAAGTGACCCTCTCAAAACTCAAACAGGTCAATCCGGAAGCGCAGATAATCGCTCTATCCGCGACCATACAGAATTCCGATGACATCGCAGAATGGTTGAAAGGAAAACATCACGAAAGCGATTGGCGACCAGTCGAGCTGAATAAGGGCGTGTTCGAAAAAGAAAAGTCTATTGTGAAGTACGCTGACCTGAAGGAAGAAGAATTGGATCCAAGAGGAAATGCGGTCAAAACACTCTGTTTACCGACTATAGAGGAAGGAGACCAGTGCCTTGTTTTCGTGAACAGTAGAAAGTCCACAGAAGCGGTGAGCAGGAGGTTGAGGGGAGATGTGAAGAAAAATCTAAGCGAGGAAGAGAAGAAGGAACTTGAGGAGATAGCTGACTCCATAGAGAACGAAAGCAATACGTCCGTGGGAGAGAACTTAGCCAAGATGATGCGATCCGGTACAGCTTTTCACAACGCCGGGTTGAGCAACTTTCAGAGAAAAAAAGTGGAGAACGCTTTCAGAGAGCGTTTGATCAAATTGATAACCGCTACTCCAACTTTAGCAGCTGGGATCAATATGCCGGCGAGGAAAGTAGTGGTCAGAGACTGTAGGAGGTATGATTCCCTGCTGGGTTACAACGCCCCCATACCGGTGATGGAGGTCCAGCAGATGTTGGGGAGGGCTGGAAGACCTGGTTACGATGACGTCGGGGAGGCGCTCCTCATAGCCAAAAATCGTAGGGCCGTAGATCAGCTTTTGGATGAATATCTGATGAGTGAAAGCGAAGCTATAGTCTCGAGGATGGTCACTGAGACGGCCCTAAGGACCCATCTCCTCTCACTAATAGCGACAGAACATTGTACCTTTGAAGAAGAAATATACGAGTTCATGGAGGAGACTTTTTACGCACAGCAGAGCGATATATGGGCTATAAAAGATAGGGTCAGAAAGGCTTTGAACTTCCTTGAAGAAGAAGGACTTATCGAAGAAGAAAAAGATTTACTGAAATCTACTACTTTCGGTAAGAGAGTATCAGAACTCTATATCGATCCTGTATCCGCGGTTAAAATCAGGAGAGCGGTGGAAAGCGGCAAGATGGGACTAGATGTTTCCTACCTCCATACCATATGTTTGACTCCTGATATGTACACCCTTTTTGCCGGAAAGAGCGAACTCAGAAAGTACAGGAAAAAAGCGGAATCTCTCCGTCCGGATCTCTTTGAAGATCTGCCCCATGATAAAGGTGAATTGGAAGAGTACTTGAGAGGTTTGAAAACTGCTTTACTTCTACAGGACTGGATGAATGAAGTACCGGAAGACGAGATAGCAGCGAAATACAGTGTAGGACCGGGGGATATCTACAACAAGGTGGAAACAGCTGAATGGCTTTTGCATGCTGCCGCGGAGATAGCTAGGCTCTACAACCCTCAAAAAGCTGATAAGGTAGCTTATCTCACGGAAAGGGTCAAACATGGTGTCAAAGAGGAACTCTTGATCTTGACAGATATTGATCAGGTGGGAAGGGTAAGAGCTAGAAGCTTATACGATGGGGGATTTAAGAAGAAGAAAGAAGTGCGAAATGCTCCTCCCGAAAGATTAGCTAAACTGCCAGGAATCGGAAAAACGATAGCTGAAAGATTGAGTGAAAAGGAATTCACTGAAGAGGGAAAAGTTACTGAACAGGTCAAGGAAGAAAAAGAAGAAGAAAACCAGACATCTCTGTCTGATTTTTAAGAAATCACTTCTTCAATTCTTTCCCAAGTTTATTTTCTACAGATTCAATCTTGCCAGATATACGGTTCTCTGCACCTTTTCTGTCGTCGATTATTATCTTTGTCTCGATCCTGTCAGAGTGCTCCCTCATGGTGTGGTGACATTCTTTGATAAGTCCCATGACTTCATCCCAGTCTCCTTCCACGATGGTTCCCATCGGAGTCAATCTGTACTCCAAGCCGCTTTCATCTACAAGATCTAAAATCTTAGATACGTACTCGCTCAAGCTTTCCCCCTTATCCAAGGGTACGATCGAAAATTCCGCTAACATATCTATCACCGTATTATGATGGTATTTATGTGCTAAAAAGATTAGGGTTATGTCATAGCATAAATTTAAAATTCCTGAATCAATTACCTCTCTGTGATCAGATGGAAGCTATAGGAGTCATCGCTGGTACCAGTTTCGCGGAATGGGATGAATTCAACATCGAAGAGAAGAAAGAAAAGCATACTCCATGGGGTACCCCTTCTTCACCTTTGTATGAAGGAACTCTGCACGGCGAGAAAGTCATACTTTTGAGAAGGCATGGTCCCGACCATGATATCCCGCCTCACAGGATAAACCACAGAGCGAACATATATGCCCTGCAGAAGGAAGTTGATGAAGTCATAGGCATATGTTCGGCGGGTTCCCTGAGCTCGGAGATCGAAGTTCCTAGTGTCAGCATCCCGGATGATTATGTTAACTACTGGAATCCGATAACATTTTACAACGAAAAGATCAAGCACGTGACTCCTGAACTGTCGGGTCGATTGAGAGGAGAGCTTTTGAAGGCATCACAGGAAGCCGGTTTTGAAGATCTAAATGATGATGCCGTTTATGTTCAAACTGAAGGGCCGAGGTTGGAAACCAAGGCGGAAGTGAAGATATTGTCCGATTTCGGTGATCTAGTTGGAATGACCATGGCTTCGGAAGCCACTCTCTGCAAAGAAGCCGCTGTTGAGTATGCTGCGGTGGTAAGCATCGATAATTACGCCAACGGAGTAAAAGATGAAAAAGTAGATTATGAAGAGATAGTCGATACCGCCCAGGATAACTGGGAGAATATAAAGAATATATTGGAAATATTCCTGAAAGAGAGGTGACCAGCATGAGTCTTGTTATAAAAGATGCGAAGATCATAGGTAAAGAAGGTAATTGGGATGTCCTGATAGATGATGGTAAGATAAAGAGTATAAGCGAAAAGGAAGACGGGGCAAAATCACTCGACGCCTCCAACAAATATCTTTCTCCAGGTTTTTTCAACACGCACACCCATGCCGCGATGTCACTATTCAGAGGAGTCGCCGATGACAGGGAATTTTGGGACGCATGGCCAGAAGTTGTTTGGCCGCTGGAAGAAAAGCTGGAAGCAGAGGATGTTTACTGGGGGACGAAATTAGCGTGTCTAGAGATGATAAAAACAGGTACAGTGGCTTTCAACGACATGTACTTCTTTATGGAGTCAGCAGTGGATGCAGTGGAAGAAATGGGGGTGAAAGCCGTAATGAGTTATGGATTGATAGATGAGAAAGATCCGGATAAATTAGAAGATGAGATAGTGGCTACTAAAAATTTTGTAGAATATGCTAAGGATTGTAAGAACATAAAACCCGCTCTAGGACCGCACGCCATCTATACTGTTTCGAGAGATGGATTGGAATGGTGCTCTGAATTTGCTGAAAAGGAAGATCTCCTGGTCAACATTCATCTTGGAGAGACTGAAAAAGAAACTAAAGATTTCAAAAAGGATTACAGCGGAACTTTTTCCGAATATTTAGCCGAGGTGGGTTTGCTGAATGAGAGGACAATAGCGGCACACTGCGTTTGGCTCGAAGATCAAGATTTTTCATCACTTGCGGAGAATAACGTGACCGTGAGTCATAATCCCTCCTCTAATATGAAATTGGGAGTGGGTAAGCCTATGGAATATGAAAGGATGAGTGAGGAAGGTGTTGAAGTCACTCTAGGAACGGACAGCACAGTTTCCAATAACAATCTTGATATGCTTGAAGAGGCGAAGACCGCTGCATTACAGCAGAAGATGTCAGGTGACGCCACTTTGATGAGTGCAGAAGAATGCTATAAGATGTTGACGAAAGAAGGTGCGAAAGCGATGGGTTTTAAATCCGGAGTTATCGAAGAAGGAAGACCAGCTGATCTGATTTTGCTAGATAAGGACGTCAAAGCGACTCCGGAACACGATGATATCTCCAACCTGATATATTCGATGGACGGTTCTTCAGTAACAGCTGTGATAATCGACGGAAAAGTCGTGATGGAAGAGCGGAAGGTAAAGGGAGAAAAGGAGATAATAAAAAACGCAACTGCTAGATCAAAGCAGCTTGTTTCAGGAGTGATATGATGGAAGATTTAAAAAGATTGAAAAAATCCGTGGAAGAGTCGCCAGTGGTCGAGATGGACGATTATCATTACTTCATCCATCCTCTCTCCGACGGTCTACCAGAAGTGGACCCAGGATTACTTGAAGAGGTCGTCAATGCAGTCATCGAAAGATGTGATCTGGACTGCGATTACATCCTGACCGCTCAATCCATGGGATTTCCACTCGCCGCAGCTTTGTCGATGAGGACTGGTATACCTTACAAGTTCATCCGTAAGAGGAAGTACGGATTAGATGAAGAGATCTCGATCGACCAGGTGACAGGATACTCGGAATCCAAGATGTACCTCAATTTTGTAGAAAAGGACGATAAGGTGTTTTTGATCGATGACGTACTGAGCACTGGAGGGACCTTGAAAGGAATAATCAGCGCTCTCCAAAAGATCGGAGTTGATTTGGTGGACGTCGTTGTGGTCTTCGAAAAAGTTGGTATAAAAGAGGAACTAGAAAAGGAGTTGGGCGTGGAGATCAAGTCACTCTTGAAAGTGGAGATGGACGGCCCTGAAGTGAATATAGTTGAATAGATCTCAAATCTTCTCGATATGTATCGATTCGGACTCGTCTAAAAGATCTTCGCATATCTTCTCGCAGCTTTGGCTGTCCATTCCTTCTTCGTATTTTTCAGATAATTTGTCTTCTAATTCATCTTTCTTGTCCCCCAACACTGCAGCTTTCATCCTGCGATGGGCACCTGAACTGTCTACTTCGATAAGGTATAACTCTTCGTCGAAGTTCGCACCGATAAGCAGCATTGTGCCTAGGGGCCTCAATTTTCTACTCAATGAATGATCGTGAAATATCTCCGTCAGAGCGTATTTCAGATCTCTATATCTGTTCAACTCGTAGCTCTCAAGTTCCTTCGTCACCTTCAATGTATCCAAACCTAGACCGCTTCCAGACACTATAAGACCATTATCGGTCCTTGTTATCTTCTCAATTTCATACCCCAGTTCGGGAGGACTTACGTCTGCGGCCATGATTATATCTTCTTTCCCTTCAATTCCTATCACCGTTTTTCCTCTGTAACCAGCTTCTCTAGCATATTCCATCTGGTAGATTCTCCCCTCAGGAGAGAACACAGTTTCTTCGTCATAGCCTCTAGATACTGTAGATATGCTTTCCAAATATTCCGTGATAGCTACCCTGGCTAGCTCTGCTTTACTGGAAAAAGTGCCCGTCCTGACCTGACTCTCCAAGAATTTATCTAATTTATCCGGAACGACCATCCTTATTTCAGACATACATCAAACATCCTCTTTAACTACTTAATAATGTATTAATGATGTATTTCATTTAAACTTTGCGGTGATCAGTAACGAAGGAGAGTGGTTTTTTTGATCCAGTTAGTGGATTAATAGATGGTATTTTAGTTACTTCTACTAGAATAATTAGTAAGTTTTTTGTACTAGTTACTGCATTATTATTAGCGATGATAGGTGAAGAAGAACTCCTAGAAGAGATGAACCGACAAAATCCTTGGTGGGAAAAACATGAGATAGAATTAAAGGATAATCTGATATATAGAGAAGAATTTCCGGAACTCAAAAAGGAGATGTTCAAAGATGATATATCTGCGTTGATAGGCCTGAGAAGAACTGGAAAAACCACCATCATGAGACAACTGATCGATTTTCTTTTAAAAGAACAACCTCCTAAACATATCTTTTACTTTTCTTTCGACGGGATGAAAAAACAGGAAACAATAGTCAAAAAAATAATCCAAATTTACTACCAGAAGATATTGAAAGAGGTCCCTTCAAATCTAGAAAACCAGATATTCATATTTTTAGATGAAGTACAAAAAGTGAAAAACTGGGGCGAGGAGATAAAATCATTCTGGGATAGGGATTATCCCATGAAATTCATAATTTCTGGTTCTTCCTCAATGAATATCACTAAAGGCGCCGGAGAAAGTTTAGTGGGACGGATCAAACTGAATCGCACCCATCCCTTCTCATTTAGGGAGTTTCTGAGATTTAAGAACACAGAAGCTCCTAGTTTTAGATTAAAAAACATATTGGAAGAAGACCTTGAATACCCAGCAAATTCAGAAGAGCTCAAGATAAGATTTGACCAGTACTTAGAAAATGGTGGCTTTCCAGAGATATACGAAAAAGAAGATAAAAAAACCTATCTCAGTGATATGATAAGTTTAACATTTTATAGGGATATAGTGAATATGTTACCTGTAAAAAGAACTGAAGTTTTGGAAGGGCTTTTCTACTATTTTACAAAGGAATCAGGACAACTAGTGAATTACAACCAGTTATCTGATACTCTCAACACGAAATACCAGACTGTTAAAAATTACATAGATCATCTTGAGACGTCCTTTTTGATAGACAGGTCCAACCATCACTCTAAGACCAAACTTAAGAGCCTTAGGAAAAATCCAAAGATATACGTAGCTGATCACGGCTTTTCGTTTTTAGAGAGGATGGATTCAGGGTTGAGAGTGGAAACCACTGTATATAATCATCTGAAAAGGTACTATGATATTAATTATTGGAAAAATGATCGTGAGGTAGATATAATCGTAGTAGACGACCTTTCCGATAAGTTCGAAAAGATATTGCCCATCGAGGTCAAGTACAAAGAAGATATACGGGAGAGCGATTTAAAAGGATTGGTAGAATTCGCTGAGAAAGAGGATATCGATAAATCTATAGTAGTAACAAAGAACAGCCTAAAGAAAGAAAATATCGGAGACTTGGAGGTTTTTTACGTTCCTACATGGTTATTTTTATCCTTCCAAGGTTGATGGTCCCCCTCCACCTATTTCTCCACTAAACTTTCCCATCCCACTTCTTCTACATCCTTAAAATCATCGTCGTCGGATACGATAGTGTGGATACCGTTTCGTAGCGCCACTGAGAGATGAACTGCATCGCGAGGTCGTAAATCCTCATATCGTTTCTGATAATTGATCATCCTCACCGCATCTTCTGTTTTCACATCCAATAATTTTAGATGCGGAAGTTCAAGGATCCTCTCGCCTTCCGTTAAAGCTTTTTGTCTGCCAGCCTCACGTGAAATTATCCAAACGATTTCATCTAAAGCGAGAACTGAGGTGGAAGCCTCTATTTCGCCGTCCACCATCTTTTTTAACCAATCTTTTGCTTTTTCTGACCTCCTTCCTTCATAAAGAGCTGGAAGGATGAAAATGTTGCTGTCAAAATAGTACACTTCAATCACCTAATTGTCTATAATATTTATCGTCCCAGTCGATATCCTCAGGTTCTTCCTTTTTCTCTATCTCAGAGAGATAATCTTCCAAGATATCTTCACCCTTTTTTGCCTCTATGATTATCTTGTCATCTTCTACTTTGAAAGACACTTCCCCTCCTGCTTTTAGATCGAACATCTCCCTTATAGGTTTAGGAATCACTACTTGACCCCTTTCACCTATCTTGGACCTTATAGATATCATTCATACCACAATGTATGATAAGTTCATACTTAATTATAAAACTTTTGAATGTTCACATATTCTTTGTACGGGTCGTTTATCGAATTGCAGTATTTTTTGTAAAATCGATTGGTTTCGTCCTTAGAAAATGGCGCTTATCCAATATTTGCCTATAAAAAATTATTTTCTTCATATCTACAGTCCATTCCAAATCAACCTAAAGCTTTGCTCCAAACGAATGCAATAGGTCCAACAAGTATCACGCCTATCAGAGCAAGCGATAGATGCCACCAATGCAACATTATCCATGCCAGGATGCTCCCACATATCAGTCCAACCCTTCCCTGGGAGAAAAATGAATATTCATCTTTGTGGGCGAGAATGTCTACACCTCCCATGAAGATACCTAGACCGAGCATAATCAATAATGACATATCGATGATGATCCCAAATAGGAGTGGAAAAATAACTTTTATCCAAAATAGAATGGAAAAAATGGGCCCAGAGAGATTTGAACTCCCGACCTCCCGGTTATCAGCCGGACGCTATAACCAACCTAAGCCATGGGCCCGATGAGTGGGTCAACTAATGAAAGGAGGGGGTAAATAAAATTTACTTATTTTTGTTCTGGTCTCAGAGCTGTTTGTTGAGCATTTCCATATCCTCTTTCATCGTACTTTTCAGATTCGGATTGTAAAGTGCAGCTGCAGGATGATACATCGGGATCAATTTTTTTCCCTCGTGAATGAATTCTTCTCCATGCCTCTTCTTCATCTCACCTTCACCGATGAAGGCCCCAGTTGCGTGGTTTCCAAGAGTTACGATGACCTGCGGATCGATCAAGTTAAGCTGTTTTTGAAGATAAGAAGAGCAGGTCTCTTTCTCGTCTTTTCTAGGATCACGATTATCCGGCGGTCTGCATTTCACCATGTTGGTTATGAATACCTCTTCTCTAGAGAGATCTATGCTCCTTAGAAGTTCATTCAAAAGTTCTCCAGCCCGACCAACGAAAGGTCTGCCTGCTTTATCCTCCTGTTTTCCTGGAGCCTCTCCGATCAGCACGACTTTTGCCTTGGAATCTCCTTCGCCCGGAACCGCATTGGTGCGTTTTTCGTGCAGCCTGCAGAGTTTACATCCTTTTATCTTATTTGATATAAGATCAATATCATCCACATCTTTCTCTGTTCTCCTAATATTTACACCTCGACTTCAACTTCTATATCGATCCCTCTCCTTACACTCTGGGTGACAACGCAGTAATCCTCAAAAATGTCTATGCACTGCTTCAACTTTTCTTCATCAGCCGCATCAGCTAGGACAGGATTTATATTCACATTGAGGTCAGTGACTCTCAACCTTCCATCAATCCTTTCAGTCTTTCCTGTTACCTCGCCTTTTAATGAAGAGATATCCAATCTCTTTTTATTCAAACAAAAAGTCAGACTAGCCGATAGGCAGTTCAAAACAGAGGCAGCTAGCAAACGACTAGGATTTGGTCCCTCTTCTTCACCACCGACTTCTTCAGTCTCATCGGTTAAAAGATCTTCCATACCATCTTTATCGAAGCTGATCTTGAACTGATAGTTCTCCAACCGTTCGATAGTGACTTGAAAATCGTTGCCATCATCTCCCTCATCGCTTCCACTCATAGCTATCACGCTTTTTAAGTCTTCTTTCCTATTATGCTCTTTATCTCCTCTAAATATTCATCCTTATCTTCAGGTGGATGGTAGAAGTTTTCACCATCCTCGTACATGCACCTTAAACATTCTTCCATATCGAAGAGTGATGTACTGAAATATCTTTCTCCTCCATCAGGGAGCAGAGTGACTATGAAACCCTCATCTATCTCCGATGCTATCTGCTGGGAAATATAAACGGCAGCCCCCGAACTCATGCCTACAAAGAGTCCTTCATGGATCGCTAACTCTCTAGCGGTACAGAACGCATCCTTATCTTGTATGGTTCTGATCTCATCCAATCGTTCCGGTTCATAGATCCCTGGTACGATATCCACGGTCATATTTTTCAGACCCTGTATATTGTAATCTTCTGTAGGTTCCACCCCCACTATCTTGATATCAGGATCGTGTTCTTTCAACCTTTTAGAAACACCCATCAAAGTCCCGGTGGTCCCCATACCGGCCACAAAATGGGTCATCTCGTCTCCCACCTCGTCTATTATCTCCTTTCCGGTTGTTTTGTAGTGTGCTTCCACATTGGCTTCATTGTTGAACTGGTCCGGTCTCCAAAAATTTTCCCTCTCTTCTTCTAGTTCTTCAGCTCTTTTTATCGCTCCGTCGGTCCCTTCTTCTTCCGGTGTGAACTCTATCTCAGCCCCAAGTGCCGTCAACATCCTGATCCGCTCGATACTGACGCCTCTCGACATTGTAAGGTGCAGATGGTAATCCTTGACTGCACACGCCATCGCTAGACCTAGTCCTGTATTTCCGCTAGTTGCCTCTACAATCACCGTATCATCGTCTATTTTACCCTCTCTTTCCGCCTCCTCTAATATCTCTATAGCGATCCTGTCCTTCACCGATCCCATCGGATTGAATTTTTCAAACTTTGCATAGATAGGTACTTCTGGATTGGGGTTGACTTTTTCAAGCCCGATTAAAGGGGTTTTTCCAACCAACTCTAACACACTTTCTACTCTCATATAACAGCATCATACCGAAGTTTGATAATTAATTTTTCCTAGATACTCCCTCTCAACTTCTTTCCATCAAAATGTCCATAAAATTTACTAGGTGTTTCGCCAGCGACGGGTTGGTGGTATAGCCGCATGCTTCAAATCCTGGTGAAGCCAGAAGTGCTCTTTTACCATCGCTGATCAAATCAGTTGCTATAAGGCTCTCTTTTCTTTTGACTTTTGCATCAGTGTATGCTCTCTCACGGGGTGAAGTAACTATCGTGATATCAACACCTCTATTTTGGGCAGATTCTAACTCTTTTTCAGATCTATCGAGTATCTTTGAAAAGTTTGGAGATGATATTATTATCTCATCCTCAGTTCGGTTTATCATCTCCTCGATCTTCTCTAAGACTTTTTCTCTACCGCTGATGGTATAGACCAACTGAGGTTCACCCTTTTCTGAGAGTACCTCGTAGAGAGTGTTCAAACGTCCAAAGACCTCGTCAAGTTCTCTAGAAAGACGGCTTTTGACTTCCAATGGTTCAGCAGGTTTGAATACTTTAGGACGGCCTTCACTCACGATGACATATCCCTTTTCATGCAGTGAATCTAAAGCCTTATAAACAGACGTTCGGGGCAGTTCGGCAGTAGTAGCTATCGTTTCGGCATCGGCAACACCGTGAGCAACCAAAGCGGCATAGGTCCTAGACTGATAATCTGTCAGACCGAATCTCTGTAGACCTTGACTTATATACTCATATTCTTCCTCGAGTTCTTCGATATCTAACGGTGTTCCATCCATCAAAGATAAAATAAGTTACAGATGTATTTAAACATTGGTTTATCGTTTGTCGTTCAGGATTTCTTTCACGTCTATTTCTTCCTAGCAGATTCATTTCGATGTTCTCTTTTCGCCCAGATCATCAGGAAAGCCGGGAGGACGAAAACAGCAACTATGAAGCTGTATAGTAGAGCTAGAGCAGTTATGCTACCGAATTGAGATATAGGGTGAATCTCTGATGTCGATAATACCCCAAAGGCGGCTATGGTTGTGACCGCGGATCCAAAGATCGCAGCGCCGGTATTCTTGACAGTCATTTGGATCGCCTCATAAAGGCTGTCACACAAAGAACGTTCTTCCATGAATCTGTGGGTTATATGGATGCTGTAATCTACACCCATACCGACTGTCAGCGCGGTAACGGTAACCGTCATTACATTAAATGGTATATCCACGGCATACATAGTACCGAGGATCCAAAGCGTAGCTAAAGCCACGGGGATTGTAGTTAGTACACCGACTGAAAGGGATTTGTCTTTGAGATAGAATACGATGGTCAGGGTTGCAGCGACTATGATAAGCGTCGCGATGAGTGACTGTATTTGAGTATCTGTCAGTTCACTAGTGGTCTCCTGAGCCAGCATAGAGTTGCTTGTGATCTTGGGAGTGTAGCCTGCCTCCCTTAAAGGTTCAACATCTTTTTCCAACTCGTCCTCGAGTACGGCAGCGTTGTCAAGATCTCGGGCTATCCTGTCGCCGTCCTCTGTGAGACGTATGATAGCTACAGGGTATTCATGGCGGTCATTACCTGCTTCCTGGACCAACACGTTTTCGATCTCAGCTCTGCTCTCCTCGAAGTCGAAAAGCATTTCGTAGAGGGCTGACACGTTCTCGTTTGGGATACCATCACCGGTTGTATCATTAGTTTGGAAAGCAGTCACTATTGTTTCATTATATTCCATGCTACCCGGTGCCGCTGTTCCATACCTTTGAAGTACTTGGAGAGGTGAGCGTACATTTCCTCCATTTCCACCAACCATCTCGCTATCTCGGATGTTTTCAGTAGTTTCGTTCACCGCATAAAGAAACTCACTGCTATCAATTTCTTCTTCTTCGATCAGAATATAAGCATAAGAGGTCTCCACGTCAAACCTCTCTGCAATGTATCTGATATTTTGACTCTGTGGTTGATCTTCTGGTAGGAAGTCCTCTATATCAAAGGTGGTGTCGATGTTCACCGCCCCGTAGACTGAGAGTCCAGTGAGTAAAACCACGATCGCTACAACGGCCCAAGGATGCCTATCGGAAGCATCGGCCGATTTAGAGAGTGCTCCAGCTACTACATCCCCGCCACGTCTCTTTGCCTTATCAGCTAATTTCTTTGCAGAGTTTTTCTTATTCTTTTCCTTCGTTTTATTCTCCTTCATTTCATCCTTCAGCTGGATCACAGCGGGTAAGAAAGTGGTCATCAGAATCAAGCTGGAAACGATCCCTACAGCTGCAAGTGTTCCAAACTGCTGCATCGCACCGATATCGCTTATCCTGTTCGACAAGAAACCTATTGCTGTGGTGAAGGTCGTCAGAACTAGAGCTCCACCAACAGCGGTGATGGCTATCGAAGTCGAGTCTTTAGGAGTGTATTTCCTAGCTTTCTCTTCCCTATACCTCATCACCATATGGATGCCGTAGTCGATCACGAGACCAGTTATAAGGATAGGGACTGCGATGATCATGGGATTGAACGTGTAGCCAAAGAGAACTCCAAAGCCGAAGGTCCAGAGGATTGCGATCCCCAGAGCACCAAGACTAAGCACAGTTTCAACAACAGAGCGGAAGACGATGAATAGAATTATCACGACCAATAAAAAGGCTAAAGGAAGGAGTCTATTCATGCTTCTATCAGCACTTTCGTTTATCTCCTCCATCATGACTTGGCCAGCTGATACGCGGACCTCTGAATGCTCAGGCACATCGTCACCGATCTCGATGATCCTCCGCTGTGCGTCCAATCTATCTTCTCTTTCAACCTCTGGATCCATGAAGATGAGAGCTATAGCACTTTCCGCTTCCACGTCATCGGGGCAATAATCTTTATCCACGGTTCCTGAGATCATTTCGTCCATCTGATCCAGCATAGGTCCCAATCTAAGAGCACCCTCAAACATCTCTTCGGTTTCTTCTACGGCACTTCTGTTCTGGGACACCGATCCAAGATAACCTTCTTGTAATCTCCTGGCCTCCCACTCCATTTCAACTTCGTTATACGTAGATTTTATTTGTTCAAGAGTCAATTCCATCTCAACAATATACTCTATCCCCTCATTTATAGGTCCCAAGATTTCTCTTACTGATTCATTCAAGTCAGAGGGATCGTATTCAATAAGGTCATGTACAACCCCCTTCACATCGTCATCATCCATGTCCTTTAGCCGTTCCTTTTTCTCATCTATAGAGAGTTCAAGCGAAAGAGGTTCTTCTAATCCATCCATCCCTTCCATGTCTATCTGACCCAACGGGTCAGCTATGCCAAAAAAGCTCAAGGCCATCTTTCGGACGAGAGGTTTCTCTTCAATGTAGCCTTCTTCCTCTAACATATAATCTAGCATCGATCCGGTTCCTTCTACGAAATTCAAGAATTCTTCCAGCGCAGGAGATGGTTCTTCCTCACTCATATCCATTAACCATTGATCGATGTAAAGTGAAAGCTCTTCATGTGACACATCTTCATCATCCATAATCCAAATGAGTTCTCCAAAATCTTCTTCATATTCACCCATCACTCCCCAATATCCCGGATTTGAGATGATATTTGACATAGAGATTAGGGTTTGATTCGCACCCAAAAATCCTTCGCCAACCGAATCAGTTTCTAAAAATGTATGCATCAACATTGCATTGATCGATAGCGAATTGTTCATATGCTCGAACATCTCTGTCTGATTTTCTACCGTGGAATAGGTCTCTCTGGCCCGTTGGATCACTAGCCTCTCAAAAGATAGTGTTTGATTCGCCGTCAAAAGATTGCTAGCTAGGGTGTTCACACCCGTAGGGGCCTCAGCTGTAACTGCGAGGGTTTGATTAACGACTTCATCCTCAAGAAGAGCTTCCTCAAAATTCACCATATCTTTCAAAACTTCGGTAGTAAAGACGTTACCACCATCTGCTGTGAAAGCGACCTGGACCATCTCTTCCTCAGCACCAAAGGTATCTCTGATGGTTGAAAGATACTCCTGTTTTGGTCTGTCCGGTTCGAACTGTTCCTCTCCCGTGTCCATCTCCATCCCACTCGCAAAAAAACCCATGAAGATACTGAAGACTATTATGACTGTGATGATTTTTTTAGGATGACCACTAACTAAATCGGGAAACCATCCTAGGTAACTGCCTTTTTCTTTTTCACCTGATTTTTCCATATATTTGGTATTTTTTTTCCTCTTATTTAAGCTTGAGGATGTCTTTTTTACCTTTTTAGCGATCTTCGCTACAAAATCTTTAATATAACCTATATTCTTTGAAGCACTGAAATCATGGTGATCGAAGAAACCTCATTGAAAATAGGTTTACCTAAAAAAACAGAATCCATTTGCCCTGAATGTAAAGAAGTTATTCCGGCGAAGATCATGGAGGAGGACGGGAAAGTCATTATGAAGAAGAACTGCAAGGAGCACGGGATGATCGAGAGCGTTGTCTGGTCTGACAAAGACCTATATTTGAAGGCTGAAAAGCACGCCTACGACGGATCGGGCGTGGACAATCCTTACATAGAGGATGCTGAACGCTGTCCATTCGACTGCGGCCTCTGTGATATACATAAAAGCTACACCTGTCTTGCAAACGTTGATCTTACAAACAGATGCAACTTGAACTGTCCTATCTGTTTTGCTAACGCAAACACACAGGGCTACGTCTACGAGCCTAGTTACGAGCAGATAGTAGAGATGTTAAAGACATTGAGGTCCGAAGAACCTGTACCCACTCCAGCGGTTCAATTCTCCGGAGGAGAACCTACTGTGCATCCTGACTTCTTCAAAGTCATAAAGAAAGCTTCTGAGCTCGGTTTTTCTCAGATACAGATCGCAACCAATGGAATCAAGTTGGCTAAGGATGAAAAATTTGCTGAGAAATGTGTAAAAGCAGGTCTTCACACAATTTACCTTCAGTTCGACGGTTTGAAGGAAGAAAATTATGTCCAGGCTCGAGGAAGAGACCTTTTGGACATAAAGAAAAAAGCCATCGAGAATTGTAGGAAGATAGAACCTAACCCATTATCGACAGTGCTCGTTCCTACCATAGTGAACACTATAAACGATGATCAGGTCGGCGATATATTGGATTTCGCTATCAAGCACAGGGATGTCGTAAGAGGGGTAAATTACCAACCGGTTGCTTTCACTGGGAGGATAGAGAAGGAACAAAGAGTCAAGCAGAGGTACACATTATCTGACTTGGCCATCGACCTTGAAGAACAGACCGGCTACCTTGACAGATCCGACTTCTATCCAGTTCCTTTCGTCGCCTCTATCTCAAAACTAGTGTCAGTGGTAAAAGACGATCCGAAGATAGCTTTCACTTCACATCCGCATTGCGGACTAGCTTCTTACCTGGTTATAGGAGACGATGGTGAGGTTCGGCCTATAACTGATTTCGTCGAGGTAGAAGGATTGATGAAAGAGATGGAGAGAAAAGCAGACGAATGGGACACATTCTTGAGGAAAGCCGCCATGAAGATCGGTAGCAAATTGAAGACTGAGAAAGGAAGGAGAAAGAGTTTATTGAAGAATTTTAATAAATACTTCGGCGACTACTTGAAAGATGAAGAACTTCCTGGTGGTCTAACACTCGCTGAGATTTTGAGAGACATGTTGACCAAGGGAGACAAAGATGCTGTAGGGGAATTCGTTTGGAGAACCATGTTCGTCGGAGGTATGCACTTCCAGGATGATTACAATTATGATATCGAGAGGGTGAAAAGGTGCGTGATCCATTACGCTACACCCGATGGAAGGATAATACCGTTCTGTGCCTATAACGGAGGACCAACCTATAGAGAAGAGGTGGAGAAAAAGTTCTCCGTGCCCCTAGATGAGTGGAGGGAAGACAGATGAGCGTAGAAGTTGATATGGAAAAATGCATGCACTGTGGGGCTTGTGCAGGAACATGCCCAGTTAACGCGATCTTCCTCAACGACCTTCTTCCAGAAATAGGATCAGACTGCACGGAATGTGAACTCTGCATCAAAGCATGTCCCGTGAGCGCTCTCTCCTTGCGAGGTGAATGATATGTCCATCGAATCAGAAGAACCGCCTTTTGATACTGAAGAGTATGATCTTCTCGTAGTAGGAGCGGGCCCTATCGGCTCGATGACTGCCCGATTCGCAGCAAGGAACGGCTTGGACAAAGTGCTCGTGATAGAGAAAAGACAGGAGATCGGTACACCGGTAAGGTGTGCTGAAGGAGTATCTATATCTTGGTTCGATGAGTTAGATATTGAGGAGTCAGAAGATTTTATCAAAAGTAAAGTATTGGGAGCGAAGCTTTACTCTCCGGCTGGGAATACAGTGACCATAGGAAAGGAGATCGCCGGCGATGAAGTCGGTGCCGTTCTTGAGAGAGATATCTTCGATAAAAGAGTGGCGATGATGGCTGCCGAAGAGGATGTTGATTTCATGCTGAAAACCCAGGCTAGAGACGTGATGATCGAAGATGGAAAAGTTGTAGGAGTTAAGGCAAGCAGGATGGGAGAATCTTTTGAGATATACGCGGACCTTGTTATCGGTGCAGATGGTTTCGAGTCGCAGATAGGCAGGTGGGCTGGTATCTATGATACGATAAAGCCTAAAAACATAATGAGCTGTTTCCAGTACCGTCTTACTGATATCGACTACGATCCTGACTACACCCATTTTTATCTGGGAAGCGATGCTCCAGGAGGTTATGTATGGATATTTCCGAAAGGTGAAAGAGAGGCTAATGTTGGGCTCGGTATCCAGTTGTCTCAATTAGATGGTAGTAAAACAGCCAAAGATTACCTTGACGAATTCATCGATAAACACCAGGGACTGAAAAATGGTGAAACTGTAGATATGGTCGCAGGAGGGGTTTCGGTCGCTCCACCTCCAGAATCGGTATGCATGGATGGACTTATGCTGGTCGGTGATGCGGCAAGAGTCGTTGACCCTATAACTGGAGGGGGTATTGCTAACGGTATGAAGCAGGCGAAGATCGCAGGTGAAGAAGCAGCTGAAGCAGTAAAGAAAGGAAAAGTAGATAAAAAAGCACTGTCGAGATACGAGGAAAGGTGGAGGGATAGACTTGAAGAGAAACTTTGGCGTAACTTTATGGCTAAAGAAAAAGCTGTAGAACTAGAAGATGAGGAATTCGATATGATAATAGATGCGCTTTCAGATGCAGATCTCAGCGAGCTCAGTACTGAATCCCTGTTAAAAAAAATTGGTGAGAAGCACCCCGAGATGGTCGAATCCTTCGAAGAAATGCTGTGATATCAAAGAGCTGCAATCATGGACAACGATGATGATTTTGATTCCTCGGTTAAAGAGATTCTCAGACAGGAGATCGGCCCTACTGGCATAGACATTTTGGAAAATTTTTTGAAAGAGGCTGAAAAATGTCTCAGTCTGGAAGAGCTATCTGATTTCGAGGATTTTTGCTATGAAAATATAATCGACTTGGGTTTGGGTATAGAAAAGGCGGAAAATGTAGCCGATAGGGTCAAAAAGATACGTCTTCTTAAAGAGTTGAAAGAGCTAAAAAGAGAAAGAAAAAGTGAGCTTCTGATAAGAAAAAAGTACGAGATATTAAGAGAATTGGGAGATATCTCCTTGAATCTTAACCAATTAAGAGAGGCAGAAAATTTTTTCGATAGAGCCTATAGATTGACTGAGAGGACAGAAAACTACGAGATGATGCTGGAAACTTTAGAGTCACAAGCCGAACTGTACCTTATGATGGATAGGGAGGAAGAGGTGGAAAAAAGGGCAAAGGAGATGATCAAAAAAGCTTCGGAGATCGGTGATGATGTTTCAGAAGCCAAAGGGATAAGGTTAGCTGGGATATCCTCATGGAGAAAGCAGGACTTCACCGAAGGTTTAAACTATCTGGATAGAGCCTTAAAGATATTTGAGGAAAATGATCTTTTTGAAGAGATGGCGAAAGTCAAAAGAGATCTGGGAGATCTACACGTTGATAAAGGAGATCTTGACAAAGCGATCGAATTCTATCAAGAAGCTGTGGAGGATTTCGAAGAGTGCGGAAGGCACTATGAGAAGATCAATCTATTGATGGAGATCGGTATGATACTGTCCGAGGAGGAGGCAGAAGAAAGAGTGATCGATCTCTTTGAAAAGGCTAAAGAGGATTGTGAAAAACATTCTTTCGATGATCTGAAAAGCTGGTGTTTTTACAATCTCGGTGAATTGATCCTTGAATATGGGGGGCTCAAAAGAGCCGGTGATTTGTTAAAAAAATCTATCGATCTTTTTGAAAATCAGAACGACCTGCTCGGTCTAGCGGGTGCGAATATGGCCTATGCGAGGCTTAAAAAAGAAAGAAATGAATTCGATGATGCTGAGGACTATTATAAAAAAGCTTTAGACTTGTTTCAGATCGTTGAGCTACCAGATTCGAAGGTCGCTGCGATGTATGAGCTTTCAGAGGTCCAAGTAAAACAGGGAAAACTGAAGAACGCTAAACAGAACCTTGATGAAGCTTTAGGTTTGGCAGACAGTATGGATATGAGAGAGATGAAAAGAAAGATAGAAAATAAATTGAATGAACTTTGAATCCAAGGCGAACAAAAAAGTAACAACAATAAATTTTCAGATCATTAAGCTATAGGTGAGTAAAATGAACGAGCTCTTTCCCTATGAAGAACGGAAAAATCAACGAGAGATAATGGAACAGATCCGATCTGTTTTAGAGGAGGAAGAGTCTTTCGTATATCAAGCAGCTACTGGATCTGGGAAAACCGTATGCACCTTGACCGCTGCATTAGATTATGCCGTAAAGAATGGAAAAAAGATACTATATCTTACTAGAACTAACAGTCAGCAGAGGCAGGTGCTCGTAGAACTGAGAGAGATCGGCGACTACTACGGCCTTGGTTTACAGGGGAGGAACAATACATGTCTCCTGGCTCAGGAAGACGAAGAGTTGAAAGAGGGGAGTGCGGAGGAACTCTCGAAGTACTGCAGCGATCGGAAGAAAGAAGTTAGAGCCGCTCTAAAAGAGGAAAGAGAACCTAAATCATGCCCCTATTATGCCGGCTTGTTAGACGTGGACCTAGATGAAATAGAGATGTGGTTCAAAGAGAACAAACCTACCGTCGACGAGACCTTGGATCACTGTGAAAAAAAAGAGATCTGTCCCTACGAGCTTACGAAGGCGCTGATCCCAGAAGCGACAGTAGTTACAGCGCCATATATCTATTTCTTTATGCCCTTCATAAGGAAGCAACTCTTGGATTGGATGAATACGGAAATTTCTGAACTTATCGTAGTGGTCGACGAAGCTCACAACCTACCAAATTATGCACGAGATCTTTCTACATCAGAGATCTCTAAATTAGGGCTCGAAAGAGCGCTGAAAGAGAGCAAAGAATTTGATGATCCACTTCTGCAGAAAAACATGAACATATCAGATTTCTGCCGCCTCTTCAAAGCGATAATGGCCGATATCGCTGAGGAGTTCGTGATAGAGGACGATGGTCTTATACCGCCGAGCGAACTCAGGACCGAGCTTTTACATGCATTAAGCCTCAACACGAATCAGCTGAAAGGTCTTATAAAAGATCTAAAAGTTCAGGGGGAGATAGTCCAGGAAAAAAGGAGAGATGAGAAAAAACTTCCGCGCTCCTATATTAATTCAGTAGCTTCCTTTTTATCATCATGGTTCTCTATAAAAAGGGAGGATTACATAAAATTGGTCAATGGGGGTGAGAACCCCAGTTTGGAAGCTTTTTGTCTCGATCCCAGCAACATAACCTCTGTTTTGAACGAATGCCATTCTAGCATACATCAATCAGCTACGTTAGAACCATTGGATGAGTATAGAGATTCTATAGGGCTTCCTCGGGATACTAAGACAAAGATATATCCCAGTCCATTTCCTAGTGAAAACAAGGAACTTTTATACGTAGAAGGGATCACTACTCGTTACGAAGAGCTTCAGCGCAGTGGAGAGATGATGGATAAGTTGAAAAAAGAGATTTTGCGGATCAGCGAAGAGGTTGATAGGAACACCGTGATATTCTTCCCGAGTTACAGGCTTATGAAAGAGCTCACAAGAGAGATCGAAAATAATGGAAAAAAACTATTCTTCGAAGAGCAAGGCATGGATCAACCTAAGCTCATGGAAACTGTCAATAAGTTCAAAGAGGAAGGAGGGGTTTTGTTCTCGGTTATAGGTGGAAGGATCAGCGAAGGGATGGACTTTCCAGGAGATCAATTGGAAGTAGCGGTGGTCGTCGGCATACCTTATCCAAAACCGACGGCTAGGCAGAAGGGGTTGAAACACTACTATGATATGAAATTCAACAAGGGTTGGGAGTATACGGTCAAGGCTCCAGCGGTGAGGAAGATCTTACAAGCAACTGGCAGGTTGATAAGGAGCGAAGAAGACGTAGGTGTTTCGGTGATACTCGACGAGAGAGCAATACACTTCAAGAATTATTTAGAGGATCTTAAGCTAGTGGAGAACGTGTCGCAAAGTATCGAGAGCTTTTTTGAAAGGAAAAGGTAACAAACTTTATAATCTTCTCGTTTTTCAATTGAACGATCTCATGCATAAAATCACCGAAGTGGATATGGAGAAAAATATCCTAGAAGAAAACGAGAGGATCGCCCAAGAAAACCGTGACCTTTTCAAAAGTAAAGGCGTTAGAGCTTTCAATATCTTGGGGGCTATCGGATCGGGTAAGACTACATTGATAGAAGGATTGAAGGAGATCATAAGTGAAAAAGAAGTTGGTGCGATCGCCGGCGATCTCACCGGAAAAGATGACAGCCGACGTTTCAAAAAGAGAGGCATGTCATCAGTTTCTATCAATACGGGTAAAGACTGTCATCTGGACGCCCATTACGTGAACCATGCATTGGAAGAGGAAGATTTAGACCTTGATACTATAGATATACTATTCATAGAGAACGTCGGGAATCTGATCTGCCCAGTGGACTTCCCCCTTGGTACAGAAAAGGATGTAGTCGTCATCTCCGTCACTGAAGGGGACGATATGATCAGGAAGCATCCTCTTATATTCTCCCGTTCCGAACTTACGGTGCTCAACAAAGTTGATCTAGCTGAACCCATGGATGTCGATCTAGAGATCATCGAAGAGGACTACAGAGAAGTGAATCCTCATGGAACTTTGATAAAGACCAACGCTAAAGACCGTGAAGGTATAAAAGAGGTTGCAGAATTCCTAGAGCTACCATCTTAATGAATGGATCAGAGATTTTCCGCTATCAAAGGCGCAACTGAGACTTCGCTCCTTTCTTGTTCTATCGTATCGGTACAGAAGACTGAATCACATACCTTTTCTAGTCTATCTAAAGCGTTCTCGGCGAAAAGACCGTGTGTGCATCCAGCATGAACTTCCTCCGCACCTTCTTTTTTCAGCTGTTTTGCAGCTTCAGTCATCGTACCACCTGTTGAGATTATATCATCTAGTATAACAACTGATTTTCCTTCTACGTCTATGTTTTTAGGTTTTATCTTCACTGTTTCCGCATCTAGTCTTTTTTTCACCAAATAGTCCCATTCAAGATCGATCTCGCGTGCAGCTTTTTTGATCCTCTCGATCCCTCCTTCGTCAGGTGAGATCAAAAAGTCGGGATCTTTGGTTTCAGAATGCCTAGCTAGTATCGGCATAGCCGAAAGGTTCTCTGCATCTATCCTGAAAAAATCGACTATCTTTTCAGAGTGCAGATCTATGCTGTAAAATTTGTTCGCTTCTATCTCGAGTCTTTTGGCAAAGGCTCTCGCGCTCAAAGCTTCTCCTTTCTCAAAAAGTTGATCCTGCCTCGCGTATGAGTAATAAGGTACTACGATATCTATCGATTCTGCACCGTTCTCTTTAAGGGCGTCCTGGATCATATAGAGTTCCAAGAGATGCCGGTTAGGATAAGTGGTCTGTATTAAGTTGCATTCTTCTCCCTTCACATCTCCATCCAACTTCACGTAAATTTCCCCGTCCGGAAACACTTTAGTCTTCACCTGTACAGTATATTCTCCTGTTATCTCAGCGACTTTTTCGGATAGTTCAACAGATGCAGGGCCTTTTATAAGCATGATTTGTACCCTATTAGGGATTGGTTTATCCAATATATCTTTTTTGAGTCATTCTAAGGCTTTCCGAAAGCATTTTATAATCACAGTTTCCTGTTCCAATCAGGTCGAAAACCATGATGCCCGGTGGAAATCCAAGACAGATGAAACGCATGATGAAGAAGATGGGACTCGATCAGAATGAATTGGACGCTCAAAAAGTAGTCATAGAGACGTCAGAAAAGAAATTGGTGTTCGATGACCCCCAGGTAATAGAGATGGATATGAAAGGTCAGAAGATGTATCAAGTCGTCGGTGAACCTAGGGAGGAGGCGCTTGAAGGTGAAGTACTCATACCCGATGAAGACATAGAGATGGTCTCTGAAAGAGCAGGTGTCTCAAAAGAAGAGGCCGAGCAGGCTCTGAAAGAAGCCGACGGAGAACCGGCGGAGGCTATCATCAAATTACAGTCGTAAAAGATGCTACAAAGCATCTCTGATCCTCTCCATTACGAAATCTTTATCGAGTTGGCTTAGGAACCTTCCAAGCCTAGGTCCTTTCTTCTCTCCCAATAGTATCTTGTAAAATGAGCGGAAAGCTTTTCCTTTACCCACTTCTACTTCTTCAGCACATTGATGTACTAAACGATGGAGCTCTTCCGATTTCCACCTGCAATCCTGTAAATTTTCTAGGTATTTGCTTAAAAAACTTCTCTCTTCTTCATCCAACCCAATTTCAGGCAATTCTTCTTTAAGTGAGAATTTGACCATATCCGGTGCAAAGTTCTCCAGCCAAAATTCGACGTTCGCTGCCCGCTCTTCGAATCTTTCGTAATCCTCCTTGTTATCTTCCTCTATCTGGCCAGTATTTTTAGCCACTTCCCATATCTGCTCGTAATCATCGTAGATCTGAACAAGATTTACCAGATGCCTATAGGGTATCCTCTGTGGCTTTTCATCCGGTGGTCCTTCAACTTGAGAGAGTTCATAGGTCCGTGCTTTATCTCCACTCTTTTCCTCGAAATATATCTCTTCATATTTGTCGTATTCATCCATCAGATCCAAGATGCCCAAACCTGTATCGAACTCTATATGGGTGTTAGGTTTGTTTTTCATTATCAGAAATCTGACGGCTTCAGGCCCGACCATCTTTATCATATCCTCAACAGTGACCGCGACCCCCTTAGAAGAGGACATCGGGCCTTCACCCTTTAGATGTATCCATTCATACACCACGGGATGAGGTGGTTCTGATTCGAACACCTTTTTTATTATCTCTTTACCCGTGTCCCAGGATCCACCGGAAGCGGCGTGATCCTTTCCGAAGGGTTCGCATTCGATTCCGAGTATCCACCACCTCGCTGCCCAATCGCATCTCCAAGGAAGCTTACCTTCTTTTTTTCCTATATGAGCTCTTCCTTCGTGCCCGCATTCACATACATATTCCACGTACGGATCTTCAAAACCTATCGCTTTCGTGCCGTCGATTTTTCCGCACTCGCTGCACAAGGGATTGTAAGGAAACCAGTCCTCTGGAAGGTCCCGACCTGTCTTGCCTTCTATTATATCTTTTACTACATCCTTAGACTCTAATACAGTCCTAGTAGCTTCCTCATACTCCCCTTCGTCGTACATCTCGTGAGCAAATTTGACGTTAACCTCCACTCCAAGCCTATCTAGACTTCTCAAGAAGGGTTTCAAGAAGTGTTCAGAGTAGCTATCTTCTTCACCACAGGGGCAGGGTATCTCGCTGAGAGGCATACCTATATACTTCTCAAATCCCTCGTCTAAAAAGGGATATAATTTTCTCAAAGGATCTATGGAATCGACTATCAATATGAGTTTTCCGTTTGAACTCCTACTGATAGCTTCTCCCGTTAGGAGTTCTTTTAATCCTCCTAAATGGATGGGGCCAGAAGGAGCGACTCCTGTAGCGATAAGAGGTTCATTTGGAAGATCTTTCTCTTCAGCATCAGCCCAATGCATCTTTAAAACCTTTATCCGATTATCTGGGCCCTTACCAGGGCACGGAGGGGAACTCCAAGAACGTCATCTCTACCGTTTTTGTTGACCGCTACGGTACAGAGTACAACTTCGGCTCCTTTCTCCTCTAGATCACTTACTGCGCCCCTTATCGTTTCTCCCGTATTTATTACATCGTCAACGATGACCACTTTCTTGTCAGCTACATCTGCATAATTGGTGGCTAATGAACCGCCCGCTTCCTTGTTCTCTTCTTCAGGCGGTCTATAGACAGCTAATTCTTTTCCAAGCTGGTCTGATACCATAACTGCATGAGGAATACCGTTTATAGCGATCCCGACGACGGTCTCGATATCAGTATCCATCTTTTCCGTCTCTTCCATTATTATATCAGAAAACAGACCAGCAAGGAGGCCCAATCTTCTTCCATAAACACCTACAGATCTCCATCCTATCTTCACATCTGTAGGTGGTTTCTCATCTTTGATATCATGTGTCAAGAGCCAAATTACGGTGTCGGGTGATATATTCAATTCGTTAGCTATATCCTTTTCTGAGAGGCCTTTTCCCTTATACTCCTTCGCTTTTTCGACCAACTTCTCTATACCTGTCATCATCTCACGTAGCAGGTAAATCGTAGATTGATTATTTAACTTTACCGTCAAACTTTAGAAAGGGATAAAAAATAAGAAGGGGCTTTTATATTGAAGTCCATGAAAATAAGCGTCATAGGGACAGGGTATGTAGGACTCGTTAGCGGAGTAGGACTCGCTCATCACGGTCATAAGGTCATATGCGTTGACATAGACGAGGAGAAAGTGAATAAGATCAACGATTCTGAACCCCCTATCTATGAAGAGGGGCTGGAAGAGATGCTTGAGGAAGTTGTCTCCGATGGGAAGCTCTCAGCTACAACTGATACACTTCAGTCGATTTTGGACTCAGAAGTGACTTTCATCTGTGTAGGCACTCCTTCCAAGAGAGATGGAAGTGTTGATACTTCTGCAGTCGAAAACGCGGCAAAAGATATATCCCAGGCATTGAAGGAAAAAGACGATTACCACGTGGTATGCGTGAAAAGTACGGTAACGCCGGGCACCACTGAAGGAAAAGTACTACCGATTCTTGAAAAGAGCGGTAAAAGAGTAGGGGACGATTTTGGATTGGGTATGAATCCAGAATTTTTAAGAGAGGGAGTTGCACTCAACGATTTCTTGGATCCTGATAGGATTGTGATTGGTGGGTGGGATGAGAAGAGCCGAAATAAATTGGAAAAGATCCACGAAGATTTTGGAGCTCCGAAGATCATGACGGACCTGCGGACAGCAGAGATGATAAAGTACGCATCTAATGCTCTTTTAGCTACCAAAATTTCTTATGCCAACGAAATCTCCAAAATCTGCGAAAAAAAAGGCATAGACGTTTACGAAGTTATGGACGGTGTTGGATTGGATCACAGGATCAATAGGGATTTTCTGAATGCGGGATGTGGATTCGGTGGCAGCTGTTTTCCTAAAGATGTGAAAGCATTGAGAGCATTAGCAAAAGAAGTAGGAGTAACTACTAGGATACTAGATGCGGTGCTTTCAGTCAACGATGAACAGCCTCTTCACACTATAGAACTGCTGAAAGAAGAACTCGGTGAGTTGAAAGGTAAAAAGATAGCCGTATTGGGCCTAACTTTCAAAGGAGGAACCGACGATGTAAGAGAGACTAGAGCTCTGCCGATGATCGAGAAGTTACTAAAAGAGGGAGCTGAAGTGGTCGGATACGATCCTAAGGGTATGGAAAATTTTTCAGAATTGATTGACGAGGTAGAGTTTGATAAGGGGATAAAAGATGCTCTCGATTCCGCAGAAGCCTGTATAATACAGAACGACTGGAGCGAATTCAGGTCTCTAGAATCTGAAGATTTCGATGGGATGAAGAATAAAGTAGTAGTAGACGCAAGAAGGATACTCGATCCAAAAGATCTTTCCGAAGAGATTACATATATAGGGATAGGCAAAGGGCCGGTCGATTAAATTTATAAACAAGCTTGAAAATCTCAATAACGATGCCCTGCCGTGAAAAAATCGTCCCTGTGATCTTGATATTATTACTGTTCAGTTTTACCTTTACTGCTCCTTTTGTTATGGGGGAAACCGAACCGGGAGATAGGCCTTTAATAGGAGAGGACGATGACTATCGAAAAGAAGTTGAGGTTGGTGGGAAGACTACGTTCAATTGGACAGTTTATAAAAACGTAGAAGAAAATTTTGCAGTTAGAGTTAGAGCTGAAGGTTTCGGCGACAGTGAAAAGAGAGTTTCACCGGATTTCTTCATATTAGACGAAGAAGAGAAATATAGAGTAGTCTCTCTAAAAGTCGAACTGCCGACCGTTCCAGATGAAAGAGTTAAAGAGGGAGAAGTACATTTTTCTTTTAGAAGATTAGGTGATGAAGATACCATAACTGAAACAAAAAATGCCACCATAGATGTGACGGGTCTTCCTCCAGTTGGAGAAGAAAACACCATTGTCGGTGGCTTTGAAAATCCTCTTCCTCCACCATTAGACGGGCCATTGGGAGCTTTCCTGCTCAACTTACTGATATGGTTTCTTATCGCACTCGGCACTTTTCTTGTAGTTACGCCCATCCTTTCTAAACTAGCGAAGCGTAGTAAAACTGATCTTGATGAAGTTTTAGTAAAGATGGTTAGAAGACCGCTTTTGGTATTCATCTTCATATATGGAGTGATCCATTCTTTACTAAGATTAGACATACCTTTCGATCTGAGAGCGACACTCTATCAAGTCTATTCTCTGATCGCACTGTTAATAGGTATGTATGTCGCTTACAAAATACTTAATGCTGTATTGAAAGAGATAGCTGCACAGCGCGGCGGACTGAAGTCTCCTTTCGGCTCAATCTTAAAACCTATCTTTGAACAAATTGGCCTTGTAATCATACTCTTAGGCGGCCTCGTGATCGGTTTGAGCATTATAGGTATACAGGTGACCGCTATACTAGCCGGTGCAGGTGTGTTTGGTTTAGTTATAGCTTTCGCCGCTCAAGATACGCTTTCCAACTTCTTCAGCGGGATGCATCTACTTTTAGACAGACCTTTTACAGTTGGGGATGTATTACTTCTAGAAAGCGGAGAGTACTGTAAAGTGGAAGATGTGGGGATGAGAAGCACTAAGTTGTACAATATACGTGATCACGAGATGATCGTACTGCCCAACAATTCAATAGCGAACCAGATGATCGTCAACGTCGCGGAGCCGGATCCTAAGATAAGGGTCCTTGTCAATGTGGGAGTAGCCTATGGTTCTGACATTGAGAAGGTGAAGGAGATATTGTATGACGTTCTCGGAGAACACGACGACGTGATAATCGATGAGGAATACGAACCGGTGGTAAGGTTCAATGAATTCGCCGATTCAAGTTTAGAATTCAACGTCAGATTCTGGGTCGATCATTATCTAAAACAGTGGGAAGTAGCTAGTGCAATAAGAGATAGGATAGATAAAGAGTTCAGAGAAGCAAATGTCACGATCCCGTTCCCTCAGCGTACAGTCTGGATGAAGGAACAGAAAAAAGAAGAAGAGAGTGAGAAAAAATCAAAAAAGGATAACTAATCCCCTTTATTTAGGATTATACTTTTTATCTTTCGCTTAACGCTAGCATAATCCTCTTCACCTAGATCAAACAATCTTCCCATGCCCCCATATTGATCAGTATAGTTCCTATGGAGAACCGCGAGGACAGGTCTTTCATCTTTTAGTAATTCTTCTACTGCCTCTTCAAAGCGATCTGAAAAAAGCTCCATAGTGCCTATCTCATCTACGACTACTACCTCACAATCATCTGATATATTTTTCAAAGACTTTTCAGTGAACTCCTCGAGATCCTCCAAATTTACCGTGTATCTGCTAACATTAGGGCCTTCCTCGATATCTACGTGAGCTAAAACACCCTCTGTTCCCTCTTTTGTGTCTAGAATTTTGAAACCTTTTCTTTTCCCTTTTTCCCTTATTTCAGGAGTTCGAAGTCCCTCCGCTTTCAAACCAGTTTCTTCTATTATCTCCTCTATCATGGTACTTTTTCCACTTCTAGGGGGTCCTGTGATGAATATGTTATTTTCTTCAGATGTCATATCTAACACACCTTGGGGAAGCAAATGATGAAACGATTTTTATCTTTTTTGATTTCTAAACCGTAAAGTATACAAAGGGTATTTGTCTTCGAGATTTTTATCTTACGAGAGATCAGGTATGAACATACTCCAGTGGTTGCAGTCAAAGATCGTGATAATCGCGGTTATCCTAATATTGATCTCGTCTATCACTAGCTTTTATCTCTATCAAATAGATGAGTTCAAAGAACAGGAATTGGAGAACCATTGTGGAAAGATCACACAGATCTTGAGAGATATTAGAAAATCAGAAAGTGATGAGATGTTCCAAAGGATAACTTTTGATGAGAATGGAGAAGGGATCTTTGTCCCTCCAAGAGTGGGAGATAACCATTATGTTGTCGAGATAACCAATGAGTACATCAAATTAAGACAGGAGGAAAGAGTAGCTATGGAAAGGTTGAGCGGTAGAATCCATCTTTGGGATCCAAGCAATCTCAACAATACAGGTTTTCTCGAACAAGAAGAAAGAGAATGGAGAGATGGTAGAAGTTCTTCGATTGAGTTTGCATCTAACGAGAGCGCCCTAGATGTGGTCATGCTTCGTTTGAACGACGGTGAGTCTTATAATAATCACATATTCCTCAAAGAGGAGGGTTGAAAAGTGCGATCATGGAAGATAGATGATGAAAAAGGGGTGATGGTCTTCGTGCTGATCGGTGTGGTATTACTTATTCTTTCAACTTTAGCTACAGCCTATTTTGCCAAGATACATCTCCAAGAACAAGAAGAAACTGCCGATACAGCTCCGATCAAAGAGATAAATAAAAGGATCGAAAGGATCGAACGAGAGCTGGAAAATGCCGCTTGGGAAGCGGGACAAAAAGCCGTCGAAAAAGTTCAAGAGGAAATATCTAGAGAAAATAAGAGAGCTACTACAGCTGAATTGATAGCAAGGTTAGGTGAAAACACCACGGAGATCTTCGAAAACTACTTCAGAGAAAATCATGTGGGGGTTTCCGAACATAGTGGATATCAGATTAATTTGTCTTTAAGACCTCTCAAGGAGGAGGAACCCCATATCGAGATGATCCCTATATATATCAGAGAAATGAGAGGGGACGAAGCCGTGTGGAATGAGGTTCCAGGTTATTTCGAGGTCAATAGAGTCGTCCACGTAGATATACAAGAAGAAGGGACCGGCTCTTTTTCCACTCGTAAGATCACGCTCAACAGAAGTATCGAAACCGACTTATTTCTTTTAGCTGACAGGATGGACCGCTTCAAGGTTGAAAACCTCAGACGTAGTATAGGCATAATGACCTCGGCCTTTCTCACCATGAAGATCTTTGGAGTTGAAGGTACTAATTCTCTAGACTTGGAAGAGGGATGGTATAAAACTTCTTTTTCAGATCATTTCGATACTGACTGGTTGGAGGAATATGACGGAACAGCAGGAGGCTTCAGTGGAGGTGATGAAAGAAAAGTATGGCATACCACCCAAAGCGATGACACTTCCTACCTCCTTGGACTGGAAAGAGAAACGGGCGATATAAGAACCCATGAGTTATTAGAGGAAGAAGAATTAGAGGCGATAATGAGGCTGGCTCTATTGTTAGAGATAGCGCAAACTTTCAATTCTTATGATGAAGAGTTATTAGAAAAGACTGCCGAAAGTTTCGATATAGCCCCCAAAAGATTGCTCGAGTATCTCGGCAGCGGAGTTGAAAATAGGGTTAACTTAGAGGCCTTAGTGATCGGGTTATTTCAGGAAGAAGGTACTTTGTCGGAGTGCTTACTTCACCCAGGTCCCTTTCTCAATAGAACCGTTGCAGAAGGCTTTTTGAGCATGGTTGATAAGGATGAAAACTGGGTAAACACAGGCTTTGGGATGACGAAAAGATTATTTCAAGGAGATATGCTTGAAGAAGATGGAGGAGATAGATGGAGTTTCGAAGATCTTTTTGAGAAGATTCTACATCCTTCCAAAGTCCCAGCAGAAAAGAGCTATTTAAGATCATTTATGAATTTTTATTCTAATATCGTTCACGAGACTTTAGATTCCTTCGATGTTGATGGGAGAGTAGTAGAAGAAAAGGTTGAAGAGGATATCAAGAATCTAGGACCTCTTCCTTGGATGATAGATTTGGAAATCATAGGGGAAGGAGGAGTTGAAAAGACAGTAGATTCGATACTTCACACCTCAAGAAACCTTTCTCTTTCACTGGGTTTTGAAGAAGGGAATTCAAACGAAGAAGCTCTACCTTTTTATTTCATCTATTTTCTTTCAGATTGGGGGATCGAAGAGAAAGAAACAGAAAAAAATGATGCAAGAGAAAGGTTGAACACCGAAAACATGCAACGAGTGATCGAAGGAAAAATAAGAAACGAACTCAACACCAGAAAAGATAGATTAAGGAACACTGCTGATGAGGAATATTATTGGATCTACGAAGAGATAAGTTATTTCAATGAGACGATCGAAAGATGGGATGAGGAAGAAAGGGAAGGATGGAAAGAAGTTTGGGGCGATCTAAATAACACCCTAAGCTATGTAAAAGATATATATTCTGGAGATCTCTTCGATGAAGCATCAGAGAGCAATACTACCCAATTGTTGGATGAGAATTATGATAATCTTGAAGAAAGAAGTGAATCTGTGAAGAGAAAAATAAACGGATGGGGCCAGGGGCCGAAAGAGTACACTTTTGATATGATCGAGACTCAATATAACTTTACAAGAAATGATTGGACTACTGAAGTTTATGAATTCCTATTGAGAAAAGAGGAGGAGTCGGAAAGTGAAGATGCTCTAGAGGTAGTAGACAGTTATATAAATGCTAGAGCCTCAGATCTGACTGAAAATTACGATTGGACCTTAGAAAACTACGATTTGAGCGATGATATAGACATCCCTCCAAAAAACCCCAAAGAATCTATCGGTTACGCGGCATTAGGGAATTTTACTGAAGATCTAAAAAGAGAGTTTTTAGCACCTTTGGAATATTCGACTTCTTATCAACTTTTCGAACGTATCAACCAGAACGTATTTGATCTAGTAGGACAGAGGGAGGACGGAAGTTCCAAACACGAAGGCAGTAGATTATGGAACATTTTAAGAGGCGAAGGAGATCCTTACACCGAATATCTGAACGAGGTAGATCCGGTTCGAATATCATATGATGTAGGACCAGAAGATGTACATTCATCAGATATCTCTGAGATCGATCATTGGTTCGTTGAGGGGATAAAAAATAAATCTCTAGAGAGAGTGAGCGAAGTGAAGGAAGCCCTTTCTACCAAAACTGACTATTTAGAAAGAGATTCAGAACTCGAGCCTCAAAGTCGAGGAGATGCTAGTTTTTATAGAGGAGCGGAGATCCTTTTAGATGGTATGACCACCACTATAGAAAATCATATGAAGAGAGATCTACAACACCGTAAGGTCTCAGGTCTTCTTAATACACTAGATGGTGTGAAAAGAAGATTGCCGATATATGATGTACCGATGGAAGGACTGACCATATGGAGCAACAAATCGATAGAGCACAGCAGGTCACAGATCCTAGATCTTGATGTGACATTAAGCTGTTTGGAAGACGTGATCCAATTAGAAGATATAGAGGAAAGTACTGTTAAGGAATACGATGGTGATATCCTATCTGCTAAAGAATGGATGAATCCTTTTTCTGAAGAATATCAGGATTTTTACAACAGCGTATCGTTGCTAAATATAACCACCTCAGATATCGAAATGGAGGTGGAGGTCGGCGATGATAGAGTGTTAGGGTTAGAGAAATTTTCTTCGGATGGTTTGAAAAGGACTTATGAAAGCCGAGAACATGAGGCGGTGATCGAGACCTTGACCCCTATGCCTCTGCTAAATCAGACATACAAACCCTCGTCTATGGTGGAACACGAGATAAAAAATTTTACTCTTGATAGGAACGTCTTTAATGAGACAGAAAAAAAAGCAAATTTTTCCTTCGAGGTAAAAATCGACCAAGGAGTTGGCGAAAAAACCGGCTTTTCCATTGAGATCTCTGAAACAGATTATAAAAGGACAGTTATCCCAAGCAAATATGGTAAATCTCTTTACTACTCAGATTTGGAAACACAAGAGATGAAAGACAATATCTTCTTTGAAGAGTACATAGAGATTAAGGGTAGAGGGAAAAAAATCGTGAATCTGTCTTTTGAATTAGACAATGCTGATCAGAGTGAGTTCGATAAATCCCGTCTATCGATAATGATAAGACCTAGTGTAAGAACTAGACACCTAAAACGAAGTAGAGAATTAGAACAGAATGAATCTCTTAAAGATGATATCTACCTCTCCCAAGTACCTTCCTATACCTCAAGTGAACAGATATTCTTTGTTGAAGAAAAGAATGCTCGATTGAGCGTTTTCGATCTAGATCATCAAAAAAATTCCTCTGCTAAACTAGATTTTATAGATAAGATCCCTCCGGATTCTTGGGTGATAGAGAAAGATGGGATGCCGTTCAAATTGGATTTTGAAGATATTCCTGAATATAGAGCTATGATCTCTGGTGAATATGGCCGTGCCTCCCAAATGAGTGATATCCCTAGAAATATAGAGACCTTTCTCGGTTCAGATATATCCGAAGAAAGATTAGAGAACTTACCTAAAAGTGACTACCGGTTTGTCTTAGAAAATCACTTTGTTCCCGTCTACATGGCTATATCATGCCAGGAGATCGATCTTTATCCTGTAGAAGTTTTACCTATCTTAGAGGATGGCGAGAAAAACCAGAGGATGTGGGAATCTTTCGAGGAGAGGATGGTTGAAAGTGGAAGAATCGCCGGTTTCAAGAGTCAATTTGATGATTTGGGCCTATTCAACGGTAGGGAGGTGTTTTCAGAGGAGAACCGACTTATTGAAGATCCTGGATTTAGAACTGCTGGATATATCTATTATGATGGGGGAAATTATCATGGCCCTGAAAAAGCTCAGAGAGCTTTCGAATCGATTGAACATTTTGGGAGATCTTTCGATAAAATTCAGGTTAGAAGAGAAGAAGTGGTCGAAACCATCGGTTTTGAAGAAGAGAGTGAGAAGCTGAGAAAAGCAGATGTATTCGATGAATTTCTAACTAGTAATCGGTCTAAAAGAGAAGAACTCTTTTTAGCAGCCTCAATCATGGATGAAAACCTAGAGGATGCTGCAGAAATTCAGGAGGAAAATCCCTCTTTCTCCCTAGATATGATAGGAAAAAGTCTTGAGCTCCTGGGAGAGGATCGTACCAAAGAAATCATGGTCTGGTTCGAAGAAAACCGGGGATCCGATCGATCAAGGGAATTTGAAGCTTTCCTTTCCTTCGAGGAGGGGTTTTTAAAAGATCTACAAGGGCACTTTAGCAGTGAAAACTGTCAAAAAGAAGCACTAGATGAGTTAGACGAAAATCTATCCTCCATAAACATGGACTTTAGAGAGGCGAGAACCTGGGGCGTAAAAGACATCAGCGATATAGAAGCAATCGATTTGCTTCGAAAGAATTTTCAAGAGGATTCCATACTAGATGCCGTTTCGTATGGTGTTTCGCCCGCTGCTTTAGAAAAACTGAGCGGTTCTGAATATGATGTAGATATAGATAAATTTGTTATTAGTATGGAAAAAATGTCGAACGCTGCCTATTTCCAGAGTTTTATAGAAGAAATCAATTCCGAGACGTATACCAACTTACCATCTTTTTATCTTGCCTCAAAATCAAACCGATCAGATATCAGTTGGATGCCATTTGGGGAAGGAGGCCCTCCTCTTCTCGTTGAGGATAGATTAGGGTCTTACAACATGAGCAATGAACATAAGAGTTCTATAGAAGAGATATCGGAGATGGTAAACGAAACTATTTCAGATTCTATAGTTAGGATGGAAGCATCAGAAGATGAACTAGGTCATCAAGAAAGAGCCCTCGTGATGATAGATATCACCTATGAGGATGACTTAGATGAGGAGGAAAGGGGATATCTAGAAGAAAAGGTGAAAGAAGCTTCAAAATATTATTGTCCTGATTACCGACTGATCGGAGAAGTCGAGATAAAGCTCGAGGATGAAAATGATATAAGATATCTACATCTTTGACCTAATTAGCTCATCTCCAAATGTATAAGGTTATCGTAACTGTTTCTAGTCCTAAAGTGGTAGAGGTGGAATAAGCACTCCTTTTATCCGGTAGGTCCGTTCTATCTTCGACCTCATCAATATCCGAGATAAAAATGTCTGCCTGCCTGTATTCAGATTCCAACGCAAAGTGGTAGTTACTTATGTTGTTTGCGACACTGATATATCTTTGTTTGATGTCCGTTCTTAACTCATTTAAATCGTAATTGCCTAGGTTTTCATTTGCTTCGTTTTTTAGATAAAGGTAGTTCCCGATTGCAGTCTCCACACTCACATTATGATATGATACCCTTTTCTCCTTTTCACCATCTATCCCTTCTACTTCTCTAATGTATCCCGTCTCCTTTATGATAGAGTCCATCGCTACTTCATGTATATCCACTACAGACTCTCTTTTAAATTCGTCTCTCGCAGCCTCGCTACTGTGAAAAAACCCGATCGACATCGATTGAAATATTAATAATGAAACCATAAATATCATGATTGCGAACAGACCTGCGTCAACCATACTCAAGAATCCTTTTTGAGCCCTAATTGTTTCATCAGATTTACTTCTCTTTCCGGGATCTACCATACTACCACCTTTAGAATTCCCACGTATACCTCTTCATTTTCTTCACCTTCAACCAAGAGGATAGGTCCTTCAAACGAGCTTTTAATATCACTATTCTTGGGTTCTTCGGAAGTGAATTTCCATTCCTTCTCTTCCCTTTCATCCTCGATAGTTATTTGATAAGCTAAATCAAAATCATTGGTGATATTCTCACTAAATTCTTGAGAATCTAGACCCTCCAATTTTTCGATGCAAAACTGCCTATTTTCACTCCTGTTCTCTTTTTCTATTACCAGCTCAGGATGTGTTTGGACCTCTCTTTTTAGATCTAAACATCTTTTATCTAGCTCTTTTCGCTGTAAATTTTCCCGATGTGCAAGATAGGCCTGGGAAATGATCGCGATCATGATCGTTATTATCAATATTACTACCAATAAAATAGGTCCATCTAGAAAAAAGCCAGCTACGGCTTTTTGATCTTTTTGGATTATCTTCACCATATTTTCACTTGTGATACTTTTTTACTAGAGTACGAAAATTATCTCTTATATAAAAGGTTAATTCTGATCGAATATAGACCTCTTAAGTATAGACTGCGATCACAGCGACAGAGAGCCTCGATAATCTACTTCAGATTAGGTTAGGACCCCAATCCTTTAGGGTGAAATAAATGAGTGTAGAGGAAGTCGCTGATAGTGTGAGAGAGAAGTTGGATGTAGATGGGGATGCATGTAGATCGAAAAAGATGGTGCTCGGAAAAATGATTTATATTACATATCCGCTTTAACATAACTATTCCCGGAGGATGAGGATGCATAGAAAGATCATATGTGTTCTGGTTGTTAGCACTGTTCTTCTGCTTATAGGGAGCGTTATGTCGGTCGGCTTTGGTTCTACTAGAAGTCAGGATTTGACTCAAGAGGCATACTTCTCAGTAGACCTCATAGATTATGATTCTAATGTCACCTATAATGATACATTAATTGTGGAGTACAACGTCACCAATAAGGGTGAAGAAGGAATGGATACGATTGAATTTTTGGTAAATGGTGAGTTGGTAGATGAAAAAATTGTGAATCTTGGAGCAGGAGATTCCTATACAGGAGAGTTTTTGTGGGAACCTGACGAAGGGTATGCTGGAACGAATACTCTTCGAGTAGAAAGTGATGATGATTTCATAAAGATAGGGGTTGTGATAGAGGGAAAAGAGGGCTCCGAGGATGACGAGGGATTCCTCAGTCGATTTTGGTTGTTCTTTTTGATTGTTGCGATAGTGATCATCTTGAGATGGGAATTGGCGAGGAAAGAAAAAACGGGATCTGAAGAGGATGAGGATGAGGAGGTTGAAGAAGTATCCCCTCGTCCATGGCATTTTGAACGAAGGTGAATATGGAATAAACAAAAATGAGATGATAGATGGACCCAAAAGAATGCTAAATCATTCTCCATGCCCACTAAAAATCAGAGATTTGTGAGCAAGAGGAATCTTTGATTCCTCGTGTTTTCAAATCCCGCGGTGCATCGAGCGTATGCGAGTGGACCCAGCGGGATTTGAACCCGCGGCCTTCACCTTTCTCGCCTATAATGTAGGATGCAAGGGTGACGATCTGCCAGACTGATCTATGGGCCCAAAGTGTTTTTATGTTAAGGTGACTTATTCCTTATTTTTAAGGCTTTCTATTACAACTTATGCGGCTGCCGGGATTTGAACCCGGGCCACAAGCTTGGGAAGCTTGGGTCCTAACCAGTCTAGACCACAGCCGCATTTTGCTCGCCTCTAAAGGGAGACCCCTTTATTTCAAGTGGAAACGGTCGTCTAGCTGGTTACTTTATCACATAAATCCTTAGATTTGCAAGTCTAAACCACAAATAGCTTATCTTCTGATATTGAGTTCTTCTTCTTTTTCAATGACCTTCTCCTCGTATTCAGGTCCCAATTTCAGGGCCAGGGTCTCTATCCGTGCGATATTTTTCCTAAATTTACTCTTGCTTTCAGTTTCATAGAGCTCTTTGAATTCCTGTAAATTTCGGTATCGGAAGAAGATTACAAGTGAGAAAATCAAGGTCATAAAAGCACCACCGACAAGCGCCCAATACTTCCAATCTCCGATTCTCTCTATAAGATCCGCAAGTACAGTGGGAGCGGTATCTGCAAAAAATACTCCAAATAGACCTATAATCAATAAAATTACGCCGATTACGAGACCTATAGCCGATATCAGAAATTCATGTTTCTTGATCGATGTTTTCCATGACATATATAGATGGAATTTGGGAATTCTACTTAAATTTTGTCTTTGTGTCTCCCGTTTTTTTCTATGATTCTAACTCTAGTGTTGATGCTCATGGTCATGCACATGCAGATTTGAAAATGCTCTTTGAACGACTTCGCTCAAAGAAGGATGGATGTGCATGCCACGGTAAATGGGTATGGCGGATTGACTTTCTGTGTACATCAAGTTCACTATCTCCTGTATCAAAACTGAGGCCTGTGGGCCTACTATGTGTGCACCGAGGATCTTATAAGTTTCTTGTTCGATGATGACTTTAACAAAGTAGTCTTCTACTTTCATCGCTGATCCCTTGGCAGTCTGTTCATACGGGTAGTTTCCAACCAAAATATCGTGATTCTCTTTAGCTTCCTCTTCTTTTAAACCGACTGAAGCTACCTGAGGATACGTAAATATAGCGTGAGGTACAGCGTGGTGATCTACTTCCATCACTCCATCTCCAAATGCATTATGATATACCACTTCAGCTTCGTGATTGGCTACATGTTTGAACATATGGTTACCTGTTGCGTCTCCTAGAGCCCAAATATTCTCCTTAGATGTTTCAAGAGTTTTGTCCACTTTGATCCATCCTTCCTCATCGGTTTTTATCCCGCTTTTTTCAGGCAATAAAAGATCTGAGTTAGATCTTCTCCCGGCAGCTAGAAAAATCTCTTCGCTTTTGAATTTGAGTTTTTCTTTTCCTTCATGTTCTGGATCTACCTTCTTTGCCAGAACACCTTTTTGATCTGCCTTTTGAGCCACTTTTACTGCCTCATATCCCGTATATATATCGATGTGCTCTGATAGCTTTTTCTCTAAGACCTCTGAGATATGGATTTCCTCAGAAGGCACAAATTGAGGGACTCTCCCTACAATCGTTACGTCCGCTCCCATCATGGAGAGAAAATAGCCATATTCAGCTCCTATATAACCGCCTCCGATGACAGTTACACTTTTTGGAAGCTCTTTGACATCTAAAACAGTCTTACTTGTTAGATATCCAACTTTCTCGAGATTTTCGATAGGAGGTTTGATATTTCTAGATCCACTTCCTATGATTATCTTTTTCCCTTCTATGGTTTTGTCATTTATTTCGATAGTGTAATCCTCTACAAATCTTGCTGTTCCTTGATAAAAATCTAGATCGTCTGAGCGCTGAAGATTTTTTTCGATATTTTTGCTTTCTCCTTTTGTGTGTTCCTTCATCCGTTTCATTATATGAGAAAAATCGATATCATCGATCTTTGCATCTATCCCAAATTTTTTTGCCTGTCGTATATGATCAACCAATTCGGCGGGATATAAAAGCATCTTTGAAGGAATGCAACCTCGAGTTAGACAAATTCCTCCAGGGGCCTCATTTTCTATCACCGCAATATCTAACTCAGGGGAATCATGGAGTACCCTTGTAACGATGCTCATAGCAGAACCAGTCCCAATAACAATTAGATCGTACTCTTTTTTATCCATATTTTTTCACCTTCTCAACCTATAAGCGTATGTTAATGATTATAAGAGACAAAAACTATAAATCTTTCCTACAAAACCGCCAAAAATGATAAAAACTTTTAAAGGATTAAGCGATACCGATACCATGAAACAGACAGCCCTTAACAAAAAACATAAAGAAGCTGGAGCAAGGATGACAAATTTTGGAGGATATGAAATGCCTCTCAAATTCAGCAGTATAAATAAAGAACATAAAGCTGTTAGAGAAGCAGTAGGTATTTTCGATGTATCTCATATGGGTACTATTCTTTTAAAAGGAGATAGTGCCATCGATTTTATCAGCCGTCATTGTACTATGGATATAAAAGATTCAGAGGTCAACCAATTGAAGTATTCTCACATTTTAGATCATGATGGAGGTATCATAGATGATACAATCGTTACTAAAGTTTCAGAAGATGCTTGCTTTATAGTCCCAAACGTAGGAAAAAATGAAGAAATATCCGAGTGGTTTAAAGACGAGGGAGGTGGTGAATATATTACCGATCTCTCCGACAAGACAGTAATCTTAGCTATCCAAGGACCAGATGCTGAAGAGACACTTCAACAGGTGACTGAAGAAGATCTCTCCGAGATTGAATTTTTCCAGTCAAAACAGATACCTATGAACGAAGAGGTGATGGACAAATTTGACTCTGACTGGCCGGTCTCCGATACACCAATAGTTCAGAGAAGCGGATATACAGGAGAAGACGGTTTTGAGATAGCCCTTCCTAATAAGGCCGGAGTTGTCTTATGGGAGCAATTGATGGACCTTGATGAACCCCCGGTAAGATGTGGTCTAGGAGCAAGAGATACGTTGAGGATAGAATTCGGGTTTTTACTTGCAAATAATGATTTTGATAGGTCTAGAACAACTATCGAAACTGGTTGGGAAGAACAAGCGATCGAATGGGATCATGAATTTGTAGGGAAAGAAAAACTAGAGGAGATCAAAGAAGAAGATAATCAGATGTTAAAAGGATTTGTGATGCAAGAGAAGGGTATCCCTCGTCATGGCTATGAGATTTACGATGGGGATGAAAAGATCGGCGAAGTTACCAGCGGGACAAGGTCTCCATCTTTGAAAAAAGGCATCGCCTTAGGTTATGTAGATCCAGGATATCACGAAGAAGGCACAGAAGTGCAGATAAAGATCAGAGACGATAAAAGAAAAGCCGAGGTCACTAACCCTCCCTTTGTATGATCACATACTACCTTTCCACTCGAAATAAAGGGGTCTCCCCTTGCTTGTAATATATTAATGGAGGAAAAAAAATGAAAAAAATCGAAGGTCTAGACGTTTTTACCCAAATATTGAAAACACCAGGCGTAGCAGGATTTGAAGAACCTATCAGGGAAAAACTCAGAGGATTGATAACCGATCATGTCGGTGTAAAAAATCCTGAAGATATAAGAACAGACAACATAGGGAACCTGATATATGAAATGAATCATTCTGAGGGAAAACCAACGGTCGGTCTAGTCGCTCATATGGATGAGATCGGGTTAGTTGTATCCAATATCAAGGATGATGGATATCTGAGAATTAAAAAAATAGGCGGAGTTTTGGATCCACTTTTGAATGGTAGACATGTTACTATACATACTTCAGAAGGTCCGATCAATGGAGTCATAGGGCATAAACCCCCCCATCTTACCACTGATAAGGATAAAGACGATGAGGTAACCCCTTGGACCAAAACCCACGTTGATATCGGAGCGGAGTCGGCTGAAGAGGCCAAGGAGATGGGAATCGATGTCCCTGATCCGGTTACTTTCGATAAAAAATTACGCAGATTGAACGATAATGTCATTTCAGGTAGAGCTCTCGACAACAGGATAGGTTGTTATGCTCTTTTAGAGGTACTCAATAATTTTGTTTCCAAAGAATCTGAATTGGATTTAGCACTTTCCTCTATATGGAGTGTCCAGGAAGAGATAGGTTTGCGAGGTGCCAAAGTGGTCGCTAACACGATGGATCCAGAATACGTTATTGCTTTGGACACTTATTCAACATCAGATATGCCGGGAGTCGAAGAATTTTACAAACCTATAAAATTTGGAGAAGGTCCAGTTCTCAGGATGGTGGATTCAAGGGCTATCTCCTCTCCTGAATTGGTGGACCATTTTAAAGAAGTTGCCGAAGAGAATGACATCCCTTACCAGTATGGTGTCACTGGTGGGACCACCGATGGTATGGCGATCCAAGAGTCAGGTTGTCTTACGATATCAATAGGCGTACCTGTCAGATACTCCCATTCTACTGTAGAAACTGGAGATTGGAGAGACGTGAAAAATTTGATCCGATTGATATCTGAGGGCCTCAAGGAACTACCGATGTAAGTGACAGATTTACCATTGATAGATATATGGATTAGAACTCTGTAGTCCCAGTGAACTTAAAGTCTGAGATTTTTAAGGCTGGAGCGGCGAAATAGGCCGGGAAATACCCCATAGCAAAAAGTTCTCTTTCTTCGCCGATCCCTTCGATGCTGTCGAAGGCCTCTATGAGGTTCTGAGTAAACCTTAGATTTTTGATCGGATGTTTGATCTCTCCATCTTCTACCAGCCAGGTACCATCCCTTGTAAGACCTGTAAGGATACCTTTAACGGGATGCACAGGGTTACAGTAATTGAACCTAGTCACCAGAATACCTTTTTTGGTCTCTTCGATCATCTCATCTAAAGAGTATGTACCCGTATCCATCAACAGATTCATTGCTAGAGGGCTCATGGGACTGGGCATCGGTAATGCGTGACCAGTAGACTCTTTCTCGTCTTCTCGCCCAGCGGTATAAGAATCATACACCACCTCATTGGCGACGCCATCCTTGATTATATCGACCTTCTTTTTTGGCACGCCTTCGTAGTCAAAAGGATAACCGACCATATCTATATCTGAAACATCGTCGTGTATATTTACCCGCTCATCCATTATCTGCTCTCCAAACTTACCGTTCATAAAGCTTCTTTTTTCTTGAACGCTCTTAGCACTGAACCCCATCATGTCTAGATACACAAGCAAATCTTTAACGGCTAATGGTTCCAGGATAACGTCATATTCTCCTTCATCCATCTTCTTGGGATTCAGGTTGTTGAGACCTTTGTCTACTGCCCTTTTCCCCACAGAGAGATGATCTATTTCAGCAACATCAGCAGAACACATCTCACCCCAACCAAAACCTTGATCGTTATCCCAATCGGCTATCACACTAGTGGTCAAATTTGCAGTAGTGAGATCAGCACATCTTTTCACACCGTGTGAGTTGGCGATGAAAAGTTTAGATGCTTCAGTTTTGAATGCTCCATACACTCTGTCGATCCCATCTTCCTTGGCTAGATCTATTATATCCTTTACTTTTTCGGCTCTTTCGTCCGGAGAATATTCAGCGGTTCTTTCCAAGAAAACCCCTTCTTTATCAACTGGTTCTTTTCGATCAGGAAGCCCTTTAAAATCGGGATCGCTTCTCTGGTTCCTCGCGATTTTTTCTGCCTTGTCTAGGCAATTTTCGATAGAGTCTTCGTTCAGTGAATTCGTAGAGGCAGAACCGATTTTCTTACCAAATATGGCTCTGATAGCTAGTTTTGTATCTTTTCTCCCTATGTTTTGATGGATCTGAGAATTTGCGTATCTTGTGAGAGCGGTGTCATTATGGGTTATTCTGACTTCGATCTCATCAGCTTCGCTTTGATTCAATATTTTATCCGAAATCTCTTCGAAGTTTTCCTTATTTAATTCCATTTTCCCACCCCCACTCTGATCTCGTTAAAACGAGCAGGTGCACAACCATGCCCAACCTGCATGGTTTGGGGTGGTTCTCCCTTTCCACAGTTGGGGACCCCATGTAGGACCCAATCTTTCTCTCCTGCGATAGCATCACAGCTTTTCCAGAAATCAGGGGTTATATCGGTATAAGTTGGATTTTTTATCAGCCCACTGATTTCACCGTTCTCAACGAGATAGCCGGCTTCAGTTCCGAATTGGAAGTTAAGTCTTTTATCGTCTATACTCCAACTCTTCACTCCATCGAATATTATTCCTTTTTTTGTCTCCTCTACGATCTCATCTTTTTCCCAACTACCTGGTTCTAAGTTAATATTTGTCATCCTGACAAGCGGGAGATTTTCCCAACCATCGGCCCGCATATTCCCACTAGGTTCCAATCCAACTTTTGCGGCTCCTTCCCTAGAAGCTTGATAACCTACAAAAATACCGTTTCTTATCAGATCGACCTTTTTAGCTTTCACACCTTCGTCATCATAGCCAAAAGTGCCCAAACCACCTTCGGCAGTTGCATCAGCTACTATGTTTACTCTTTCGTCTCCATACCTTAGTTCGTTCAATTTGTCAGGTGTTAGAAAACTAGTTCCTGCATAACTAGCTTCAGTTCCAAGCGCTCTATCGAGTTCTGTTGGATGACCACAGCTCTCATGTACCTGTAAGGCTAATTGATTCGTATTCAATATTATATCCATATTTCCTTTTGGACATTGATCCGCTTCGAGAAGTTCAACACCTTCTTCAGCAGTTTCTTTTGCATTGTCTAAAAGTTCCAAATTTTCAAAAAACTCATATCCTCGAGAGTTGAAATCTCCTCCGAAGGAATTGGGGTAACTCCTCTTTTGGGTGTCTTCCCCGTCGAAGACGTTCACACTCAATCCTCCTCCTGTCTGTATCAATTTTTGCTCTATTTTAGCACCTTCCGTGCTCGCAAATTCTTTGATCGTTTTCCAGGCGTTAAAATTACATTTTCTTACTTTTATCTTGTCGTCTATATTCATCCTGTCGTCAACATCCATCAAATAATCTAATTTTTCTTCTAACCCAATTTTAAAAGGATCCTTTTTGTGAGGTGTTTCGTAAGTATCTTCATGTATCTCAATATCTGCGAGTTCGATTTTCTCCGAAGCTTTAGAAGATGCTTTGGCGATCTTGAGAGCTCTTTTAACAGCCTCCTCCATACCTTCCTTGGTAAAGTCGTTCGAGGATGCAAACCCCCATCCACGTTTAATCACTCTGATACCATATCCTCTACTATTACTGTTCTTTATAGCTTCGACTGCTCCGTTCTTTACATTGATGTTCTCAGTTTTGCTATCGAAAAATCTAATATCTCCATATTCAGCCCCTTCTTTTTCTAGCAGTTCTATACCATACTCAACAAGATTTCTCATGCTTGCACCGTGGTACAAACAAATCCCCGGTATAAAAAAATTTCTCTTAGAAAAGCGAAGTAAAGAGTACAGAAAATATTTTAAGGAAGCATCTTCTACTTAATTCGATACCATGTTAAAAGAAGACTTAGAGGAATTCAGCTTAAAAGAATTGATGGCCTACTCTATAGCATCTGAAGAGGACGCTAAAAAATTTTACACTGCTTTTGTAGAGGCAGGACTAGGAACACTGGTCAAAGAAAGATTCAAAGCTTTAGCAAAGGATGAGGAGATTCATAAAAAAGAATTGGTAAAAAGGTATGAAAAAGAATTTGGCACAAGAGAATACGAGGTTCCCGAATCTGATGATCTTCCACCTCACGAAACTGCCTATGATCTTACAGATGCGCAAAATGTAATAGATTCCCTACAAAAAGCCATAGAAAACGAAGAGAACGCAAAAATGATCTACAAATATATGGCAGAACGATTCGATGATTATGCCCCATTCTTTAGATATCTAGCTCTGATGGAAAAAGGACATTATGAATCGCTTTCAGAAGAATTGATGCTTATGGAGGGAGAGCTCAGCGAAGGTGAAAAGGGCGACAAAGAGACAGCACAGAGGTTCTGGTCTGATGTGAGCGGTCATCGAGATGAATCCTTTGGTGAAGGAGAACTATCCTACCGGTAGATCTCCTGACCCTTATTTTCTTCTTTTTATTTCTTTTACATCTAGTTTTCCCCTAATTCCGTCCCAGAATTTTTCACTCTTTGTGATCATGAAATCGTGTCTATAGTTGGGTGATCCCAAAACTAAAGTTTCGTACTCTCCGCCCTCTCCTGAAATATTTATTCCATATTTTTCGTGCAGTTCTTTTAGTTCTACGATGGTCTCTCGATCGATTTTTCTGCCTAACCATTCTTTTCCGAGTCCTTCCGCTGAAACGCTGACTATCACAGTTTTTAAATTCTCTGTCAAAAGTTCTTGGAGAAGTTCATCTTGGTCCATATGCCACAGTGGGGCAAATAGATCGATAGAAAGATCAAATGATAATCTTTCGATCCTGCTTCTTTGGTAATTGGAAGCTACGGCACCCAATACCAAACCTTCGATATCGAGATCTTCGAGTCCTCTTTTAAGATCTTCAATCTCTTTCTCTTTTTCACCCGAACTATTTATCATGATAGTTCTAATACCCATAGACTCCGCTAATTTTGGTACTAGATGGAGATTAGGCTTATGAAACATGTAAGAGTCTTCTTTCTTTGGATCGACAGTTACAAGATATGAGATATCTATGCCCTCTTTTTGAGCTTTCAAAATAGCTAGTGTAGAGTCCTTTCCTCCTGAATATAGGGCAGCAAACGTCAAGTTACATCTCTCCAATATTACTGCGAAATTCCTAATAAACTAGTTCTTAGATTAATTTCTGATACTTAGGATGTTTTTTTCGGTCCACTCTTTTCTCTTTTTTTTCGAAGATCCTCCTTCTCAATGTTTCAAGAGCCTCATCTAAAGCACGCATAACGTTCCAGTCAAATTTTTTAGAGTAGAACATACCGTGGTCTGTAGAGAGACGGAGTCTTACGCTGTGTTTCGCCTGTCCACCTTCCTTTTGATGTTTTATCACATGAACGTTGAGTACCAATGGTTTCATCACTTTATTTATTTTCTGTAGATAGGTCTGTATTAAATCGTACATCTGATCGTAAACTTCCGGTCTTTCCTGTATTCCTGTGATCTGAACATAAACCTGATCTTCCTCTCTAAAACTGGTAATCATCTCTATAAGGTCGAATTGAGTCAGTATTCCTTTGATCTCATCGTCTTCAATAGCCACAAGGGTCGAGACTTTGTGTTCCACCATCTTTTTGGCGGCGGATCGAATGCCAGACTTTGGACTTGTGGTGATAGGAGGTTCATTCATAATACTTCTCACTTCTAGGTCTTTTTGAGGAGAGACCTTTTCACCAGTCATATCTCCTTTTTCTTGTCTAGTTATAGGTTTTGGAGTCTCTTTGACTATATCTCTAATTCCTATCATGCCGGTCAATTTACCATACTTATCGACCACTGGAATCACTCTCACGTCAAGTCGTTTCATCATGGCTTTCGCTTTACCTATATTATCGTGTTCCGAGATCGTGCTAGGGGATGGTGTCATGAAATCTTTAACATCTGTTTGCTTCAACTCATCAACTTCAGGTATGATCTCGGTTATATCATTTCTAGTTATGAAACCGATGTAATCATCTTTTTTTGATTTTACAGGTATACCTCTGTAATCGGATGATAGAAGAAGTTCACTCACTTTCACTAAAGGATCTGTTTCATTAACCTCTGGTGGCTTATTCATCACGTGCCGGAGTTTTGTCGAAAACGGAAGATGTCTTTTATCGATGAAAGTATCATCTCCAACGATCCCTAGGATTTCACCTTTTTTTACAACTGGAACTTCGTTAAGATTATGTTTCCTCATAAGTCCTATAGCATCGGAAACAGTGTCGTCAGGGGCCGCATGGGGCAACTTTTTGCTCATAACATCTTTAGCTTTAAAATCGTCTATCTTTGCCATATTTTCACCTGTTTTACATAAGTCTTTTTTTTAGAAACAGGATAAACAAATTAAAGGTTTTCCCTGATTCTTCCTCCTCATATGATACTTTCTCCAACTTATAAAAAGTTATTGAACTCTCGAGAGTCCAAGTATAAGACAAAATCATTTAATACGTAGAGTTCATTTCGCATTTCAAGGTGTCGCTATGAAAGAAGATGCGGAGTATATATATAAACAGGCAAAAAAACATGTGGAGTGGTTCTCAAAGTCACTCCCGATGATAGCTTCAGAAAACATAATAAGTCCAATGGCTAGAGACCTAATGCTTTCAGAATTTCAGGATAAATACGCTGAGGGACCTCCAGGAGATAGGTACTACGAGGGTAACATTTACGTAGACAATGTCGAACGGAAAGTGCAGGAGCTCGCTAAAGAAACATTCGGTGTAGATTACGCAGATGTAAGACCTATATCCGGCACAAACGCAAATCAAGCAGTACTGATGGCCTTAGGAGGGCCGGACAAAAGTATAACGGCCGTTGACGTTTCTTCAGGCGCACATATTAGCAGCGCGACATTTGGCTCCGTAGGACTGCGAGGGATGAGACCTCAGACCTATCCTTTCAACGTTGAGGAGATGAACATAGAAGGAGAAGGAACTAAGGAACTTATCAGAGAAGTCGAACCTGATATCGCCCTTTTCGGTAGATCTGTATTCCTTTTTCCACCACCTCTTGAAGAGTTACAGGATGTTTTTGAAGAGGTGGGATGTCATGTGTGGTATGATGCCGCCCACGTACTAGGTCTGATCGCAGGTGGAGAATTCCAACAACCGATGGAAAACGGAGTTGAAGTAATGACAGGAAGTACCCATAAGACTCTACCAGGACCACAACGCGGTCTTATTTTGGCAAATCCACAAGATGAACAGACCGAAGAAAGCCTCTTTTTCGGTATGTTCCCTGGCGTGGTATCAAATCATCATCTGCATTCTATGGCCGCTCTTGGAGTGGCACTCGCTGAACACAGAAAATTCGGCGAAGAATACGCAAAACAGATAATAAAGAATGCAAAAGCATTAGGCCAATCCCTTCATGAACGCGGTATAGAGGTTCTATGTGAGCACAAGGGCTTCACCGAGTCTCACACTTTAGCCATAGACGTTCAAGATCAAGGCGGCGGTGAAACTTTAGTGGAAGCTATGGAAGACGCCAATATCATAGCCAATAAAAATCTGATGCCATGGGATGACGTCGACAGCGCCAACGAACCCAGCGGGATAAGATTGGGCAGCCAAGCATTGACCCGTTTAGGTATGAAGGAGAGCCACATGGACGAAGTTGCCGAATTCATAAAAAGGATAGTCGTGGATGGCGAAACTCCCGAAAAAGTAAAACAAGATGTAATCGAATTCAGAAAGGATTTCCAAGAGATCCATTACTGTTTCTATGAAGGATCTACCGCCCACAAACATGTAAGTGTTCTAGACCAATACAGAAAATAAAAGAAAATAAAATATTTTTCTTTTTTATTTATCAGAATTCAAGTCATCAATCGAGTATGTTTTCATATTCAGTAGCACTCATAAGATCGCTTATCTCACTTTCATCTTCCAATTCAATTATCGCGATCCATCCCTCACCATAAGGATCTTCATTGATCTTCTCCGGTTGGGCTTCTAGTTCATCGTTCACTTCGAGGATCTTTCCGGTAGCGGGTACATAAAGATCGGAAACGGCTTTTACAGATTCAATCACTCCCGCGATATCTCCCTTTCCTACTTCTTCGCCCTCCGCCGGTAGTTCAACATAAACTATGTCTCCTAATTCATCCTGTGCATGATCTGTTATGCCGTACTTCAATTTTCCATCACTGATCTCGACCCACTCATGCTCTTCCGTATATTTCAGTTCTTCAGGTATCTCAGTCATATTCGACACCATTATTAAAATCTAAAGGGTGTATTTAAGATAATCGGCTCATCACTCTCGAGCATCATAAACTATTTTTCCTCCGACCACGGTCATCTTGACCTCTATGTCTTTTATATTCTTTGATCCCAGCGGATTATCTGATAAAACTACGAAATCTGCTAAATTTCCCTCCTCAAACGTTCCGAATCTATCTTCATCTTTTGATGTGTAAGCTCCGTTCATGGTATAACTTTGTAAGGCATTGTAAGCCGAGATCCTCTGTTCCATAATAGGATGATTCACTGCAGAATATATACCGTATAGAGGAGACATGGGCATGTTATTTGAACCAAAAGTCATCTTTATCAGAGCTCTTTGGATGTCCCAGTATGGATTACATTTTTTTAGCCGTTCCTCGCCAAGTCTTTTTTCATTCATTTCTGAGGACCGGGACCACTTATGAGCAAAATTCGGCTGGGTAGATAAAATCAAACCGATATCTCTTATTTTTTTGATATTTTCTTCCCAAAGCATCTCAGCGTGTTCTAAACGATGCCTTAATTTCTCACTTCTTTCGGAAGCCTCGATGAAAGCATCTATAGATGTCGATATGGCTCTGTCTCCTATAGCGTGCACCATCAATTGAAAATCTCTATCCTCAGCTTCCTGTATATAATCTTCGATGTCTTCTTTATCTAATAGAAGAAGACCCTTATTGCCTGGATCATCTTGATAATATTCGCTCAGGGCGGCGGTTCTAGCTCCAATAGTACCGTCGACATAAATTTTCAAACCTACAAGGGATAGAAAATCGCTTTTTTTAACAGGTTCTAACTCTTCTGAATGATCAAATTGCATATAACAGACTACTCTGAGATCTAGAGCACCTTCCTCATCTAATTCGCAATATGCCTCCCAATCCTTTCTTGTGACGATATCATGGACGCAAGTGACCCCTTTCGAATGAGCGATGTCTACTGCATCGAGAATAGCTTTCTTTCTTTCTTCTTTGCTCACAGGCATGATCTCATCTAAATCCCACACAGCCTCTTCTTTCAACAAACCAGTTTCCTCATCGATCATGCCTTTTTCGTGATCGATCTCATCTAAACATCTAGAATTGGCTATACCCATATGGCCACAAACTCTTCTTATTATTATAGGATGCTCCTCACTCACATCGTCTAGATCTTCTTTAGTAGGATACTCTGTTTTTTTCCAGCGTGTTTCATCAAAATCTACTCCGATAACCCATTCCCCCTCTTTTTTTTCTTCGACTCTCTTTCTCAGATAGTATTTGGCTTCGTCCAAAGTTTCACATTCAGATAGATCCACCCATTTTCTACTAAAACCCATTCTAACCATGTGGGTATGAGAGTCAACGAAACCTGGTAGAACGTAGTAGCCGTTTAGATCGATCTTCTCATCACTGTCTTCCATTATCACATCAAAATCGTCTATATGATCAATCTTACCGTCTTCCACCAAGAAACCGTGGTATCTCTCTGATCTCTTTTTTACTGGTAATACGTTGCAATTGATAAAACCTTTTTTTGGGATTGTAAAACCTCCTTTATTTATTACAGAGATTCTTTTATCTCATCTATATACTTATCAGTTATTTCGAGAACGTCTTCCAAGCAAGCATCTTTCCTGAGCCTTGTTACCAATATGGCAAAAGTATTACTATCCTGAATCAGGATCCTGGAATCATCTAACTCAACCAGAACATAATTTAACTTTTCATCAACCTCAGAAGTCGCGGTTTCTGCAGAGCCCAAAAGAATAGCCGACATGGCTATGTATGTTTCATTATGGGCCTTTTTAGGCACATCTCCTGCTATATGTTTTCCATCCCTAGAAACCAGAGTGACGTTTGAAACATCTGATTTCTCCTGTATTTCTTTTAATATCCTTTCTAATGATTCTGCTGGAGACATGATAACCACTATTTTGTAAAGTTAAACGCTCAGATTAATGGTCTTACAAGATTATAAAGATTTTCATTGGGGAAAAGAGTTGTATACAACATTAGTATGGAAAAATTATTAAAGTAGCAGGTAGTAGAAACCTTCGATGGCGATAAAAAACTTCGAATTAACAGCGATAGACGCCGAAAGATACAGCAAAAAAGGCGAGGGCAAAAAAAACGTTAAGATAAATCATAACAGTTCTGTCACTAAAATAGAAAGAATCGATGACAGGACCAACAGCATCGATTTTCGGTTCACTGCCAATTATTCAGGCATGGGGATCATAAAAATAGAGGGTAGTTTTGACCATGTAGGAGAGTACCCAAATCTTGCCAAAAAATGGAGAAAAGAAAACAAAACCCCTAACGAAGTCGCTAAAGAGATCCATTCTACTATAATAAAAAACTGCATCCCCCAATCAGTTGTAATAGCTAAAGATTTAAGACTTCCACCTCCGATTCCTTTGCCCAAGGTCAATGTACAAAAAAAGGGCAATGAAACTAAACCATCTAAAGGTGGGATGGAAGTAGCTTGAATGGTAAAAAGTCTAATTTTGATAAGTCTACAACTCGATATGAAGGCATATTGATCTCCTTAGGTGAAGTTGTAAACGCGGCTGCCATTGGGGCCGAGATAAAATCATCAAGGAGGATTTGTTGTGAGATATATATGCCATCTGATACCGCTAGAAATCTCGAGATAGGGGCTAAGTTCACATACTCTTTAACTGATTCACATCATCTTTTTTATAATGCAGCCTTAACAGGTAGAAATGAATTAGGATTTCAGGAAATACCCGATGAGCAGATATATAGGAAGGAAGGCTTTGTTTATCCAAAAGAAGCCATTAATGTATTCTTTTGTAAAGTTAAAGATATCTCAAAAAAGAAATGTAAGGATGAATTCGGTACCGCAGAGATCAAAGAGATAGAAGGAAAGATAAAATTTGATAAAAAGTTAAAGGATGGTTCTCCTTTGGCTAGAGGTGATCAACTGCTGGACACCATGGTACATCTGACTAGATTGGACCTCGCTGAGGGAAAAGAAAAAAAGAGATTAAGAAAATTGATAATAAAATTACTTAAATCAGCAGACGAATCACCTATCAAAGAAAAGTTGAAAAAGGCCTTAGAAAAGTGATGTAGATGAAATTTGATCTGCACATTCATTCCATATATTCGGGGGATTCTAAATGCACTCCTCGGGAGATAATTAAAACCGCGGAAAAAAGAGGACTGGACGGAATCGCGATCTTAGATCATAATACGATAAAAGGATACGAGGAAGCCCTAAAAGTTGACACCGATCTCATCATTGTACCGGGGATTGAGGTTACCACCCCAGATGGTCATATAATCGCGATTGGACTTCGGAAGGAGATAGGGAAACAACGATCAACATCGAAAGCTATAGAGAGGATAAAAGAAGAAGAAGCTCTTGTGATAGCGGCGCATCCATATAGATTTTGGTCAGGTATAGGGGAAGAAAAAATATTGAAAAATGAATGGGATGGTATCGAAGCCCAGAATGGAAGAGGATGGGGAATCAGGAACAGACAGGCTAGAGCACTTGCTGAAAGTTTGGATCTCCCTGTGATCGGAGGGAGTGACAGCCATCGGTTGAAAACTATAGGCAAAGCTTATACGATCATCGAAGATGTAGAAACCTGGGAGGACGTCATCCAAAAGATAAAAGAGGGGAAAACGAAAATTGGAGGTAAGGACAGGACATTTAAACAGACTTTTTTCTATGTGCGAAGAGCTCTATCAGGATGGATACTTAGAGGCTTCAAAAGGATCTGACCGAGAAGTTTTTAAATCTCGGAACGGGAGAGATACATATATTCTAGAAAGATGATTGCTACAGTCCCCACTATGGCCGGGATAAAGATTTCAAAGGAATTCGAAGCCTCGCCGACAGCCCTGCTTAGGGGCTCTCTCAATGCCCCCAACATCAAACCAAAAAGAAAAGCTATCGTTACACCTCTAAAATTATCTAGGAGATAATCTAGAAGTTTTGCCAGGCTGAACAATCCTACGATTCCACCGAGTATAAATATTATTATCAGGAAAATATCATACCAGCTCCATGTAGGGGCTATTATATCCAACATATAATTGTACTGCCCTATCATAATCAAAATATAAGATCCTGACAGACCTGGTAGTAACATTGAGACGATCGAAAGCATCCCTCCAAAAAAGATCATCACAGGATGGTGGACACCAGTAAGATAATCAAGGCTTAAGATGATCGTTATCGCTATGATCCCCAATATAACTGAAAACATGACCTTTAAGTCTATCCTATCAATATATTTGTAGATCACCAGCACCGATCCGGCAATCAACCCAAAAAACAATGCGTAAGTTGGTGCTGGATGAGAGCCCAATAAGAATTCTAGTCCTCTTGCGATAGATACGACAGCCAGTAATGCACCTATGAAAATTGGACCCAAAAATTTGTAATCGACATCTTTCCAGCGGGTTCGTAACCCATCTCTATCCATTTTTAGCGCAGATAAAGGTATATCTTTTGGTATTTTATTTATAGAATGGATTAACTTGTCGTAAATGCCAGTGATCAATGCAATAGTTCCACCAGACACTCCTGGTATTATATTGGCGGCGCCCATGAAAAGACCGATGACGAGATATCTAATGATATTTTTAATTTTCATACGTGATATTGAGACTCAACATACTAAGGGGTATATATTTTATGTTCACCCGATTAAGGATATCAGGAGAGGAAGTATCACGAATAATCCGATAAGGGTGAATATATTTGAAAATATACCGACCATAACTGGTCTGATAAGATTGTTAGACAAGAATTCGTTGATCGACTTTACCCTGGTGAGATTTTGCAGATCTTTTATTTTTGGGTTCCTGATTCTAGCTTCTACATAACCAGCTACGTATCCTGGTCCATGTAAGGTTAGTGACATGAAAGGAGCTAGTACGAAAGAAGTTAGTATGGAGAGGATGTGTCCTTTTCCGATAAGTGCTCCTAGCGAAGCCATACCTCCTATTGAGATGAACCAATAAATCCAGGCTCTCCAGATATTGAGCACATCTGAAAAGAAGAAAAGGTAAATTGCCAAAAGTATGAAAAAGAGAGAAGTTCCATATTTTAAAATTTTACTATAAATCTTCTCTCCGACTTTTTCTAAATGTATATAACTCGAGACCCCGCCATCATCTTTTTCTTCGGATTTCAATCCCTTCAATTCTTCCAAAACTACTTCTATCTTACTTTCTGGAATTATCGCGAGTATTTTTCCCTCTTTAGAACGCTCATAGGTTTTCTTTGCCATATACTCTACTCTTTCTTTCCTAGCCTTTTTGGCGATTGCTGGTGAAAACCTCTGCAAGGTACTCAGTACACCTTCAACGATATCATCATATTCCTTGATCTCTTCTACTGATTCCTCCTTTTTTTTGTCTGAAAAAGAGAGCATAGCTGATTTAAAATACCAAGCGGTCTTGAAAGTTTCAATAAATGACATTTCGCCGACGGTCCTTTTAAGCGTCACTGTGATATCTCTGTCTATGAATTCTATATCAGTATCGAAATAGTCAGCAACATCCATCAATTCGACTATATGGGTTTCGGGTTCCAATCTTTTGAATTTTTTTAGATTTTCTCTCACAGAATCGACGAATAATTGATACATTATGGTGGAAAATTCCCCCCCCTTGTAGGAAGATAATAAGGATTGGTCAAGCCATTCCTCTTTTTTTTCCATCGTTTCGAATCTTTTCTCACAGAGAGCCAGTCCCACTGAGGCAGGCCTGTATTCATCTATAAGCTCTGCTAATTCTGGCTGAAGGTTCTCCCCTCCGATATAATCTACACCAATTAGGACGATATTTTCTTCAAATTCTTCTACACGCATTAAATCTAGAACTAATTGAGACATCCATATTACTAAAAGGTTTTTATCTTTTGATAAAAGTAGAGAAGGCTTCCTTCGTTATTGACTCCGCATACTCATTCGAAGAAAAAATTATTTAGGAGGTAGAAAGATTAAGAGGTACATTGTCTTCAAAAATAGATCTTCCCGAAGGATTGAAAGCCCAAGAAATCGAAGGAGCCGGTAGACTCCAACCTCTATTGAAAAAATTGAAAAAGTATTCATTCAAAGGCTATCTCAAAATTCAAATAATGGAAACATACGAGGGATACCTGGTAATAAAGGACGGGTTACCTAGAAACGCTCTAATCTTTGATCTGGAAAACGACGATCTGGAAAAAGGCTTGCCGGCTCTTCAGGAGATCCATACTCTAGACTTGAATCCTGATATCCATATCTCAGTCCATACCGATATCGATATCGAAAAAGTGATCCAGAAAGTGGGAGGAGAACTGCCATCTAGAATCGGGGAGGATTCTTCTATTAAAGAAAAACCCCAAAAGCATAGTGAGAATTTTTTGGACATGATCAAAAAGAGCCGCGAACCTCTTAAAGATTTACCAAAAGGGGTCAAAGAGACATTTCCAGAAAATTATTCTTTTGCAAATTTCATAGTCGGCCCTAACAACCGGTTTGCCTATGTAGCGGCACTTTCTGTTGCAGAGCACCCCGGCGACAGCTACAATCCTCTTTTCATAACTAGTAAGACTGGTCTCGGTAAAACGCATCTATTGAAGGCCATCGGTCGGGCACATTTGACAATGGATAATGATAGAAAGGTGAAATACGTAGCAACTTCTAAACTTGTAGCCGAGATCGAGAAAGGACGATCAGAAGATGATCTTTCCGATCTAAAAGAGAGATATATCGGACAAGAGACCCTTCTTCTTGACGATCTTCAGGCACTAAGTGATGATCAAAATATACAGGAAGTGATCTTCTATATCCTCTCAGAGCTACAGAATAAGGGAAACCAGATAGTAATTTCTGCTGATAGATCACCTGTGAAAATCCCTAAGATGGATGAGAAATTGATTTCTAGAATTAAATCAGGGCTTGTCGTAGATGTTTTAACTCCTAAATACCAGACAAGAAAAAAGATAATTGAGAACAAGGTGAAAAGCGAGCCTATCGATATACCGGATGAGGTAGTAGATTTCATGGCTAAGAGGATCAAAAAGAATATCACTTCCTTAGAAGGAGCTTTGAACAGGGTTATAGCTTATTCATCCTTGATGAATAAGTCTGTAACGATAGATAATGTGGAGGATGTGCTTCAACAGTACATGGAAAAGGAGCTGGGATCAAATGAAAGTTTGAAGCGTCAATTTAAAGCCGGAAGGAGTTATATCATCGAAGAAGAAACTAAACTATCTGAAGGCTTGAGGATGGTCGACGAATCCTTCCCCATTGAAAAAAAGTACGTCATATCCAGGATGAACCCTGACCAGATAAGATCCGATTATGATCTTAAGAACTCTGATCTTATTTGGCTGACCGATAAATCTAGTGAATCCAAAGAGACCATTCCTCCAAATCTAGAAAGTTTGAGTTGGACTTTGGAAGAGAAAATAAAAGAATCTGCTACAGATGTAGTGTTTATCGACGGTATCGAGTATCTGATAAGCAATAACGGTTTCGACAGCACTCTACAATTCATAAGGCGTATAGTTGACATCGTGTCTGAAACTGATACGGTTTTATTGGTGGTAGTCAACCCAAAGGCCCTAGAAAACAGACAGATCAATATGCTGGAGAGGGAGATGGATGTTATCTGCTAGGTTAATGAAGCATGAACTATTTTATCTCTATTCTTTTCATTCATCATCATTATCATCGGGACCCTTTGTTAGATGATCTAGGAGGGGTTTGCTTTGGGAAGTTATTTGCGGATTAGAATCAGTGGTATGAAGGGTGATATTTTCACATCTAGTACAAACAAGAGCGACAGCGTATCGCCCCTCGTTAGAACAATTGGGGCAATCCAAGTTTTTAGGTAAAAGAGTCGAATCCATCACTTTGATCTCTAATTGAGATAATCTGCTTCCCAGCAATCCAATCTGGGTCGCGAGTTTATCCTCTATATTTTCTCCCTCCTCTTCGTTCAGCTCAGAGTACTTTTGGTATAATTCATCGGCTCTATCGGCGGGGCAAAATCCAGCTATTACTAGATCCTTTGCTTTCTCTCCTTCATCGAACATCTCAAAAGCTTTAGATTCTAAGGCTAAATTTTTCAACCGATCAGAGATAGCAGGGTTCTTAAAGATGAAATCGCGGACCTCTTTAAGAGGAGATTCTAACTCTCTTGCGATCTCCCTTAAAGAAAGATCCTTTTCAGAGAGGTCAAATAATTTTTCTTTTTCTTCCTCCTCTAATTCGATATTCATGTTCCTCATATAAATGTATCTTTTTACTTATAATTATTGCTTCTTATTCTTGTGCTAAATCTAGACTTATATCTAAAGAACTTATCTGATGAGTGAGTGCTCCTACTGAGATCACATCCACTCCGGTAGAGGCTACCTCTTTGATATTTTTCAAAGTGATCCCACCTGACGCTTCTATTTTTGCCCGTTCACTAATGAGATTTACAGCCTTTTTCATCGAAGGTATATCCATATTGTCTAACATTATGATATCTGCCCCAGCATCTAGGGCTCGATTCACATCTTCGATAGTTTCTACTTCCACTTCGATCATAGTAGCGTATTGGTCCTTTGTCCGTTGGATAGCTTCTTTGATTCCTCCGGCCGAACGGATATGATTATCCTTGATCAATATAACGTCGTATAAACCCATCCGGTGATTGTTTCCTCCTCCTTTCCTTACTGCGTATTTTTCTAATATGCGGAGGTTGGGAGTAGTTTTCCTTGTATCCACAATTTTCACATCAAATTCTTCAACCCCATCCACATATCGCTTAGTCTGGGTGGCTATGCCTGATAATCTTTGAAGGAAATTTAAAGCCACCCTTTCCCCTTTCAATATACTCTTTGTGCGACCAGCTACTTTGGCTACTACTCTATCTGCATTGATGGTCTCTCCCTCCTCGATTAATGCATTGAATTTTAAATCAGAATCGATCTCCTTGAAAACCATTCTAGCTACAGGCAGTCCTGCCAATACACCTTCTTCTTTGAAAATTATCTTTCCTATCGCTTCTTTATCCTCTTTTACAACGCAGTCGGTTGTTATATCCCCCGTCCAAATGTCTTCTTGAATAGCTCTAATAACTATATTTCTAATCTTGTTTTCATTCATTTTATGAACCCCATAGATTCTTCATTATTGATTATGATATGTTTACTTTTCCCATCTTCCTTTTTATCTGGATGATCTGAACGGAAATGGGCTCCTCTGCTTTCTTCCCTTAGAATGGCAGACCTCGAAATCAAGAGCCCTACTCTCAACATATTTTTTAATTCATAATATTGTTGGTCCAGCGAGTATCCTTCCTCCATAGCCTCCAGCCTTTCCTTTAGCCAAAAGATCGCTCTCATAAGTCCTTCTTCATCTCGGATAATACCCGCCTTATTCGTCATAATTTTTTCCAACTCACTTCTTGTCTCCTTGAGTTTTGAGGGTTGTAAGCAGTTCTTATCGATAATTGAATTTTTAGGAATCGTTTTACAGTCGTCCTTCACGCCGTTACTTTTTATTTCCCTGTAGATCTCATGTCCAAAGACCAACCCATCCAAAAGGGAATTGCTCGCTAGTCTGTTGGCACCATGGACACCGTTGCATGCCACCTCACCGCATGCGTAGAGGTTATCGATCGTAGTTCTACCCTTCAGGTCAGTTTCTATCCCTCCTATCATGAAATGGGCCGAAGGAGTCACAGGGATCCAATCACTGCTCATGTCGATACCGTGCTGCTTCAATTTATGATATATATTTGGAAATCGCCCCTCTAGAAATTTAGATGAGAGATGTGTAACATCTAACCAAACATGATCCTTCCCAAATTTTTTAGCTTCTTCCATTATGGCTCTAGCCACTATATCTCTTGGAGCCAGTTCTCCATCTTCGTGATATCCTTTCATGAACCGTTCTCCATCCTCATTTCTCAAAACACCCCCTTCTCCTCTAACCGCTTCGGATATCAAAAAGGAATCACTTTTAGAGTTGTGAAGGGCCGTAGGATGGAACTGAATGAATTCCATATCTATGACGTTTGCTCCTGCTCTGAAAGCTACAGCGACTCCGTCTCCGGTAGTGACCCTAGGATTCGTTGTATTCTCATAGACCATGCAGCAACCGCCGGTAGCCATTACACAGACCTTTGAATCGTATGAAATAAACCCATCTTGATCTTCACAGAGACATAAGGCTCCACTATAGATATCGTCGCTAACGAGCAGATCCACCAAAAATGTGCTTTCATGGATACTTACCCCATCGAGTTCTGAAACATGTTCGGTCAGAGATTCCCGGATCTCTTCACCGGTGGCATCTCCTCTAGCATGAAGAACCCTATTATAGCTGTGTGCACCTTCTTTTGTTAGATCTAATTCCCCCTCTATATGATCAAATTCAGTTCCTATATCGATCAGTTCTTTTACTCTCTCTGGTCCTTTTTTTACAAGAGTTCGTACCGCTTTTTCATCACAGAATCCGTCTCCGGCCACCAAAGTATCTTCCATATGTAAAGCCCAAGAGTCATCTTTTTCCGATACCGCTGCGATACCACCCTGGGCATGACGTGTGCAACTCTCTTCTCTATTACCTTTAGTTATAATCACGACATCGCCCAAAGTGCTGAGTTTCATCGCAGTGTACAACCCGGCTATACCGCTCCCCACGATAAGAAAATCAGTTTTAATTCTCTTGTCAATCAAGTCATCATTCATTTTCCTCTTCCTATCTCTACCATCCTTTTCAATGGTCTTCTCGCCTTTCGCGATAGTTCTTGATCCACCTCGATGATTGGTTCCAAGTTTTCTAAAGAGTCTATCACTTTCTCCATGGTTATCTTCTTCATGTTTTGACAAGTCGGGTCTCCAGGAAAATGATATTCTTTACCAGGGGCCTCTTTTTTTAGCCTATAACCCATCTCTTTTTCCGTACCTATTATCATCTGTTCTGTATCAGATTGCTTTGCTCTTTCCAAAATACCTGCGGTAGATTCAACGTAGTCTGCAATATCAACGACCTCTGGTTTGCATTCTGGATGAACAACTACCTCAGCTTCAGGATATTTGTCCAAAGCTTTGTTAATGTCTTCTTTAGTCGTCTTATCGTGTGTACCACAATAACCATCCCAAACATCTACAGTTTTGTCTTTTACAAATCTTTTTATGTAGTCTCCTAAGTTCCTATCCGGCAGAAAAAGTACTTTAGGCTTGTCTACACTTTCCACTACTTTTACGGCGTTAGAGGAAGTACAGCAGACATCTGATTCTGCCTTAGTTTTTACGTTGGTATTCACGTAAGAGACTACGGCTACATCTT
>PWHR01000097.1 GCA_003554965.1 Thermoplasmata archaeon | reverse complement strand
TTGCGAGTGTCTCTGACCGAGCAAAAGACGGAAGGATTTTTTTGAGAAAAAAATGCATCAAAAACATGTAGGGCTATCAAAGATAGCCCTTAAAAACAAGGCTGTATACAAATTGGCGTTAAGTTCCTCACTCCCGTATTTTATATTAATAAGTTTATCAATATATAGGCTATTTTAAAAAATTTTATATACACGATTTTTTTGGTAAAAGGAACATGGGTTGGAAAAAGATATTTGCATTGATAGGTATCATCCTGGTGATCAGTATTTCTTTAGAGGCGGGTGTTTCTTCATCGATAGGGCTTCAACATGATAATCTAGAGGAGGATAAAGAAGATCAGATTGCCGATTCTTCATGGGCTTTAAATAGAGGGGATAGGAGAAATACCGGGCGATCGACAGTGGATACTAGTCATCTTGATGGGGGGCTAGAATGGGGTTTCTTTGGTGTTGATGGGATTTTTAGTGAACCTACGATAGGGCCCGATGGAACTGTTTACGTTGGTTTTATGGGGCGCTGGTACGAAAGACCTACTTTGTTTGCGTTACATCCGAATGGAACAGAAAAATGGTCTTTTGAAGGTTCTTTTAGTATGATCGATTCTTCCCCAGCGATCGCAGCGGATGGTTCTCTATATTTTGGTATTGAATTGACTTTTTATGGTCTCAATCAAGACGGTACTGAAAAATGGAATTACAGGAGTAATGATCCGATACGTTCATCTCCTACTATCGGAGAGGACGGAACTATATATGCAGGTCTCGGGGAAAAATTATACGCCTTTGAGCAGGATGGAACCGTAAAATGGAATTTTACAACTTATAGAATTTCCACTTCACCAGCGATCGGAAACGAAGGTACTATTTATGTAGCAAGCAATAATGGGAATAATTATTTCATTCATGCTGTGAATCCCAATGGAACAGAAAAATGGAATTATTCTACGGAGGCCTATACATTTTCACCCGCAGTTAGTTATGACGGTACTGTTTATGCAACACATGGTAGGAACTTGACTGCCCTAAACCCAGATGGAACTGAGAAATGGATTTACGAAACAGAAGACCGTGTCAGATCTTCAGCCACATTAGCCGAGCACGGAACGATATACCTAGGATGTCAGGACGGAAATCTCTATGCAATAAATCAAGATGGTTCTGAAAAATGGACCAATGACATATCTGATAGGCGAGTAAGTTCTCCGGTTATAGGAGGAGATGGAGCAATCTATGTTGGATGTTGGGAAGGAAAAATTCATGCTCTTGATTCCGATGGTGAGAAAATCTGGGATGTTGAACTTCCTTACTCGACTGGGAGAATTCATACTGTTATAGGAGAGGATGGAACACTTTACGCGGGTTCTACTGTCCTTTACGCGATCGGTGAAAGAGAAGAAGTGGGATTAACTGAATTGATGATGGATTTTCTTTCTAAGTACTGGAGTGGGATTACTTTACTTCTCGTGCTTGTGCTATTCAGTATAGGAGCGATTTATATGATAAAAAAATCAAGAGAAAAATCGTCTTCTTCTGATAAAGTAGAGCTCTTTGAAGATGTAGATATGGAGAAATTTAAAGAAGAAGATCAGCCGAAATAGTCTAAATCGATGCAAATCGATTTTTTCAAATTATTGATCTTCTATATAGAAGATTAAATAGGAACACTTCATAGTTACCTAAAAATTTGTCTAACCAAATCGACCTAAAATTTGTTTATAAATCGGCGTTAATTTCCCTTCCATCACATTATTTTATCCATAATGAAATAAAAGAATGAAAGACTTTTTTGTAAAAAACTGCACCAGAAACGTGTGAGACTGTCTTCGACAGCCTCTAATAAAAGTTTTTAAGATTGAAAAGAAGGAAGTTTTCCTTCCTACCGCATACGCAGGAAGGCGACAGCCTTCCGAAATAAAGAGAGGCTTAAGTCCCTTGCACTCTATGGTATTCCATTAAGAAAAGTTAACGAATCTTTAAAAGTTCTATCTAGTTTGATGTTTTCTCTTCATAGATCGAAAACTCTTCGGGCATTCTCAAAAAATATTTTTTCTTTATCTTCTTCTGATCTCCAGTCTATATCCATCTTTTTCAAGGCTTTTTTAATGCTATTATAAGGGGAATCACTGCCAAACATGATCTTTTCTTCATCTAATTTAAAATAAAGCGCTTCAAGATGTTGTTTTTTAAAATCTGAGGATTCTATGAACAGGTTCTTTTTTTCACTTATAAGGTCAACCATCTCGGTTTTAGTGTCTTTAAGTTGAGTCAATATTATTGTTATATCGGGGTAAGAAGGAAGGATCTCTTTCAACTGACTCTCATATTTACCATCTTCATCTGAGGTATTTATCAACAGAGGTAAATTGAGTTTAGAAGCCTGTTCATAAACATGCTCTATCTGATCACATTCAAAATTCTGTGAAACAGGGTTGAGCTTGAAACCTTTCAACTCCAAACCAAACGCTCTCTCCATCTCTTTTCTCCAATCCTCATGATCTGGATCTATCCTAGCCAACCCTTCCAGGGGCTCATACCTGGAAGACAACCTGTATACCATATTGTTAGCCTTTCTAAAACAGTCATCTAAATCGATATTGAAAGGGAAGATCAACGTCTTCTTGATATTGTATTTTTCCATCTGATTTTCTAATTCCGTTGGTCTGAATTTGTCATTTTTGTTTTTATCTACACCTATATGTACGTGCACGTCTATTTTCCGTGTTTTCCACACATCTATTTCCTCAGCCATGTCATACTTCCTTCTCTACTCATTTTGATCTATAGATTTGATTAATCGGTCTTCTTTAATTTCTACTGTTTTGTGCGCATAGAGTATTGTTAGTAATAAATATGACGGATATTGAACCCTGACCTGAAGACAACGTATATCGGATCGAATAATACTGTGAGAGTTTTAAAAAACTATAATTACCGCCTTTGTTTTTAAGTGAGAGACATGCGACCTGCTAGGATGATAGCGCTGCCAATCGCGATGTTTTTCTTTTTAATATTATTTTTAATATTAATTATACTTTCCGTAGTGATAAGTTCGGCTTTTAGAGCTCTAGGATTTTCTCCATGGATGACTATCGGTATATTCTTTTTCTCGCTTTTAGGGAGCACAGTGAACATACCTGTTTATACTAAAAAGATACGGAATCCGATAAGGATGACGAGACCAGGATCGGTATTCAGTCTTTTCTATTCAGGTCTCGATAGAGAATACACAATAGATAGGACGACCATTGCAGTTAACCTTGGAGGTGCTGTCATCCCTACCTTAGTTTCTATTTACCTGATATTTACCAATCTAGATCTTTTGATATCTTTCATCATCGGCATATTCATAGTGACAACGATAGCTTATCGATTTTCAAGAATCATACCAGGAGTTGGCATCAGTCTTCCTCTATTTATTCCTCCTATCGTTGCGGCATTGGTAGCGGTGATACTGCCCGGTGAACCCAACACCATCATAGCATTCGTTTCTGGAGTTTTAGGGGTTCTGATCGGCGCGGACCTGTTAAACTTAAAAGATGCTGAAAAGCTCCGTTCAAGGACCATGAGTATAGGAGGAGCTGGCACCTTCGACGGTATCTTCCTTACTGGTATCGTCTCTGTGATTTTAGCGGCTATAGGATGATAAAGCTCAGAAAATTATATTTTGACCGTACTCTTTTCGGAATCGATCATACATGGTGGAAGAAACAAAGATCGAGGAGATGAGTTGGAAAAGCTTGGAGGAAGCTTTGGAAGATGAAATAGATACAGTGATAGTGATGTTGGGCTCTTTTGAACAGCATGGACCTCATCTTCCATTAGATACCGATACGTGTATCTCTAACGAACTAGGTGAGAGGATAGTGAAGAGATTAGATTACGCTTTGATGGGGCCAACTATACCGTTTGGAGTTTCAGAACATCACATGGACTTTCCAGGAACTATCTCCCTATCTAACGACGTTTTTATGGATCTTTTAAAAGAACACTGCAGAGCCTATGATACACATGGTTTCGACTTCATAGCTCTAGTGCCCTTCCACGGTGGAAATTTCGCTCCCACTAAAGTGATCGCACCAGAGATCGCTAAAGCGATGGAGAATGCCTATGTCCTACCGGTTGCGGACCTCGAAAAGAACACGGAGATAATGCTGAAATCACTGAAAGAAGCGGGGATAGAATATAAAGAAAAGTTGATCCATTCCGGTGCGACAGAGACCTCTGTCATGTTAGCTATAGAAGAAGAAGCGGTTGATAAGGAAAGGTTAGAGAAAGGATATGAAGGGGAGATCCCGCTCACTTCTCTCTTCACTGATGGACTAAAATATTTTACAGATAATGGAGTTCTAGGTGATCCAAGGGAAAGTTCGGAAAAGGCAGGAGAGATGATACTGAAAAATCTCTCCGAAGATCTTGCTGAGAGGATAGACAAAAAAAGAGAAGAGGTTTTAAAACGTCCCTAGTTTAATCGATCAAGCCCCAGTCTTTCAAGCGTTTCGTCTTTAGGTTTTCCGGTGTTCATGTCCCAACCCATCGCCTCATAATAACTCATCAGTGCTTCTTCCAGACCGACGACTTCTCCTTTTCCTCTCCCGTCTGGGGCTGGCTCATTCAAGAACCTTTTCGGTAATGTATCGTCTTCCTTATCGAAACCTAGCTCAACATTGATGATCCTCTCTAGGTTGATCACTCTTTCTGCAGCTTCTAAAAGTTCTTCCTTGGTGTATTCTTTACCAGTGGCTAAGGACAACATCTCAGCGTAAGTAGAAGGTTTATTAGCTATCGTTATAACGGTGAATAAGCACACTCCCAACATGTTGGTTGCCATACAAAGTTCTTGGAATGGTTTTATCCACCACTTGTTATCGTCCTCTTTGAAATCGATATCTCCCTCGATACCGAGTTCTTCTTCACGATAACCAAAGGCGTCGACCGTAGGAGCCCAGGGTCTTAAATGATCTGCTCCTCTTGGCGAAACGGCATGGACTACCGCCTCACCTTTGCTTGCTCTAACACCATCAGCGGCCATCTCCATCCCTTTGACGTGCATAGCAGCTTCAAACGCATCTTCACCTAGCTTTTCAGCGGCTTTTTGAACACCGTCGGCTAAAAGATCTCCGAAGCCTTCTCTTCTTGATATTTTACTTGTGAGTTCAACCACTGCATCGGCATTGCCCCATTCTAAACCTATACCTCCAGTATCTTCCCTATCGATCAACCCTTTATCATACCATTCCATAGCAGTAGCTATCGCCTGTCCAGCCGAGATATGATCTAAGCCCATATCATTAGCTAGATGCGAAGCCGCCGCTATGGCGTTCATGTCCTTCACAAGTGTTTTACTTCCAAAAGCCGCTACTGTCTCATATTCAGGTCCACCGCCTCTGCTGCCTTTGTACTTCCCATCTTTGACTTCCGTAACGGTCCCGCAGGCTATAGGACAGCCCCAGCATGCGTATTTCTCAACTTCTAGGATATCGTAATAAGCGTTGTGATCGAGTCGATTACGGGCCGTTGGATATGTTGTCTTCTGCCAATTTTTAGTTGGAAGTAACCCAAGATCATCGATAGCTGCATAAAATGAGGGGGTTCCGTATTCTGAGAGTTCCTCTCTAACGAAGTCTTCAGAAAAGAGTTCTTCCCGACTCTCTTTCGCTTTTTTCTTCAGTGCTTTAGGATCCGCTACCTCGATTTCTTTTGATCCTTTGATCACCACTGCTTTTAAGCCCTTAGAACCCATCACCGCACCTGCGCCACCTCTTCCAGCGGCTCTATGGCCGTCGTTCATAACAGCAGCATACAACACCTTGTTCTCACCCGCAGGACCTATAGATGCTATCTGTGCATCCTTAGCGGAGTTTTCTAATCCATCAATGATCTCTTTATCGGTTTTCTCGACACCTTTTCCCCAAATATCTGACGCATCTCTAAACTCAACTTTATCATCCTTGATAAAGAGATACGTAGGTTCAGAAGCTTTTCCTTTTATCAATATAAGATCATAACCTGCCTTTTTGATCTGTGGAGCGAATTTTCCTCCGCAGTTAGACGCACCGATCGTTCCAGTCAAAGGAGATCTAAAAACTATACACCACCTTCCGCTTGAGGGTGCAGAAGTCCCCGTAAGAGGACCTGTAGCGAAGATAATAGGTTGTTCAGGGTCAAGGGGATCCTTTTCAGGAGAATAGTGTTCATAAAAATATCTCGCCGCTAATCCCTCACCTCCTATATAATCTTCTAACCATTCTTCCGGTATGGTCTCTACATCGGTTTCTTTCTCTTTCAGATCTATGATTAATATTTTCTTTGTATATCCTTTTGTTTTTTCCATATTCCCAACCTCCTTACCCAAGAGGGTATATAAACCATATATACTTTACTGTAGAGAAAGTTAAAGATGGTAAATCAGTCATTACAACCCATGAACCCACTCGATAAATCCTTAGAGAACTGATCCACCCTCATTAATGGTCCGGATTCTTTGGAATTATGATCCACAATATAAGGTATACCAGCAAACCTAAACTTAAGCTGGCAAAAATAAGGATGATAACTAATATCCTCACGAGAACTGGATCGGTCTCGAAATATTCAGCTATACCACCACATACACCTCCCAATATCTTTTCTCTACCTGAGCGGTATAACCTGGATTCATCCTTTTTTTGGTCCGATCTTCCTTCATTCATGATTTTCCATCCGGGTCAGAACGATGGGCCATTTGTTTTCTCATACTTTAATGTTGTCGATATTTGATCCATCTCTAAAATTTTCACCACTGGAAACCAAAAGATATAATAGCATAATCATATCTTCCTATCATGACTATATAAAAATGGATGATAATATGAGTGATAAGGGAAAACTATTTGGAGGAGGGTTGGACAAGCCAAAGATAGCGGGTATCCTTCTGATTATAGTCTTTGTTCTGGCGGTTGTAGGAGCCGGTGAAGTGTTCTTGTTCGATTGGGACGCAGTTGAGATAGATCCTCTTCCAGAAGAGGATCCCAGATTCGAGTTAGATGAGCGATATGAGGAATACCTTGTAGAGGGTGAAATTGATCGGGCACTCTTGGATGCGCTCAATGAAAATATCACTGCTGAAGATCCTGAAGGTGAAGAGATAAGTGAAAATGCCAATCTAACTGAAGGAGATGATATTTGGTGGGTGGAAGAAGATGGAGAAAAGATATACGGTATCGAACAGAATGGAGAACTTGAGGTTTACGCTATAGAAGACATAGATGAAGGTCTAGTTGAGACGATTTTAAATATGTGTGGAGTAATATATGTGGTGATCGGTGCTGTAGTCTTAGTAGGGGCTATCTGTGCGATCAAAAAGGTATATCGAAAAGTCGCGCTTGTATCTTCAGTGATCGGATTGTTTTCGATCGGAATTTATTTCTTAGGCAGTATTTTCTCTGTGATAGCTCTAGTAATGATATGGACATCGAAAGAGGAATTCGAAAGTTGATGCACCATTTTAACAAGAGTTGAGAAGATGTGGATAGAGGCATTAGAACTGGTCTTCATGATCGCACTCATGTTCTGGGTGAACAGGGACGTAAGGAAGCACGGTTTCATTAACCTAGTGTTCTGGATCTGGGTTGGTGCTACGGTGCTCGCCTATTATTTCCTCTATTCCGTGGTAGGAGTGATCATCGTTTTTCTTCTGTATCTAGGTTGGAGCAGAGCTTTTGTAAAAAGGATGGAACAGGGAAAGATCTGATTCCTTTTATAGTCTATGATCGGACGTTTTAAATTTGATTTCAAACCTGAGCGGGATCATAACCACTCTCCATAACGTCTAGATGAGGCCCCAGTCTTTTCATGAATATTTTGCTCAATACATGATAACCATATCTCTTAAAAGAATTCATCCCCCCCATCTTACTGACATCATCAATCAATTTGGGTACGATCTCGAAATCTTTTCTCACGCACTTAGCTAATAATTGCCAATGTTCAGGTTTCATATCATCTCTGGTAAAGAAGTCCTCGTCCTCACTCATGCCTAGTGGAACGAACATCAAAGGCACGATGAAAAAGTCCTTGTCTGAAAGATCATCTAACAATTCCATCGTCTTCATGACATCGTCTCCGGTCTCTCCAGGTAGACCCATTATCAAGGTGGCACAGGGTATCCAATTATTTTCATCCAGTACATCGAAAGCTCTCCTAACCACTGAAGGCCATTTCTTCGAGTCGAAGGGTTTTGATTTCCCTTTCAAGTGTTCGGATGCCAGTCTAGGAGAACCTGTCTCCAGTCCTGTTTGGGCTGAAAACCACGGTTTTTCTTTACTCCCCACATTGAACATCTCGGATATTTTTTCTACCAGTTTAGGCTCAGAGGCGGCTGAAGCGAGGGCTATGTGACTGAAGTCCACACGATCTGTATGTCTCTTGACATTTTTCAAAAGCCTCGTCAACTTCTTTGGATTTGGTTTCAACTTCTTTGAACCATATCTCAGCACATCCTCAGCATGGAGTATCGTCTTTTCTTTACCTGTACTGGTATTCAATTTCACCTCTTCAACGATATCCTTGACTGGTCTGTGACGTAGATTCAGTAAAGTAGGATTGCAGAAATCGCATCCTCGGCCGCATCCCCTACTGATCTCGACCAGACCGTTGATAGTTGGCCCTTGGATCCGCGGTATTTCATCGACTTCCGTAACGCCTCCAGTGACCTTTTTTGGTAGATCGTCTCCATTCATAGCTTTGCGGAAGATCTTAGGAGCGGCCTTTTCACCTTCACCTATGACGATCGAATCAACGTTGTATTTTTTCATTATCCGTTTATCATCCAATTGCCAGGTTCCGGGACCTCCCACTATTACATCTACATCGTACTTTTTCAATTGATTATTTTTCACCAGTTTTTCGAAATAATAAGAGCTGTAAGGTTCCCCTCCCACGAAAGAAGAGAATGTGGTGGAAGCGGGTCCGAGTCCTAGGGGGTCATGTGTAGTTATGCCGAGAGCCTCGGTTTCAGGTCCGATAAGATTTTCCAGATGATCAGGATGTCCGATCACCACATCTTCTTCATCGAACCCGTCATTCAGCAGTGTAGCTTCTATCTTACGGCTTCCGCAGTGGCCGTATTCCATGACGCCATCTCGATGAGGGACTGAAGGAGCGAAAAAAGTAGAGTATAGGAAATCGGGAAGGACTCTAGGGAAAGTGGCTCCAAAACCTATGAATTCACTCCCATTGTAGTCAGAAGCTAGAGTCCTATCGGTAGTCAGAATGACTGGATAACCTTTTTCATCTTTCCCATCCAAACTTAAATTTTCTAACATGTTAACCCCTTGCAGTATGATACCATGAGATATCCAATCCCATTTTTATCGGTTAACGTGATCCCTCGTCCTGCTGTCCGTATATTTCAACAACGTAAATAAATCTTACTCTTTTCAAAGATGTTTTATCTTTTCCAAGAGGTTACGTTTCACACGAAACTATTTTATAAGACCGTTTCATGTGAAACTAATATTACGATGTCTAGGAGCTTATCAGGAATTCTCAAGTGGTTAATTGATATCCTTATAGAGGCCTTCAAAAAGCCTTTCAAAATAGTTAGAGGCATGAAAGAGGAGGGCACATATTCTTACCTCAAAGAAAGGATGGAAAAACCAGGTAAGGATGAGATCTTAGAAGGCAACATTCTAGTAGTGATGTTCAAACTCGGATGGCCTATAATGCTAGCCACCTTTCTCAGGACTCTGTACAACCTTGCGGATACATTTTGGCTGGGTCGTCTACCGGGAGAGTTAGCGGAGTTCGCGGTTGCTGCTTCTAGCCAGGCATGGTCAGTGGTCTTCGTGATAATGTCGGTTGAGATCGGATTCGGTGTGGCCGCTCTGGCCCTCATCTCTCAATACACCGGTTCGAGGGATTATGAGAAAGCTTCAGAGTACGCTGGACAACTTTACTTTATAGTGATCCTGTTCTCCGCGATCTTAGGGGCCATAGGTTATTTCGCTACACCACACCTAATGGAGCTTCTTGTGGGTACTGGACCTGACGCCCCTTATCTAGCTTACTACGGTACACAGTACCTGCAGATAACTTTCATGGGCATGCCTTTTATGTTTTTATTCTTCGCATTCATGTTTATAATGAGAGGTTGGGGCGATAACGTAACTCCGATGAAGATCGTCGCTGTGACCTCTATAATCAACATATTAATAGATCCGATATTGATTTTTGGCTCTGGATATGAACTGGTTTTGGGTCCGTTAGAAATAACGATGCCAACGATATTTGGATACTCGATACCGATGTTGGGAGTTCGAGGGGCAGCTTTAGCCTCAGTACTCTCTAGAGGAGTCGCGGCATTCTATTCCATATATCTTATGTTCACTGGTAAAGTAGGTATAGAGGTGGATTTCTCTCAACTAATTCCGGACTTCAAAAAGATCAAAAAGATATTTACCGTTGGGATACCGGCATCCTTTGGAAGATTAGGGAGTTCTACTGGATTTTTATTATTGTGGGCGATCGTTTATCGTTTACCCGATACCGGTACCGTGGCCGCGGCGTACGGAGCAGGAAACAAAATACTGAATATAATGCACCTGGTGATGGGGGGTATGACCATGGCTATAGCGACCATGGTAGGTCAAAGTCTCGGTGCAGATATGATAAAAAGGGCTGAAAACACCGCTAAAAAGGGTATGATCACCCTTGCCATATTGACAGCTATCATCGCAGCTGTTCTTTTCGTAGGTAGTAATACGCTTATCAGGATCCTAGTTCCGGGTCAAGAAGGAGTGATCGAGTCCGGTGCTCACTTCTTGATGATCTATTCTCTTTCCATACCATTCTTTGGCATATTCAGGGCGATAAGCCAGATATTAGGCGGATCAGGCCATACCGTACAGCAGATGGGTCTTGATCTAGCTAGGATTTGGGCCTTCAGACTCGTTCTAGTCTACATTTTTGCGCTGGTTATAGGCCTGCATGATATCGGATTTTGGATGGGTATGTCCGTGAGTAACATCGTAGCGTCCGGCGCCGCCTTCGTCGTTTACTCCAAAGGATGGTGGAAGGAGAAGATAATCGATGAAGAACCTTCACCTGGACCTACGATCCCGAAAGATGATAAAAGTGAGAGTGAAGATGTCGAAGCATAAGATAATATAGGTGTATAATATGATATATGATGAGAAAGAGAAAAGAAGAAAGCCCGAAAGAGGTGCATAATGATGGTGGAAGACTACTCAGAGGAGGACTCTTTACATAAACTGCACCTGATAGTACATAAAAAACTGATCAAGTTCCTTCGCTCTGAATTGGAACCCTACGATTTCAATAGAGGAGAGATCCCGCTACTATACAAATTGATAAAGAAAGGAGACGGTAAAACTCAAACGGAGATATGTGATATGCTGTATATATCCAAATCTACCACTTCAAAGATAATTCAGAGATTGGTAGAAAAAGACTATCTCAGAAAGGAAAGAGATGAAGAGGACAGGAGAGTCACTAGGATATTTCTTACGGAAAGGAAAGAAGAAATAGAAGAACTGTTGAAAGAATTGGATGACAAAGCAGAAAATAAGATGCTGGAAGATTTTGAAGATGAAGAGAAAGAGCAGTTGAGAGAGTACCTCGAAAGGATACTGTGTAATCTAGAGGGGGCTTAAGAGAGGGTGTAATATGAACACAATATTTTTCATACTTGAAATGGCCGTCATCTTTATCGCAGTGCTTTTTCTGAGTTCAGACGTAAGGAGGAAAGGCTATCCTCAGAAAGTGTTCTGGATGTGGGCTATCGCTTTAGCAGTGGGACTCTTCATCTTTGGTCTTTTTGGCCTCGGTGCTCTTGGACTACTTGTAGTCCTGGGTATATACTTCCTCTGGAGCCGATCAAAAGAGATGGACTGAATCAATATTTAGGTTCCCAGAATATCTTTGCGATAGCGATGGTTATCAGAGTTCCGAATATATTGAAGATCATATCGTAGACCGTATCGTGGAGACTTGACTGCATGTCCGTTCCAAACATGGTATCGCCGAAGAATTCATAAAGTTCCCATATGACCCCTATCGAGAACATAAATATCAAAACGAAAAGTAAGAGTATGTTGAAAGGTATGTGTATCGAGTTTGAAACTCGATCGATGTAAATAAGGAAAAACAGTACAAGTACAGCGACAATCGTTCCCGAAACTAGGTGTGTAACTTTATCCCATCCAAACCAGGGAAATATTTCGTAAAGACCTCCAGCCCCTCCTAGCACGTGCAAAAACAATGCCAAAGATATCCAAAGTTCAAGCAGGTAGGAAAAATCCCGATCTGCATGTCTGGTGTAAAAATAGGGAAACAACGCCAATATCAAGGAAAATACACCTGTGACCACTTCTATGATACGATAGTGGAATAATCCGTAGATGGTCAAACCTCCGATACCTAATTGAAGAGCCCGTGATGAGTATAATGCCCAACGACGTTCTTTAACACCTGATCTCAATACATTCAGGAACCTTCTTCTTGGACCCTTTCTGTGAAGCTTGATTTTATTCAAAAGTCCATCTGACCTCGCCTGCTTTCTTCTCAACATATATATCCTGAAAAAATAAGCCACCAACACACTCACAATAGTCATGAGAAGTAGTTCGACCATCAATTCGTCATTTCCTAATATTATATCGGTCCTAAAGAACTCATCACTCAAAAAACGGACCTTTCCCCAGATAGATGCTCCGGCCATAGAGAATAATATGATGAACCAAACAGAGAAAGTAAGATCTGAAGTAAAATTTGTATGATACCAAAGGTTGAAGATGATCATGTAACCAAAAATGGGAAGGATCACGGCAAAGGCCAATTCAGTTTCGAATAAGTATCTGCTAAACCGTTGCGAGATGCCTCCTGCACCCAAAAGGAGTGGTATTGATGTTATAAGGGTCAGATCCCTGATAGATCGATGATCCTGTTTTCCGGTGTAAATACCGTATATCAATATTAGAAAGATCAGGGTCGACGTAAAATAAAGAAGATCATATCTAAACAAAGAAAATAATATGCTTACGATACCGAGGATGACCGCGCCTAGAAAATAAATCTTTGAACTATGGATTCGGGAGTCGGACATCAAAAAGGTTTATGGTCTTTTCATATATAAATTTGATTAGAAGTTCTAAGAAGATTAGATATTTTTCTCTTCAATATCTGACTTATCATTTTTATCTTTGATAACAAGAAACGAGACCACTATCATGCCGATGACCCCGAAGAACAGTATGATCAACCAAAAGGGTGCAGTTTCCAGTTCAGATATATCTACGTTAACACTGACTTCACTCTCTTTATAATCTTCTATCCTTACTCCGAGTTCAGCTTCTCGTGGCTCACCGGCCACGATCCATGTGAATTCTCCTTGATATTTCTCCTGCTCTCCTGTGACACTTATATCCATACTCTTTTGTTCAAAACCATCCACTATGAGTTCAACTGTTAGATCCTGTTCAAAGTCATGATCAACGGTCAATGTGTAATTGAGCAAAAGCTCCTCGCCTTCCTCGTAGGATTCAGTACTTTCAGGCCTATTTATCTCGAATATGAAAGGACTGTGTATTTTTATCAGGTTTTCACTCAATTCCATCTTGTATCTTTTGATATCCTCATCTACCACCCACCATCGGCCATTTTCCTCCAATAGTTCAGATTCTTCATCGACCTCAAATTCTTCATCTTCAAAGGCTTCTATCAAAACATCAGAGATAGGTCCTTCTTCTAGATACTCTTCATATTCTTCAAGGTCTAGAGTAAAAAGAGTGGGATCTTCTTGTGGATCGTTGTTTTCTAGGCCGCTAGCTGAGCTTAGAGATATACCTAGAATACTGACAAGCAGGACTAAAGAAATAAGGCAGACTGAAATTTTTTTTATCCTATCATCCATCTTTGGTCTCCCGTTTTCTAGTTCACATGTAACTGAATTCGGTCGCCATCTCTCTTAATCGTTTGACTCTCTCTTCCATAGGTGGATGAGAGGAAAAGAGCTTGGCTATGCTTTTTCCTTTGAAAGGATTGACTATAAACAGTGAAGCAGAAGTGGTGCTTTTACTTTTCATCGGGTTCTTGCTGTTGGCTTCGTTCAATTTTTCCAATGCGCTCGCCAGGGCGTTCGGATTTTTGGAGATCTCCGCCCCTTTCTTGTCAGCTTCGTATTCCCTCTTACGGGATATAGCCATCTTTATCAGGAGTGCTCCTATCGGAGCGAGTATAAGAGTCAGAAGGAGTATAGGATTCATCCTTCTACCCCTTCCGAACATCATCCGGAACATGACCATCCTTGTCATGAAGGTTATGGCTCCGGCCAGGGTCGCTGCTACACTCATGATCAGCATGTCTTTACCTTTGATATGGCCGACCTCGTGGGCCATGACACCTTTCAGCTCCTCATCGTTCAAAGTATCCAAGATCCCCTCCGTTGCGGCCACAACAGCGTTATCTTCGTTCCTTCCGGTGGCGAACGCGTTGGGCGTATCTGAAGGAATTATAGCTACTTTCGGCATGTCGATGTTCGCTTTTCTTGCCACATCTTTAACTATCCTGAATAGTCTTGGGTTATCGTGTTCTTCGATTATCTTCGCCCTGTGAGACTTCAATATGATCTTGTGGCTGTAAAAATAGGCAACCAGATTCATCACTGCCGCGATTACCAAAAACATACCGGCTCCAAGCACCCAGTTGTCCATGAAGAACTCGCCGAGTAGGAATCCGATGATCACGAAAAAGGCGAACATGAATCCAAAGAGTCCAAAGGTCTTCGTCGCACTCGAATCTATCTTGGTCAAAGCGTAAAATCCAACTCCGAGAACCACCGCTAACCCGATCCACTGTATCATCGCTGAAAAATCATCTTCCTCCTCCATCGTGATCTCTCTAGTGGTTTCTTCGGGGACATTTATTTCGCCTTCTACAGTTTCATAACCTTCATATTCAACAGTATAATTATATGTTCCTTCGGTTAGAGGGATGTTCACCGTTCCGTCTTCTTCAGTAGTGAATACATCGTCAAAATTTTCTATCTGTATCGTAGCCCCAACTATCCCTTCATTATCTTCATCATATATCTCAAATTCCACTTCAAATTCATCATCCTGGAGGAATATCTCTTCATCCTCAAGATCAATAGCTTCCCCTACACCAACTAACCCGAACCCCAACATACTAATGGTGAGGAGGAATACTACACTGAGAACTATTTTCTTTTTAGATATCATCATTATCCACCTCTGTACTTTGTCGATACATTTTAGAGATTATGGTGGTATATAAACCTAACGAATAGTTTCGTATGAAAATAATTTAAAATTTCTTCTTTGATTTATATTCTCTATCTATCACTTTTTCTGCTATATCAGTTATCGGGTAGACGACCAAGTGCCCAACAGCTTTTCTGAGCGATTCATCTTTGGATATCCAACTTGCTATTTTAGGACTCACTTTATAATAAATATCTGTGAACGCTTTCCCTATTTTTTTCTCCAGTAGAATTTCATCTCTAAAAGAGCGAAGAAGATCTATCTTCTCTGATTTCGGATCACCATACACTGCCGTTGCGATAAAACAGCCTGGTCTATTTTTATGTTCTGACTCTTTACTCTTTTTAGTTTCCGATCTGAGTGAATTTTCCAGATCCAGCAGATCATCAGTGAATTTATTTTTAAAAAACTCCGAAGATGACAGATCAAAGTATCTTCTTTCGATAGTTTTCCCCTTCTCACTGAGTTCTATATTCAATCCTAAATTTTCATATTGTTTTATGAAAACCTCTAGCGGCAGGGAAATTTTGATGGTGCATTCCACAGAATCGTTTGGGGATAATACTTTTAGATTTTTATTGATTCTTGAATCATCAATCTTTATTTTTTCTAATTTTCCACTCTCAGATGAGATAATATTCCCTGTCAAATCTAGATCGTTCCGTTCTTTTTCCCCTCTGTTGGTGATCTGATACTCTAATTCAATTTCCACATCTTCCAAATTGATACCTTGATAGGTGTAAATATTCAATTCATACTCATCATCGTCCCCTTTATGCTCGATGAAATAAATTTTACCGGGTTCCACTACAGCACTTTTTCCTCCACCGATGTTGAAAACCTTTGCATCATTAGTCAGTAAAATATTATTTTTTTCAAAACTACTCTTTATATCTTCCAGTTTTGGCGACACTGTATAGGTGAGGGAAAATAAGTCGTTCCTATTAGCTTCTCCAGTGATTGAATAATAGATGTCCAATTCGATACCATCTTTTTTTTCCTCGATGAATCGAGGTCCAGTTTCCGGGAGAAAGGCAGAGAGCTGTGGTAAATCTGTATTGTCTAGAAGTTCTATCCCTCTCTCATTTGCAAGCTCTTTTGCTTCACTTTGAGATCCAAAAGGACAGATCACTATTCCTTTATTAGCTTCCGTTTTTTTGAGGATTTCATCGAGTTCGAGTATTGGATTTTCACCGATTTTTGATCCGTCTAATTCACATTTTATCGCAATTTTATCCTTATGTAAAGGACCTTCATACTCTGCATAAACATCAATGTTATATTCTTCCCCGGTCCTGCTTTTCAAACTATAGTCCAACTGGACCTTATATCCGCTGTTTTTGAATATCTTCCCCAATCCCTGCTTTACGGATACTGAACTCGTGTTATCTTCTTGCTTTTTTTCTTTCTTCATCTATAACGACCCGCTGAATAAACTCTTTTTAGTCTTTTTTGAAAAGATAATGAAGGATTATAAATAGTTACTCGATCGTTTCATGAGAAACTATCATGTGGGATTGTTATCTTCGGGAAATGCTTGAGGAACTACAGAAAGTCAACAACGATTCTGAGTGATACGGGTTAAAGCCCTCATACCTCCGTCTTTCTGAGGAAGCGGAGCTACCTCGTCATGAGAGGAATTTCAATTCCTCATAATTCAGGCGGAAGAGGTGGTCAATCTGCTAACCAGCGCATACGGTGGATTGGAAGCTAGAGGAGATCCTGAAGCCGAGATAAGGGGTTTTGAGTTCACTTTCGAAGTCGGACAATCTATGATCTTATTGTTGGCCTCTATAGTTGCAATAATGCTAGGATACAAAGCGATAGTAGAAGAAGTCGCTTCAGGCAATATAGGACCTTTATTGGCCTCGAAATTGGATCAAAAAGAGATAGTCATCTCTAAGTTTTTAGGTTTAACTGGAGTACTATCTACTGCTATAATAGGAGGACTGGCTATCGGTGGATTGGGGATAGGGTTCTCTGCAGGATTTGATGGGGGATTGAATTACATCTATTTCATGGTATTTTCCTTGTTATTCGCTCTCGCTTATAGCTGTGAACTATATAACTGGACTCGGGATACCGGATAATTTGAATCCCCCTGTATTTTCTGCAATCCTGATCGTCTGGATCATGATACCTATGGTCCTAGCTCTATGGCTCTTCATTAGGAAAGACCTGTGAAATCATCATCTCTCCTGCACACAGATCCAAAACAAAAAGGCTATCAGGAAACCACTGATGATCCCAGATATCATACCTGGAGAAAGACCATCAAACATTCCAAGACCATGACTCCACGCTCTGAATACACCCACAAATGTCCCCGTCAGAGCACCCACAAACATACCATAGGGGATGACTAAAAATTCCCGTTTTTCGAAAAGATCTTTCATCAAACTCAAGGCACATATACTACCGATCACTATGCCAATAATAACCCCATCGATCAAACTGATGTCGACTGCTATATCAAAAAACATACCAGTAAGGATCCAAACTGGAGTTCCGGATATCAGTCCTAGAGTGAAGCCGACCGCACTGACATTTTTTGGATTCCTTTTTTGGTACATAAAATATTGACAGCAGTAGGACTATATATATGTTAATCTACTTTTTCCGCCAATAACCAAAAATGGTCTTCATATTTACCTGTGTCCTCTACTCTGAAATCTTTTTGCTCTAGTGATTTTACAGCTTCTTCCAAACTAAGCCTGACATGAGTGGGAGGTCCGTGCTCTGTAACCTTTTCTTTATCCCAATCAACCACTAAAAGTTCCGCTCCCTTCTTCATTACTCTATGAGTTTCTTCCAAGGTAGAATGATCATCTATTTCATGGAGAACGTTGATCATGTATACCTTGTCAACCTCACGGTCAGGTAGCGGTATCTTACACTCACTAGATAATAGTACATCCACATTATCGAAGCTTTTCTCGCTACGTCTTTGTTCCAATTTTTTGACCATCTCCTCCTGCACATCGACAGCATATACCTTACCATCTCTTACTATCTCGGCAAGTGGGAAAGTTAAAAATCCTATACCAGCTCCTAGATCCAAAACCACATCTTCTTTCTCCGCTTTCAAGATAGAAAAGATATCTTCTGGTCTTTGCCTTTCTTTCCTTTCTTCAGAGTCTAGAAATACCGCATGCCTTGGATCGTATTTGTGACCGCTCATGGTTGGTTATGGTGATGACCAAAATTAAGATTTCCCTTTCTGTTCACAAAATCTTTATTTACTCTTCTAACTATAGAAAATCATGAGCAAGGGAACTATAATAGCCATGGGAGGAGGAGTAGATCTGATCCCAGATACACCTCTCTTTAAGGAGTACTTCAACAGGGCTCAAGAGATTACGGAGGGGACACCAAGAATAGGCATAATCCCAACAGCAAGTGGAACACCCATTTCTTCTGCAAAAGAGTATGAAAAGATGTTCAAAAATATCAGTGCGGAGGTCAACATAATCAACCCGGAGGGGAGAGGCGATGCGAACGGAGATGAATGTATACAAAATGTAAAGGAATGCGATACTTTTTTCTTCACAGGAGGACACCAATCAAGGATAACCGCTATCCTCAGTGGAACTGAGATCATGAAAGAGATAAAAAGGAAATTCAAGAATGGAGCCTTGATCGGAGGTACTAGTGCTGGCTCCGTTTGCTTAACGAACCTTATGATATCGGGCGATCTGATCACTAGACCTTTCGTTCACGGTCAGGTAAAGCTCACCCAGGGGTTAGGTTTCATCACGGATATGGTCATCGATACCCATTTTACAGAAAGGGATAGATTTCCGAGATTGATACACGTGGTGAGTGAAAATCCAGGTATACAAGGTCTTGGGATAGGCGAAGGGACCGCAACGGTGTGGGATTTCGATACTGGTGAGTTCAAAGTTGTCGGTAGGAACACCGTAGCGGTGGTCGACGGAAGTCAGATCTCTAAAAATAACGCTCCGGAACTTGGTTTTGGAGAGCCTATATCTGTGAGTGGAGTACAGGTTCATGTATTGAGTGAAGGAGCAAGATATGATTTCAAGAATTCAGAGATGTTTCTGCCTGAACGATGAAATCGGTCACCGATGATCATCCTTTTTTCTATATTTGTTCTCAACCATATTTTTGATATCAAATATCTCATCGAGTTTCTCTTTAGGAAGAATTTTCTTTTCTCTGGCCAACTCAGGTATAGTCATATCTTTTTCAGCTGCTTCTCTAGCAAGCTCAGCAGCTTTCTCATAACCTATTTCAGGCGATAGAAGAGTCGCTAGAGCAGGGGTTTTTTCAAGATTTTCACGGCATGTTTGTTTATCAGCTTCAATGCCTGATAAGCACTTATCCCTGAAATTCGGTAGGAAATTGATCAATAACTGTACGGAATCCAAGATGTTATGACTGATCAAAGGTACGAAAACGTTCATCTCCAATTGTCCAGCTCTTGTAGCTGAGTCTACCGTTAAGGCTCTACCTTCTATCTGGAGACAGATCATGTTCAGACATTCAAGCATCACGGGATTGACTTTACCGGGCATGATAGAGGAACCGGGCTGAATCTCCGGCACATTTATCTCCCCGATACCAGTCTCAGGTCCTGAAGCCAACAACCTAAGGTCGTCAGAGATCCTGTTCAGTTCTACTGCTAGCTCTCTAAGAGAGGAAGAAAAACGGTTCATCTGACTTCTGCTGTGTAACAGTTCGAAGGAATTTTTAGCCGGTTTGAATTCCCTTCCGAAAATACCGTTCAATTCTTCTATCACAAATCTTCTAAATCCTGCAGGAGTGTTGGTCCCACTACCTGTCGCGGTCCCGCCGATCGGCAATTCGTATAGATCCTTTTTTGCATTAACTAAATTTTCTGAGGCTCTCTTTATGGCGGATCCGTATGCTAAAAATTCATCTCCAAGACTTATAGGTGTTGCGTCCATAAGGTGTGTTCTACCGGCTTTTCCGATATCCATAAATTCTTCTGCCTTTTCATCGAAGGTTTCGGAAATTGACTCTAAAACTTCTATAAGATCTTCTGACGCCTCTATGATCGCGAGGTGTGATGCCGTGGGGAACGTATCGTTCGTAGACTGAGACATATTCACATCGTCATTGGGATGGATCTTGCTGTAATCCCCTTTAGATTCATCCATATCTTCAAGAGCCACGTTAGCGATGACCTCGTTGACGTTCATGTTGAAAGAGGTTCCAGCACCTGCTTGATAGATATCAACTACGAACTGATCTTCGAAACCACCGTAGGCGATCTTATCACAGGCGCTTATGATATGAGAGGCTTTTTTTTCTTCTAGTTTTCCACTTTTTTTATTAGCCAAAGCACATGCTTTTTTCAATTTCACATAAGCTTCTATCAGATAATAACTCTCTTTTCTTCCGCTCACCTGAAAGTTCTCCATAGCCCTTTTGGTTTGAACTCCGTAATAGACATCTTCTGGAACTTCCTTTTCACCTAAGCTATCTCGTTCAATCCTCATCTTCCTCACTCTCCAGTTCTCTCCTAGCATTCCCTATCCCTAGATTTGGTGGTACATCTTTAGGGCAGACAGTTCTGCAGTTAGTATAAAAATCGCAGGCCCACCATCCGTTTTCATGGTCAGCGAGATACAGTCTTTCCCTTTTATCACGCGGATCTTTATGGAAACGGTACAATTTGGCGAGTGCCGCAGGGCCTAGATAGCCTTCTTTTTCACCGTTTACAGGGCATGACCCGAAACAAGCTGCACACATTATGCAGTTAGTATAATCTTCTAGTTCCCTGACACGTTTAGGATCCATCAAATGTTCTTTTTCCAAACCTTTTTTCGCTTCGATCCAAGGTTCTATTTTCCCGTAATTTTCAAAGAATTTATCCATATCTACCACAAGATCCTTTTTCACCTCTAGATGGGGTAAAGGTTCTATCAGGATGTGATCATCTGAAACACTTTTGCCCTCTTCAAGAGCTTGATAACGAGCTATATCTACTTCCTCCTCTTTCACCTCTTGAACCTGAGTTCTACATGCCAACCTGGGTACTTTATCGATCAGCATAGCACAAGATCCACAAACAGCTCCTCTGCACGAGTAGCGGAAGGAGAGTGAGTCATCTAATTCCTCTTGAATGAAGAATAGAGCATCGAGTACCGTCTGTCCTTCCTTATCTGGAACGGTAAAATCATCATATCCCTCTTCCTTTCCATCATATCTGTAGACTCTGAGCCGCATCAATAACCACGCTCCTTTACTTTGAACTGGGTTATAGTGACCTCTTCATAGTCCACTTCTGGACCGTCTTCGGTCTTTGTGAATATAGAATGCTGGAGATACTTTTCATCGTTCCTTTCTGGATAGTCTCTCCTGTAGTGCGACCCTCTGCTCTCTTTTCTCTTAAGAGAGCCCAAAACTACTGTCTCCGCTACTTTGATCATGCTCCTTAACTCTAATGCTCTTACTAATGCTGTGTTGAATCGTCGATTTTCATTATCTATTTTGATAGAATCGTAATCCTCTTTTATCTGTTTTAGCTTTAAAAGACCTTCTTTCATAGATCCTTCGTTCCTATACACTCCAAAATGTTCAAACATCGTCTCTCTCAAATCTCCCATCACCTCACTGTAGGGACTCCCTTCAGTAGTGTTTAATAGAGCATCAATCATCCTTCTATCTTCTTCCATCTTTTCTTGGATCATATTCATGTCGTAAGACCCCCGCTCATCTAATTGTTCGGAAGCCTTCTCACCCGCTCTTCTGCCAAATACCACCGTTTCTAGAAGTGAATTTCCTCCGAGTCGATTGGCTCCATGTACGCTGACACAAGCACATTCTCCTACCGCGAACAGGCCATCTATACAGGTCCTGCCGAACGTATCTACATCGATACCTCCCATGGAATAGTGCTGCCCTGGTTGGACAGGGATAGGTTCTTGAACCGGTTCGATACCTGCAAAATCTTTAGCGATCTGTCTGATGCCGGGAAGCCTTTCTTTTATCTTACTTTCTCCTAGATGGGTGATGTCTAGATGAACGAACTCGTCTTCAAAAGCCCTTCCATCTTCAGTTTCAGTGATTATCGCCCTCGCCACAATGTCTCTAGGAGCCAGCTCCATCGCCTCTGGAGCATAGTTTTCCATGAACCTTTCTCCTTCAGAGTTCAACAGATACCCTCCTTCTCCTCTCGCACCTTCGGTTATCAATATGTTAGATCCATAAAGAGTGGTTGGATGAAACTGTATGAACTCCATATCTTCTAGAGGCACGCCGACATCATAAGCGAGCATAGCTCCATCACCGGTGTTGATCAGTGCATTCGTAGAACGATTGTAGATCCGACCGTATCCACCAGTTGCGAGTATCACAACGTTTGAAGCGAAACCGACCACTTTTCCTTCCTCAAAATCCCAGGAGACACAACCTAAGATCCTTCCATTTTTTCGAACCAAAGATGTTACGAAGTATTCGTTGTAGAAGGTAAGATCTTCCGATATATTTTGTTCGTAGAGGGTGTGGAGTAGATTGTGTCCCGTTCTATCAGCGGCGTAGCAGGTCCTGGGAACTCCTGCCCCGCCGAATGGACGTTGAGCTATCTTTCCATCATCTAAACGGGAAAAAACCGTGCCCATGTGTTCCAGCTCGAGAACTACATCTGGGGCTTCCTTACACATAACTTCCACAGCATCTTGATCGGCTAGATAATCTGAACCTTTGACCGTATCGAAGGCGTGATCTTTCCAAGTATCGTTCTCAGCTTTTGGAGCATTGCCGAGTGATGCGTTTATACCTCCCTGGGCAGCTACACTGTGAGAGCGGAGTGGGTGAACCTTTGAGATAACTGCAACATCTGCTCCTTCTTCAAGAGATGCCAATGCTGCTCTTAATCCGGATAAACCGCCACCTATGACTAACACTTCGTGCTCGTATATATCGTGCTCTTTCATCTTTCTCACCCTTTTATCTTCTTGAATAACTGTGTTAAGATATATAAGATTAAGGTGTGATATTGAAGAAAAAATTTATATAACTATCTAAACATTTTCTTTTTTGAAGAGGGCTGATATGAGAAAAACAATTGTCTTGGCGGTTGTTTTCTTCTTGATATTCAGTTCGGCGTCCGTCGGATTCGTAGCTGCTCAGGAAAATTCAGATTCTTACCAATTAAGCAACTCAAATGAAGAAGAATCTAGGAGGTTGAATATAGGTGTCAAGACAGTCGGGACACCCTATGAAGAGGCTGACGAAGAAAAATGTTTTGAAAAAATAGGTGATACAGATCCCAAACCAGGCGAACATGAATTTTCTAATGGAACTGAAATCACTGTGACTGCTTCATCTGAGGATAATTGGAAGTTCAGTCATTGGACTGGTGATATTTCAGGCGAACTAAGTGAACAAAAAGAGATTAATATCACGATGACAAGTGACAAGGAATTGACAGCAAATTTCAGGATCTTAGAAGAAAAAGAATATCTCGGAACTGATAAGGAATCGTACGAGCCAGGTGAGGAAGTGATCGTAGAAGTCAAAAACGACGGGTCTGCCACCTACATTCCTATTATTAATTTCTTCCGGATCCAAATACAAAAACTTGATACAGGTGAAGTGGTTCACGTTTCCTGGAACGATGAAACGGGATTGCCGATGGAACCAGAATATGGTAAAACAGAACATTTCGTTTGGGATCAAACCTGTCCTGACGGGGAACAGGTTCCAGAAGGAAACTACGTTGTAAAATCAGAATATGAAGAGATCTTCAATCATACTGCAGAATTCCAGATCTCCGAGAAATCTCCCGAATTAGAAGTTTCCGAGCTAAAAGTCGAGCCTGAGAAACCAAGTAAAGGAGAAGAGGTCGATTTAACAGTGGAGGCAACTAACACAGGCGACGAATACATTGAATATACATTTGATTTTAATGTCGATGTTCCTTGTAGGGTATCCTTCAATTTATCTGAAACTGTAACTATTGGTCCTGGCGAAACTGAAAATATCACTACTAATTTTACAGCTATTGAAAGTGGAGAATACAAGTTAGAAATCGATGGTTTTGAAAAAACGACTTTCGATCTCGAGGTGAAGGAGAGGAATTTCTTGGCAGATACTTGGTGGTTAATGGTGATGGTCGGATTCGTTATTGCTATAATGATCGGAATCCCGTTATATGATAAAAAACGACGGGATATGAAATAAGACTTTAGACTTTCGTAAATATTTAAATACGTTCACTCTTTTTTATTAGAATGAGGTGCTGATATTGGTAGAAAAGGGCTGTGAAGATTGTGACTATTTTGTCAAACACGATTCTTACGACTTTTTTGGACTCTGCTTGGATGAAGATCGGCTGATAACCAAAAAAGAGAGATGTAGGAACCAGAAGGATATCGATATAGAGCGGATCGAAGAGATATTGAAGGAGAAAGGTTGGATCTACTGCATTAGCTGTGGAGAACCGATATTTACTTTGGATGAATTAGATGATCATAAAAAAGGCAGGTTAGCTAGTGAAAAGTACACGGACGAAGTCGCATCTGAGGATAGTCCTGCAGCGGATTGAGTGATAATATGGTGGAAAAAATAGATATGATCCTTGGAGGGGCACAGGGTGCCGGTCTAGAGACAACTACACAGATATTGAGCAGTGCCTTTGCTTCTTCGGGATTGGGTGTTCTTTCGGACAGGGAGTATTACTCCAACATAAAAGGTAGACACAGTTATGTGCACGCAGAGGTCTCTTCCGGAACTGTACCCCGCTCCCTTAATTCAAAGATCGATCTCTTAGGTTGTATGGATGCTGAAACGCTTTTCACCCACTTTTTGGACTTGAAGGAAGAGAGTTACTTAGTATATGATGTTTCCATATCGGAGAAAAAGCAGGAGAAGATAAAAAGTTTTGAAGACCCGCTCCGGGAACGGCTTGAAAAGAAATTCGACGAGTTGGGCTTAGAAGGGACGATCGATTCCATAGTTAGATTTCTAGAGGAAGAGAAGAACGTGACGATAATAGACCTCGATTTTCCGTCGATCTTGGCAGAGCTTCAAGACCAGTATGAAATATCGAGCTCACAAGCTTCTAGATACGTAAGTTCGATCTTAATAGGTGCGGTTTCTGGTCTGATGGATCTAGAAACTAAAAGTGTGAAGCAGGGAGTCAATGATAAATTTGAGGACAAACAAAAGATAGCAGAACAGAATATATTTTTGATAGAGAATGTTGTCAAACAAGTTAAAGAGAAAGTGGGAACTCCTCTGAAGATGGATGATCCGTCTTTAGAAAAAGATAAAAAGATGATGGTCAACGGAAACCAGGTGACTGGAATGGGAAAGATCGTTGCGGGTTTAAGATTTCAGAGCTATTACCCGATAACCCCGGCCGCAGATGAAAGTTTTTTTCTAGAGGAAAATGCTGGAGAAAGCGAGGAGGAAAACATCCTGGTATTCCAGACCGAAGATGAGATCGCCGCGATCACCTCCTGCATCGGTGCAGCTCTCACAGGAACCAGGAGCGCTACCGCCACTAGCGGACCCGGATTCGCGTTGATGGTCGAAGGTCTAGGATGGGCAGGTATGAATGAAGTCCCCATCGTTATAACTTACTACCAGAGAGGAGGCCCTAGTACTGGCTTACCCACTAGAGGAAGCCAGGAGGACCTGACGAACGCGCTTTTCTCCTCTCATGGTGATTTTCCCCGCATCGTTTTGGCCTCTGGAGATCACGGAGAAGCTTTTCTAGACGCCGTAGAGTCTTTCAATTTGGCGGAAAAATATCAGACCCCTGTTATCCATCTGCTAGACAAATATCTCGCCAATTTTACGAAAACCACCGATATTCCAGATCTAGAAAGGATCAAGATCGAAAGAGGAAAAAAGGCAGAAGACACAGACATTAAAAGGTTCGCTGACGGTCCTATCTCACCCAGGATATCTCTTGGAGATGAGGTCATCTGGAACACCGGAAGTGAACACAGCCCTAAAGGTCACGTGATGGAGGATCCAGAAAACAGGATCAAGATGCACGAAAAAAGGATGGATAAGTTGGAACTGGCAGATAAAAACATGGAAATGCCAGAGAGAGTGAAGTATTATGGACCTGAAGACCCCGAATATCTGCTCGTAGGTTGGGGCTCTGTAAAGGGACCGGCTTTAGATAGTCTTGAAAGCTTGGATGAAAGAATAGGATACCTTCATCTTAGAGTATTTTCACCATTCCCGAGTGAAGAGGTATTATCATATCTAGAAAAAGCTGACAAGATCATATCTTTAGAACACAGTTATTCCGTTAAAATCTCGAGAGTGATAAGGATGGAAACCGGTATAAGTATTGATAATGAAGTCGTGAAGTTCACAGGAAGGCCGATGTATAGAGATGAATTCATCGAAGCTCTAAAGAACATAATCGAAGCTGGAAGCCAGAGGGAGGTGTTGAGGCATGGCCCGTGAATATGGAACGGAAAACTGGATAGATTGGTGTCCCGGATGTGGGAACTTCGGTATAGTTTCAAGCATCTATAGGGCCTTCTCGGAGATGGAATTGGATCCTGAAAAGACAGTTTTGGTCTCCGGCATAGGCTGCTCCGGAAAGATGCCTCATTTCGTAGATGTCAGTGGTGTGCACACCCTTCATGGAAGAGCGATACCTTTTGCTACCGGTATAAAGATGAGCGATCCAGACCTTGAAGTGATAGTGAATGGAGGGGACGGCGATCTTCTCGGTATCGGAGCCGGCCATTTCGTGGCTTTAGGACGTAGAAATCTCGATATACTTGTGATGATGCACAATAACAGAGTCTACGGCCTCACTAAAGGGCAGGCATCTCCCACGCTGCCGAAAGACACGCAGACCAAGGCGCTTACCTCTCCTAACTTGCAGAGCGCCGTGCCTCCGTTAAGTTTAGCCCTTTCAACCGGCTACACTTTTGTGGCTAGGAGTTTTGCAATGGATTCCGACCACTTGAAAGAGAAGATCAAGGAAGGCATGGAACACGAGGGAGCCGCATTTTTGGACGTGCTCCAGCACTGCGTGACTTACAACGATATACACACGGCGGATTTTTTCAGAGATAGGATAGTGAAATCAGAAGAGCCTGAGAAAGAAAGATCAGAAGCATTCAAAAAGATCAGAGAATTTAGAGGATCAGAAGAGATATTGACAGATGTCCTTTATCAAGATACGGAGGAACCGACTTTTTCTGAGAGACTAGAGAAAAAACTTACTGGGTTCGAAGAAAGACCTCCCGCTGTGCAGAATATCGAAGAAGATGGAAAACCCATACTCGACCAAAAAGAATTCCTTTCCAGATTTGATGATCTAATATTCGATTGAATCCTGTTCAAAACATATCGAAGGGATTGAGATTACTGGTCCCTTTCGAAATTAGAGCTCTGATGCTGAGATCCTCTAACTCTTCAGTTAGTTCTTCTGCCACCTCATCTCTCAATCCCTCTTTTTTAAGTGTTTTTTTGAACTTCTTCCTCCTTTTTTTAACTGTTCTCTTGTATTTCAGAAAGACAAGGAGGAGCTTTAGTAAAAGAGGGAGAAAGATCACCAGGGCCCTAACTGCTTGAAGAACCTCGGTGTCTTTTTCGCTTCCCTTCCTCCTCCTTTTCATCTGATCCCTATCCTGTTTTTATTCCTCTTTCTCTTCCATCTTTTTCTTGACTTTCTTCTTTATCTCTTCGCCGATATCTCCGCTGACCTCTTCACCGCCAAATCCGCCTTCTTCTTTCAACACGCCCTGTATTACCGAAGTTATGTCTCTGCTCTTCATGAAGTCTCTAGTCAATTGATAGGCCTTCTCTTCATCCATACCCGCATCTACCAATTCCTTGTAGAAGTTGGCGGTGCTCTTCGCTAACTTTTCGCTGTCTGCAGCACTGTAAATCGCTTCAACGATGCCTGAGATCAAAGAAGGTACAGTTTCGTTCAAAGTTTCCATGACCTCTTTCAATTCTTCAGTTTCTTCTATATCCATCTTTAACACCTCATATCTATATGGTCGTGCAAACTATTAGTTTATACCGAGCAATTCTGCCCACTTATCGATCGCTTTCTCTGTGAGGTCGTAATACTTACCCTTATTTTCTTCTTGCATTTCTGCTTTCTTCACTATACTTTTTTCTTCGAGTTCCTTCAATTTTTTTCTTACGGTATGCCTAGAAGCGCTGCCTTTCTTTTTTCTCAACCTTCCGGTTATTTGAGTTATATTGAGGGGACTATCATCGAATAAGATCTCGACAATCTTCTCTGATATTGGATCCTTTATACCTGTGAGTTGTGAAGGAGATATCTTCCCGAATCTTTGATAAATGGAAAGCATCTTCATGTACCTTTCTTCTATGTCGGTGGCGGTAGAAGCCTTTTCCAGCACCTTTTCATGCATATTTACAAGGTTCTCCACCATGTTCTCTAATCCTTCCACCTGATCTTTCAAAGATTCTATCTCTTCTTTGAGTTCCTCCTCGATCAGTTCCTCCTCATCCATCACAAGGATATGTAAAACTATCTAGATAAATCTTTGCACTTTCAATCTTATAAAAGGGTCATATGATCCTAGCACCACGGTTATCTACTTCACATAGGTATACATCCTCTTCACCCACCATCTCAGTGAATGTTTCAACCAATCTTTCAGCATCTCCAAAAAAGAAAACTGAATTTCCGATCATCGCCATACTTCCCTTTCCGGTTTCCATACCGGCTTCGAGAAGAGGTCTCACGTCCTCTTTTACGAACTTCGTTTCTTCAGCGAATTTATGAGATAATTTCAGGAAACGATCAAAACCGTCTTCAGGCAAAAACTCTTCCATTATATCGCCGCCAACGGAGTTTATCCAAGCGGACATCATAGGATCCCTTAAAACATCAGGAGTGGATAAAGGACTTCCGGCTACAGCAAGCACTACTTCCTCATCTATTTCTTTGGTTCTTATTTCACCCTCTGGAGGCAGACCCTCTTTGACTCTGATCTCGAAACCACCGTGATACTGGCCCAAAACATCTCCCATCCCTGTCCTACAGAATATCTCTGACTTGTGAGCTGCAGGAAGTGCTTTTTCTAGGTCATCTCCGAGCTCTTTGAGAACAGCTAATCCGGAGGAGAGTGCACAAGCCCCACTCATACCAAAACCCTGGCTGAAAGGGAGTTCCGTTTCTAACCGCAAAGTACCTCCTTTAGCGAACTGCCTGACAGTTTTTTTAACGACGAAGAAAGGTCTCTTTTCTCCATCCACAAACACCTCCCATGAATCTCCTCCGATCTCTGCCTCTGCCGTCACACCTAGCGATACAGAAAAACCAGCACCCCTTGACCCTTTGGGTATCTTTGTTTTCTTTTCCTCTCCCAACTCTCTTTTTTCTGAGGGTAAAGTGAAGAAACCCGTGATATGAGCTGGACAGAAGGCTTTACTGCTCATTTGATCTCCTACCTATCTCTTTTAATAGTCGTTCTGCTATCTCCCTTTTACTTCCTTCTATCCAACTAGAAGTGCTTGTCAGATAAACACTATTTTTATCAAAGGTCACGTCTTTCAGAGAATTAGCAACCACTATATCCGCTCTTCCCTCTTCGACCATCTCTTCAGCCTTTTTTCTCGCTGCCTTCCTCGTGTCTTCTGCCTTGTAAGCTATCAGTGTGTTCACTTTTTCGTCGAGTTCGTCTATAAATTTAGGAACAGGCTCTAACTCAAGAGAAAATGACTTGGAAGAAGAGATCTTCTCCTTCTCTTCTTCAACGGAGAAATCAGAAAGCGCTGCTGAAACTATAGCTATGTTCATGTCATCTAGGCTTTCCATCATATCAAAGAGATCACCGATGGCTTCAAATCTTCGATTGGGTATCCATTCGGGCACTTCGCCTTTCACGTTGCCGTACCACAACTCTACGTCGGCTCCCCTGCGGTAAGCACTCCTGGCTATCTCAATACCGCTCTTGCCAGAGGCCTTGTTGGTGATAACTCGCATCGAGTCTATCGATTCCTGGGTACGGCCTGTAACTACCAGTATCTTTTCACCCTCTAGATCATCATTGAGTTCTCTTATCACCGAATCAACGATCTGATCGTTGCGTGCGGCTTTAGCTGCGCCTTCTTCTATCCTTGGTCCTACAACTTTGACATCCAACTTTTCCTGTATCTTCTTGAGGTTTTCCATGACCACGGGATGATCGTACATGGTCTGGTGCATGGCGGGAACGACCATTATTGGTATGTCTGATCCTACGCAGGTAGTTGCGAAGGTGGTAACAGGAGTATCATCTATCCCGTTAGCTATCTTTGAAATGGTGTTAGCCGTGGCGGGCGCGATGAGGTAAAGATCGGCCTTATCCGGTACATTTCCACAAAAGCTAACGTGCTCAACTTCACCCGTGAGTTCAGTGATAACGTCATTACCGGAAGCGAACTCAAGAGAGTTAGGATGGATGATCTTTGAACCCCATTCAGTCATCACGCAGTGTACTTCTGCACCTTCTCTTATCATCTCCCTGACCAGTTTTACACACTCTACAGCAGCTATACTTCCTGAAATTCCCAAAATTATCTTTTTGCCAGAGAGATCTGAACCTTTAGATCCTCTCAATTCTTCTGATGGATGCATATTAGAACCTAATTTGATTAGATATTATTATTCTTTCCCTTCAAATCCGTATAATTCAATTCAGTAGCACTCATATATACCTGCATGAAAGTTATCTTCTTCGGTAAAATCTGCAGTGGAGTTAGATCCTTCTCTAAGGTCTTTGACCATGACCCTGTACCATAGATCGTCTGTCCAACTGTATCCATGTCTTTCTACCGCATTTTTATAGTTCGGATTCACATAGGATAGTACTATGTGATCCTTTTCACAGTAGTTTTCAAGGCCGAACATAAGATCAACTAAAAAACCTTCTTCAGCACCCATCTCTTTGACTGAAAGCTTCTCCCTGCTTTGATCAACCATTGCATAGCCTATCCTACTGCCGTTCTTATAGGCTATCTTTATCTTTTCATTATCTGGCCACCCTCTACTTTTTGCCATCTGCCAGAATCTTTTATCTCTTTTAACGAGACCCGTCAAGCCTCGGACAGAATTCATATAGACAGATCTTACGTAATCTGGATCCTTCTCTTTTCTGAATTCTACATCGGATTCCACTGTTTCCTTCTTCTTGTAAGCTATTTGTGGTATGTAAACGTCTTCATAACCGAGATTTCTGTAAAGGTTATAAGCTACATTTGAAGCCGAGGTCATCAGGAACGAGTAGTCCACTTTCTTTCTGAGGTTCTGGTGGGCCCTTTTCATCAGCTTTTTTGCTATACCTTGTTTAGATGCGGAAGGCCTTGTACAGACGTTCCTTATCCCTCCAACTTTTATGAAGTTTTCTTCTTTTCTAATTTCAGGATAGAGTAAACCTACCACCCCGAGGGCTTTATCTCCTTGAACAGCATACAGTTCGCCGCCCCAATCCGGTAGTCTATCATCGGATCGGATCATCTTCTTCAATCGAGCTTTGGAATGGACGTGATCAAAACATGCGAGACAGAGTTCCGTCAGATCTGAGTCTTTTACTTCTTCAAATTCTACTATCTCCATATCTCATAAATACAGGTCTTTTTCATAACCTTTTCCATCCTCTAAAAGCATAAAATAAATAAAGTTGTACGCCCATACAAAGTCTGTGATATGATGGCTGAGGTTTACTACACGGATCTTACTTCGGAGAAAAAAGAGGATAATTTTTATTCAAGAGTACAGAAACTTTTCATGAAAGCAGGGAAAGATATTGAGATGGATGAAGAAGATCTAGTAGCGTTGAAATTACATTTTGGAGAGAAAGGCATAGATACATTTTTGAGGCCGGTCAGAGTAGCTCCGATTGTGGACGCTGTAAAGGAAACAGGTGCGAAACCATTCCTGGGAGACTCCAACACACTATATTCAGGCAGCAGATCGAACGCTGTGGATCATCATCGAACAGCTCAGGAGAATGGATGGCTCAGACCGGTCATTGATGCCCCCGTGATAATAGCTGATGGTCTGCACGGCAATGAATTTTACACGGTAGAGATAGACGGAGAGCATTTCGAAGAGGTCAAGATCGGAGCGGCATTCTATCAGGCAGATTCTATACTTGCCATCTCACATTTTAAGGGACATGGGATGACTGGCTTTGGAGGGGTTTTGAAAAACTTGGGGATGGGATGCGCATCTAGGGCCGGTAAATTGATGCAGCACTACGATGTCGAACCTAAAGTCGATATAGAAGAATGTATTGGATGTGGTGAATGTGAGATATGGTGTCCTGAAGGTGCTATCGAAGTAGAACAGTATGCTGAGATCGATTATGAGAAATGCATAGGTTGTGGGGAGTGCAGAATAGTATGTCCTGAAGGTGCGATAGATGTGGAAGATTCTTCATCTAACCGAGAACTACAAGAGAAGACAGCGGAATATGCTCTTGGAGCACTGAAAGAAAAGATGGATAAAGCAGTCCACTTCAATTTCATCATGAATGTTACCCCTGAATGTGATTGTCCTCCATGGAGAAAGGCACCCCTTGTTCCTGATATAGGGGTTGTTGCCTCGGTCGATCCTGTGGCTCTCGATCAGGCATCATATGATCTAGTGAATCAGGCAGAAGGGAAAAATTATAAAGAAGGTGAAGATAAGTTCGGGGCTGTTCATGATGTCGATTCAACATGGCAGCTACAACATGCTGAAACCCTTGGGTTAGGAGAAAGGGATTATGAATTGATAGACATTTCAAAATAGAAGAAGATAGAAGATATAAAAACTAAAATCGAAGAGGTATGAAGATGAGCAAAAAAATACTTGTGACGGGCGCGTTAGGTCAGATAGGCTCCGAACTTGTTCCAGAGTTGAAAAGTAAACATGGTAAAGACGACGTCATCGCTTTGGATTATAGTTCCCCACCAGACGATTACGAAGGGCTTCTCTTAGAAGGTGATGTTCGAGATAAAGAGGTATTGAGCGAACTATGGGAAAAATATGACTTCGACGAAGTTTATCATCTGGCTTCATTACTGTCCGCAACGGGTGAAAAAAAACCCGATCTCGCTTGGGATGTTAACATGGAAGGGTTGAAACACGTACTAGATCTGGCCAAAGAACACGATACCAAGATATTTTGGGCTAGTTCTATCGCGGTGTTCGGTCCTAATACTCCTAGAGAGAAAACTCCTCAACATACTATACTCGAGCCGATAACCGTCTACGGGGTAACAAAAGTATCCGGAGAACTTCTCTGTCAATATTATCATGAAAAGTACGATCTGGATGTGAGAAGTTTAAGATACCCTGGTCTTATAAGTTGGAAAGAAAAGCCAGGTGGAGGCACTACTGATTATGCCGTGGAGATGTTCTATAAAGCCGTAGAAGGTGAAAATTATATCTGTTTTGTCGACGAAGAGACCCGATTACCCATGATGTACATGGAAGATGCGATCAGAGGTACCTTAAAACTGATGGAGGCACCGGAAGAGAAGATAAAAGTCAGAACGAGCTATAATCACTCGGCCTTAAATTTTGAAGCTAAGGATCTAGAAAGAGAGATCCAGAAGCACTATCCGGATTTTGAAGTAGAGTACAAACCCGACGAGAGGCAAAAAAATGCGGATTCATGGCCCGATAGCGTAGACGATTCAAAGGCGAGAGAGGACTGGGGATGGGATCATGAATACGACTTGGAAAAAATGGTAAAAGTGATGCTCGAGAATCTAGAACGAAAATTGAACTGATTAGAGTAGAAAGAAGAGATCTCTGTACTTTAATAACTTAAAGTTGATTTGAATCTCTAAACTCCAACCTATTTATACTATAGTATGTGTAGTAGGTATCGATGTGATATCATGAGCGAAGAATGCTGCGTAACAGAAGGAAGAAAGACAAAAGGAACACATGCCCACGGTAGTCATGGACATGGTCACCATAAGAGAGGACACCATGGTAGAGGACATCATGGTCACCAGGGCGGCGGAAGCTGCTGCTGCCAGCAGAGATGCACCTGTGGTTGTCACTGCTCTTGTGGAAGCCACTGCACCTGTGGACATCACAGTTCCTGTGGATGTGAACATGACAGACCTTCCTGGAGAAGATTCACTTCCAAAGAAGAAAAGAGAGAAAAGTTGGAAGAGTACAAAAAAGAACTTGAACATGAACTTCAAGCTGTAGAGGAGAAACTGGAAGAACTGTAAAACCCTTTCTAAATTTTTCTCCCTTTTTTATCAGTTATCGATTTTTAGACCGTTTATCATTATATTCCCATAACCCGACGATCAAAATTAATATAGATGCAGTGCCTAGAAGAGGAAGTAGGACAAGTGATATTTTCACATCTTCAAACCGATCTAAAATGTTCTGGATGAAACCATGGATTTCTCCAGAGGAGAAACCCTCCGGAGTCGATACCATCATAGATCGAGACCTGATACTGACTCCTTCTTCATTCTCCGCCTCCACCGCATAGTAGTAATCGGTCTTTTCCGAAGCTGTATCGTCAATAAATTCGTAAGTGCCGGGACCCACTTCTCCTATCTTTTTGAGATCGTTTTGTTCCTCGAATTTTCCCCGGTAGATATTGTAGTTAGTTATCGAGGAATCACTGTCTTCTACAGGGATGCTCCAACTGATCTGCACGCTCTCCTCTAATACCTCTGCGGATACGTTCCGAGGTGAAGAGATCGCCTTTGGATGGGTTTGATGATTTTCAGGTACTAGGAAAGGATCACTGAAAGCTTTCACACTCTCGCCTATCTCGTTCTCAGCACTGACCGCATATTCGTACTCTGACTCCGGACTGACGGTCTTATCCAGATAATTTGATATTTCTGGACTCAATCCTGCTAGCATGTTCATCTCACCATCTTCACCAAGTTCCCTCCTGTAAAGATTATAACGCTGTATCATGGTCCCGCCATCATCGATAGGTTCACTCCAGGCCACTTCGATCCCATCTTCTGAGAACTCCAAGGAAACGTCCCTAGGAGAAGAAGGAACAACGCTCTCCTTTCGGGGCGTGGCAAAGATCAGATCGCTCTCCAAACTTTCTCCATGATGGTTGAAAGCGGTGACTTTGTACTGATACGTGATATTTTCTTCCACATCCTCATCTTCGTATTCGAACAGTTCTTCTTCAAACTCCCGTATCACTTCCAATTCAGATCCATACTCGGATCGGTATATTCTGTAGCCTTTGATCGGAGAAGCTCCTTCATCCCACGGTTCATCCCAGCTCAATCCGACAGAGGATACGTTGATTTCGATTTGAAGGTTCATTATCGGTGTTGGTACCTGGCCTCCAGCGGCTCTGTAAGCATTCACCAGACCGCTACCTAAATATTCATCGGTTTCAAGAGATATGGAGGTGTTCATAAGATGATCCTTGATCTCCTCATTACTCTCTTCTGGTTCTGCATTCATCCTCAGAGCGGCTGAACCGGCGACGAAAGGACAGGCCATCGAGGTCCCGATCATCTCACCGTAGTCATCACCTGGAAGGGTAGAAAAGATCTGATCTTCTCTTCCTCCTCCTGGACCAGCCAGATCTATCCAGTCTCCATAATTGCTGTAATAAGCTTTACTCATATCAGAATCTAGGGCTGAGACGCCGATCACGGAATCATAGGCCGCAGGATAATATTCTTCATCCGTATCCTCGTTTCCAGCTGCCGCTACATTGACTATATCGTCCTGATCATGAGCTTCATCGACTTCCCTTTTAAATTCTGGGGTGAATGCTCCCTCCTTACCTGCGAAACTCATAGTGATTATATCCGCTCCGTTCTCTCTTGCAAATTCTACGGGTTCCGAAAGATCGACCCATTCTTCATCCTCCTCATCTATCACTCTTAGAGCCATAAGTTCAGCATCGGGTGCAACACTAGAGATTATACCGGCCGCATGGGTGCCGTGTCCATCTTTATCCATCGGTTCACCGTCATCGACAAAATCATGACCTATATCTTCCCACATCCTGTCTTCTAGATCAGGATGGTTGTAATCTATCCCGGTATCCAAGACGGCTATCACCACATCTTCTCCCGTTACCCCCTTTTGGTGAGCGTATTCCGTACCGATCATATTCCAAGCCCAATCGTCCCCGGGATAGGGGAACTCGATTTCTTCGCTTGATCCTACCGTGTTGGTTTCTACTGTATTTGGAGAATTTTCGGTGTTTGCGGGAAAAGCTATGGTGCTAAATATCAGGATGACGATCAGGAAGGATATTTTTACTTTGCTGAGCGGACTTTCTTTCATCGCCATATCTTCAGGTCTCTTTTATGTTTTATAGAGTTCTAAATACTGTTTTTAAATATGTATTACTCTGGCATATAAGTTTTTTTAGAGAGCTCAGTCGAATCGAAAATCTATAAATATCCAGTTTCACCTCTCATCCAATATGGTCAGAGCTGTCGGTATAGACCCGGGAACGAAGACTTTTGAGTTATGTGGGATAGAAGACGGAGAAGTGTTCCACGAGAAAATATTGCAAACTGCTGATTTAGCCGAAGAACCACACCTTCTGATCGAAGCTATCGAAAAAGTGATGCCGCTGGATCTGATCGTGGCACCTTCAGGTTACGGAGTGGAAGTCACTCGACTCGATGAGATCCCTGAAGAGAAGCTTAAAGAATGGTATCTGACCTACATCCTTCTGCTCAAAGAAAAGGATCTAGATAAGGCACTATCAGGCGAAGAAACCGGCATCATGGTCTATTCCACAATGGTCCAGAACGCGTTGGAGATGAAGCGGAGGGAATGGCCGATCTGTTATATCCCCGGGGTGATAAACCTTTCAACGGTCCCGGAATGGAGAAAGATAAACAATCTCGATATGGGAACGGTTGATAAATTGTGCAGCAGCTTACTGGGGATCCATGATCAAGCTGTTAGAAAAGATATATCTTATGATCGAACGTCTTTTTTATTGATAGAGATGGGCTTTGGATACAATTCTACTCTGGCTGTAGAGAACGGTAAGATCGTGGACGGTCTAGGAGGTACCACTGGCGGCATCGGATTTTTGAGTGCAGGAAAACTCGATCTTGAACTTGTTCAGCTAGTGGGTGGATGGGACAAATCGGATGTTTTCAAAGGAGGCGCTTCGACCATCACCGGAAAGGATGATCCCAAAGCTATGATAGGTGATGAAACAAATGAAGTAGCATGGAACGCTATGATGGAAGGGATAGAAAAAAGTGCTGCCTCGTTACTTACTTCGGTCTCTGATCCAGAAGAGATATTATTGTCTGGAAGATTGAACAGGATGAAAGAAGTGCGGGAGGAACTTGAATACAGATTGGGTGAGTTCGGTCCCATCAGAACATTGGGTTCTTTAAGTGGTGCGGAAAAAATCAAGGAGGCCGCACAGGGGTCCGCTATAGCGGCGGAAGGATTAGCAGGTGGTGATTTTTCTCAACTTGTCGAACATATTGAACTTATAGAGGCTGAAGGAACCGCCTTAGATCATTTATATCATCCAAAGGGCCTTTCAGTGAAGGAAGAATTAGAGAAAAAAGTATCTTTTAGACCTTGAATTGTTGGATCACAGCATCTTTTCGCAAAGCCTAGATAAGTTCATTAGTTCCTCAATCGGATTTGACCACGGTTACCGTGCACTCAGCGTTCTTCAGGACCCTCTCAGTAGTACTCCCTAGGAGTATCTCCTTGATCCCCGAGGCACCGTGACTGCTCATGTATATTACATCGTCTCTACCCGCGTTTTCCAATATCTTCTCGTAAGGCTCACCGATGAGTATCTCCGTGGTTATATCGACTCCTAGATCGTGTGCTCTTTGTCTCACCCATCTCAATGCTTTTTCTGCAACTTTTTTCATGTTCCTCTTCTCGCTCTTCCTTACTTCGTCTCCCTTGATCTGTTCGTACTTATCGATATCAAGAACATAAACCGAGTATGCTGGGATCTCCAGTGATCCAGCAAGCTTCAATCCTTCCAAGATCCCTTCCCGAGCTACTCTCGACCCGTCAGTGGGGACGATCACCTTCCGGTACATGGACAATGTAAAATAATAGGAATATAAAAAACCTCTCACTAGAGGTTTCTACAGCAAAATTTTTAATCTAAAGGGGTATAGTAAACTCATGAACTCAATAAGAACTTTGGTCTGTATTGGTATCATGGCTTTACTGATGAGTTCGACCACGATCACCGAGGCTTCCTCAGAAGAGAATCCTGTTGTAGCTATAGAGACAAGTGAGGGCACCATAGAATTAGAATTGTACCAAAACGATGCTCCTGTAACGGTAGAGAATTTCATTCGTTATGTGGAGGATGGTTTTTATGATGGATTGATATTTCACCGCGTTATCGAAGGCTTCATGATCCAGGGTGGTGGATTTTACCCAGGTATGGAGGATAAGGAGCCAACTTACGATCCGATCGAGAACGAGGCAGAACAGAGCGGTCATAGAAATGAACGCGGAACCGTCGCCATGGCTAGGACACAGGACCCTGACTCCGCTTCAAGTCAATTCTTTATAAATCATGAAGACAATCCAGATTTAGATTGGGATAACGCTGGAGACGGACACGGCTACTGCGTTTTTGGTCAAGTGATAAGCGGTATGGACGTAGTAGACTCTATAGCGCAGATGGAGACAACGAATGTCGAAGGACATGATGATGTGCCGGTGGAAGACGTTATGATAGAAGAAGTTACTGTGACAGGCTATGAGCCAGTAAATGGGGGGAATGATGTAGAAGATAGGGATGTTGAGGAAGAAAGTACTCCGTTCTACAGAAACACGATATTCATCCTAGTCATATTGTCTCTCATCTCAGCGGTCGGGATCATATTTTTGTTGAGTCGGCTTGAAGAAGATGAAGAAGATGAAGTATGAAGTAAACCTACTGGATCAAAAGAACCATACCTGCCGATAAGGTATAAAACTGTAGGAAAGGGAAAGTTTACGACAGCGGAGGATTCTATGAGAAAGAAAAGTTCCTCTGAGGTACGGAATAATAGAAACTGAAGACGAGATCGAGGGAATATTGAGTTCTAGTTGATCTAGCCCTACTTCTTCAAAAGTTGAAATACATCAGTGGTCTAGTGTAGGGTAGGGGATGTGTGTAAATGTAGGTTCCGAAATAGAACAAAAATTAAAAAGAGAGGAAACACTTTCCTTTAACGGAGGTGATATTTATGGCAAAGGAAAGGATAAGTTACGAAAAAGATATATGCTTTGATATAATATTAGAGGAAGAAGATTTTCCCCAATACGACGTACTCGTAGCGGGATTCCCCGGGACCGGACTCATCGGAGGGATTGCCTCGGAACAGTTGATAAATACTCTCGAGCTTGAACAGGTCGCCTCTGTGGACTGTCCAGAGTTTCCTCCGACTGCGGTGATCTTTGAGGGTATCCCTAGAAGGCCCGTTCGTTTCTTCGCTGGGGATGAGTTCCTTCTCGTAAAATCAGATATGATCATACCTCCGAACCTGGCCGACTCGCTGGCGGAAGCGATAATAGATTTTGGACTTGATAGCGGGGTGAACGAAGTGATCATATTTGACGCTATACCAGAGAACGATAGCGACGGGGAGGAAAAGGAAGAAAAGAAAGTCTGGGGAGTCTTAAGCTGCCACGATGCAAGATCGATAGCAGAGGATCTCGACATAGAGGTCATCTCTCGCGGGGCTGTTTCGGGTATCTCCAGCTCACTACTTCTCCACGCTAACGAGAAGAAAGCCAAGGGGATAGGTATGTTCGTAGAGGGAAACCCGCAAATGCCTGACCCGAAGGCATCAGCCGTTCTGCTGGAAAAGTTCTCAGAACACGAAAACATCGACATAGAGACAAGCTCCTTGATCAAGATGGCCGAAGAGTTGGAAGAGCAGTACGCTCAGATGGTCGAAAAGGCGAAACAGGCACAGAACGACATGGAAAGGGATTCGGCGTATCCCCCACTCTACGGATAATCGTTGAAACCTCTGCTAGTAGTGATCTTAGCGTTCGGTTTGTGCTGATAAAGACGGCGGCTTCAGCGGAAATAGACCTCTACAATATTGTCATAGATATAGAGGAGGCGAACCGAAGCACATCCCGAACGTCTGATGGCGGACCCATCAGAATCAGAGATTCTGATTCACCGCTAAAAATCGAAGAATTATTAGCGGACCCTGGGGGATTTGAACCCCCAGCCTCGGCTCCGAAAGCCGAAAGGTTATCCGGACTACCCCAAGGGCCCGTATTGAGTGATAGCGAACAAGGAAGCCTTGGGTGCCGTTGGAACTTCTGTTTCGACATGTGCCCAAGGGCCCGTATTGAATACTGATTCTAATCAAACAGGGACATGCCAAAAAATGTCTACTTATTATTATCATTTGTCCTTTCTAGGGTTTTTTCAGTGGAGGAGGTCGATGAAGATTATACCCAATATTATACCTGAAAGGATACCCATGATCGCGTAATGACCTTTCATCTTTCGGTGTGCATCTGGAATCAACTCATCGAATACGATGTATAACATCGCACCGGCGGCGAAACCAAAAGCGATAGACTTTGTAAAATCCGAGACGTCTTCTAAACCGCCGCCGATGAAAGCCCCTATACCCATGGGAACTCCCGCTAGAATCGTGGTCAAAGCCACTTTAGAACCCTTCACACCTCCGACACACATCGAAGCACCTACTGCCATACCTTCAGGGAAGTTGTGGATGGCCATCAAAATCGCGATCCCAATACCCGCCTCAAAACTCACTAAGAACGTAACCCCGATAGCTACACCCTCTGGTAAGTTATGCATCGCAATTCCTGCACTCAGAAGAACACCTGTTTTGAGTTGTTTCGCCCGCTCTTTATCCCCATCTATAGACATAGAAAAATGCCTGTGAGGAAAATTGATGTCTAAAATACCTATGATCCCGATCCCTAATAGGATTCCCAAGGTGGCTGTCCAAATATTATAATCTTCGACAGCGTGAGGTATGAGTTCTTCAAAGGTTATAGCGACCATCACACCTGCGGAGAAGCCGAGAAGAATACTCAATAATCTATTACTTATCGTCTTGATTAATACTACGGATAAACCTCCAGCAGTTGTCCCTATAACTCCGGCCGCCAGTCCTATTAAAGTGATAACTAACAAGTCCATCCACATGATTAGATGAGGTTAGGCGCACCTAAATATAAAAATCTTTGCCTTGGATGAATCTCGCTCATTTTAAATAGATCCTATCACCGCGTTAAGTCCTACGTTTCATCATGGCTATAAAAATGATAGCCCCGGGCGGATTCGAACCGCCGTTGCGAGGACCAGAACCTCACATGATTGACCTCTACACCACGGGGCTAGTGAGTAAAGCGAACTAGTGCAGTGGTAATTTGGAATCTTTGATTCCGATACACCACGGGGCTAGTGAGTAAAGCGAACTAGTGCAGTGGAAGAAGGAATCTTTGATTCCGATACACCACGGGGCTGTTACGTGGTTAGAGCGGGATAAAAGACCTTATTTAAAATATTATCGCTCTTCCACTTCTATTCATGTCCTCTTAAACCACTTCTTTATCTCTTTTTCCGTGAAACTAACTACAGTAGGCCTGCCGTGCGGACATGTGAAGGGATTTTCCGTCCTGCCCAGATCTTCGAGGAGATCTTTGGCTTTGGTCGGTGAAAGCTTGTCTCCAGAAGTAACCGAAGAGTGGCACGCCATGTATTTTACCATCTCCTCCCGCCTCTCTTCCAAGCTGGTGCCTTTCTTATCCATCAACTCGTCCAGTACTGAATGAAGTATCTCCTTCTCCTGTATTTCGTCGAAGATCACAGGGACGCCTCGTATCCGGAAGGTGGTCTTGCCGAAATGATCTAGGTCGAAACCCAGCTTGTCCATCAGTTCTTCATTGGCTCTCAACACCGCTGCCTCTTTCGGCTGGAGTTCTATAGTCTTAGGTGAGACCAACTTTTGGCTGTCGATCTTGTCATCTACCTTGTCTTTCAGATCTTCGTAATTTATCCTTTCATGAGCGGCGTGCTGATCCACTACCGCCATCCCGGAAGGAGTTTCAACCACCACGTAAGTATCTTTTATCGTCCCTATAACGGTCATGTGTGATAGTTTTGATTCCTGCACCTCCGTTTCTTCATCCATCTCTAAACGGGATTGTTTAGAAGTATCTATCTTGTCCTCTTCTTTTTTTGATTTCTCGACTTTACTTTTTTCTTTCTTCTCGGAGATGGAAGGAACTAGATCCTCTTCAAGCAATGTTGATTTTACCGCCTCAGCTATCTTCTCCTGCACTTTCTCGTCTTCTAAGAACCTAATCTTGGTCTTGGTAGGATGGACGTTCACATCTATCTTCTCTTGCTCGATCTCGATGTTCAAAAAAGCCAAAGGATATCTTCCTTTCTTCAACAGAGTGGAGTAACCATCCACCACACCTCTTTTCAAGATATTGTTGTTCACGTACCTGGAGTTCACGTAAGTGAACATGTGTCTCCTATTAGAACGATTGATCTCCGGTCTGCTCACATATCCCTCTACAACTAAACCATCTTCATCGTACTCCACTTCTACCATCTTCTTCGCAATCTCTTTTCCATAAATGGCTTTGATGTTCTCTAACATCGAACCGGATTTCGGAACGAAGGTGAGTTCTCTACCTTCATGTTTCAAAGAAAATTGAACCTCAGGGTTAGTGATCGCGTTCCGAGTTATCACTTCACTCACATGAGCCAGTTCAGTGTTTGTTTTTTTGAGATATTTTTTCCTGGCAGGGGTGTTGTAGAACAGTTCCTCTACTACTATAGAAGTGCCTGTTGCACAGCCTTCTTCTTCTACTTCAATGAGTTCTCCTCCATGTATCACTATCCTCGTTCCTTCCACCTGATCTTCCGGTTTGGTCAAAGCAGTCGTCTTAGCAACCGAGGCTATACTTGGAAGAGCCTCTCCTCTGAAGCCTAGACTGTTCAGATCATTTAAATCTTCGATATCTTCGATCTTGCTTGTAGCGTGTTTTTTGAACGCTAATCGAACCTCTTCCCTTGTCATGCCTTTACCATTATCTTTCACTTTGATCTTCTTCTTTCCTCCATCCTCAACTTCGACATCGATCTCATTTGCTCCCGCATCTAAAGAGTTCTCAACAAGCTCTTTAACCACTGAAGCCGGTCTCTCGATCACCTCTCCGGCCGCGATCTGATTTATTGTCTCTTCTGACAAGACTTTTATTTCGCTCATTATCTACTCAATCCTCCAATTCCTCCTTGATCTTCCATAACTCATTCATCGCATCTATAGGCGTCATGCTTTCGACTTCAAGTTCTTTTAATCTCTCTAAAACAGGGTGCGAATCACTTTTAGGGCCTTCATCACCGCTATCCTCTTCAACATCGAATACCATCTGCGTGAATCTTGGTCCCTCGTGATTCTTCATCTCGATGGTATGATCTTCTTCTATCTGCTGTAATATATCGTGAGATCTTTCAACCACTGGCTCCGGAAGTCCGGCTAAAGAAGAGACGTGGATGCCGTAGCTCTTGTCGGTGCTTCCCTCTCTCACTTTCCTCAAGAAAGTGACCTCATCCCCAGTATCTTTCGCAGCGACGTGCAAATTCTTCACGTTCGGCATCGATTTTTCCAATTCCGTTATCTCGTGATAATGGGTGGCGAAAAGGGTTTTAGCTTTTATCTCTCTACTTATGTATTCGGTAACAGACCAGGCGATGCTCAATCCGTCAAAGGTACTTGTACCGCTCCCTATCTCGTCCAAAAGTATCAGGCTGTTTTCAGATGCGTTGTGAAGGATGTTGGCTAGTTCCACCATCTCCACCATGAATGTGGAGCGTCCTTTCGTTAGGTCGTCTAAAGCACCGACCCGGGTGAAGATCCTATCAACGACTCCGATCTTAGCTTTCTCGGCAGGAACGAAACAACCTATCTGGGCCATCAAGGTTATCAGAGCAACCTGCCTCATATAGGTGGATTTACCGGACATGTTAGGCCCGGTTATTATCAGGAACTGATTGTGAACGTCGTCCAGAAGAGCATCGTTCGGCACGAAGTTTTCATCAATAGTCTTTTCCACAACAGGATGCCTACCTCCGTTTATTTCTATCTTTCCTCCAGGATAGACTTCCGGCTTGTTGTAATTGTTCCTTATAGATACGTGAGCGAAGTTCGCTAAAACATCTATTTCAGCCACTGCTTCTGCGGTCTTCTGAAATCTTTCTGCTTCTTCACCCACTTTCTTTCTCAACTTTTTAAAAAGTTCATATTCGTAGGCTTCCATCTTTTCTTCTGAACTTATTATCTCTTCTTCTTTCTCTTTCAATTCTTCGGTATAGTATCTTTCAGAGTTCTTCAAAGTCTGTTTCCTTGAGTAGTGTTCTGGAACTTTATCTGTTTTGGATTTAGGTACTTCAAGATAATATCCGTGAACCTTGTTATAGCCCACTTTCAACTTGTTTATCCCCGTGTTTTCTTTCTCCTTTTCTTCAAGGGAATTTATCCATTCTTTTCCTTGCTTGGCCTTCCTTTTGAGTTCGTCCAGCTCTTCATCATAACCCTCTTTGATTATGCCTCCTTCCTTGATAGTCGCGGGAGGATCATCGACTACGGCTGAATCGATCTTTTTTCTTATTTGTTTTAAAGGATCTATCCGCTTCTCTAGTTCTTTAAGTTTAGTCCATCTTTCATCATCGCTCTTCTGTTCCTTGAGGAGATCCTTGACCGGTTCGATCCTCGATAGTGCATCCTTTATGGCTAGAAGGTCTCTAGCGTCCGCATTGCCGTAAACCACCCTGCTGATCAGCCTTTCTATATCATAGATATCGCTCAATTCATCTCTTATATCATCTCTCAGGAATATACTATCTGTTAGCACTTCCACGGCATTCAACCTTTTTTCTATCCTTTCGATATCAAGCAGGGGCTGCTGAAGCCAGTTCCTGAGCTTTCTAGAGCCCATCACGGTGACTGTTTCATCGAGAACGCTGAGCAGAGTCCCCTCTTTGCTTCTCTCTCTCAGGTTCCTGAAGATCTCTAGGTTTTTCAGGGTGGTGGCATCTAAAGTCATGTACTCATCGCTGGAATAGAATCGAAGCCGACGTATGTTATCCATGGCCCTCTTCTGCGTTTCTTTTAAATAACTGAGTACCGCACCGGCAGCCTTGACAGCTTTCTCCCTGTCTTCAAGACCTAGTGGAGAGAGAGAATCTACTCCAAAATGATCCAGGATCTCTTCCTCTGCGGTGTAGAACGCTTCTTCTTTGTGGGTATGGATCATCATCTCATTTTCCTGTTCTAACTCTTCGGTAAAATCTTCATCCTCGTAAAGCGATCTGGGGAGGATACACTCAGTGGGTTCGTAGCGAAGGACCTCAGAAAACATATCACCTTTATCTTCTACCTCAGTTACAAAGAAATCTCCTGTTGAGACGTCCGCGGCCGCTACACCGAACCCTTTCTTCCCATAGACGCACATCAAAAAGTTGTTGGAAGAGTCCTTTATCATGCCTTCGTCAATGACCGTACCGGGGGTAACGACCCTCACCACCTCTCGATCGACTATACCGGAGGCTTCACTCGGGTCCTGGGTCTGCTCTGCTATAGCCACGGTATAGCCCTTATCTATCAACCTCTGGAGATAGCTTTCTACTGAGTGATAAGGAACACCAGCCATAGGTATAGGATCGTCGCCGTCTTTGTCTCTAGAAGTCAGAGCTATATCCAATTCCTCGGAAGCTGTCTCAGCGTCCTCATCGAACATCTCGTAGAAATCCCCCATCCTGAAAAATACTATGGAATCTTGATGCTGATCCTTTATCTCGTAATACTGTTTCATCATCGGTGTCAATTCGCTCAAGGTGATCTGACCTCCTATTTTTAGGCTCTAAGACCGATTGGACAGGGAGTTATTAACCTTTTTTCCGGTTCCCCTGAAAAGCACAGAATAAGCCGTTATTGGAAACTTCATTCCCTGAATAAAAATATTCCTAATATACCAGAAACACTAGCTCCTAGAACATTTAATATCATATCGTTGACAGTGTCACTGAGACCGTACTGCATCTCCGTACCTAAGAAATTATCTGCTAGAAATTCATAGATCTCCCAGGGAACAGAGATACTTAGGATGAACAATACGAGTATCACAGGGATAAAGTTTAGAGGTATGTCGATGAGTTCCGAGGAGCTTTGAAAAGCCCAAAGGACTACAAAGGCTAAGAATGTGAGGATGGAGGCCGAAAAAGCATGGGTTAAAATGTCCCACCACCAAATATCGTCATAATATCCCATGACTCCACCCAAAATATGGAAGAAAAAGGCGATCGATATCCAAAGCGACAATATAGGTGGAAAAGGGAGGCCGGTTTTTTTCTTGAATATGAATGGTGAAGCAGTCAGAATCAAAGATATGATACCCGAATAGAACCATCTCATATCCTGTTGATAGAATGCATATATAGTCAATAAAGCTATCATCATCTGGAATGATCTTGAGATCAGAACTGCAGATTCAAATTTTTTTTCAATCAGTTCCGATCTGAACAGATCCTTTAATTCTTTTTTGGTTTTATATATATAAGTTGAATTATCTAATTCAAGACTCCTAAAGAGTTTAGAATCTTTCCATGTGAGTATGAAGATAAACAGTAAACCAGTGAGTACGCTTCCCGTTGATAAGATGATCAAGTTATGCATGAAAACTGTATTGTTTTCTAAAAAGACTGTACCAAAATACAGATCGCTGATGAATTCTCCTATGCCCGATGAAGCACTACCAGCTAGAGAAAAGATCACTATGAAAAATGATGAAAATTGAAAATTAGTTTTGACTACGCCTTCTTCCGTAAGACTGTAAAGCAAGACAACACCGACCATCGGGAGGAGTAAAAACACTAAAACGAGAAGAACTGGTATAGAGTTAAATGTTTGGTTATTGAATGTGTATGATACACCACTGATACCAAGACTAAGAGGTAGGAAAAAAACCATCGATAACTTTATTGTTGAGGTGATATTTTTTTTAGAGTCCATAGTCCATGTTACCCCTAAGCCAACTAGAATGATCATCATCCCAAAGGATGTCCAAAGGATACCTGGACCAGTTATGACCATGATCAACAAAAGCAGAACTAGAAATACACAAAGTTCTAAAGCTAATGTGCTGAATTTCAGCCTGCTCATAAAAAATAATTATAATTGACTATTCTATAACTTTTTCGCCGACAGGCACGGAAAATTGCGTGGAGAGACTCATAAGGCTAGCTCAACTAAAATTTTCTAAATTGCTCTGTCTCCTGACTTTTTCGTCCATCAATCCTTCAAGTACTTTTTCCGGATCTTTACCCTCTTCCAGTGCCCTTTTCAGCCTGTAAACATGTTCGAACATATCCTTTTCTGCATGTTTGCTCTTCCAATAGAAGGCCTCATCCTTCGTATCCTTTGAGATCAGAACGAAAACTCTGCCTGGCCTTTGATCTCTAGCTGTTCTTCCCTTTCTCTGTATGGACCTTATGGCGGAAGGTACGGGTTCGTAAAATATGACCAAGTCAGTAGAGGGAACATCGAGTCCTTCTTCTCCGATCCTCGTGCAGATCAGAACATTATTTTGACCTTCTTTGAATTCCTTTATGGCTTTCTTTTGCTCTTCTTGATTCATACCTTGATCTTCTCCTTTATCCGCCTGCCCTATGAGCTTAGCGGGCCTTATACCGTCAACACGAGAAAGTTCTTCCATCAAGTACTCCACGGTATCACGATACTGGGCGAAGATCATGGCTCTTCCTCCATCCATTTCATCTCTTAATATATCTCTCGTGTGAACTAGTTTTGGATTCGTCTCTACCGGCATAGCTTTAAGGTCCAGCATCTTTTCCGCTAAAAGATCGAACTCCTCTTTTTTCTTGACGTATTTCGAGGAACGATCGTCTTCCTCCTGAAGCTTTAGTAGATAATTGTGGGCAGCCTCTATACCTTGAGTAAGAAGAAGTTCTTTGAGGTGGATAGTCTTTATAGAGGCGGAAGTGAGAGATAATGCATGAAAAAGATAGCCTTTACCTCCCTTTCCGATCTTTTTCTGGAGATCTTCCTGGGTCTCGATCAGGGCTTTTTTTCCGACTTTTTCTGGCCTTATATTCTTCAAACGTCCTGTGTAATCACCCAGATCCTCCAAGAAGTCCTGAAGGATGGAATCCAACCAACTCTCCATCTCTTTCAATTCTTCACTTTTTTCTATCTCGATCCAGTTCAACCTCCGCTCGGAGATGTAAGGTTCAACATCCTCATCGACTTCAGTCCTTATCTCCACGTGCTCTAAACCCAGATTATATGCCACTTCGATGAGTTTTTTGAAATCACTTCCAGGCGAGGCGGTCAGACCTAAATACTGGATTTTGTCTTTACATGCCTTAGCTATATCTACATAAGAGTAATCCCCAACAGCTCTATGTACCTCGTCGAATATCATCAATCCAAAATCAGAGAGTGGCAGTAGGTGGAGATCATTGTTAACCGTCTGGGGGGTGGCGATAAGGACCTCAGTTTCACCAATCCACAACTCTTCTCTTTCTTTTTGTGAATAGAGTTCACCGGTGATCAATCCAACCTTTTGATCATCTAAAAGAGTAGATTCACGGATGAATTCAAGGTGCTGCTGGCAGAGTGGTCTTGTTGGTGCCATCATCAAAGCCTTTTCATTCTTTTCTACATGGGAGCTTATCAGATACAGAGCGATGGTGGTCTTTCCCAATCCGGTCGGAAGCACCACTAAGGAATCTTTATCCTTCACCTCGTGAAAGATATCGATCTGATAATCTCTTCTATCGATAACTTCGGTGTTCACCAAGGAAGGTATCTCACTCATCATCTCAAAGATAACATACCAGAGGTATAAATCTTTGTTTAACGGCTCTGATCTCAGGTTTCCCAGTGTTCTTTCAAGAAATAGCGGTAACCTATGATAGAAGCGAACAAAGCCCCGACTGTGTTGAACATCATATCGTAAACGGTGTCCTGCAGACTGTACTGCATATTAGTGCCGAGTAACTGATCGCAGAAAAATTCAAAGATCTCCCAAACTACTCCCGTAGCGAGGATGAAGAGTATGATCAAAGCAGGAACGACTATCGGGGGTACGTACAAAGAGCCTGAAAGGCGAGAGATCGTCAGCAGGATCGTGAAACCCAAGATGCTTATCAAAGCCGCGGAGATGAAATGAGTGAGATTGTCCCACCACCATACATGATCGTAATAACCCATCACGCCACCAAGGACATGCAGAAACAGGGCAACCGTTATCCAGAGGTTCAAAAGAGGAGGAATAACCACTTTCATATTACGGGTGAACAGGTATGGTATCATAGTCACTCCAAAAGAGAGTATTGCCGAGAAGAACCACCTAGGATTTCTTTCATAAACGGCATACATCGCAAATACGAGTATGAGTAATTGTAAAAATCTAGAAAAGAGCGGAGCCCATGTATGTCCTTTCTTTCCAAAGCCGGAGTAAAGGAGGTGAGAGACGGCATTCGTGGTTTCGACCGAATCTACATCTAGTGGAGAGGTCAAGCTCTTCACGCTTCTATAATTGGATTTTTTCAGATAAGCCCTAAAGAATAGTGCCATCAAAACGCCGCCGATCGCGATGACGAGAAGATTTATCATCAGCTGAAAATTACTCTCCAGATATTCAGTCCCTAGATGTTGATCACTCACGAATTCTCCTATCCCGATCAGGGCACCGCTGCTCAAAGAAAAAATCACCACGAAGAAAATGGTGAAAGGAAAATTGGATCTGAACTTGGTATGGTGGTGAAGATTGAACATCAACATGAAACCAATTATAGGAGCCACGATCACAAAAGCCAGATCTATCCCGTAAAGGTATTGCTTCAAACCGACTGATATGCCACTCAGACCTAAAAATAGAGGGATCAAGAGCAGGATCACGAGTTCCCATTTCAACCTTGAAACTTCCTTTATCTTGATCATACCGAGTATCAACATGAAAGAGACGCTACCTACCATCAGCCAAAGCACATCCAGCCTCCTCAAAGCAGATATCATTCCAACGATACCTAGTAAAAAGACGAGCGCCGGACCGATCTTTTTAATCTTTTTCGGAGACATCTTTTTGTCAAAATCAAGGGTGATTATATAATCTAATCGGTGCTAAGACCTATAGAGGTGATAAATGATTTATAAGGCTTCTTTATAGTATTTGGCAGATAACATGGATCCGCTCATACAGGGACTTCTTTGGTTCATACCGGGCCTTATCGTACTGATAGTTATAGCTCTGTTCGTCTTTGATGAGGACGGTAAACTCAGAGAAAACTTTTCCGATCTAAAAACCTCATTGTGGCAGTCTAGAGGAGCTCTTTTCCTGGCGTTCTTGGTTTTTATCGCTCTACAGATAGAGAACCTGATACAAGACCTCTTCGAACCCGGGTTGAGGATCACTGAAGAAGTTTACGCCTTAGAAGGAGTTTCTCATATAGTATGGCTTCAAGAGAATTTAGGTTTCTCATGGTTGATCCACTCTTTTTCGATTTTTTACATACTTGGACTTTCTTTCTTTGTGGCGTTCATACCTGTCTTTTTTATACTGAGAAACGAAATTGATCTTTTAGAAGAGTTTTCTAAAGCCTTAGCCGTAAATTACATTTTTCTGATCGGCGGATATCTTCTCTTACATCTAGTGGTGACTTCGGACTACAGCGGTGATGTCCAAGCTTTCCTTTACGATATCCCTCAATACGAGGAATTAGTTCTTCTGACGAATAGACAGACGAACTGCTTTCCTAGTGGACACACCAGCATCCCTTTAACCATAACTCTGATAGCTCTATTCAGTGCAAAATTGAAGCGCTTAGCGATATTTGGTGCTGTTTTTACCGCCCTTACGATATTCGTTATAATCTATCTTGGGATCCACTGGTTGATCGATATCCCTGCGGGAATAGCCGTAGCTATCTTCGCCTATTGGGTTGCTTCGAATGGAAAGATGGATTTTGTATTCCAGCCGATAATCGATTCTTTCAAGAAACTTACTAGTGGCATGATAGATTCGTTTTAAGGCTCAACCCTTATTTCGACTATTTTCAAAGGAATTATATAGGTAAGTATCATTCCCTAATCACCGAGAGGTTGAGCAATTATGAGTGAGATTGAAGAAGTTTTGGAAGCGATGGAAGAATTAGGTGTACCCAGCGAAGATCCAAAGGATCTGCCGAAGTCAGAGAAGACTTTCCCTGATGGAGCCAATTACCGTATGGAGATTTCTGGTGTAGAAAGACCTTCTACTTTGAGAGCGCTGATAGAAGAGAGAGAAAAAAGAGATATCCCGATCCATAGGTTGATATGTACTGTTATGGGAAGCACATATCTTACCGACGACGAGCTCGAAGATTTTGCACAGCTAGCCCATGACAACGACATGGAAGTGATAATCACTCCTGGTCCAAGATCTGGCTGGAACATCGGAAGGCAGATAGCGACACCTGAAGGTGCACTATCCGGCTTGAGAGTCAGAGGATCCGATAATCTTGTTAGGGCCTTTAAAGACATAAAAAGATGCATCGATTTCGGATTTAGAGGATTTTTGGTCACCGACGAAGGAATGCTCTGGCTGGCAAATAAACTTAAAGAAAAAGGTTTGATACCAAAAGATATCACATTCAAAGTTTCGATTTATGCGGGACATGGTAACGCCGCCGGAGGAAAGGTTTTAGAGGACCTTGGCGCCGGAACTTTCAACCCGCTAGGCGATCTGAGTATACCTATGTTCGCATCGATCAGAAAAGCTATAGACATCCCGATAGATATACACATAGAACTAGCTGAATCCATGGGCGGTTTCAACCGATTCTACGAAGGTCCTGAGATGGCTCGTGTGGCTTCCCCGTGTTATTTCAAGATAGAACCGGGAGAAGGTCTAGCAGCTACCGGCGGTATGTATAAACCGTGGACCGATCCGGAATTCCATCAATTCTTGACCAAAGAGAAGGTCAAGCATGCTGAGATAATACATGATATAATACAGGATGAGTATCCTGATCTAAAACTTTCAGAACACGGAGCCGAAGATCTTTACATACCAAAACCCTGAGAAAGGTGAAATTCATGGATCAGGGATTAGCTGGCGATTTCTCCATGCTTAGAGGAGAACCACCGATCAAGTTCCTTACTAAAGCTAATAGGATGGAAAGAGAAGGAAGAGACGTCGTAAGGTTCGAGATAGGACAGCCGGACTTCGATAGTCCGGAGAATGTGAAAGAAGCTGCAAAAAAGGCCTTGGACGAAGGTTTCACCAATTATGTCCCCACCACAGGTATACCGGAATTGAAAGAAGCTATACAGGAAGACATAGAAAAAACGAGAGGCTTCAGACCCTCAAAAGAACAGATAATGGTCCTTCCTGGTGCGAAACCCGGTCTTTTCTTCGGTCTATTGGCAACGATCCAACAGGGAGACGAGGTGATCTACCAGAACCCGTTCTATTTTACCTACGATTCGATGATCGGCTATCTAGGTGCAAAAAAAGTGCAGATACCACTTCACGAGGAAGATCAATTCAGGATGACTCCTGAACAGATAAAAGAGCGTGTCACCGAAGATACCGAAGTGATACTTCTCAACACTCCACAGAATCCTACAGGATCCGTACTTACTGAAGATGATGTGAAAACTATAGCGGAGATAGCTGAAGAGAACGATATCTATGTGCTATCGGACGAGATATACAGTAAGATGCTTTATGACGGGCTAGAACACCACTCCCCATCATACCTAGATCGGTGTGAAGAGAGGACCATCATGATAGACGGCTTCTCCAAGGCTTATTCGATGACCGGTTGGAGACTCGGTTACGTGGTGGCTCCAGAAGATATAATCCACAAGATGGACTTACTTCTAGCGGACGCGGTCTCCTGTACTACCTCTTTCGTTCAAAAAGGAGGTGTAGAAGCTCTAAAAAATTCCCAAGACTTCGTAGATCATATAATGGGACACTTCGCAGAGCGAAGGGACGCGATAGTTTCAGGACTCAATGAGGTTCCTGGATTCAGCTGCATAGAACCTAAAGGAGCTTTCTACGCGTTCCCGAACGTAAAAGAGACGGGTATGGAAAGTGAAGAACTTGCGGATTATCTGTTAGAGGAAGCAGGAGTCTGTTTACTGCCTGGAACGGCCTTCGGTAGTCAGGGTAAAGGATATCTGCGCCTGTCCTACGCCACATCACTCGAAGAGATAGAAAAAGGTATAGACAGGCTTAAGGAAGCCATGGCAGAAGTGGTCTGATCCAAACCTATTTTCTTTATTTTTTCTAGATCTCTCTCTCCATCATCTCCTCCATCTTCTTTTCCATGAGTTCAGATAACTTTTCACTCATCTCTTCTTTCATCTTCGGAGGGATCAGTTCTAAGCCAAGGTCTGCACTTGTCTTGGCCAACATACCGTATGCGTAAGCCTCCTTGATCTTCGCCTCCATCAGCATCTCCACGTACTCTTTGAACTCCTCTTTCAACTCTGGATTCTCATCTATCTTCTCTCTTATATGTCGCTTTATCTCGTCCTTTACTAGCTCCTCGACTGCTTCGACTATCAGACCTTCTGTGTTGATAAGGTCTTCCCCTCCTTTCAATAATGAACCTAAGGTTTTATCTAAATTGGTCAAACTACCACCACCACCTTAACTAGAGCAAAGGTATTAATGTTTATTGATGTCCCTACTGAGATCTTAAGTAAAAATCCTAAATAACCCTAACCTGCTGAGGTAATCGAAACCATGAAAGTCACTTTCGGTCAGAAAAAACATATCTTAGGCGATAAAGAGAAAAACCTCAATACCATAAAAGAAACTGCGAAAAAGGAGAGGGAAAGAACTGATCTTTTGGTATTACCCGAACTCTTTCTGAGCGGTTACAAATTGAGAGACAGGTTGTGGTATGAGGCGGAAGAGATACCAGGTCCTGCCTCTGAAGAGATCTCTAGGACAGCTGTAGAGAATGATATGAGCATAATATGCGGCATGCCGGAAAAGGTAGGAAGGAAACCGAGATTGAGGAACACCGCTCTCCTAGCGACTCCCGATGGAGGGATACACAAGTACAGGAAAACTTATGCTGTCAACTTCGGACCTTTCGAAGAAAAGAGGTATTTTAAAGGTGACGATGAACTGCCTGTCTTTGAAACACCACAGGCTAGGATCGGTATCGTGATATGTTACGATATATTCTTTCCCGAGTTGACCAAAGCCCTCTCTCAGAGAGATGTCGATGTCATAGTCTGTATCGCAGGATCTCCTTCACTGACCAGAGAGTACTTCGAAAAAGTGGTACCCGCAAGAGCCATAGAGACCACCAGTTTTCTCCTCTTCTCCAATCTGGTCGGTAGAGAAGAAGATATCTACTTCTGGGGAGGTGCCGAAGCGTTCTCGCCGAAAGGACGATCATTAGGTAGAGCGAAACTTTTTGAAGAGGACGTTCTCAATCTCGAGCTGGATCTGGATGAACTGATAAAAGCTAGAAAGAGCAGACCCGTGATCAGCGATACGAGACCGGAAGTCATGTATAGAGCGGCGGATCATACCGTTGAGGGGTAATTTTTCATCATAATAAGTTCAGCAGTAAGAGAATTGCCATCATCACGATAATGTATCTAACTGAATCTCTGATAGAAACGTTGGATAGTCTACCTTCTATCCATTCGAACGAGAATTTCTTAATCGAGTAGAATAGTACACACCCTCCTATCATCGTCAGCAGGATAAACATACCTTGGAGTGAAAATACCGCATTTATCTCGACCCCTGAAGTCGATAACCCAGGGTTTCCAAAGATCGATTCAGAAGCGGGAAAGACTATGTTTTCGAGGATCAAAGATGTGGATGGACCTGTAAACGCAACTAGACCTCCGAGTATCAAAAGAGGAGCCATCACACCTTCTGATAGGTCTTTATCGACTGGTATTTTTTTCCGTGAGGATAGAAATATGATGCGGATGATGGAGGCGGAGGTGATGAGAAAAGTCAAGATCATTACTGCAAGTATGAGGTGATCATCTACACTTTCCAAGATATACCATCTGCTGTAAAAACCGTTCATAGGGGGAATCCCTAAGAAAGCTATCAATCCGATCAGGATCGAACTAGAAAGTATTATATTACTTTTGAACAAAGGAAGTTTCCTGATATCATGAGTTCCGTAAAGATATGCGAAGGAACCCAGGGCTAAGAAAAGTAGAGCCTTGTAAAAAGAGTGGTTGAAGAAGTAAAGGAGTCCTGCACTCAAACTCTCTGGAGTCCAAAGAGAGAAGATAACCGCTATGACACCCACATGGCTGATCGTGAGCCAGGCCAGGATCTTCTTCATGTTAACATATTTTAAAGAAATAAGTGCTCCTATAACTGCGGTAAAGATCCCTATCGTTATGAAAATATACTGGATCAGAGATGTATTGAATCCGATATCGTATAGTTTCAACAGTATATACCCTCCAGTTTTTACGGTCAAAGCAGCAAGTATAGCGGTCATAGGCGTGGGTGCTTCCACATGTGCGTCCGGAAGCCATGTATGGAATGGGATCAACCCCATCTTGACACCGACCGCCACAAGGAAAAAGACGAAGATTATATTTCTAGAAAAAGCGGAAAGTTCAGGAATAACCCTTGACAACGCCCCCATGTCTAGATAACCAGTATAGAAGTAAGTCAAACCGATGCCCACTAAAAACATCATAGAAGCTATCGCGCCTATCATGAAGTAGCGAAAACTCGCCTTCAAAGATCTTTTCGTACCTACAAAAGTTAATAACACATAGGTCGTCAGTATCATTATCTCGAAGAAGATGAATCTGTTTACGAGGTCTCCTGTAAGAAAAACGCCGTATATGCCGGCGGTCATGAAAAGGAAGAGAAAATGGTAATCGTCCGCTTCTGGTTCCTGATCCAAATAATCGATGTAGTAAACATAGGTACATAAGGTTATGATCCCCGTTATGAGGACCATAGTCCTAGATAAACCGTCTAGAACCAGTGATAAACCGTATTCTCGAGGCCAACCCCCCATCTCATAGACCACTTCTGTATCGAAAGGAGTCAACATCAGCAGGATCAAAGGTAAGACAAGACCGATGAAGGTTATCGTATCCCGTAAAGCATCAGAATGATCGAACCTAGAGAGGAATTTGATGATGACCGCTGCTGTAATAGGGGAAACTACCATCAATGCTATAGAATGATCCAAGATGATCACTCTTCACCCCCTTCACTTTCAAGTATAGAACTGAAATCTAGGGTGGAAAAGCTCCTATAAAGATAGAGTACCATGGCAAGACCTAATGCTGTTGTTGCTAGGTCTATGACTATTGCAGTAACCATAACACCTTGAGGGACCGCATCGGCCATAAGCTCCCCTCTACCTGCCACAGGAACCGCTGCACCGGGTATATACCCTATAGATACGAAAAGTAATATCACTCCTGTACCTAGCAAACTCAAACACATCATCATCTTCAGTGAGTTCTTTGAAGAGGCTATGCCGTAAAGACCTATCAGAACGGTTATCAGGCCGATATTCAAACCGTTCAACATCATTTCACCCCCTCTAATCCGAACAGGTATATGAAAAGAGCTAAGATACCTGCAAACACTTTCAGAGCTATCACGATGTCAAGTGTTATACACCATACAGGCGTCCCTGGAAGCATATTGTATAAAAATGCACCGCCGAAAAATATTCCTGCGAGACCCGCTCCTAAAAAAACCACCATGCCGAAGGTTTCAAACCAATCTATATCCTCTTCCAGATGTATGACCTTTTCCCTACCGTGCGTCAGTAATATCAGGAGTGCTCCTGCAGCGAGTAATACTCCACCTTGGAATCCCCCTCCAGGCAACAAAAACCCGTGAGTCGCGAAGTACAATCCGGCCAGAAAGAGAAAAGGAGAGATTGCTCTAGCGGCTGTACGTACGATGGGGGATCTCATCCATCATCCCCTCCTTCATCTTTTCCCTCCACTTCTTCTTTTTCATAATTTGCCTTCTTCATCTCTTTTCCGAGGATGATAACCCCGGCGATAGCTATGTACAGTATGATAACTTCACCGAACGTGTCGTAGGCCCTCAGGTCCAGGAGTACTGATTCCACTAGATTATCGGCACCCATCTCTTCATAATTTTCCTCTAAAAATCCCTGCACAGGAGAGTCCTCTTTATCTTCGTGATCCAAACCGAGACCTGTGGCTATCAATACTATGATGATGAGAACGCAAGCTAAGGTAAAAAATCTCTTCCAAGACTTATCCATCCCCATGTTTGTGATCACCTCTTTCAAATAGACCCACCTTATTCATCACTACCAGAAAAAGCATCGGCGTGATCGCCCCGTTCACAACTGCCGCGGTTACCGTTACTGCAGGTGCCCTATAAAGATGGGTGAGGATTATGATGAATACTGAAAGAAAACTAAGATAGATCAAAGACCTCAGAAGATCATCCTCCCAAACCACGAGTACAGCACCTATCAGAAAGAAGATCAATAATATCTGAGTCAGCATGTGTTACCCTCCCTTTCTGAATCCTTTTTTGATAGATATGAAATTTGTTTTATCTTGTCAGTAGATATCTCATCTAGATAAGCCGCCCTTCCCAATGCATGCCCAATAATAGGCGAAATGACAAGGATGAAAACCATGACGAGTAAGATCAGAGCGCTCTGTTCTGCGAAACCTTTCTCCATGATGAAACCTAAAAGTATTACCGCCCCTCCGTAGCTGGCTTTAGACCCAGCGTGTATCTTCATGTAAGGATCGGGGAATATCATGATGGCTAAACTCGAAGAAAACAGAAGAAACGCACCAAAAGATATCAGCAGCCAAAATATGATATCCAGGATCAACGGAATTCACCTCTTTCCAAGTACTTTGCGAAGCCCAGTGTTGCTACGAAGTTCAGAACTAAGAACACCAGCGCTAGGTCGAGAAGGAAACCCATGTCTCTTTCGACACTATATGTTATGAAAATGATGGTTACTATGACAGCGATGACGTTCAGTCCCAAAAGCCTGTCATAAGCTCTAGGGCCTTTCAACACCCTGTAAAATGAGAAAGCCGCAAATATCAGTAAAAAAATAGATAGGATATCGATAGCGCTCATCTAAATAACCCCCTGATGGCCTTTTCCCATCTTTTGATAGTGCCATCGATCTCATCTACTACTTCATCGTCGCGGAGATAGGAGAAATGCGTTTTCAGTATGTAACCTTTTTCGGTTCTTTCAGTTTTCATAACTAGAGTTCCGGGAGTCATAGTGATCATCGAGGAGAGAAGAGTCAGTTCTGACTCAGAGTCCAATCTTACTGGTATACTAACGATCTTCGGTTCTATGTCATAAAAAAGTGTCTGACGAACAAATGAGATAGTAGATAAAAAGAGATGGATGAAGAGATGGGAAATAAGAAAAGACCAGGATCGTATCTTTGAAAAGAGTCCACCAGTGTAAGTATGTTTTCTCTCCTCACCACGTAGGATAAATCTGTGAGAGAGATATGACACGACGAAGACAGCAGTTATCCCGCTCAAGAAGGAGTATAACGTCATCCTATCCGGTCTTCCTTGGAGCACCACTATGACTATACCTGTGAGAAGTATCCAGAAGACGAATAAAAGTATATCTAGGACAGGATAGTGCCTAGCGGTAGAATCTATTTTTTTATTTTCATCTCCGTCTCTCATCTTTCGATCTCCTGTCTGACAAATAAGTTTTGCTCAATATGAATCATGCATACTATAAAATTATCGATTCGATAGAAAAAGATTTAAATTCCTTAATCGAATACCCCTTACGATTAGCATGCTAGAAGAATCATCTGAATTGATAGGATTACAGGTCTATACGAAAGAAGGCATGTTCTTGGGAACGGTCGATAACGTAGTGATGGATATCAAAGAAGGGAACGTCGATGGAATATTTGTTGGGGACACGAACCCATTATTGGTAGAAGAATCTAAAAGCGCTCTTGTGCCGTTCAGATGGGTCGCCTCAGTTGGAGATATCGTCCTTCTAGAGCATTTTCCAGAACGCGTCTCCATCTCTGGAGAAGAATAAGATCTTTATAAGGAGGGGTCATCCTGTCTCCTAGAGTCCATGAGTCTTGCTACGTTGCTGAAGATGCCACTGTGATCGGAGACGTCGAGATAAAGGAGGGCGTCAGCGTGTGGCATAAAGCCGTCCTTAGAGCAGACCAGAATTCCATCCTGGTTAAGAGTGGAGCCAATGTCCAAGATCTTGTGATGGTCCATGTCGATTATGAGAACGATGCGGTCATCGGAGAAGACGTCACTATAGGTCACGGTGCCGTCATACACGGTTGTCATATCGGAGATGAGACGATCATAGGCATGAACTCCAGCATCTTGAGCGGGGCGAAAATAGGCAAAGGATGTGTTATCGGGGCCAATGCTCTTGTCCCCCCTGGAACAGAGATACCTGACCACAGTTTAGCGGTGGGTGTTCCGGCTGAAGTCATAAAGGAAGATGAAGATCTGATAAAAAAGACGAGGGAGAATGCAAGACATTACCATGATCTGAGAGATGAGCATCTCGAAGGTAAATATTCTGAGTATCAACAGAAGTGAACTTATTCACTGTCTCTTTCAAAGATAGACACTACATACCGCCTCTCTTCTTTAATGTATCCCACCGTTAGAACGATCGAGCGGAGCTCCCGTTTGTCCGTGATTATCTTAACTTTGACCTGGTCCGGAGCCATGTCTGGTTCTTCCTTGACAACAGATAGATAATCTAAAACTTTTTCTTTATCTTCATCACAGATCAGATCTATCATATCGGTACCTTCGAGGTCTTTCCAATAGTATTCTGCCAGCAATTTTAACCTCTCGTTAGTAAGGGTTATCACAAAATCTTCGTTGAGCAGAGCCATTGCACTCCGATTAGTTTCGAATATCTTCCTGTAGAGCTTTTCTTTTTTCTTAAGTTCTTCCTCGAACTTTAGCCTATTTAGAGAATTCGAAAGATGTGAGATGAGTATATCTCCGATCTTTAGATCATTTTCATCAAAATGATCAGAGGCTTTAGAGACGGCCTGGAAGACCTCGTCATCTCCTATCCTCAAGTTCATGATCGAATTACAATCACAGTCGATCAACAAATTTTCTCTTTTTTCAACTTCATCGGGACCCTTTATAAGTGATCTTCTCTCATCAAAGAGATTATCATGGGTCTGCTCATCTTTCAGCACCTCATCCAAAACTTCCTCTCGATCAAGATCGGATGACATCCCTTTTATCTCATGACCATCATCCTGTATTTCAATTATAACGCTTCTTTCATAATCTAGAATCTTCTCACTTGCCTTTATAGTGACTTCATAAGCTTCGTCTTCGTCCTTACAAGTTATCAACTGCCCTACTACATCATGGAGATCCTCGATCTTTCTTTTGTTCTCCTCGAACTCTACCTGTGTCTTCCATCTTTTGTACTCCTTTCTTATGGCCTGAGAGAGATGTTCGTATCTGATATTGGGGCCTTCATCTTTTCTGATGTACCTATCGGCACCCAAGTTCAAAGCTTTCATCGCTACTTCTTCGCCCCCCTTTCCGGTCGAGATTATGAAAGGTATATTTTCATCCTCGTCTCTTATTCTTTTTAGAAATTCTATACCGTTCATAACGGGCATACTATAATCCGTAACGATCACATCGAATTTGGACCTGTCTTTCTCAAAAACTTCTAGAGCTTTTTCAGCAGAAGGAAATGTGTGAATATCGAGATCTTCATTCTCTTTCTCTATGAATATCTTAGCCTGCTCCCTAATCCCCTTTTCATCATCGACGAACATTATGTCCATGTGGTCAATCTCCAGTGATCTTTTGATAGAACAAAGCCTATACAAATATTTATAGTTTAGGGGATCTTTGGTCTGTTTTATCTATCGATTTTTGAGACGAGCTGAATAGCTCTCTTATCCAAGAGAACTGAGAAGACGACAATAAATGCTGAAAAGACATAAATACTGTGTTATACATCATCAGGGGAGGCGCTTTATGCGGGAAAAAGATCTATCTGTAGTGAAGGAACTTATGGATCATGTTTACAGCAGAGAAAATACGAACGCTTTTGTCATAGTAGAGACTTCTTTCACTCAGATAGCTAAAACCAATCTCCTGCTCCTCAAGGGTTTTCTTGATCTCAATAACAAAAAGGGCTACTTCGTCGTTCTAGATAGGCCTCACCAATACATGTCTTATCTTTTGAACATGCATGATGTCACTCAGGAGAATATACATTATATCGATACGGTGAGCGATATGTCCGGTGAGGAGAAGGTGGATGAGGGAAATGTAGACTTTATAACTGGTCCTTACCACATCGATGATCTATTTGGTATAATCGATCGAGATGATCAAAATGAAGTGCTATTAAAAGATAAGATCGATTTCATATTGGTTGATAATATATCATCTATGTTGAATTACAATACCATGGGGAAGGTGGAGGAATTCGTAAGATCGTTTAAAAGGTTGATAAAGGGTTCCAAAAATCTTATGGGCTGCATGGTGATAGATAGTGAATCTTACCCTGAACTCAACAGGCTGATCGATGAAGAGAGCGACGAACGTATCTTCTTAGAAGATTTTATGGAGGTCGAGAAAAGATGAAAATAAAAAGGATCTCTACCGGAGTGAAAGGTTTAGATGAGATGGTTGGTGGAGGGTTTCCATATCCCTCTGTTGCGCTGGTAGCAGGAGGTGCCGGAACCGGTAAGACGACCTTCGCGATGAGTTTCCTAACCGAAGGTGCTGAAAACGGAGAGCAGGGTCTGTTTTTTACAACCCTGTCAGAGCCGACCCAATGGATGTTAAGATACGCGAGCCAATTCGATTTCATCAACAAAGACTTTTTTGGAGACGAGATAAGGTATGAAGATATAGGTTTGCTGCTTCAGCAGGAAGGTTATGAAGAGCTGATCAACCACATAGACGATAAGATAGCGGAGATCATGCCCCAGCGTATCGTCATAGACCCGATCACGGTCGTCAAAGATTTTTATTCAGAAGAGTACAGAACTTTCCTCTTCGAACTTATAAACTTATTGAAGAATTGGAAAGCCGTGACTCTTTTGACGGGTGAAGTAGCACCTGATGAGCCCTACCCTTCACAGGTCACATATGCCGTGGACACAGTTATCCTGCTGAACATGATCGAAGAGGAGGGCTCTAGAAGAAAATATCTTGAAGTGCTCAAGATGAGAGGGACCGACCATACTACTGGAAAACAACCGGTCAGCATCACAACTTCAGATGGAGTAGTCGTTCTCAAATCTAGATTCTGAAAGTTTCGGTTAACGGGAACTTCTTTCTCGATGATCTTGATCGAAATATCTTACTCTTCTTTAATCATCATGATCTTCTATCGATATCAAGATCTATTTCTATGGAAAACTATAAATAGGATTTAAACCTATTAACTGACTGTCAGTCAGGGATCTACTATGTCCGGAATTGAGGAAAATACCAGGATTGATCTGATCGACTCCGCCGCTGAACTCTTCCAACAGAAAGGTTTCGAAGAAACGTCTATCGACGATATCTGTGAAAAAGTCGGCGTCTCTCACGGTCTCTTTTACTATTACTTCGACTCTAAAGAAGAGGTGATAGAGGCGATCACCGAGAATATGGTGGATGAGATAGAAGGGAAACTAAAAGAGATAGTAGAAGATGAGGATTTGAAGGCCGATGAAAAGTTTTTAGAGTTCATGAAGATATCTTTCCAGAAGAAGAAGGGGAAACCGTATATCTACTCCTTTTTCTCTGAGGAAAAGAACTTGAAGATATACCAACATCTTTACGCCGAATCCGTTGAGATGATGACACCCTATCTTACCAACATCGTTCAGCAGGGTATAGAAGAGGGTATATTCGATACAGAACATCCTGAGGAGACGGTGAGGTTCTGGCTACACGGTCTGAAATTTTCTAGGGGAAAAGATGGATTTTTCCGTGATGATCCGTGGAAGGATTTCAAAGCATTGTCTTCGATCACGGAACGTTTGTTGGGAACTGAAAGAGAATTCATAACTTCATTCTTCGATGGATATGAAGAAGAGATAAAGCATCTTATAAAAAAAACCAGGAGGGATAGTTGAGATGAAAAAACAACCTGTGATCAAGATAAGGAATCTTACGAAAAAATATGGGGATGTTGTCGGCATAAAAGATCTAGATCTCGATGTCTACAAAGGAGAGATCATGGGTTTTTTAGGTCCAAATGGTGCCGGAAAAACTACCACGATAAGGACCTGTTTGTCCCTACTACAAAAGACCAGCGGCGACGTAAAGATTTTTGGATTGGATTCTCACGAGGACTCGATAGAGATAAGGAGAAGGACAGGTTACTTGCCCGGGGACTTCGGCATGTATTCTGGTTTGAAGGTGAAAACCATCTTGGATTACCTTCTCTCACAGAGCGGTGTCAGTGATAAGAGCAAGATGAAAGGATTGGCTGAAATGCTGGAATTGGACTTGAACAGAAGATACGGAAATCTTTCAAAAGGTAACAAACAGAAGGTGGGTATAGTTCAGGCTTTCATGGCTGACCAAGATCTGATAATAATGGACGAACCCACTTCAGGTCTAGACCCGCTTATGCAGCAGAAATGCTATGACCTTTTCCGTGAAGAGAGAGACAAAGGTAAAACGATATTCATGTCCTCTCATATCCTCGCTGAAGTGGAAGAGGTGTGCGATAGAGTCGCGATTATAAGGGATGCAAGATTGCAGGTAGTGGAGGACATTGATTCACTGAAAGAGAAGATGGGAAAAAAGCTGGAGATCGAGTTCGAGAACAGTGTGGATCCAAGTCTGTTCCAGATGGAAGGTGTAGAGGATTTTAATATGAACGGAAAGAGAGCTACGATGATAGTCACGAGCAATCTAGATGAGATCATCAAGAAGATCTCTCAACAGAACGTTCTCAATATGTCACTGGAAACTTTCAGTTTAGAACAGATGTTCATGACATATTATTCCAGTGGAGGAAAAGGGGATGAAGTTCGGTAAAGTCATGATGATGGAACTTAAAAATCGCTGGAAAGGTCTTACGATATTTTCTATCGTCATCTTATTGCTTATAGCTGGTTTGATACAGGCCCATCCTTCTATCGCGGAGGGATTTGAAGACAAGTTGGAGGGACAGGATAACATTGAGATCCGTATGGATGAAACCGAAGAAGGGAACATAACCATCACTCTCTCCTGGTCAGATTGGGCTGAAGATAAAGAGGTTGATCGTTACACCGTAATGATGGGAAGAGGACCTAGTTTCACAACTCCTCTATTGGAAGAGGACGTGGGTGAGGTTGAAACCTGGCAATACACTTTGTTGAAGGAAAACGACGAGATACCAGAAAGGTATTTCGGTGTGGTCGCACATGTGGATGGAGAAAGAGAATTTGTAGGTATGGAAACCAGCTTGGAGGATGAAAACGGGATAGAAGATATATGGGGTATAGATGTCAGCGACATAAGAGGTATGATCTCGATGCTGTGGGGTATGTGGTGGTTCCTCTTGATAGGTCTCTACTTGGGTTACGTATCGGTCAACAGTGTTTCCCAAGATTTTGAGGAGAGGAGGATGGATATCATATTCTCTACGCCTCTATCTAAGAGGCAGTATATCATCGAGAAGTTTTCAGTCCTCTCCCTCTATATGTTGGGACTTCTAGCTGTTTCCGGTCTCGTCATGATCGCAGGAGTGAGTTCCGTGGGAGAACTGGATACCGTATCTTCTTCAACGCTCTTTTTATCTTCGATATTCTCTTTACCTGTGTTTATGGTGATCATCGCGGCCTCTATATTGGCAGCGGTCTATTTCGAAGATTCTAAAAAAGCAGTGGGCTTCTCTTTCTTAGTCATTTTAGTACAGTATGGTATTAATGTGGTAGTTGATCTGGGAGAAGCTTTCGAATATCTTGAACCCTACACCATCATATCTTACTGGAACCATGAATCTATACTTTTCGACGAAATTTATCACATGGGTGATTTCTTCCTTATACTTGTTCTATCCCTGTTGATCGTTTTAGGTGCCCTGCTGATATTCGAAAGGAAAGATATACCGGCGTGAGGCGATAACATGACAAGAAAAAGATGTGTTAAAGAAGATGATGGAGGTCCTGGATGAAGTTTGGAAGAACCATGGCGATGGAGCTCAGGAAGAATTGGAAAGGCTTCCTTATCTTCTTGATCGTGGTGATGGTCATCACGGGACTCATGGCTCAACTATATCCTATAGTGGAGGAAGAGTTCAAAGAAGAAGAGGATGAACTTGAGAGGGAGGAGTTAGTCGGTCTCGAGTTTAAAGATAGTCATATATTCGATCTGTCTCGTACAGAATATCAAGAGCATTTGGAGGAAGGTAGAGTAGAAGAGTTGAAGGAGAGATTTGGGGAAGAAGGTTATAAGGTGGGGGAAGGTGCAGAGCTCTTAGAGACTGAAAAAGGTTGGGTGATCCAAGAAGTAGAGAGGAGATACAGGATCGAAAAGCATGAAGAGTTGTTAAGGATATACCAAGAGATCATCTATCTAGACTGGAGTTCATGGATAGAGGGGATGGATAACGATATGGAGCTGGGAACAGTGGATTTTCTATTAGACGATATAAACATCACCTATAGGGTGATCGAAGATACTGCCTCACATATGGCCACCTCGCACATTGTCGAGGAAGACATCTCAGAAGAAAATCTTGTCATCAATCAAACCGAAAATGAAGATAGATATTTTGCCGTTATCGCCTTGGCCAATCGGGATGAGATAATAGAAAAGATCCAAGAGATAGATCATATAGGTGGAGAAGAGATCCAGGAATTATTGGATGAGATATTTTCTGATCAAGAAGTTATCGAGATAACGGTCGGTATGAATTCGACCGTCGAACCTAGAGATCCTCTAGAAGATCTTATGGATACGCCGTACTTCAGGATGTTCACTGCAGGAAGGGAGGATCTCAGGATGGATGAGATCGAAGGCTTCATGTCCGTCGAACTCTACTCTTGGTTCATCCTTCTGGTCGGCCTTTACCTTGCCTATATATCGGTAAAGAGCGTTGGAGGGGATTTCGATGAAAGGCGTATGGACATCATTTTCTCCACCCCTCTACCAAAAAAAGCGTACTTGCTGGAGAAATTTTTAGCTTTGAGTTCGTTCCTATTCCTACTTCTCTTACTCTCAGGGATATTCACCGGTCTATCCGTCTACTCAGTTGGAGAGTTGAATAGTGTGGGCATGTCCACTTTCGTTGTTTCGATGCTCGCCTCATGGCCCATGTTCCTCGTTATCATAGCGATCTCTATGCTTTTTTCTGTCATCTTTAAGAGTTCTCGAGCCGCTGTAGGAGCAACTTTTGGAGTTATACTTGTACAATACGTGTTCCACATGGCGGGACACATGGTCGAAGCTATCGATTTTCTGAGAACTTTTTCTATAGCGACCTACTGGGACTACAATTCCGTTCTCCTTGACGGGGAGTTCATCGTCGAGGACTTCTTTATCCTTCTGATATCAGCCGGTCTGATATTGGCCGCTACTCTGTTGATATTCGAAAGAGAGGACATACCCGCTTGAGATCGATACTCTTTAGGAAAATTTTAAATCGAGACCCCTCTCTTTTAGTTAGTGGATCATCATGAACCAAGACAATCTGGCTGATAGGTTGTTAGAGGCTGTGGATGAAAAGAAGAATCCCTCCGTAGTTGGATTAGATCCTAGACTTTGGAGGATACCGGAACATATCAGGGAAAAGGCGAGGGAATCCAATGACGGGTCTTTTGAAGCGGCTTCTGAAGCCATCTTCGAGTTCAATAAAGGATTGATCGACGCTATACACGATATAGTCCCGGCGGTCAAACCTCAGGTCGCCTTTTATGAAAAATACGGTTCTCATGGCATCGAAGCTTTCATCAGGACAATCCGATACGCTAAAAAGAAAGACCTTATCGTTATAGAGGATGTGAAAAGGAACGATATAGGTAGTACTGCTGAAGCTTACGCCTCTGCACACCTTGGTGAAGTGGACGTTTTCGATGAAGAATCCTTTTCCTTCGATGGAGATATGATCACTGTGAATGCGTACCTTGGTCACGACGGTATAGAGCCGTTCATCGATCACTGTAAAAAATACGGTAAAGGTATATTTATACTAGATAAGACCTCCAATCCTTCTTCGAGCGAATTGCAAGATCTTAAAACGGAGGATGGCAAGAGGATTTTCGAGGTTATGGCTGAGCTCATCAGTGAGTGGGGTGAGGAACTGGTCGGTAAAAGAGGATACTCTCCTGTAGGTGCGGTCGTAGGCGCCACTTATCCTGAAGAGGCCGAGATGCTCAGAGATATAATGGATAACAACCTTTTCTTAGTACCTGGCTATGGGAGCCAAGGAGGTACGGCTGACGATGTTATACCGTGTTTCAACGACGACGGTTATGGAGCGGTGGTGAACTCTTCAAGAGGTATCGACTACGCCTATCAGAGAGAACCCTACTGTGAGGAATACGGATCGGAAGAGTACGATAAAGCCTCACGGAAGGCCGCTCTAGATATGAAAGAAGATATACTCGACTCTCTTGAAAGAGGAGACAAGATCCCAGATAGTTGGTGAGATGTAAAACGGGAATCTTTTTGTCCTCCGAAATTCTTTTATCACCCAAACTATCTTCAAATCATCAAGTGAGAAGATGGCTCCTAAAAGAAATGAACAAGAAACAGAAGGACTTGGAAAAAAGGGCTTTGTTGATATAGAAGAGATACTAGAAGGAAATCATACCGGCCGTGAAGTAAAAGTCCGCGGCTGGATCCATAGAACCAGAGATATAGGCAATATGGTTTTTCTGAACGTTAGGGATCCATCTGGTGTAGTCCAAGCGACGATAGCAAAAGATGGATTTAAAGAAGAAAAATTTGAGAAGATAAAGGACCTACTGGTAGAATCTTCGTTGAAAGTTAAAGGTGAAGTCGCGGAGGATGAACGTGCACCTGGCGGTTATGAGATAAGAGCTTCAGATGCGGAGATAGTTCATGCCTCTGAAGATTTTCCGATCCATAAGGATCAGAGCATAGAACACCTTTTGGATAACAGGCACCTTTGGATAAGATCCACAGAGATGAGGGACATACTTAACGTTCGCTCTACTGTTTTCGGAGCGATACACGATTATTTCAGGTGCGAGGGTTACAAAGAATTCCAATCACCTATATTGACACCTCTCGCATGCGAAGGCGGAGCCACGCTTTTCCCTGTTGATTATTTTGATGAGGACGTTTACTTGACCCAGAGCTGGCAGCTCTATGCCGAAGCGGGTATCTTTGGGCTCGGCGATATCTACACTATCGCGCCTAGTTTCCGAGCAGAGAAATCTAGAACCCCAAGGCATCTCACCGAATACTGGCATGCGGAAGTCGAAGGGCTTTGGCACGACCTTGATGACATAATCGAATTGGGAGAGGGGTTGGTCCTCAATATCGCCGAAGAAGTTTTAAAGAAGAACGAAGAAGAGTTGGAAAGATTGGACGCCGATGTGGAGTATCTAAGATCCCTCGACGAGCCATTCCCGATCATCACTTACGATGAGGCCATATATAGATTACAGGATGAGAACATGGACGTGAAGTATGGAGATGATTTTGGGGTCCCCGAAGAAAAGAAACTGACCTCTCTTTTCGACAAGCCAGTATTTGTAACTCACTATCCAAAGGAGATAAAAGCTTTTTACATGAAGAGAGCTGAAGAGGATGAAAGTAAAGTTTTGGGCTACGATCTCATGGTGCCTCACGTGGGAGAACTGATCGGTGGAAGTGTGAGAGAGACAAAGGTAGAGTCCATGATAAAAAGGCTTGAAGATGAAGGAGAAGACCCCTCGATATACGAGTGGTTTTTAGATACTAGAAGATACGGCAGCGTTCCACATGCAGGCTACGGGTTAGGCATCGAGAGGGTCATAATGTGGTTGTGTGATCTTGACCATATCAGGGACGCTATACCTTTCCCGAGAACTCCTAACCGCTGTCGGCCATAACTTCAGCGTATTCGATGTAGACTTCAGCAGCTTTGACGAGTTCCGGTAATTCGATGTATTCGTCCGGTTGATGAGCTACGTCGACTCGTCCCGGCCCAAAGATCATCGTGTTTTCGTTCTGTTTGTAAAAGCGCACCATCTCAGTCCCGTAGGGGACCGACCATGTAGTTGTATCGGCGAGTTCGAGGAGTTTTTGTACAGCTCCACTGTCATGATCCAGTTTTACCGCATCTAGATATTGGATCTCTTCGAGTTCGTAGTCTTCATCGATGGGATCGAAAAGATACCTTTTAAGGATGTCTTTATTGAAGTGATCTGGGAATCTGACATCTACTTCAGCTCTGCATTCCTTTGGTATGACGTTGGTCGCTTCTCCTCCTTCCACCACATCCACACAGCACGTGAGCTCGTTTTTTTCCGCCGGTATGTTGTTCTTCCTGCTCAGGGAGGTAAGGATCGGTAAGATCTTGACGATGGCGTTCTCACCTTTTTCTGGCATGCTGGCATGGGCGTTTTCACCCTTAGTTTTTATCTCGAACTGATAGACACCCTTTTCCTGGGTAACGACCTGCATCTCAGTAGGTTCGCATACCACTACCGCTGGGGCGTCTATCGCTTCATCTCTATCCGCCACTAATTTAGCTCCTTCCATACTCACTTCTTCATCAGTAGTGAAGATGATCGAAAAAGGTACATCTTTTTTGACAAGTTCTTCAGCAGCCGCTATGACGGATAAACAGGGGCCTTTCATGTCAAGAGTACCTCGTCCGTACATCCTCTTATCAACTATCTCTCCTTGCTCGTATTCCCATCCATCACCGATCGGAACGGTATCTAGATGTCCTGAAAAACATACGCCTTTATTCCCGTTAGAGGCGATCAGGACCGGATCGTGTCCTTCTCCCTCGATCACTTCTACCTCTAGACCCACCTTTTTTAAGAGATCGGTGGTAAAATCCACTATCTCGCTCATATCGCCTTCACTTACACTATCTATTTTTACCATCTTTTTCAAGTTATCTTCTATAAATTCTCTCATCGACAACACCTCTATTCTACTTCATAAAAAGACTATCATCACGTATAAGAAAACCAATATCAATGCTATAACCAAACCCAACCACATCATCTTTTTTGTAGTGCTCATATCTTTACCGAAGAATATAGGTATAGGACCTATGAAGATCACACCACCATATTTAGACTCTCTTTTTGGACCTTTTCTTCTTCCTTTGTAGGCTCCATCATATGATCTTTTACCGCTTGCAGGTGCAACGTTGAAAGATAGAAAGAAAAACAAGATGAAGGAAAGCATTATCAAAAATATGCCTCCGATAAGATATATCCCAGTTCCGTAAATAACTGGGATTACAAAGAAGAGAGCCAGTTCAACATCTCCCTCCAAAACTCCAACTACTACAAGCAGGACGCCCAGTAGGAATATCAGTAACGGTATCAGGACTCTTTTGAAATTTAACATCTATGACTCTAATGTGTGTCGTTTATTTTATACTTTTGTTGAGGCAGAAAACCCTGCGGCTCTGCCGTGGGGATGAATGCCACTTTCACTCACCCCTTCCCCTGATGAATACTTAAATACCAGGAGGTGTAAGTTTTAGGTAGTGGTTCCAGACACGGGCCTGCAGAAAGTTTGAAGAGACCGCTTTTGCAGGCAGGGGCCGATCATGAATTGACATGGTGTTGTGGCGCGGCCCTTCGAGCTGGAAGCGATG
>PWHR01000020.1 GCA_003554965.1 Thermoplasmata archaeon | reverse complement strand
ATGTGGGTCAAGTTGACGACTTTGCCTGAATGTCAGAGAGGTGGTGCATGGCCGTCATCAGTTCGTACCGTAAGGCGTTCTGTTAAGTCAGATAACGAACGAGACCCTCGCCCCTAGTTACTACCCCATCCGCTAGGATGGGCGCACACTAGGGGGACCGCTGGCGCTAAGCCAGAGGAAGGCGAGGTCTACGGTAGGTCAGTATGCCCCGAATCCCCTGGGCTACACGCGCGCTACAAAGGCCGGGACAATGGGCTCCGACCTCGAGAGAGGAAGGTAATCCCGAAACCCGGTCGTAGTTCGGATTGAGGGCTGTAATTCGCCCTCACGAACGCTGGATTCGGTAGTAATCGCGTCTCAACATGGCGCGGTGAATATGCCCCTGCTCCTTGCACACACCGCCCGTCAAACCATCCGAGTTGATCCTAGATGAGGACATCCCACACGGGATGTTCGAATCTGGGTTCGGCAAGGAGGGTTAAGTCGTAACAAGGTATCTGTAGGGGAACCTGCAGATGGATCACCTCCTACGCAAGAACCCGATCTGGCTGGTGGATAAACACCAATTTTCATTGTACGTCTGGAAACTAGCTTTTTTATATGTGTTTTAGTTATAAACACCCTCTTTTAGCAAAACATATAAATGCAACAACTGAGATGATTAAAATTACCATGGAACTAAGGATCCGTGAGTTCCAAGTGATTCAGATAAATAAGTCCATTATTAGGAAATATAGTAGCGATAGGTTTATTCATAATTTTCAGTATATAGAAGAGGAACCGACTGGACCTCTTAGTCTTAAGCACCTAAAAGAGAGTTCACTCGAAGCAATCAAAAAGGTTGATAAAAAGCTTAGAACACCTCCATACTTCTTGAAGGCTAAGACCATAAGGAAAGAGATAGGAAGAGAACTATTCATCAAAAACGAATACAGCGACAAATGGGAAACCTATAAAAACACTAACAGGGTGAATCTTTCTAAATTCGTCAAGGATATGCTGCCCTATGTGAACAAACCTGCAGTCAAGAGGCTGATGTGTGGTAAACACTTTAGAAAGAGTATCGACAGCTTATTGATAAACTATCAGCTAAGTCCGATAGCGCAAGGTCCCGGTTCTTACGCAGTATTAAACCCCAATAAAAAGAAAGAATTCTTCACAGAAGAAGTGATGGATCATTTTGTAAAAGAATTTGATGAAGAAGAACTAATAGAGATGACGAAGGATGAGGAATTAGTACGCAAAGCCCTTGATGATGATTCGGATTTAAAACGTTCAAAGGTTGGAAAAAGAGATATCCGAAGAAGGGCAGGCGGAGGGGCCGCAGGGGCAGTAAAGCATCGCACTCACATGTATTCTCGACCAATAATGCTGTAAATATTCAGGAGATTTTTATCTTAGCTTTTTCTTTTCCAAGAAGCACAACTCTACTGTCTTTTTTTTCCGCTAAAGTACTTAAATCGAGTAATTCAGCTTCTTTCTTTGCAAATCCTTTTATTTTTTCGTGTGATGGCATATTTTTGATTGACATCCTTGTTCTTGAGTCTCCCACAAACACATACCCTTTAGCTTCTACAAAATCTGGCTTTCCCATGTCTATAACATCCGCATAATCAGATTCCCAACCAATGTTCCAGCCGTCTACCAGGGTGTGCCTGATAACGGTTCTAGTGTCAAGCGTGGGTAATATTTCTAATGATTCCATCAATTTTTCCCACATTTTTTCCGTTTTAGGTACACACAACTTTTTGAATATCTTTTTGTTAGGCGCAGCGAGAGTTATATACAACTGCGTAGGCAGGAAATCTAGATTTTCAAGTACCTGCGGCTTAGTCCCGTTAGAAACTAAAAAAGTGGTCATCCCTCTTTTTTCAAAAGCTTCAATCAGATCAGAGAGGTAAGGATAGAGAGTAGGTTCTCCAGAAAGGCTGATAGCGACTTGATTTGGATGTCTAGCCTCTTTCCACATCTTTTCGGAGCATCTTTCGTCCCCCCTAAAACCGCTTACTAGTTCTTTTTGTGCTTCTAAGGCCCTCTCGACTATCATTTCAGGCTCGTCGAAATTTATCTTTTTCCTACCACTATAATCCTGGTATCTCCAACAAAAAAGACATGTCTGATTACAAACATCTAATATCGGAGACATCTGTAAACATCTGTGACAGTCTATCCCATAAAAATCTTCCTTGTAGCAGGAACGTCCTCTTATGAGCTTTTCTCTTACCCAATGACACAATTTCACCCCGCTCTCTTCTCCGGTTAGAGCATAGCCATGCTTTTCCAGTATATCTTTCTTTTCCTCATCCATGGTCAAAACTCCAAAAGTGATCTTTGCTGTTCCTCTTCTTCCTTTTCTTTTTCTTCTTCCTTCTCATCATCTTCTCCTACTGATTTTTCACCGTCATAGGTTTCTTCTTTTTTTTCTTCTTTCTCCGCAAATAAGTACTTGATCTTTTTGGAATCTTTCCTAGAGTTCAAGATAAAGGCCATCTCACCTTGGGTCAAACCACATTCTTCTACGAGAGCCTTTTTAATATCGAGATCTCTCTTGGATAGGGGCTTCAAATAGGGCAAGAATCTGGAGTTGACCTTTCCAGACGTAGAATGGATCTTGGGGGCTATCTTACTGCTTATGCTATTCTTTATATTCCTTTCTCTCTTAGAATCACTCATCTTTCTTATCCAGCTTGGGAAAGCATACTTGGTCCATCCACCGTGTCCTCGTTTTTTTGATGAACATACTCCTGCAGTCATCGCTTCGTTAGCATACACCCATGCTCGATACCACTGCCGCCTTCTGACCCTACCAAGGTACACATCCGCCCTAGACAACCAAAAATATCCTTCAGAGAGCTCCTCCGGGTCTTCGTATTCTCGAGGTAGGTTTTCGTCTATCCAAACGATCAAATTAGATGGTTCCTCATCAAGGTCATTTATACTCTCTTTAGCCTTGATTGGATTTTTATTCTGGAGTATCACTTTTAGGGTTGGAAATATCTCGGCTTCCTTTTTTCGACTGCCAAGAGCATCTACTTCTTTGAGGGTGAGGGCACCTCTCAAACCCAATGATAAGCTTTCCAGATCTCTGATAGCAGACCTGACATCACCTTCCGCTCTCTCTGCTATAGCTCTTAGAGCTCTAATCTCGTATTCTATCCATTCATTTTTACATATCTTTTTCAATAGGGCTACGATGGTGGATTTTTTGACCGGTTCAAAATCTATCTTTTTGCAGAGATTCTTCAACGTTTGAGAGCGCCGGGTGAGATCGTAATAATCGTTGGCGATTAGTATTATAGGTTGTTCAGTCCGTCTGATGGTTTTTACTATCTCGTCTATCCCTCCTTTATCTTCCCTTCCAAATATATTATCTGCTTCATCAAGAATAAGGAGAGTTCGTTTACCTTCCTTGTAAGGGACGAAGTCCCCAGACACTGAGAAAGTATCATCAACTGCGCTCCTACCTACAAAATTTTTGATCGCTTCTCTGTTTCTATGATCCGAGGCGTTCATCTCCAGTACTTCCCATCCCATCTCATTGGCCAAGGCGAGGGCTGAAGTGGTTTTTCCTATACCTGGTTTCCCTGCCAGAACGACAGCTTTTTGCGTGGGTTTTCCGTCGACCCATGCGCTCGCCCAACTTTTTAATTTCCTAGTAGCGTCGTCGTTACCTATGACCTGGGATAGTTTCTCAGGGCGGTACCTCTCAGTCCAATCCTCGCTGGTAGTTTTTGTTCTCGGTCGATTACGTTCAGATACCATAGTTTGAATGAGATGGATGAAGATATTATTTAGACTTAATGCCTCTTTATTTTGATCAGTCTTTCAAAAATCCTACAGAGGTCACAGCCAAACCGGCTCCGAGCGTGCCGTAGAAGAGAATGTCTAATATACGTTTAGAACTTAGGTTTCCGTCCAGTTCCCAGTACTCTCTTTCGATAAATATACCTTCCTCTTTTATCAAAGTCAGGCTTCCATATACCTGATCGCCTTCATCAAAATCTATAGAATCCTCGTCCTCAACGACCAGTTCTAGTTCCTCATCTATCTCAACATAAACAAAGTCATCGACATCTAACTCATCCATCAGATCTCTTACCCAATCTGGAAGTTGAGCGGTCTCGAAAGTGATATTGGTCAAAGTTCCATAAACCATGACCTCGTCACCGTCTTCGTAACTTTCGTATATCAGTCCGTCTCTATCTTCAGCCAGCTCCGAGCCCGAAACGCCGAAGATAGGCCAGAAGCCTATACTCAAGAACAGTCCAATGACCAGTATAACCAATCCTACAGCGAATACGTTCTTGTCCATATCAATTATTAAACGGGCTAAGTATTTAATTTTAATTCAAGGTTGTATCAAAAAAGAAGAAAAAAGTGGGAAAGAAGATTTTCATCTCTTTTCAGCAACTACCTCTAAGACTTCTGGTATCTTATCAAAGCCCAGTTCTCTCAATTTTTCTTCCTTCGGTATGCCGTTTTTATCCCAGCCTCTTCTTTCATAGACCGCATCACACAATTTCTGATACTGTTCTTCCCTGTACTCTCTCAACTCTTTCACTTTTTCCTCTAAGGTCATCTTTCCAGGATCCAACCCTAATTCTTCTTCAAGCTGCTCATCGTATCTTTCCTCTCTCGACTTGTACTCTGTCTCTGTAACAGGACCTACCGATCTGTAAGGCACTTGATCGTCCTCTCTAGTTCCGTCTCCCATCTTCAGGTTGAAAACTCTCTGAAAGTTGTAGACTCTTTCTGAATGTCTTATCAGGTCGTCAGGATCGGACTCTCTACCGGTGACAGCTGAATAGAAATCAGCATACCATTCTAGATGTTTTGGGACTTTTTCAGGTGCTTCGGTCTCCTCGTTATCTTCAGGAGTGATATCGTTCCACGGCAGTTTACACAGTCCGTTTATACCGAACCATGTTCTCCACATGGGGAACCAGAAAAGAGCTTCCGCCTTATCTTCAAATGTAGGCATATGGTTCTCGACCATATCCAAAAATATCAACCAAGCCTCGTCATGCTGAGGTCCTTTGAGAGCTAGACCGTAGCCGCCCTGCTGAGCTAAAGACTCTTTGGTAACATACTCTGAGTATTCTAGACCTTTACATTCCATCCCTATATCTTCCATTATCTTTCTGTCGGCGCCGTACTCTTCTTCAAAGTGATCCTTCATCCTTTTTACTCCCTGTCCTACTATGGCGCCAAAACCTTTTCCTTCAGCCATCTGGTGAATTATTTTTAATGCTGCCTTTTTATTTCCAAATTCTAAGGTAACGTCATCCATCACATCTTTTGGTATCAATCCCATCTCTGCACATTCCATCGCGAACGCCGTTGCGGTGCCAACGCTGATCGTATCTAAACCGTAAGCGTCGCAATAGAAGTTCATCTCTATCACGTGATCAGGATCAAAGATCCCGCAGTTGCTCCCTGTCCCTGCTATAGTTTCGTACTCCGGTCCGTCTACCAATACTTTTTCTCCTTGATATGGGCCGCTGCTGATCTCGAATTCTGTAACACAGTGAGCACACTGCACTGTACAACCTTTCACACAGCCGTCAAACCCTTCGTCGAATTTTTTTTCGAAGACCTCTTCATCATAGTTGTCGCCTTCCTCATGACTACCGTATCGGAAATTTTTTGTAGGTAGAAGATCGAAATCGTTCATTATCGGTGTCAGATGAGCAGTACCGACCTTAGCCATTCGGTTCTGTTCTGGATCGAGCTCCACTATCTCCTTAGCATGTGCCTTCCTGGCTTCTTCTAACCTTTCGGGATCTGCAGGATTGATATCTGTATTTCCCGGATCGGATTTCACAACAAGGGCGACAATATTTTTGTCTTTGAAAACCGTGCCTGTTCCTCCTCTACCAGCTTGTTTGTATCTTACTTCTTCACGATTCTTATCGTACCATGAAAAATTCAACAATCCGAAACGAGTGTTTTTTGCGCCGGGACCGCTAGTAACGACAGATATCGATCTAGGTTCGTTTCCTCCATACAATTCGGTCAATTTTCTACTTAGCCCATAAGCATCATCTGGAAGGTCCTTTGGGGCCTCATCAAAACTGATAGTTTTTTCTTCTCCATTTATGAAGATTATTACGTCTCTTTCAGCTTTGCCCTGTATCTCTAGAGCATCGAAGCCGGAGAAAAGGAGATAGGGTCCGAAGTAACCTCCAACGTTAGAGTCAATAGGTATATCGGTAAGAGGGGAGATCGTTGAAACAATACTATTACCGCTCCCTGGGTATACTGGATCTCCACCAAGTGGACCAGAAGAGATACACAGCGCATTCTCAGGATCGTCCCATCTTGTATCCTCATCCACGGCATTCCAAAGGAGCCAAAGATCGAATCCTCGGCCGCCGTTGAAGAGTTCTTTCATCTGTTCACTGACCTCTTTAACTTTGTAATCCATTTCATCCAAGTTGATCATCAATGTTTGATCCGCATATCCTTTTTCTATCCCGTTCGGTTCATATTCATATTCCTTGATAGATTCTATTTTCGATGTCATGGTATCTCTTCTCATTTTCCGATTAGATGTCTATATATATCAATTTCCCCTAAACTTCTCATGAAATTCTTCTACCGCAAGCTTTTTATAAATCATTTATTCGTTTTATCAGGCCATGAAACTATATGTAGAACTTTATTTCTCCGTGAGTGGCTCTGATCCGTTAGAGGTCGTTAAAGACATCAAGGAAGCAGGATTCGAACCGGTCGTGGGGGAGTATGATTTTGTAATAGAATATGAAACGCCAGAAGAATATGGGAAAGCAGTTGACAAATTGTCGAGGACTTTAAGAGGTAGTGAAGCAACCTTTAGACTCATCACTAGAAGAGAATAGGATCACATCTATGGTCTAATCCTATTTTTGTCCCCTTGACGACCGAAAATCTTGGATTATCTTGTCATGATCAAAGGCTAGTTCCGGTAGCTTAGAGAATTTAAAGAAGTCGGCCGATATAGCATCACTGCCTCCTTTTACTTTACCAGCGGTGACATCAAGGGAAAAGACAGTAGAAACGATGTGCCCCCTAGGGTCTCTATCTGGTGATGAGTACACCCCTAAGAGTTGATCGACTTTTGTTTTTAGACCGGTTTCTTCTTCTATCTCTCTTACAACTGCTTCCTCGACTTTTTCGTTGTATTCAACAAAGCCTCCGGGGAGGGCATAGCGACCTTCAAAAGGAGGATTTTTTCTTTCTATAAGGAGGATCTCTTCATCTTTTGTGATGATACCGTCCACCGTGAGGGCTGGATTTCTGTAGACACGGTCTTTATGCTCCTTTTTCAAGTCCTCGTAATCTCTCAATAACTGCTCAGCCGCTAGGGTAAGGCTTGAACCCCTGTCCTTATCTCCCCCTCTTTTACTCTCAACGAGCTTCTCTCCATAATTTTCCTCCATCTTCTTGATCGTTCCCCAGGCGTGGCGGTAGGACATGTCCATCTTTTCTGCAGCGCTCGAAATCGAGCCTTCTTCATCTACGCGTCTTAAAAGTTCCGCTCTCCCTTCTCCCATAACGAATTGGTCATCCTTTTTAAGCATACATTTACATTCCACTTGATACATCGATAAGGGAAAAAATAAGGAGAGTAATTAGTTTATCGTTTAGTAATTGATCGGATAAGACTATATGAAGACTAGTAAAAGGACAAAAGATTTATTTACTTTAAGTTTGATATGCATAATTGCACAATCGCCCTAATTCCTAATGATTTCGTTACAGAAAACCGTGATTTAACAACTTTGGAAGGTCTATCGATATGTTGGATAAAGAACTAGTCATAGGACAAAAACATCTATCTAAGAACCAGGATTTAGATTGTTTTATAGACTGCCTTGAAAGAGCTAAAGATGTGGCAGAAGAGCACGAAGAACTTCAATCCTGTATAAGTAAATTATTGGCCGGTGGATCCTGCGATAACTAACCTCCGATAACTAGGCTCTTTAGTTAGCTTTCCTTTTTTGGCTCATCATAAGTGGAGAGTGTTAAATTTTTATATTGCCAAGTCAATCACCATCTGATATGATCGAATTCGAAGAGAATATAGAATGGAGCAGATTTTTCGACCCCTCCGATGGAGAGAGAAAACGAGAGAAAATAGTGGTGAGAAAAGATCCTTTAACAGGAAAGTCGAGCAGGATACTGGAAAAGCCATTGCCAATATCTAAAGAAGTGGAAATCGAAGAGGACATAAAGGGCGGTTTTTGTCCCTTCTGTTCTGAAAACATCTACGATATAGGGGCGAGAGATAGTGAGGTTTTGGATGATGAGATATTAGAAAAAGGTGAGGCTGTTTTACTGGCCAACATCAGCCCATACGCAGAAAGGTCTTTAGTTATAAGACTGTCTGAAGATCACTATCTTCCATTGGATAGCTTCACCGAAGAACATTTCACCGATGCCTTTGAGTTGACTTTAAACTATCTCGATGAAGACAACAAAATAGAACATGCATCCCTTATGATGAATTATCTGAAGCCTGCCGGTAGCACAGTTGTCCATCCCCATATTCAAATCTTGGCCTCGGATGATCCGATGGACTATCAAAAAAGGGTATTGGAGGCCTGTGAACGATATCATGAAAACACCGGCGAAAATTATTGGAAAGATCTGCTGTCCGAAGAAAGAGAAGGAGAAAGGTACGTAGGGGAAACAGGCGTGATGGAATGGATCTCCCCTTTCGCTCCTAGAGGACTAGAACATATTCAAGGAATAGCTCTAAAGAATTTCATGAACTTTGAAAGGAAAGATCTAAAGGATTTGTCTTTAGGAATAGTCAATACATTACTTTATTATTCTAGTATAGATCTGAACTCATTCAACATTTCGATGATGCCTCTATTAGGTGAGAAGGAGGTAAAAGCTACCGTCGTGGATATCGTTGCAAGGAGCAACTTTGATAAGTACTACTGGTGCGATGTTTTTGCACTTACCAAGCTACTGGAAGAACCTTACTCCCATAAATATCCCAAAGAAATAGCTGATGAAGCTGGAAGGCACTTTGAATAACGGTAGAAAATCATTTTCTTCTGGACTATAGTTGTCTAATCGACATCGCCTATAGAAAAACGATCATATAGTGAGATCTATCAGCAAAAGATTTTAATCGCCCTTATTTGTACGTTCTTAAAAAATATATCTAAAGGTGGAAAAATACCGTCGGTCAGCTACAATAAATTAAAGAAAATATTCATAAAACCTGCTGAGGAACGACGAGAAGACATCTTATATGGACCTATAATCAAGACGATATTGGTCCTTGCATTACCCGTCATGGTCTCGAGTTCTCTACATGTCTCTTTCAACATCGTAGACACTTTTTTTCTTGGCCAGCTTGGAAAAACAGAAGTTGGGGCTCCTGCTGCGGCTTGGCCGATCCTTTTCGTTTTTATTTCCGCAGGTATGGGACTCGCAACAGCAGGTGTGGCTCTTGTTGCCCAACATATGGGCGCCGGAAACAGAAAGAGAGCTAATGAAGCCGCTGGTCAGGTATTCGGTTTCTTGATAATGATCAGTGTCGTTTTTACCATAGTTGGTTTCCTACTCGCTCCACAGTTTTTAAAATGGGTACAAACACCTACTGATGTATATCCGTTCGCTCTATCCTATCTAAGGATTGTTCTTCTTAGCATGCCTTTTATTTATTCTTACACGGCCTTTCGCTTCTTACTGAAGGGTATGGGAGACATGGTGACTCCAGTACTGATAAAAGTGGTATTCGTAGGAGTAAATCTAGTCCTTGATCCTTTACTCATATTTGGTATCGGCTTTTTTCCTGAATGGGGTGTAACTGGCGCCGCCACTGCTACATCCATCTCAAGGGTAACGGCAGGACTAGTCGGAATCTACCTTCTTTTCAATGATAAGGTTGAAATAAAACTATCTTTGAAAGACCTTTTTCTCAAGCTCAGATGGTTAAAACAGATTGTAAGTATAGGGGCTCCAGCAACCGTGGCTAGAGTCATGACCGCGCTTGCTTTCACGATACTTTTCTCACTCGTTGCAATATTTGGAGAAACTCCTGTAGCTGCCTATGGTATAGGTAGAAGGATACTACACGTCATTACTATAGCTATCTGGGGTTTTGCCGATGCTTCGATGTCCATGGTCGGTCAAAATATCGGAGCCGGAAGAACAAGAAGAGCTGAGACCGTGATCAAAAAAGCCATCTTAGTTTCATCGGCCATAATGTTCTCCATTGCTGCGATCATCATAATTTTTAGAACGAGTATAATGGAGGCTTTTATTGATGACGTACCAGTTATAATAGAAGGAGCTAGGTACTTGGCTATTTATTCGATATCTATAGCCTTTTTCGGCATATTCCGGATATTCGATTCAAGCTACAGAGGTACTGGCCATACCGTACCTGCGATGATCCTCGAGATATTCAGGATATGGGGGTTGCGGCTTTTTCTTTCAGCGCTTTTAGCTCTACCTTCATTACCATTATTGAATGTTGGATTTGATATGGGAATTCTAGGAGTATGGATCGGTATGGCTCTTAGCAATCCAATTGCCGCAGGTGTTTCATATCTATACTTTTTGACCGGAAAATGGAAAAGAAAAACTATACGGGATTGATAGATTTCCTTTTGCTCGAGTGTAAGGAAAAACGGGCATCACCATGATCTATTTACGCACTCCAATCTTTGTATGACCCTTCTCTGATCTCGGTGATAAGGCCCAATGCTGCCTTGGCACCCTCTCCGACTGCCGCACTGATCTGTCGAGCTCCTCCGACACAGTCTCCTGCAGCGTAAACTTTTGGTAAGCCCGTATGCATATCTTCATCCACTTTTAGAACGCCATCATCGATAGTTATACCTAGACTTCTAGCAAAATCAAGGCTACCACTGCTACCTTCTGCGATCATGAGACCATCCATCTCCTGTTTTTTTCCGTCTACTTTCAGTCCTTCGAATTGTTCATCACCCATTATCTCTTCTATCTTTCCTCTTTCGATGGGTATATCCTTTTCTTCTATCTTTTTTAGTAGATTTTCAGGTATCTCAAGCCCACTCCCGTTCGTATAAATTTTTATGTCTTCGGTATATTCGTACAATTCCAAAGCTTCTTTTCCAACTAGATCTTTTGATCCTACCAGGCCTACTTTTTTATTTTTGAAGAGAGGAGCGTCACAGACGACACAGTAGCTTACACCCTTTCCTTCAAACTCTTTTATCCCCTCTATAGGTGGCTTTTCATGTTGTATACCAGGAGCTACTATCAGTCCTTCGGTATTGAAAGAGCTGTCCGCAGTTTCAACTACGTAGCCTCTATCTTCAGGGTCTATCTTGGTCAGCAGTGCTTTCTCTTCAAGAACTTCTGTGCCAAATCTTTCCGCCTGCTTTCTTCCTCTTTCAAGGAGTTCCTTTCCAGATATACCTTCCGGGAATCCAAAATAGTTATCGATGCTCTCCGCCTTTTCTAGCAGCTTGTCAGGTTCGTCCAAAATCAGAGTTTTCAATTCAGCCCTTGAAGTGTATATAGCGGCGGAAAGTCCCGCAGGCCCTCCTCCTATTATGATGACCTCATACTCTTTGTCCATACTATCACTATCAAATTTAGTGAACGCTACGATAACCTAAATATTTTTGGTAAAAAAGGCGGTTTTGCAAAAATCTTTTATCCTCTTATATCAATCAAACTAATGTTTAGAGGGATAACATGAAAGTGAGATGGTTAGGCAACGCAGCGGTCGAAATATTTGGAGAAAAACACATACTGATCGATCCCAATTTCACGGTGGAACCCGAAAAAGAAGCGGATATCGTTCTTTTAACTCACGAACACGACGATCACTTTGAAGAGGAAAACTATAGTTCCTTCGGTGAGGATGCTGAACTTTACGCCCCAAAGACATCTTCGAGAAAATTCGACGTTGAAGGGGAGAAGGTAAAACCCGGGGATAAAATAGACGGTATCCAAGTTCTAGAATGTGATTGTTATGGTTCAGAAGAATCTGTGAGCTTTTTTTACGGAGGAATTCTTCATTCCGGTGATTCTGCCTACTTCCCCGATCCCGAAGGAGTGAAGCTTATCTTCACTGCATGTTTTGAAGATTACTACGGGGATTACATATCAGCTTTCAAGAGATTGAAGCCAGAACTAGTGGTGCCTTTCCATTATGATCCTCAAGATGATTTAAAGGATGCAGTAGGCCTAAAAAAGAAGATGGATGAAGAAAACGTACCTAATAAGTTGATAGAACCCGGCGAGTCCATCGATATCGATAAATAACCAGCATAAGTTTTTGAGATATGAAGCAATTTTTCAAGCTTTTTAGAGCCGCAGCCCGGTTGAAAGAGATCGATAGAGAGGGTTGGAAGAGAGTAGGGATCGATGATCCAGAATCAGTAGCTGATCACACTTTCAGATGTGTCTTAATGGGGGCCCTTATCGGGAAGGATTTAGATCTAGATGTACGAAAACTGATGATGATGCTTCTGATACATGACCTTCCGGAGATCGAAACAGGTGATATAACTCCAGAAGAAAAGATAAGAGAAACGGTGAAAAGAGATATGGAAAAGAGTGCGCTTGAATCTATACTGAAGGTATTATCATCACAAGATAAAGAAGATCTTATCGGTCTTTGGGAAGAATTTGAGAGAGGAGAGAGCGAAGAGGCCAGGGTGGGGAGAGATATAGATAGAGCGGAGATGATACTGCAGGCTTTGGAGTATCAAGAGAACTATCTAGAAAAAGATTTCTCTGAGTTTATCGTAGAGGAAGAGATAGAAACAGAAAGCATAAAAAATGCCATAAAGGAGTTTAAAGAGTATTAGGGCTCATCTTCAGTCGAGCCAATCTACTTCGATCTTTTCTATCTGTTCCATCACACTATCTCTGATTTTCTGAGGTGAGGGATAGTCGATTATGATCTCACCGTTATCCATCACCTTTTCCAGCATCGGTTCCATCTCGGCGCCGCAGTCACAGATTGGTTTTTCTTTTTGATCCCAAGCCTTCATATCAAATATGAAACACTCTGGACAGCGATATACTTGTTTTTTACCGCTGTATTTGCCCCTTTTTGCAACGGGTTCACCTTCCTTTTCGACTATGTCCATGGCGTAATTCAGCGTTCTAGCGTTGGAAATAGAAGTTCCGACTCCGAAAGCATCCGCCCCAGCTTCTTTAAGCTTTGGAATACTGTACTCATCCATACCTCCAGAAGCGATTATGGTGCACTCCACACCTCTTTGCTCCAATTCCCACTTAACTTCTTCCGCGATCTCTGCCAGGTCTCCTCTCCTAGAAGAGGGCGTATCCAACCGGACTCCGAAAAGGTTTTCACCCATGGCCTCGGCGGCCATAACGGATTCCATCTTCTCATCGTGGTAGGTGTCAACGAGTGCGATCCTTTTCACATCCTCAGGTAAAGCTTCATCGAAAGCCTTGAAAGCCTCCTTTGGATCACCGAACATGATGGTCAATGCGTGCGGCATCGTCCCCTGTGGTTCGACGCCTATCTCCTCAGCTCCTGCTATACTGGAAACTCCATCGCAACCACCTATGTAAGCGGCCCTATCGATGACGGGGGCTATACCTGGATGCATCCTCCGTATACCGAATGAGATGACCAACGAATCTCCCGAAACTTTGGCCACTCTAGCTGATTTGGTGGCTACTCCGGAGGGATAGCAGATAAAACCGAGTAGAGCTGTTTCATGTATGCAGAATTCCTTGTAAGGTCCTTCTATGAAGATAACAGGAGTGAAGACACCATTACGACCTTTCGTGCGGAAGATTGAACCTTCAGGCATAGAATAAACATCAACATCTTTCCCTTCTAGAAGATATAGGAATTCGTCCAAACCACAAAGAACACCCCATCTCCAATCCGAGGGAAACGAAGAGACAGTGAATTCAGCAACAACTTCTTCTTCTCCCACACCTTTTTCCTCGAAAATCTTCATGGTGTTTTTGAAGTATATGTCTGTAATTTTTCCTGATTTGATATCTTCTTCGTTAGATAGATGGAAATCTGACATTTTATCATCGGATAAGGAAATAGAACTCTACCTATTATTGTTTACGATGTTAATAGAGGAAAGATAATTGAAGGGATGTCACTCTTTTCTCGACTATTCAGTTATATCTTTTCCATAAAATTCCTTTTCCAATCATCTGCGGGAAGTATGGTCTCTTTAATCGATCGAGGAGTCAGCCATTGGAGTAGATTCACCCAGTGGCCCGCTTTATCATTGGTGCCGGATGCCCTACCTCCACCAAATGGCTGTCTGCCGACCACAGCACCAGTGGGTTTATCGTTTATATAGAAATTACCGGCAGAATACCTCAATTTTTCTTCCGCTAAATGTATAGCCTCCTGATCTTTGGCGAATATGGAACCGGTCAGACCATATGGTGATGTTTCATCACACAGCTCTAAAGTCTCTTCATACCTATCCTGCTCATAAACGTACATGGTGATCACAGGTCCAAATATCTCTTCAGACATCAACTTTCCCTTCGGTTCGGAGGATCTTATCAAGGTTGGTTGTATGAACCATCCTTCAGATTTGTCAAAATTACCACCGTAAAGGATCTCGTATTCCTCCGGATTTTTTTCCGCGTATTCGATGTAGCTTTTGATTTTATCAAAAGCTTGTTCATCTATCACGGCCCCCATGAAATCTTCCATTTTGTCCACAGGGCCGTAACCGACTTTTTCTATCTCTTCAAGTAAAATAGCTTTGAGGTCATCCCATCTATTTTCTGGACAGTAAACTCTAGAGGCGGCTGAACATTTCTGCCCTTGATACCCGAAACCCCCTCTTATTATATTTATAGCGGCATTGTGTATATCGGCGGACTCGTGTATGAACAAGAAGTCCTTTCCGCCAGCTTCACCTACGATCTTCGGAAAAGTATTGTAGTTTTTGATATTAGAGTAGATCTTTTCCCATAATAAAGTCAGGGTTTGATAGCTCCCGGTGAAATGCAGTCCTGCTAACCTCTCATCTTCCAGAATAATATCTGATTTTTCACTCTGGAATGGTATGAAATTTACCGCCCCGTCCATAAGACCTGCTTCCATCATAACCTTCATGATTTCATAATTAGACATGGAAACGTTCAGTGACGGCTTCCAAAGCACAGTATTACCCACTATCGCTGGTGAAGTGGGAAGATTTCCCGCGATGGAATAAAAGTTGAAAGGAGGTATAGCAAGAACAAATCCCTCTAAGGGTCTCCAATCTAGTCGATTCAACTCTCCTTCAGATTGCTCAGGCTGTTGTTCGTATATGAATTTCATGTAATATGCGTTGATCCTCCAAAAATCTATGAGCTCAGCAAGATCGATCTCAGCTTCATAGGGATTTTTTGAATGGTTCATCATTATCACAGCTATATTTCTGAGTCTTCTAGGTCCAGCTAAAAGATCTGCGCTCTTTCTGAAGGCTGCAGCACGGTGGTACCAATTAAGTTTTGACCATCTTTCGTGCGCATCCAGTGCAGCGTCTTTAGCCCTCTTTAACTCTTCTTCTCCTGCCAGGTGAACCCTTGCGATGACATTATCGTGATCATGTGGACAAACTATCTCTCGAGTTCGATCGGTCTTCACTTCTTCTCCATCTATTATCAAAGGGATCTCCAAAGTCTCATCCTTTATCTTTTCAAGTTCTTTTTTCAGATCCTTCCTTTCCTCAGATCCAGGTTCATATCCTGATATTTTGTCGATCTCATTGTCTGGTTTTTCCATAGACCAGATCATATCCATGATTATCTTCTTCTCCCTTTCAATGATGTATATTAAAAACATTGTTTAAAAAGTCTTTTAGATACGGTGAGGTAAATAGAATTATGAAGTTAATTATTTATAAATACTCTCTTTTCCACTACCTATGAACACCGAAAGATTTCTTGATGAGAACGTGAAGCCAGCGACAGGTTGTACGGAACCTGTAGCTATAGGTTACGCTGTATCCCTTGCATACAATTCTATCTTCGGAAATCTGCCAGATAGATCGACAGGAGAAGTACCACGAACAGGGCCTGATCCTCTGAAGGCGATCAAACTCCGTATCGGGAAAGGTGTTTACAAAAATGCATTCTCTATCCCTGTTCCGGGAACTGATGGAGAGAAGGGAGTAGATATCTCGGCGGCGATGGGAGTTTATCTAGACCCAGAAAACGAACTGGATCTATTCAAAGATGTCAACGATGAATTATTGAAGGATGCAAGAAAGATAAAAGAATCAAACAAGATAAGCGTGGTTGAAGTAAAGGACAAATCAGAGTTCGATATCGAGGTGGAACTAGAGTATGAAGAGGAAGACGAGATTAATAAGTCTAATGTTAGACTGAAAAAGTTTCATGACCACATTTACTCCATAGAGGTGAACGGGAAGATACTCTATAAAGATGATTCCATGGAGAGAGATGAAGACGGTGTAAAAGTACCTGAGACCATTGAGGAGATGGTTGAGGTGGCTAAAAATATAGATGAAAAAGTGGAGAAAAGGGTGTATGAAGGAATAGAGATGAACACTAGATTGGCGGATATAGGCCTTCAAGAGAAATACGGTATCGAGGTGGGTAAAAAAATTAAACAGATGATGGATAGCGGGGAACTCTCTGATGACCTCATAAACAAGGTTAAGATGAAAACCGCGGCTGCTGCCGATGCTAGGATGGGTGGGATAGATGAGTCAGTGATGAGTACATCGGGATCTGGAAATCAAGGTATAACAGTCCTTGTCCCGATAGGAGTTGTTGGTAAAGAAAAAGGGTACAGCAAAAGAAGGATGGCTGAGGCTGCTATGCTGGCACATCAGGTAACCAAATTCTCAACTGAAAGATCGAGCTATCTATCGGCACTATGTGGCTGTTCAGTAAAAGCCGGAATGGGAACCGCGGCAGGCATCACTTATCTGATGGGAGGTAAAGCAGAAGAGATCAAAGATTCGATAAATATACTTGCGGGGAACGTGACCGGTATGATATGTGATGGAGCTAAGGAGGGCTGCGCGCTCAAGATCTCGACGGCAGCGGGTGAAGCCGTGGAAAGCAGCCTGATGGCACTGAAGGGTTTGAAGGTACCGTATGATAACGGCATAATCGGGAAGACCGCTGAAGAAACTCTAGAAAATATAGGTAAGATATCAGACGAGATGGCTTTTATTGATATGAAAGTGATAGAGATATTAGAGAAGAAGGATTGAAAGAGTAGGAAGATGGATTGGAGATCTCCCTAACAAATATCTTCAAGGTTTAATCCCTACTTCTCTAAGTTTTCTTTGAATGTTTTTCACTCTTTTGATAGAAAGATTCAGCTTTTCTAATCTTTTAAAGTAACTTTCTAAAAAGTTTTCATCTTCTATCTTTAAAGCCTCTCCTAACTCATTCCAATAGAGTTTAGAAACTCTTTTTGTAGCTTTTTTGACAAAGTTACCGAAATAATCAGGATAGGTTTTTTCGTTGATGTCTTCTTTCGAAACTTTATTCAGTAGATCGTTGTACCTAACCAGATGTTCACCTAGATCATCGACTACGTTTCTATAACTCGTCAACCCATATTCATCTAGGATCTTAGGGAAGATGACCACGTACTGAAAATCCCAATCACAATACACACTATCTTCATGCTCTGTCAAAAGGTAGGCAGATTCCAAACCTTTCACTATCTGACCCACTTTTGCGGGATCTTTTCTAGTCATATCCGTGTCAGCCCTGTGTTTTGCTTCAAAAAAGACAAAAAGCTTTTCAGATGGAAACATCAGCACAGCATCATATCGTACCCATCTTCTTTTATCTGATACATCTAAAAAGGAGATACTGTTTCTGCTTTCTCTGTTCTCTCGATGTAGGGCTAGACTCGCACCTTCGAGTTCGAAAAGAAGTAGAGGTTCTTTAGATGGTTCTTTTTTCAGACCTATTTTTTTCGAAATATAAGGAGATGCCCAAAGAGAAGTCTCTAGATTATTCTCTTCAGTGTCTATAAAATAGTTCCGTTCTCTTTTGAAAAAAGATCTTGATAAAGAAGAGTTGTCATCATTTTTCCTAGGTTTCTCAGGAAGATTATCGACCTGCTTCCAACGATCGATATTTCCGAGCATAAAAAGTGTAAGAGGGAACTCGTTTCGAGCGTGAAAAAAACTCCCAGGATGTGAAGGACATCTAGCTAAACTATCTTTTCTTCTTCGGGTGATGCCGTACCATAGATACCAATCATCATGCTTTTGGGTGATGTTCAATAGATCCATGAGGCATCTATTTTCGATAGAGTCCATTATCTACCAAGGAGTTTTCGTCGATATAAAATTAAAGAGAGGGGTGTGGTGAAAGTAGGAGATATGACAACTTTCAACTAAGTCTCTGTTCTCAACCTTTAAGTAAAGGTTCTGAAATCACAAAAAAGATGCTCGAAGACTTATACGAAGCCATGGAGGACCTGTCAGAGGTTCCAGAAGAATGGGGTGAACCTTTTTTCAGCCAGGATCAGTACTATGAAACTTATCCATTGGCCGAAGAGAATCTAGAAAGTTTCGACATGATCGAGGATGAAAGTATCGTATGTTGCATAGATGGAGGGAACAATAAGATATATGAGACCCCTACCGACAGCATACATCTGATAAAAGTTTATTTCAATCTGTTCTCGGGAAAAAAGAGAGTGAAAAATTTCGATCCCTTCACCACGATACTGGTATCTAGATATGAAGATGGAGAGGTAAAATGCGAATTAAAACCTCAGAACGATGTTTTACCGCTCCAAAGCACTGCTTACGTTCTTAAAGATGAGGAATTGGAGGAAAATCCGATAACTTCAGGCCATACGATCAGGAAATACCTAGAGTGGGAAGCTCTTGAGTACGTTGCCGAGGATTTTCTAGGTCCAGAGGACATCGTCGTAAGAGATGGTGTACTCCAGACCTCGGTGGAGAGGGAAAGAAAGCTCGCTGAAAGAGCATACAGATCCGTAGAAGAAAATGACGTGATATTGATGGGATTGGCCAAAACGAGTTCACTGAGAACTACCACAGGATATCCCTTGCTCTCCTCTATTCAGTCGATGGTAGACGGAACTGATATGAACTCTGAACGATGGTATTATCATCCGATAGCCGATAACTCTCATCCAGACCATAAAGGAGAGATGTACGTGGTGAGATATCATCCTTCATCGGGATATGCATTCAGGACTGAATTTTACAGAGAGAACCATGATCAGATGAGCCAAGAAGAGATAGGGAAAGTTTTGGGTCATCTTGCTTTCCAATCCCGTGACCCGGTCTTTTTAGGATATCCCTATGGTCTGATCGATGCGGACAAAAAGGCCAGGGTCACGGACGAAGAGGTCGAATATATCAGAAACATGGGGGATAACGTTATGAGTGATTCTTTCAAGTACAAAGTCAACTCTCTAAATGCCCATGAAAGATTGAGTGAATTATAAAAATAGGAGAAGATAAAATGCCTATAGGTCAGATAGTTGGTGGAGAATATGGAGAAGTTCTTATCCGGCAGAAGAGCGGCAGGACCATCGAGATAGGTGATCTTTTAGCCATAGATGATCTTATCCTTCAGGTACTGGATTTAGAATACGGATCTCTGTTGGAGAAGAACGATATAGAGAGGATGAGCGGGATGGAATTAGAGGGCTATGAAGAAACAGCTCTGATGGAAGAAGAGATCAGAAATTACATTTATGCAAAAGCTAAACCTCTAGTGAGGATAAAAGATGGAGCTCCTCGTATACCTAAAATTCTACCTCCTTTTTTTGGAAATCTGGAGCGCGTAAATAAAGAAGATTTTGAATTTTTGGACGATCCCCAGGACAGCCTATACTTGGGAAAAGTTAGAAGCGGAAGCCAAGTATTGGAGGTCCCAATACATATAAACGGTAAAGAAGCCCTTTCCCATCACATATTGATCCCCGCAACCACGGGAAGAGGTAAGAGTAATCTAGTAAAAGTGATGCTTTGGAATCTGATACCAAAGGGTTACGCAGGCCTCCTCATAATAGATCCCCATGATGAATACTATGGGAGGAATGAAAAGGGAGCAAAAGATCATCCTGAAGCCGGAAAAAATATCGAATATTATTCTACTGATCCTCCGTCTGGAGGTTACCACCTGAGGATCAACCTTTCTATCTTGAGACCTTGGGACTTGAGAGGCATAGTAGATATTACCGAGGCTCAAAATCAGGCCCTTTACGTGTATTATGGAAAATACGGGAAAAATTGGTTGGAAAATCTTTTGACGTCATCACTAGAGGAAGCGGATTCTCACGGAGTTAGAGAAACTACTTTGAGCGCTCTGAAACGTAAATTGAGATTGGCATTTGATATTTCTGTTAAGAATGAAGAAGTTAGACCTAACGGCAATATATTCGTGAATAAAGGCTCAGAAGCACTGGTAAGGGACATCGCCAAATCAATCGAAGATGGTAAAAAGGTGATACTAGACACTAGTTCTTTACCAGAAGATAAAGAGTTGCTGATAGCGGGCATCATAACTGATAGGATTTTTAAGAATTATAAGTCCTATAAAGAGAAAGGAGAATTAGAGGATAAACCTACAGCGGCTATAGTAATTGAAGAAGCTCCTAGGGTTCTTGGTGAGAGAGCTGGGAGGAATGTTTTCCACCAGATCGCAAGAGAGGGTAGGAAATTCAGGGTGGGTTTGATAGCGATCACTCAGCTTTCTAGCATGATCCCGAGAGAGATACTTGCTAATATGAATACTAAGATCATACTTGGTAACGAGATGAAGAGTGAAAGAGACGCTATCATAGGCAGCGCGGCCCAAGACCTCTCGAAAGACAGTAAAAATATCGCTAGTTTAGATAAAGGAGAAGCGATAGTCAGCAGTATTTTCACGAAATTTGCAGTCCCGATAAAAATAGATCTGTTCGAAGATCTAGTTGAAGATGAAAGAGGTAGTAAAAAGAAGTTAGAATTCTTCGGTTGAGATGCTTTATCACGGGACGAAAACTAGGCCGAAAATATAAATATTTGCAATAATTGGAGCAGACTGAATGGAGGTTTTAATATGAGGATCGAAAAAATCGATGTCGAAGACTATGAGGCCGTGTACAAAGCGCATTTGGAGGTATCTCCCGAGAAAGAAAATATCGCTATAATAGCGATCTACGATACCTCTTTGGGTCCAGCACTTGGTGGGACTAGACTTTGGAATTATGATACTGAAGAAGATGCACTCGAGGACGTCAAAAGACTAGCAAAAGGTATGGCCTATAAAGCGGCCGCTGCAGACCTCCCGCTAGGTGGAGGCAAAGCGGTCATAATGGCTGATCCCGAAGAGAAGGGGGAGGAACTGTTCGATGAATATGGAAAGGCGGTAGACGAACTTGACGGGAAATATATAACGGCTGAAGATGTAAACACCGTAACTAAAGACATGGCTATAGTTTCCCGGCACACCGACCACGTTGTTGGTCTTGAGGAAGGTCTTGGTGATCCTTCACCGATAACAGCTAAAGGAGTATATCATGGTATAATTGCTTCTTTGAAGGAGCATGAGGATTATGACGCTGATAATTTAGAAGGTCTAACGGTCCTTATTCAAGGATTAGGTAAAGTTGGTCAGACATTGGCTGAAATGCTCTTAGAGGACGGAGCAAACGTGAAAGGAAGCGATGTTGACGAAGAAGCCTTAGAGATGATGGTTGAAAAAGGCGTTGAACCCGTTGATATAGAAGATGTTTACTCCGAAGAGTGTGATGTTTTCGCTCCATGCGCATTGGGCGGTGTGATAAACGATGAAACTATAGATGAATTGAAAGCAGATATCATCGCCGGAGCCGCTAATAATCAATTGGAGAGAAGGGAGCATGCAGAGGAATTGAAAGAAAAAGGAATAATTTACGCGCCGGATTATGTGATAAATGCTGGTGGTCTTTTAGCTGTCTACAATGAACTGCAGGGTAATACACTTGAAAAGGCGAAAAAGGACGCGGAAAAGATAGAGAACAGGCTATTCCAGATGTTCGAGGAAGCGAAAGAGAAAGACATAACACCTCTGAAGGCTGCCGACATATATGCTGAGAGGCGTATGGAAGAAGCCGAATGACGAGAGGTAGACGAAAGAACAGATTTCATATTTTTCTTTTCTTTTTTACTCTTCCTTAATCAATAAAAAAATAGCGCCGAGAAGGGGATTTGAACCCCTGTGGTGCAGAGCACCACGAGATCTCCAATCTCGCGCCGTGCCGGGCTAGGCTATCTCGGCATATAAATTATCTAAGAGTAAAGAAAGGAGATATATAATTCATTTCCACGCCTTTGGATATTCTCCCGATGGTGAGAACACCCTTTCTGTCTTGACGACGAGTCCTTTTTCTTTTTCCATGATATTTTCGGCCTTATCTAGAGCTTCTCCGACTGCTAATCCTTCGCCTTTTGCGGAAATTATAGCTACCATATCTCGCTCACTGAATGTATCCATCTCTAATATTCCGGGAACTGCAAGATCGGCTCCGTTCAGTATGGATCCAGCCGCGGTATCTCTCACCCTGATCTTGGGAAATATATCGAGAGCTCTTTCATAGGGTAACAATATATCTTTCAATCTCTCATCTTTTCCCTTTTTGTGATACTCAAAAGCGTCCTTCGCATCCTGAAGGTACACCGAGTCCTTCTCTCTGAAACCACCTGCTTCGGTCCTTCTCAACTCCATCATGTGGCCTCCTGGACCCATGGCTTTGCCTATGTCCTTGCATAAAGTCCTGATGTATGTACCAGATTCACATCTTACTTTCATCAGATACTCTCTCTTTTTTGAATCAAGCAGCTCTATATCATATATGACTCTTGATCTCCTTTCTCTCTTCACGCCTGATCTAACAGGTGGTGTCTGATATATCTCACCGGTAAATTCTTCTAGTAACTCTTCAACTTCTTTTCGATCTACGTTTCCATGGAACTTCATCGCAGCGATATATTCCTTTGGAACCGAATGAAGAAGATCCAAAATCCTCACACTGTGACCTATGCCACAGGGCAGTACCCCCGTAACATTTGGATCAAGTGTACCGCTGTGAGCCGCTTTTTCATCGAATATTTTTTTTATCCAGGCGGAAACCTGATGACTTGAAGGCCCTTCTGGCTTATCTATTATCAGAAGAGAACGGGTTATAGCGTCTCCCAAATCTCTTTCTGAAGGAAAGTCCCCCCATTTGGAGATGGTGTTAGTTTCATCTTTCACATATTTCATCCCTTACACCTTCCACGATCTTATCTACTATCTCTTCTGGACTGTTCTCAACGGAGTCGATGATCATATCATAAAAAGAAGTATCTGATATATCTATATCGTAATATTCTTTGTACCGTTTTGCTTCACTCTTTTCCCTCGATATGACTTTTTCCTTCAACTTTTCGATGTCTTGATGATCTTCTCTATCGGCTATCCTTTTGACCCTTACATCCAATGGTGCATCTATCCACACCTTGTATGCTCTTTTATCTGATCTGTGGAGTAGGTGTCCAGTCAATCTACCTTCGAGGATCATACCTTTTGAAGCTCTATCGATCATGGTTTTGTCCAGCTTTTTATCGATCTCATCATCCTTTTCGGCGAGTTGACTAAACTCCTCCAATGACATGTCACTTTCTCTTGCCATATCCCTGAAAACTTCTCCAGAAGAAAGGATCTCCATGCCTGTAGTACCGGCCAATCTTTTCGCAGCCGTAGATGTTCCACTGCCGGGAAGACCACTGATAGTTATAATGGCCTCATTAAAAACCTTTAAAGAAGTTACGTCTCTCCCTCCTTGAGCCGTTTATTGAAGTCATACATCTTCAATACAACCATCAAGACTTGAGTGAACGGTAGGCTGATGAGCATCTTCACAGCGATCCACTGAGGGAAAGGTACGAAACACCAGTCTGCTATCTGATTAGTAAGTTGAGCATTAAGAGCCCAAGGAACAGAATATGATACACTTGGGATATCCTCTAGGAAAAGCCAGATCCATCCAAAAATAGAGATTACGATGATCATGGTGATAGCCATGGATTTAAGCTGAGGTTTGAACGAGGCCATGGACATCTTCGATATCTCTTCTTGTTTCTCCTCCATCTTTTTGACTTTTGTATGCTTATTGGCTCTCTTAGCTTCCATCAGTTCTTTTCGAAATTTACTGCTGATCTTTTGATTCTCGGCCATATCCACCCAATCCATGAACTGATCTCTGATCACCGTAGATATGGTGATCATGATTATCCCCGCACCCATCAAAGTCAGAATAGGATAATTTCCCCCAAAACCAACAAGAGGTTCTAAAACTATACCAATGGCTCTAGCGAACTCATCTCTAGTACTTTCGTCGAACATCACCATCAATGCCAACAAACCTAGAAATATATAGATGAATCTCCGGAAACTCAAAATGGGTTTCTGAGAAGAAGGCCTCTCCTCCTCTTGGCCCACTCCCACTTCATCTTCCTCATCTTTGTTACTGATGGTTTACACCTCTTGAGTTATATTTCATGCACCTACACATCATTGTTCTCCGAAGAAGTCTCTCAATGCAGGATGCATCTCCATCATCTGTTCTTTTCCTATCTGTTCATACAGTTGAGTAAGTATAGAGACAGCTAGAAACAGAGCTATACCCGTGGCGTGTCCGACAGAGCCCAACATATCAGAACCAGCAGCAACGCCTCCAATGAAGAGCCCACTAAATGTGGTTATAGTAGGTATATATCGTTTCAGTACCCTTTGTAACACTCTAGGATCGCGCCTGAATCCGGGGATCTGCATACCGCTCTCCTGTATCTGCTCGGCTACAGATTCAGCATCCATATTGGTAGTCTTGACCCAGAATTTTGAGAAAAGGACACAAGTTATCACCATGAATAAGAAATAACCGGTAACTCTGATCGCCATCTGGACTCTAGTATGGGTTATCTCCGGAGTTGGGGAGAGCATATAATCATATCTTTCTGAAACGATGGGCAGTAACCAATCGTGTAGACCCTCGACCTGAGATATATACCATACTGCACCTCCTACTGGTTGGGTTTCCCCCTCAGGGAAAATACCGAGCCAATCGGCACCTCCTAATACAGGGAAACCCTCCAAGTGGTTTTGGAAGAGCATAGCGAACAGATTGATGTTCGCTAGAAGTGCTGCAGCTAGTATCACAGGTATAACAGATGCGTAAGCTAGCTTGATAGGATAGCGACCTCTAGCACCTCTAGCTCTGCCGTGTGCCAGGGGAAGTTCTATCCGACTACCTTCTATATAGGCAACAATCAATAAAATTACTATGGTGAAAATCAATCCCATAACTGGATTAGGGGGTGAAACTAATAAACCTTCTAATCCGCCACCAGCGAACTCTGCAGCGGATTGCTCCCGCATGGCTTCTATCACCCTAGGTATGGTTCCAGCAGGCATAGTATCACCAGCCCCACCTTCGATGGGAGCCCAATTGAACAGACCGGTGAAGAGGCCTTGAGCGACACCCGCAACGATAAATAAGCTGATACCGCTGCCGATGGCCCATTTTGATACGACCTCGTCTAAAAGGAATAAGAAGTAACCTCCGATGAATATCTGGAGTATTATCAATCCTCGGGCCCAATTAAGTCCCACATTTTCTATGAAAGCTGGGGCGGGCTCTAGGAATCCGTAAACCTGGGGTATGGCCTGGATAAGGATCATTATGATTACCAGGAATTTCTGCATATTCTGAAAGACCGCTTTATCATCTGGGTCCTTCATATCTAGATTTATTATGTCTGCTCCCTGGAACAGCTGCATGACGATGGAAGCATTGACTATAGGCATTATACCTACATGGACCAGTGATCCCATCTCTCCTGCAAAGATAGCTCTGAACTGTTCGAACATGTCCAGTCCTTCGGCTGGGTCTAATCCATACACGAAAACGTTAGTTAGGAGGAAGTAAGTGATGAGCACAAATATAAGCCAAAACATCTTGCGTCGAAAATGGACATGTCCATCTGGAGCTTTAACTGCAGGCATCCGATCGATCAAGGGTTTTAGCTTATATAAACGACTTTTTTCCTCATCCTTAGCCATAAAGATCACTACTCTTCGCTGATCAATTCTCCTCCAGCTTCTTCGATCTTTTCTTTTGCCTTTTCACTTGAATTAGAAACTTTAATCTTTAACTCTTTTGTAGGGTTGCCCTTACTCAACAGCTTATCGAATCCGGCTCTATCCAAATCGACTTCATAGGTGCCTCCATCTTTTTCGGCAAACCCCATCTCTATGAAATCATCAAGAGCTTCTTCGATCTGATAGATGTTTATGACCTCTTCTTCCTTTACCAATTGTTGAGGACGACTGAATCCTTTCGGACCGAAATAATCGGGATCTTCTTTAGCTAGAGAAGGCCATTTGTGCTTTCCTAGGCCTGCTTTTCCTCTTCCCCCTCTTTCTCCAGCTCCTCTACCTTTTTTGACACCTCGTCCGTGACTGCGAGAACCTCTATTTTTTTTCTTCTTTTTTTTGCCCATGATATCATCATCCTTCTTCAATGATCTCTCCGTCGTAGTCAGGACCAATCATCCTCATCAGCAGGTCGTTGATTGCTTCCCCGCGATAGCCCAGTGAACCACTGTTCCTATAGGGTCTTTTTATACTTTTGTACCCGCCTTGGGGTGGATGCATCCTAAATATGTTCTGTAATCCGTCCACTTCATCTATAGTGACTTGATCCTTCGATACGGCTTCAGCGAATTCTTCGATATTCTCATATTCTGTCTGGTCCTTTATTTCTTTTTCCATCTCTTCAATGCTCATATCTGACCGATTTTTTAGCATCTCTAGTAAGACATCTTCATCAAGTTCTCCCCATGTTATCAGGTCTTTTACTTTGTTCAACATGCCTTTGTAGGTAGTATTTTCAGGTATGACCGTACAGTAGTTGTTCCTGTTTAGCCGTAGCATATTCAGGGTATCATCTATCTTTTTATTATTCTTCCTTGAACTTCTCAATCTGATGACTGCGAAAGCCATGATCAGCCCTCCTTTTCTGAAATTTCAGCTTCTTCTTCAACTTCATGTATTCCGGAGATGATACCTAATTCTTCAGCTTGGTCTTCCCTTACTCTCATCTTGGAAGTTCCTTTAAGAGCATCGAAAACGGCTAGTGCGTAATTGACGGTGGTCCTTGTTTTACCTTTTGAAAAGCCCCACATATCTTTTATGCCGGCTCGTTCAAGGATAGATTTCGCTGTCTCACCTACAGCGAGTCCTATACCACTAGGTGCGGGTTTAAGCTGTATCTTTACTGAACCAGCCCTTCCTTTCACTTCGAAAGGTATCGTGTGAGGATTACCACATCCGCACTCCCATGAGCCGCATCCTCGCCTTATCCTTATGATGTTCAATTTGGCATTATCCATGCATTTTCGTATGGTCGGTCCAACTTCTTTACCCTTAGCTGTACCGACTCCCACATACCCATTGCTGTTTCCTACAACACAGGTGACAGTGAATCTCACCCTTCTACCCGAATCAGTCATCCTCTGTACCATATTAACGTCAAGGACTTCATCGTCCAGCTCTGGAAGCAGTGCATCGATGATCTCGGGCTCTTTGATAGGTAAGCGAGTATTCAAAGCAGCTTCCATGCTCGCTATTTCGCCTCTTTTAACTTTTCTCCCGAGCCTAGTTTTTGGTTCCCATCTGTACATTATGATTCCTCCAGTTTATCTTTGACTTCTTCAAAATTATCTTTTGTTTCTTCGTCGATATGTTCCCCTGTTATTCGTTCATCAGGAGGAAGCACATCTGGATCGTGAGGTATGTTTACACCTGCGTCCACCATACCTTTCAGTGCAGAAAATAATCTTCCACCATTTTCAGGATATTGCAGACCTATGTCAAGAACAGCCTCATCGATACCTTTTTCTATCGCTCTTATACCAGCGAGATAACCTACAAGATAGCAAGAAGGTATGTTGATTCCATATCCCTCCCATCCTATATCCTTTAGGTGTTCGCTCGTAGCCACAACATCGACTACATCACCTTCTGGATTGTACCGAATAAACTGTACTCTGATCTTTTTATTGGATGATCTTACTACAGCTCTGACTTTACCAGATTTGAGGAGCCGCAGTCTTTCTCGGTAATCCGTTTTTCCTTTCCTTCTTCTCTTGAGAGGCATCTTATAACGTGGTCCTTCAGCCATATTCAATCACCACCTTTTTGTTCTAGATCATAATCTTCATCGATGTAACCTTCCATCTTTAGATGTAAAAGCATGTCTGCCCTGTCCTCGAAAGTACCGCCTTTAGACTTGTTATAGAACTCTCGGTAAGTGGACGAGTCGATGTAACCTTCATCTCTCAGGTATTTCAATTCACTCCTTATGGAGCGGATCCTTTTCTTCCATCTGTCCTTTGAAGATTCTCTTGCTCCTTTGGTCCCCTTCCTTTTTCCATATCCTTTTCTCCTCCCTTTAGATTTCTGTTTTTTCTTATAGTTTATCCTACCCCTTGAATTACCTTCTTTAGGAAGTTTTTTTATTATATCTCTGTTTATTAAATCTCTCACTTCTTCTCTAGTTATGGCTTCTATCACTTCGTCTAACATCGTATCGTCTACCCAAACGCGTTCTTTTCCGCAGTCTAAGATTTCTGCAGCCAACCTTTTTTGATATTTGATATCCATGAATATCACCTCATGATGGATTAAGGATCCTCAGATCCATCTCCTCTGCCTTTTCTTCTATCTTTATCCTCTTTCTCATGCCTACGCTGTGGGCGACCCTTACAGCCTGTTTGTCAGGATCTAGATCATCAAGGTCGTCCAAGTTGTGAACAAGGACCTCTTCAAAGCCCGATGGATGTAAACCTCTGACTTCTTTTGGAGAACGATATCCTATATTAACATTATTTGGACGGTACTTCTTGTTCTGTCTAGCCTGAGAATGGATCCCCCTCGGCTTTCTCCAAGTATCTCTATCGATCTTCGAACGTCTGAACCACTCTTGTCTAGGGAAATCAGGTCTCTGAGATTTTATTTTTTCTCTTTTTTTCAAGAGTTCCTCTGTCTCATTATCAAGGTCAGGTTTTTTCTTAACTTCGTAATCCTCTTCATCATCCATATTAATCACCTCTTTTCTCTATTACCTTAAAGGTTTACCGGCTTTTTCAGTTATATATATCCCATCTTGGAAGACTCTTGGGTCTACTTTAGAGATCTTGGTCGCGGATTCGATGTTGGAGGCGGTCTGAGCGACTGCTTCTTTATCAGGTCCTTTGACCACCACTTGATCACCTTCGATTTTTACCTCCGTCGAGCCTACGATCTTAGCTCTCCTAGGTTTGTTCTCACCCACGAAATTTTTGATCACGACCTCTTCACCTTCAGAAGTGACTTCCATTGGAAAGTGGGAATAAATAATCTTCAATTTATACTCGAAATCTTCCCGAACACCCTTTATCATGTTTTTTATATGGGATCTGTAAGTCCCTGCTAAAGCCTTTTCTTTCTTACTAGGTTCCTCGACGATAACTTGTATCTCATCATCTTCAACTATAATATCTATCCTCGGATGGTTGAACTTTTTCTCTACTTCTCCGTTCTCACCAGAGACCTTTAAATCATCCATTCTTTTCTCGACATTTACGTCGTCTGGAATTTCGATCTTTTCTTCTATTTTTGCTGCAACTGGCATAGTAATCCCTCAATAAACGTATGCTAACAATTTACCTCCGATCCCTTTTTGTTTTGCTTTAGAATGAGCCATGACTCCTTCGTTGGTGGTTATGACCAGCAATCCGAAACCTTGAGCCGGAAGATATCTAGACTCATAATCTTCTATATCAGCGTTGGTCACGGACCATCTAGGTTTAACCACACTGCACTCGTTAATGTTCCCATTCAAAATCACGTTGTATTCTCCTCCTCTTCCGTCTTCAACATATTCGAATCTTTCAAGGTAACCTTGCTCTTGCATAACTCTGAGTACACGGCCTATCAATTTAGATGCAGGTTCTACTTTACATTCTAATTTACCGCTGTCTTCTGCGTTTTTTATCTTCGATAATGCGTCATTCAATGGATCGTGTTTCATTTTTAGCACCTCATGAATATTTTTCAAATCCTAGATCTTCTGCGATCTCTCTAAAACACTGCCTGCACACATGTAATCCATATCTTCGGATTATACCCCTCTTCCTGCCGCAGCGTCTACATCCTTCTTTCCTTCCGAAATCTTTATCGGGCTTCAATCCTTCTTCTTCACTCATCATTCATACACCTCCAGATCGAATTCGCACTCCATGAACTCAATCGCTTCCTCCTTGGTCATCTTGTGTTCTTCTGGTATGGTCTTTTTCTGATTTTTCCTCTTATTGACACGGAGGCCTTTTCTTCCTAAGACTATTGAGATATCCATGCCGAATACGCCTATATTGGGGTCATAGCTTGCCTCTTCAAAATCCGTGTAATCACCGATACCAAAGTTGATGTTACCATGATCGTCGAAACAATTTATAGGCAATCTGTTTTCTTTGACCCAAAAAGCTTTTTCAAGGAAATCATAAGCTCGTTCGCCCCTAAGCGTGACTTTACAACCTATCGGTTGTCCCTCTCTTATGCCAAATTCCGCGTTCGTGGTCTCGGCTTTAGTTTCAGCGGGGATCTGGCCTGTTAGCATCTCCAAAACATCAAACGCTTTTCTCAGTTTTTCTCCACCTTCTCCTACGCCTATATTGACGACACACTTGACCAATCTTGGAATCCTCATCGAGTTTTCGTAATTGTCACTTATAGCTGAACTCATACTATACCCACCTCAGGTACTTCTATGGCCGGTGTATCTTTTCCTATCACAAAAACATAATCTTCGATAGTGGTCATACCTGACTCAAAATGGACGAAGTTCGGTTGTGGCCCTTTTATGACCTCATGTTCTTTGATCCTGTCTATCTCACCTATATGCTTACCTCCGATGATCAGAGCCATCATTCCTTCTTTGAACTCATATGTATCCAATACTTTTTGCTCAGGTATCTCTAATTTTAGTACATCAAGGGTGCTATGTTGGTTAGCGTTCTCGAACTTCAAGTTCCTGCCGTCGTGAAGATTGTACTGGGTTATGCCATCCTTCAATGTAGTTTTATCTTCTACCTTCACAAGTTTCCATCCTGAGACGCCTTCATCGATCGATTTTAACCTTATCTTACCTTTCTGATCAAATAAAACCCTGTAATTTTCCTTTAACTCCGGTATGGTGATGACGTCCATCAATCCGATAGGTCGATTCCTGTCCGTAACAACCTTCCCATCGACTTCCACCTTTCTATCTGCGAGAAGCCTTTTTGCCTCTCGAGAAGTGTTAGTGTATTCTAATATGTCCCTGATGACCACCACTAGAGGTACACTTCTATCTTTGGGATGAGGTCCAGATTTAGATCTTGGTGCCCAGTGATGCTCCTTAGTCGGTATTCCCCATTTTTCCGTCGGTGTGTCGTATCTTTTGCTGTGCTTACTCATGATTTATCTCTCCTCACTAATATTTTCTACTTTTTCTTTTCTCCAAGGATCTGAAAGATCCAGATCTACTATCCTTAAATTCGATGGATGTATTCCGTATGGCTGTTTGGACTCATCGGCTTTTTCCACGGTCACTTTTTCCACGTAAACCTTTTCATTCCTTCTGTCTACTTCTGCAACGCTGTCAACATGGCCTTTAAAAGCCCCTCTCATGACCTCTACTTCGTCTCCTTCACGGAGCGGTAAACTTCTAGTTCCATATTTCTCTCTGAGTTTGTCTGATAAAGGGGAAGACATGATCTTCCTTTTCTTATGATGGGGCGCATTTTCTTGTCTTTTTCTCTGCTTATCTGGTTTTTCACTCATATATGAACACCTCACATTATCATCGATGCCGCTGCTCCGACTCTTGGCCATCTCTCCGCGGCTTCTCTAGCCACGGGGCCTTTGATCTCAGACCCTTTAGTCTCTCCGTCCTCTTGTGTCAGAACTACCGCATTATCTTCGAACTGTACCATGACACCATCGGCTCTTCTAAAGGGGCGTTTTTGCCTAACGATCACCGCCCTAGTCAACTCTCTTTTCATCTCTGGAGTTCCTTTGACCACCGACGCGACTATTTGATCTCCAATCCCGGCCTGAGGATATCTCCGGTGGACACCATGATAATTTATCACCGAAACTACCCTTACCTCTTTGGCGCCAGTATTATCTATACATTTGAGTTTGCTTCCAACGGAAAGACCGTTTGTTTGTCTACCAGCTATTCCTTTCATCATCCTTCACCTCTAGAGATAACGACGTAAGATTTGCTTTTGCTGATCGGTCGGCATTCCATTATCTGTACCTCATCACCTTCATCGATATCTATACATGGGGGATGGTGGGTCGGGTAATGACTCTTCCTTTTTTCGTATCTCTCGTATTTTGGTATGTATTGGAAATGATCTTTCCTTACAGTCACTGATTTATCCATCTCTACCGATTCTACTACACCCCTTATTATCCTTCCTCTTACTGGAAGATTACCGTGGAAAGGGCAGTTATCATCGTCACAGCTCTTTTCCGGAGCTTTAACGTCGACACCTATATCGCGAACTTCGTTTTCAACCATGATATCATCAACCTAATTTCTTGATCCTATCTTCGGGTCTGTACGTAATATTAGATCCGTCCAGATTTTTACGGCGGCCGTTGATTTCGATCTCGAATATGCTCCCTTTTTTTGGAACAATTTTTTTTCGATCGTTTCCTATAATAAGAGTATTTTTTGTCTCATCGATCACTTTACCTTTCAGTCCTTCATAACCTTCGTGTTCTGATTCCGATACTTCGATCTCAGAACCTATGAATTCGAATGTTTTTACCATGTCTTTTTTTGGCATGTTACCTGACCTCCACAGAGAATCCTTTGCCTTCTAGGAAGTCCCGGACTTTTTCTATATGGTCGCCCTGAAGTTCGATACGACCTTTTTTGGTGGTACCTCCTGCAGCACATTTCGTTTTCAATTCCGAGGCTAGATCTTCGAGATCGATATCGCTCTCATCTATTCCATCGACTATAGTCACCGTTTTACCGTATCGCCTTTGGTCAGTATATATCTCGATCTCCTGTTGCTCTCGTGCTATGTCTTCGCAGATGCATATCTCTTTAGGCAAACCGCAAGTTGGACAAACTTCTTCCGCCATCAATTTCCTCCTTTTTGTTTATTTTTTTCTTCATTCATTATCGTGAGAATCCTAGCTATATTCCTTTTGATCGTACTTATTCTTCCCGGACTTTCTGGAGCTCCCCCCATCGCAGCGACACCTGTCTCGTGGAGCAACTCATCTCTAAGTTCCTCTAACTTTTCTTCTCTTTCTGACTCATCCATCTCTCTTATCTCTTCAGTTTTGAGCAAAGCCATTTTATCCATCCTCCTCCTCTTCTTCAGTATCTTCTATATCCATCTCTTCTACTTCCTTTTCTGGCTCGCTTTCATCTTGCTTATCTTTTTCTTCCTCATCCGTTTCTTCATCCTTTTCCCCCTCTTCTTCATCGGCTTCTTCTTGTTCTTCTTCCGTCTCAGGTTCTGGAGGGATTATCTCTATCTCATCAGGAAGCACGGCATCAGGGTCCATTATCTTCACGGTCACTCCTATGACTCCCAACTTTAGTTTTGCTTGGGCGAATCCCTCGTCTATCCATTTCTTCTTTTCCTCACCACAATATTTTATATGCCCATCCTGGAATTTCTCTACTCTATGTCTTGGACCTGTCAATTTTCCAGATAATATTATCTGGCAACCTTTTGCTCCGGCATCTATGATATCTCTGACCGTGGAATGACCGGCTCTCCTGAAATACCATCCTTTTTCCAAAGAAGATGCTAGTTTTTCGGCCATTATCTGCGCATTCAATTCAGGTCTTTCTACTTCCTGAACTTCAATTTGAGGATTGTCAAAATTGAATTTTTGCTTAATCTGCTCGGTGAGCTCACTAATCCTTTTACCCTTTCTTCCGATGACCAAAGCAGGTCTTTCGGTGTAAAGAGTTATCCTAGTTCCCATAGGAGTCCTCTTGATATCTGCTCCTCCGAAACCTGCTCTTTCAGTTTCTCTTTGAAGGAATTCTTTGAGTTGAACACGCTGCATCTTTTCTTTTACAAATTTTCTTTCTCTCGCCAATGTTACTCCTCCTTTTCTTCTAATATTATCTCGATATTGGTTCTCTGGGTATTTTTCGGTGAACTTCTTCCAAAGGCCCTAGATTGGAAACCTTCTATTGGACTAGCTTTGTAGGCTGAAAGATGTTTGATCTTCATGGCTTCGGAATCCAATCCTTTACTTTCAGCGTTAGCTTTACACTCTTCGATAAGTGATCTGATCTTTTCACAGACTTTCTCAGGATATCCACCCGAGCCGATCCCTTTTTGATGAGCTATTTTTTTGTTGTGCTTCTTGTAGGGTACGGCTCGCTCCCCTGCTATAACTTCGTCGAGTATATTTATCGCCTTATCCACGTCCTTACCTCTTAACATGTCACAGACTTCGACGGATTCTTTAGGGGAAATCTGGAACTCACTTCCATACGCCTTGGCTGTAAATTCTGGATCCGGATCCATAGAGTATCCCATGCTTCATCACCTCATTTAAGGGGTATGTATTTCGAAGAACGTGTCGCTCCTATACCTGGCCCAGAATGCTCAACGTTTTTCCTTGTCATAGCAAATTCTCCTAGATAATGCCCTATCATTTCAGGTTCTATCTTGATAGTTTTGAACTCTTCACCGTTGTGTATGGCTATCCTTTTTCCGACGAACTGAGGAAGGATGATCATCTCTCTTCTATGAGTCCTGTAAACGTCTTTGTCTTTGTTCTCTATTTTTTCTAACAGTTTTTTCTCACCTTTATTCAAACCTCTGTCCAGCGATCTCCTAGCCCTTGCAGGTAGAACTTCTTTGAGTTCATTCAAGGACATCTTCTTAAGCTCGTTTAAGGCGTAACCACGATATGTGAACTTTCTTTGATCTCTTGATACATTATCTGCCATAAATCTATCACCTTTCTTTTTTCTTCTTTTTCTTACCTTTTTTCTTCTTTTTGGAGGAAAGACGACCAACTTTTCTTCCGGGCGGAGCATTGGCTGAAACTGTCGAAGGTACACCTACATGCTGGTGATCGCCTCCACCATGGGGATGATCGACAGAGTCCATCGCAACACCTCTGACTTTTCTTGCGCTCTTGGCCCTGCTCCTCAAACTTTTGACGTTTTTACCCGCTTTTACTAAAGGTTGATCTTTATGTCCTCCTCCCGCTATTATTCCCACTGTTGCTCTACAGCGATTATCTATTTTTTTGATCTTGTCGGATGGTAGTTCTACTACGGTTTTTTCTCTCTCCTGGGCTATGATCGTTGCGTAGTTTCCTGCAGTTTTTACCAATTTTCCACCGTCTAGCGGTTCTAGTTCAATATTATAAATGAACATACCTACAGGTATCCTTCGAAGAGGTAAAACGTTGCCCTTCTCAACCTTCACTTCGGGCCCGACTTCGATCTCTTCTCCTACCCAAAGCCCATGATTAGCGATCAAGAAGGTGGTTTCTCCGTTGTCGAACTCGACTTCGGCTAAAGGGGCTGTTCTGCCTGGAGCGTGGTGTATATCTATAACTTCTCCCTTAGTTTCCTGACTCTTAGGATAACCTGGTCTAGCCAGATGTCTATGGCTTGGCGATCTATAGGTAGGTGAGCCTTTTCCTCTTCTTTGAGGTATTATCCTTTTACCCATCTTAGAACACCCCTATCCTCATTCCTATCTCTTCTGCGGAATGTTCATCCGTGAATTTGACCACCGCTCTTTTCCCTTTTTCATCTATCCTTGTATTTACCTTTTCTACATCGACATCGAATAGTTCTTCTACAGCCTCTGCAATCTGATGTTTGTTGGCTTTTATAGCGCATATGAATTCGAGCTTGTTCTCTTCTTCCATTTCCATCATGGTTTTCTCCGTAACGTACGGATGGTAAACTATTTTATGAGCTGAGTCGTATTTAGTCATTTATTACCAATCCTCCAATTTATCCAAAGCACTTACGCTGAAGATAGTCAATCTGCCTAAATGGCCACCTGGGGATAGGTCCTCTATAGTCAGATTATGAGGGTTTTTCGCAGTAACTCCTGGCAGATTATCGAAGGCTCTCAAACCTTTAGAATCTTCCGGCAAAATAACTAAAAGACTTTTAGGCCGTCTATACTTTCTATTTCTTCTTTTACCCTTCCCTGCTCTTATGTTCTTCCCATCCTTGGCTCTCTCTATATCTGAGTATACACCCATCTCTTTCAAAAATTCTATTGCCTCTTTAGTCTTATTTATCTCATCGATATTCTTTTCCACTACTATCGGCGTATCAATAGAGTCGTCTTCGATCTCATGACCTCTTTCTTTGATAAGTTCAAGTTTTGCTGTGGCTGCCAAGGCAGATCTTCTTGCCTTTGCGCGTTCCTTTTTGTTTATCTTCTTCCCCATGTCTTTTTCCGCTTTCGGAGGATGAGCTCTTCTACCCCCTCTCGTTTGGGGTGATTCTGCGGCTCTACTTCCTCCGTACTGTGTCAATCTCTGTACTCTCGCCATACCTTGGCCTTTTCCCTGCATCTCCGTAGCGTGTCTCATGCCAGCCTCTTTTGAAGGACCATAGGGCTGCTTTTTATTTGCTTCTGATGACTCTACCGCTCTTTTGATTATATCTGGCCTTATCTCTTCAGAGAAAGGAGCAGGAAGATCGATCTCAGTTTTCGATTTACCGTCTAGGTTGTATACTTTTGCCTTCATCTATTAGACCCCCTGGTTAGATTCAGTCGATATGTAGGTTAAGTTCGGATCATGCACATCGTATTTTTCGTCTCTAACGGCGTCTCTCATCACAGTCAACCTCTTAGTTGGTCCAGGTATAGAACCGTGGAGTACCACGTATGAGTTGTTTATATCTCCGTAATTTATAAAGCCTCCATCGGGTGTGACTTCCTCACCGTCTTCACCGATTTTAAGCACACGTTTATTCAATTCAGTCCTTTGATGATACCCTTGCTGTCCAGCTTGAGGAACCGTGGGTCTGGTATAACCTGGTCTAAAGGGGCCAGTGTTTCCAACATTCCTAACAGATTTACTATTTTTATGCTGAAGTAATTTCACACCCCACCTTTTAACATGTCCTTGAAATCCCTTACCTTTGGTTATAGCTGAAACATCTACCATCCTGCCCGCTTCGCAGAAATCCTCGTATTCAATATCTTCACCAAGCATTTTTTCTCCGGCATCGATCCTTTCCTGAATAGTTCCTCCACCGATCCTAACTTCCATGATCTCAGGGACCTTTTTCGGGATGCCAGAAACTAGATCCGGTTGAGTATGAATTATCGCTCTGACTTCGTCTACTAACTCTCTATCTATCCCATCCCACATACTCTCGGTATTATAATTATCAGGTACGGGAAGTCTCTTTCTAAGGGTTTCGTCGACCTTACTGGTCCATACTTCTCCCATCGTTTTCAATCCTTCATGTGTTTCTTCGTAGAATCGTAAGCCTACTACTTTGATAGGTGCGACTTCAACTATCGTGATAGGTACCCTCACTTCCTGTCCTGACGTTGTGCTTGTAGCTCTGTAATCTACTACGAAAGCGTGGCTCATACCCGCCTTGTAACCAGGGAAGGCCTGTAATTTTGGCTCCCCATCCCATTCCGGCCAAGACCTGATATTGGGCACGATGCTTTTAGCGCGTTTTCGGGGTGAATATCCCATTGAACCTCTTCTCGGATGATGTGTTTCTACCATGTGTACACCTCGATATGGTTAACTCTGCGTAAAGCCATGGAGACAGAATCCATGCCTCTTGTGGAGTCCGAAGACCGTGACGTGTAAAGACAGGGATCCTAACTGGATTGCCCCATCACGTCTGGTCAACAGACAGAGCAAAGGGCTATTACAGGCATTTATTATTTAAATGTAACGGTTGATCCTCTATTTGACTACTCTCTTTCGTTTACCCACCTTACTAGAGGTTTCATTCTTTCGTGTAAGGATCTGCCGTCTTTGGTGAGTGTGTAAGTAACTTTTGGAGGTACGGAATCTTCAACATCTCTATCGATGAGCCCTTCTTCCTTCAGCTCTTTAAGACGGTCTGAAAGAGATTTTGGACTTATGCCTTTTAAAGACCTTTGAAGTTCATTGAACCTGTACCCTTCCTTTTTGATTCCTAGATGACTTATTATACATATCGCCCACTTTTTAGAGATCACATCGATGATACCTTCTACGGGACACAAACAATTCTTGTCATCGGAGCAGCAATTCTCGTCGTTTTTCACGATTTCACCTTATCGAGACCATTCAATGACATGGGATTAATATACTTTACTATTTTTAGTAGGTAAATAGATTATATTTTTAGCGATCAATGACTCTCACGATCATCGCTCTCAGATGCATACCAAAAACTTATTTATAAACCTCCTCATCAATTGAAAGAAATATGAAAAAGGAAGTAAAAGTAGTGAGTGATCCAGAACATGTCAAGTTGGCTATAGAGGATACCAGGAGAGATATACTCTCGCTACTGAAAGTAAATGATATGACACTTACACAGATGTCTGAAACTCTAGACAAGGACCACTCCACTATCTATAGACATGTGAAAAAGTTGGAAAAGGCAGGATACTTGGAAATGGTGGGAGAACAAAAAGACCACCATATACCGAAAAAAGTTTACTCGAGGACGGCCAAGGTTTTTTTACTCAATCCAAGTTCAATGGAAAGCGGAGTCCGTACGGACATAACGATAGATTGGGAAAAAAAGAATGCAGAAAAGATGGTTGACTTTCTGGAGATCATGAACTACAAAGTAAAGGAAGAAGAGAAAGAGGAATTGATCGATGAACTATCCAAGTTCTTTATAGATCTCAAAGAAAGGGTTATGGATCCTATCTCTGATGAAGAAGAAAAGATCGGCGAGGTAAGCTTTCCCCAACTTCTCAGATTCGAAGTCCTGATGTATCTCCTTGAGAAGAGAAAAGATAAAGAGTTAGAGGAAAGATTCGAAAAGATCCTTACCAAAATAGAAGATGAAGAATGAAAAATAAAAATGGTTTTTGTATCATTAATGTATGTTTTCTATTCTACGAAATCAACATCTACGTAGTGCGTTGAACAGGAGATACACGGGTCGTAAGCACGTACTAGCATTTCCAACGTCAATTCTATTTCATCCTCTGTTCTTTCTCCTATTATCTCCGGGACCAAGTCTTCCATATCGTGCTGTATATTACCATGGTTCTGATTTGTAGGTATTATACAGTTCGCATCAGTACACCTGCCATCTTCATCGTAAGTGTAATCGTGGAACAGTATGCCTCTTGGTACCTCTACAGCACCTATACCTCTTCCAGTCTTCGGTTCTATTTCGGGTTTGTGAGTTGATCCCTGTTCATCTATGCCTCTATCGAGTAATTCATTAATAATGCGAATTGAATCTTCTACGTTATGAACGACTTCGACTAGCTGGGCTATAGTGTTCATGTAAGGATTGTGGCAGACGGGAGAAAGGCCAAAGTCTTCTGCAACCTCTTTTGCGAGTGGACTCAATTTGTCATAGTTATTGTTCAGCCTTGCTAAGGCACCTACCATATAGGATTCCCGATTATTTTTAGTATACTTGGCAGTGGATTGTGGTACTACGTACTCATTTGTTACGGAGAGGTAATCTTCAACGGGTGTTTTCCCACCATCTGAAGATATTATTTTGCCTTCATAGAAAGGATATTCATCGTCATGGGTCAGCGAGATGAACTCTGTTTCTCTTTCGAAATCAGGAAGTTCTGAAGAGAGTCCTTTTACAAAGGAAGCTATCTCTTTCAGATCAGTGACTGAACTCTCAAGCTTATGCATCAGATCTTCCAGTTCCAGAGGAGAAGGCAGTTTTGAAAAACCACCAGGTATCAACCGCCTTGGATGAGTTGTCCTTCCGCACATGATCCGCGACATCTCGTTAGCAAGACTGTGTATGCCGATGACTGTTTTAAGTTCCTCGGGATGAGATGAGGTCATAGGAACTATCGAATCCTTTCCCACTAAGTCGGGAAGAGCTAGATAACCTATGTGTAAAACATGACTCTGCATGTTTTCTCCATGAAGAGCTAACTTTCTCAACATCTTGTCTTGCTTTGAGATCTCTATACCCATAGCGTCTTCAGTAGCCTTGAGAGAGGTCAACGCATGGCCGATGGAACAGATACCGCAAATCCTAGATGTTATCTGAGCCAATTGATCGTATGGTTTTTCTTTAACGAATGCTTCAAAATACCTTGGTGCTTCTGAAACCTCCCAAAGGACTTCCTCTAGTTCACCTTTTTTCGCATCAACTATTATATTACCGTGACCTTCTACTCTGGTCACGTGTTCTACTTCGACGTCTACATCTTTCATTCAGACACCTCCTCTTTCAATAAGTCATTTTCTTCCATCAGTCTTTTGAGTACCTCAACATCCTCATAAGAGAAGACTTTAGCAGATTCCAACACTTCTTTTCTGCTGAAGCCATTCTCATCATAGGCTTCGAGTCCAAATACTAGTACGTCTTCGTTGCTAAGAACACTGAAACAACCCTCACAAGGGTCTCCGTTGCGAGTACAGAAAGCATCACAACCTGCATGAGTTATCGCCCCTAAACATAATACATCTCGGGACAGAAAACATCCATCTTTACGATTGGGACATTCTGAACATACTGAAACACCGTCTATATCGTATTCTAAGGAAAGATCGGCAAAATGACAGTCGCCGCTTATCCCACAATTACGACAATCCTGTTCATGCTCAGATAGTAACAGCTCAAGAACTTCTCTTCTTTCATCGTATACTACTTTATTCTTCGTTGAAATCTCTAAACCATCAGAGGCAGGTAAAGTACAACTGGACTCTAGATTTGGTTCGTTGTTTCCATCATCGATTATTTCTACCACACACATCCTGCATCCTGCGGGTCTTTCGTCTGGATTCAACTCATTGAAGCATAGAGTGGGTATATCAATACCGTTCTCCTCGGCCACATCGTAAACTTTTTGCCCAGGCTCAAATCCGTATTCTTTTCCGTCGATTATTATATTCATTGGTTATCATTCCTCCTCTGATATATCACATCTAAGACAACGCTTTGCTTCTTTTACCGCGCACTCCCTGTCCATACATACTATGACTTCCTCGAAGTTACCACTCCTTTCTTCTACGGGGATGGATTGATATTCTGCTCTAGGTATGTAGTGCTCGTTATCTGGTGGTTCCATGGAATATTCATAAGTATTTATGCTCTGAAGTTCTTCCAACCTGTCTTCCCCCATCAATCGGGCGTCTATTTCCTTAGCGGCTTTTTTACCATGGCCTACGGCCTCTATAACGGTGGCTGGTCCTAAAACGGCGTCTCCTCCTGCAAATACATCAGGATGATCTGTTTCCATCGTATAGGGATTTACTTTAAGTCTTCTTCCCCTTTCATCTGTGATCTTATCAGCCAAGTCCTCAGCGAAACTCATGTCTATTTCCTGACCTATCGCCGTAATTATATTATCTGCTTTGAAGATGACTTTCTCGTAATCCACAGGCACTGGTTTCCTACGACCCCATTTGGTGTATTCACCCATCTTAGTTTTCGTGAAAACCATGCCGGTAGCTTTTCCATCTTCAACTATTATCTCTTCAGGAGAAAGAAGGAAATTGAACTCTATACCTTCTTTTTTTGCCTCTTCTACTTCTTCGGGATAAGCCGGCATATCTACCTCTTCTCTCCTGTATGCTATTATTATCTCTTCGCAGCCCATCCTCTTAGCGGTCCTAGCCATATCGACGGCTACGTTACCCCCACCGACTATCAGGATGCGGTCTCCCAACTCTACTTCTTCACCTCTGTTCATCTTTTCAAGGATATCCATTCCTTTCAATATGCCTGGCTTATCTTCGTTTTCCATATTCAATGCGCGATCTTTCTGAGCTCCTACTCCAAGGAACACCGCGTCATGATCATCAAGCACATCATCAAACGGGATATCCTTGCCCACTGATGTGTTCATCTCTACATCCACATTGAGATCCAAAATCTGTTGTATCTCCCAGTCCAACACGTCTCTAGGCAGCCTGTATTTTGGTATGCCCCATCTCAGCATACCTCCAAGTTCGTCCTTCGCTTCGTATATCGTAACATCGTGACCCAATCTTTTTAAGAAGTAAGCGGTCGTCAATCCTGTGACTCCTCCGCCGACTATACCAACATGTTTACCTGTATCTTCAAGAGTTGAGGTTTCAGGTCTGTAATCGATCTCTCCTTCATACACTTTATCTGCGCAGAACCTGTGCTGAGACATCACAGAAACTGCTCTATCCAATTGGTTCCTCTGACATCTGTCCTCACAAGGATGGTCGCATACTCTTCCACAAACACCGGGGAATGGATTGTCTTCCCTCTGAAATTCGTAAGCTTCCCCGAAACGCTCCTCGATGATAAGTTGCATCTGACCTGGCACATCGGTTCCGGCAGGACAAGTATCTTCACACGGTGAAAGGAATAAAGCTGCACATGAGGAAGCAGGACATTTGTTATGCTCTATATGCTGCTCGTATTCATCTCTAAAGTACTTCAATGTGGTAAGCACGGGATTGGGTGATGTACCTCCTAGGGCACAAAGTGATCCATCCCTGACTTGTTTAGCTAGATGTTCTAGGGTTTCTAAATCTTTCATCTTTGCTTCGCCCAAAACGATTCTTTCCAAGATTTCAAGCATCCTTCTAGTACCGACTCTACAGGGGGTACACTTTCCGCAGGACTCGTCAACGCAGAATTCTAAGAAGTATCGAGCGATATCGACCATGCACGTATCTTCGTCCATCGCCACCATTCCACCGGAACCTACGATTGACCCAAGTTCATCTAAGTTCTCATAATCTACCTCCACGTCTAAATGTTCAAGAGGTATACATCCACCGGAAGGACCACCTGTCTGGACGGCTTTGAAATCTCTTTCGTTCTGCATCCCTCCTCCTATCTCATATATTATATCTTTCATCTTCGTACCCATCGGGATCTCTACCAGCCCAGCTCGTTTGATATTGCCGACAAGCGAGAAAACTTTGGTACCTTTACTTTTCTCGGTCCCCATGCTGTTGAACCACTCAGCGCCCTTTTCGAATATCAACGGAAGGTTCGCCCAGGTTTCCACATTATTGATGTTGGTCGGCTTTTCGAATAATCCGGAGTTAGCCGGGAAAGGCGGTCTAGGTCTAGGTTCACCTCGGTTACCTTCTATAGACCCCATCAATGCCGTCTCTTCTCCACATACGAAAGCACCTGCTCCTTCCATTATCTTTAGTTCGAAGGAAAAATCACTGCCTAAGATATCTTCGCCCAGTATTCCGTATTCCTCTGCCTCTTTTATGGCCTTTTTCAACCTTTCAATGGCTAGAGGATACTCGGCTCTGATGTATATGTAACCGACTGAGGCATCTATCGCATAACCTCCTATGATCATGCCTTCTATGAGGCTGTGTGGATCTCCTTCTAAAACTGCTCTATCCATATAAGCACCAGGATCACCTTCGTCTGCGTTGCAGATCACATATTTTTGATCGCCTTCGGCGTCTCTTGCGAACTGCCATTTCAAACCAGTTGGAAAACCGGCCCCTCCTCTACCACGCAGTCCTGATTCTTTCACTTCCTCTATCACTTCTTGAGGACTCATGTTATTCAATGCATTGAAGGCTGACCTGTAACCCCCTCTAGCCGTGTACTCCATTATCGATTCCGGATCGATGATACCGCAGTTTCTCAAAGCCACTCTGACCTGCTTTGATAGGAAAGGTATCTCATTGAGGGAGGGTATTTCCTCAAATTCCCAGGTAAATTTCGTCTTTCCGTGCTCACATTCCGATAGTTCGTCACTCAATTGACCTAAAGCATATTCTTTGACCGGTCGACCACCTATAACATGTTCATCAATGATCCTCTTCAGCTTAGTCTCATCTACATCATAGTATGTTATCCTTGGTTTGTCGGGCATCTTTACATCTACCAATGGTTCAGCATGACACATCCCGATACAGCCTACTGATTTGATCTCTGGTTCTTCCACTGCGCCGAGTTCCGCTCTTATGTCCTTTTCATCCAAATATTCTTTAGTGAACTCGACCACGTCTTCAGCACCAGCGGCTATACCGCATGTGGCGAATCCAAAGATTATCTGTGGGTGATCTGGATCAAGATCTTCTATTCCTATATTCGCCATCTCATCTAAATCTTCTAAGGTTTTTATAGTCATCATTCTCACCTACTTGAACTCCTTTAATATACCTTCTATTTCTTTTGTACTCACTCTTCCAAAGGTCTCACCATCTACGTTAATAACAGGGGCTAGACCACAACAGCCCAAACACCTGACCTGATCAAGTGAGAATCTTCTATCCTCTGTTGTTTCGTTGACGTCTATCTCCAATATATCCTTTAATTTTTCAAGTATTTCCCTACCACCTTTGACGTGACATCCTGTACCCATACAAACAGATATCTTATGACGTCCAGGCGGATGAAGTTTAAATTGGGTATAGAAAGTAGCTATGCCGTAAAGGTCAGTGTAACTGACACCAGTAGACTCGGCAAGATATCCCATATGCTCATCTTTCAGCCACTTGTATTTTTCCTGAGTTTTTTGAAGCAGCTCGATTTTCTGGTATTTGGGGTCCTCGACTGAATCTATGATCTTTTCAAGTTCTTTTTTTTCTTTCCAAGAGAGCTCCTCTTTTTCGTCTTGAGTTTCAGTCATGATCTCACCTCTCTCAATTCGATCGCTATTTCTATCCTCTTCTTGATCTTGGATTCATCTGCTGTTGGATGGTTACCTCCACCACTCAAACAACCATTCAGACAGGGAAATACGTCTACGCCCCCATCTTCAAGGTCCGCTTCAGCTAATTCATCTTCAAGATCAGCTGTGACCTTAAAATATTCTCTATCATCAGGAATTCCTGGATGCTTGAAATCATCAGAAGCAAGCTTTCCGTCGTAATCTCCCGAAGCTGGCTCAACAAATCCAATTTGAATGTCTAAGTGGTTGAACAGATCTATCATCTCAGGAGCAGATATCACATGATCTAGCCCTTCAACTGCTTTTAAACCACTGCATGGACTCATCAAACAGATCTCTCCTTTTACTTCTTTTAAAAGCTTATTCCAAGGTCCGTTTTTGTCTTTTACACTTAGAGAATCGATTTCCTCTGCTTCTAAATGATTTCTAGCAGGCAAACACCAACTAGCTAATACAGGCTCATCGTTATCCTCATCTGCTTCTCTAGACATCTCTAGAAAGTGCTCGTATTGAACGACTTTTCCGAATCCCATCTTTTTCAGACTTGCGATAAAGTATCTTTCTGCCTGTTTTGGTTCCATATCAGACAGCATGGGATGCTCCTGGATAAAAGAGGCGACCGCAATGGAGTCCAGAGCTATGGCGAACTCTTGGGTTCCTTCTTTCAACTTTTCAGACAACTCTTCTACCGGCGTATCTGTATATAGTGAATCTACAGGACACACCGCGACACATTGTCCACATTGAATACATCCATTGGCGTCAAATCCTATATCTTTAGGAGTTGATATGATCGTCTCCCAACCTCTTTCGACCGGCCCTAATGCGTCTACTCCAAGGACGTCCTGACAAACATTAGCACACCGTCGACATAGTATACATTTATTTGGATTGTAGTTGACGAGTGACCGCTCATCAACTTCTTTATCTCTCAGCATAACTCCAAAATCTATATCTTTATTAGTATCGACTGGTCTTTTCACCAATTTTTCAACGAAGTTGAGAACACGATCTCCTCTTACAGGACAACCTCTCAGATAATAATCCACATTAACCACTTCGTCAACGGCTTTTGTTGAAAAATTAGAGAAGAGTTCGTTGTCTTCTATCTCATCGTCTGCTTCAGGATAGACCTCTTCTTCAACTTCATCTATAGACCAATCTTTTTGGAGTTTGTTCACACAGCCGTTGCTTGCACAGTCTCCAAGAGCTATCAACATATCCGCGTTCGATCTTATCTTTTTCAATCTCTCCTCGTCTTTAGGTCTCTGAATAGAACCTTCGATGAAAGCCACTTCATAGTCATCTGAATGCTCCTTCATGACCTCCCTAAAACTCACTATCTCCACCAGTTCTAACAGGTCCAGTATTTTTTCCTCTAAATTGGCTATTTGCAGTTGGTCTCCTTCACATCCTGCGAAATCGAAAAAAGCCACCTTCGGTTTTTTATCCATCGCTTATGCCTCCTTATTAGTATACATATCTGTAACTTGGGTATTCGGATATCCTTTCAATATCCACAGTCCTGAACAGGTTCTATATTCCTTTCCAAATACTGCCATGATTTCACTCATATCGTTAAATACGGATGCGCCAATACATCGATTGCTATTAAAGATTTGTGCTCATTATAGAGTGTTTTTCTACCTTGTGATCGAAAAGTCATAAGAGTTTCCAGAATAACAACCTCATATCTATATTTTCTTTTTTTACAATAAATATGGATGAATAAGCGAGCGAAAGTGTTTAATATGGGCGCTTTCTAGGCAAAATTGACCCAAGATTTAGGCCTAGTAAAGGGAAAGTTTGAATAGGTCGCATTCGCAAATAAAAAGGGGATAGATATAATGGAAAAATACCATCTGCGGGATATGTTGCCCATAATAGAGGAATATGAAAAGAAAGCTGGAAGTTTGATACCCATACTGCACGAAGTTCAGAAAAAACTGGGTTATCTTCCAAAAGAGGTTCAGGAGTTCATAGCCGAGGAACTCGGTATCCCATACAGCCAAGTTTATTCAGTGGTTACTTTCTACTCGTTTTTTACTATGGAACCGAAGGGAGATTACACCATATCTGTATGTACGGGAACTGCTTGTCATGTGAAAGGAGCTGACGAACTAACTGAAGAACTGAAAGACAGATTAAATGTAGAAGAAGGTGGCACGTCCGATGACGGAAAATTCACATTTAACACAAAAAGGTGTGTTGGAGCCTGCAGTAAAGCACCGATAGTGATGGTCGGTGATGATGTTTATGGTAAAGTCCAGACTGAAGAGCTAGAAGATATTTTAAATAGATATTAAAAAGAGTTTAGAAAGAGGATAGATAAAATGACTAGAAGAGAAATCCTGATATGTTCCGGTACAGGTTGCTTATCAGCCGGGGCTGAGGAGATTGAAGATAAATTGATGGACGAACTCTGGAAACACGAACTGGAGGATAAATATCCAGTGACTAGAGCGATAAAGAGGACAGGCTGTATGGGACCCTGCAATCTCGGTCCTATGATAATCATTCGACCTGAGGACACCTTTTATGGAAATCTAGAGCCATCCGATGTTGAAACAATTGTTGAAGAACACTTGTTGAAAGATCGTGTAGTTCGTAATTTACTCATAGAGGATGATGGTCACAAAGTCGAAGAGTTTCAAAAACTTGATTTCATACAGGGTCAAAAAAAGATAGTCATGAGGAATTCAGGAGATATAGATCCGAGCAGCCTTGAAGACTATCTTGAAAATGATGGATACATGGCAGCTAGGAAAGCTATAACAGATATGGAAAGAGAGGAGATAATAGAAGAGATAAAAGAATCTGGCCTACGGGGAAGAGGTGGTGCTGGATTCCCAACTGGGCTCAAGTGGGAATTTACCGCCCGTGAAGACGAAGATGAAAAATATGTTGTTTGTAACGGAGATGAGGGAGATCCAGGAGCATTTATGGATAGGAGTGTTTTAGAAGGCGATCCACATAGTATCATCGAAGGGATGATGATCGCAGGTTACGCAGTTGGAGCCAATAAGGGATATATCTATGTTAGAGCTGAATATCCATTAGCTATCAGAAATCTACAAAAAGCCATTAGGGATGCCGAAAGCGAGGGTTATCTAGGAGAGAACCTTTTCAACACCCAATTTGATTTCAATGTAGAGTTGAGAGTCGGTGCAGGAGCTTTCGTCTGTGGTGAGGAGACCGCTTTACTTTCATCTATAGAGGGAAAACAGGGAAGACCAAAATACAGGCCTCCATATCCCGCGCAATCTGGTCTTTGGGATCAACCTACAGTTATAAACAACGTAGAAACGTTTGCGAACATACCTATTATTATAGAGAAAGGATCAGAGTGGTTCGATGATATCGGGACTGAAGGAAGTTCCGGAACAAAGGTTTTTGCAGTAGCCGGAGATGTTGGGAACACTGGTCTTGTTGAAGCTGAGATGGGTACCACTATTGAAGAGATGATAGATATAGCTGGCGGTGTTGCCGGTGGAAAGGATTTCAAGGCGGTACAGATAGGCGGACCAGCTGGTGGGACTATACCTGAAGAACATATCGATCTACCTATAGATTATGATTCACTAGAGGAAGCTGGAACTATAATGGGCTCGGGAGGATTCATAGTTTTAGATGAAGACACATGCATGGTCGATGTCGCCAAGTTCTTTTTAGACTTCACTCAGGAAGAATCCTGTGGTAAGTGTCCCCCCTGTAGATTAGGTACCAAAAGGATGTTGGACATATTAGATAAGATAACAAAAGGTGAAGGAGAATCCGAGGATCTTGAGACATTGGAAGAACTAGCTGAAACTGTACAGAATACATCTTTCTGCGGACTCGGCCAGGCAAGCCCAAACCCAGTTTTGAGTACTTTGAGATTTTTCAGGGAAGAATATGAGGCCCATGTCAACGAAAAAGAGTGCCCAACAGGCACATGTAAAGCACTAGTTGAGGCTTTCTACATCGATGAGGAAGCTTGCGTGACGTGCGGAAAATGTACTGAAGTCTGTCCGGTAGACGCTATATCAAGTGGAGATGAATCGTACAGCATCGATCCTGATACCTGTATCTCATGTGGTGAATGTGCTCAGGTTTGTCCTGTCGAAGCTATATCGGAAGGTGATAATGAATGAGCACCGTAAAATTTACTGTAGACGGAGAAAAGATCTCCGCTGAAAAGGGAGAAACAGTGATGTCCGCTTGCAAAAAGCACGGTATAGATATACCTAAACTTTGCCAGCACGACGCAATGGAGAACGTTATGGCCTGTCGGGTTTGCATAGTAGAAGTGAACGGAGAGCAAATACAACCAGCTTGTGGACTCAAAGTGGAAGAAGATTTAGAGATAAAGACTGAAACGGACGAGATCAAAAAATACAGAAGGATGAATCTTGAACTTATATACCGCAGTGAAAACCATTATTGTATGTTCTGTGAATCTGACGGTGATTGTGAATTACAGGATCTGATGTGGGAAAATGGGATAGATTATTTTGAACATCCTCGATTGTTTCCAGATAGGCCTATAGATTCCTCCCACGAGCACATCGTCATAGACAACAACAGATGTATCAGATGTGGAAGGTGTGTTAGGGCCTGCGAAGAGGTAGTTGGAAATCAGACTCTAGCATTTGGTGGTAGAGGTCTCGAGAATGAGATAGTTGCAGATGCCGATGTACCTTTGAAAGAATCTACTTGTGTTTCTTGTGGTATGTGCCTACAAGTATGTCCCACTGGAGCTATATTCAACAAACACAGTATGTTCAAAGGCATCAAAGATGAATGTGACCTCACTGAATCTACCTGCTTGAGATGCAGCGTCGGATGCGAGACTGAGATATACACCCGTACAGGACATCTTGTGGAGATCGAAGGGGCAGAAAGTGAAATGGAATCAGGAGGACAGCTATGCGAGATGGGAAGATTTGAACCTCTCGTGGACAGGACTGAAAAAATCGATGATGTGATCTATAAAGAGAACGAGACAGAGAAAGAGATGAGTTTGGCAAAAGGTCTCGAAAAGGCAGCAGAGGTTCTCGATGAAGGTGACAAGATAAGTGCTATGGCTAGTGGAAACCTCACAAATGAAGTGCTCGACTCGTTTTCCGAAGCCATGAGAACACATGGAGCTTTATTTGACGTGGTAGGAGCTAAAAGACATAGATTCGAAAAAGAAGTGAAAAGAAGGATAAATATGATCGAAGGTCACTTTATCGATGATATCACAGAAGTCATGAAAGCTGATCATATCCTTCTTTACGATACTTCTGTACGAGATACACATCCCGTTCTAGCCTCGTATATCAGAAGAGCAGCAATGAACGGAACCAGATTGATAACCATAGATGCTTATGAAGACAGGTTCTGGGAACATTCTGATATCTCTATAAGCGTGGAATCTCCTAAGACGCAGTTAACTAGGCTCATAAATCAAGTCGTCAGAGAGGGTAAAGGATCTATAGAAGATCTTACTCGTGTATCCTCGATCCTAGGTGGTCTAAGGGTGCATCCAAGAGATGTGATGCAGGTCGTGAAACATCTAGAAGAATCAACCTATGACATAATAATCTTGGGTAGTGAGATAATCGATCGTTGGTCTATAAGACACATATTTGAATTAGCGAAGCTTGAAGGTAGCTACTTGATAAGCTTGAATCAGGCCTCCAACCAGTATATCAGGAGTCTAGAAACAGAAGGAGTTTACGAAGAGCCCGATGTAGCTTATGTCCTCGCAGGCGATGAAGATGATCAAGAGGATATGAAGAAACTTATCGAGAACGCTGATTTTTCCATAGTCCAGGCGTCGAAACGATCAGAATTAACCGAAAAAGCTGATCTCGTCATACCATCTCTTACTATGTTTGAGAGAGAGGGCACTTCAGTCAACATAAATGGAGAGGAAAAAGAAGTCGAACGGGTTATGGAGCCTAAAGGAGAATTGAAGTCGGAGAGAGAGTTTTTTGAAGAATTAGCTGAAAAGAGGTGAAAAAGATGGCAGAAGATAAACCCACGGTAGCTACGGCCTGTATGTGCGGATGTTCGGGCTGTCATATGTCGTTTTTGGACGTAGACGAATTTGTTAAGGAGCTTGCAGAACTCCTCGAGTTCCAGTCTAGCCACGTGATAATGGATATCAAGGATATCGAAGAAGTCGATATAGGAATATTAGAAGGAACGATAACTAATGAGGAGAACGTCGAAGTGGCCAAAGAGATGAGAGATAATTGTGAGATACTTGTGGCCTGGGGTGACTGTGCTTGTTTTGGAGGGATCATGACTATGAGAAATTTTGAACCTGTGGAGGATATACTTGAAGAGTGCTACATAGGGAAAAGTGATGACGAAAGTGAGATCCCTGATCCTGAGCACGTACCTGCTCTAACTGAGAAAGCTAGAGGACTCGATGAAGTGATAGAAGTCGATGCATATATTCCTGGATGTCCTCCATCCGCGGATATAATCCGTTATGGTCTGGAAAAGCTTCTTGAAGGAGAGATACCGAAATTGGATAAAGATAAATTGAGATATTAGAGGTGCATAAGATGGGAGAAATAAAAGAAATAAATCCCGTAACAAGGGTAGAAGGCCATGGTAAGATAAGCATACATCTTGACGATGAAAGACAAGTCGAAGAAGCTAGATTTCACGTGACCGAATTCAGAGCTTTTGAAAAATTTGTACAGGGAAGGGTTTTATGGGAGATGCCGGAGATGACGTCTAGGATATGTGGGATATGTCCAGTAAGTCACGAACTAGCCGCTTCAAAAGCATGCGACGATCTGGTAGGAGCAGAAGTTCCTGAGAGTGCACATAAGATAAGGGAGCTCCTTCACATGGGACAGATACTTCAATCACATAGTCTGAGTTTTTTCTACCTTTCAAGTCCGGACTTGGTAATGGGGTTTGATGAATCGCCGGAAGAGAGAAATATATTTGGACTTCTCAGAGAAAATGAAGAGCTTGTCGATAGAGGTATAGAGCTTCGGAGTTTTGGACAAGGAATAATCGAAGCTTTAGGCGGCAAAAAAGTTCACCCTGAATTGTCCGTAGCAGGCGGCGTTAATCAGAACATGATCAGAGAAAAGGGCGAGGAGTTCTTGGAGAAGACAGATGACTTGAAATCGTACCTGCAGGAAACCATAGAGCTTTTGAAAGAAATATACGAAGATATGGACACTCAATTGGAAGAGTTTGCGTCATATGAAACTGCCTACATGGGACTGGTCGATGAAGATGGACAATTGGAATTTTACGACGGTGATCTTCGTTTGGTGAACTCTGATGGTGAAATTTTAGAAGAAACAGACCCTAAAAAGTACTATGACGTTATCGGAGAAAGGGCTTTAGAATGGAGCTATATGAAATTCCCGTACTACAAGGATAAAGGATTCGAAGAAGGAGTCTATAGAGTGGGACCACTTGCGAGATTGAATCTGATCGACGGTATCAGTACTGAGTTGGCTCACGAAGAATGGAAGCGTTACAAAGAGATGGGGAGTAAAGAGATAAAAGAGGGTCCACTTTTCTACCACTATGCGAGACTGATAGAAACACTTCACACCGTGGAGAAGATCGAAGAGTTACTCCAGGATGAAGAAGTTTATACTGGAGAGATAAATGTACCGACTCAAGCTAGGAAAGCAAAAGGTAGAGGTGTTATAGAAGCTCCTAGAGGAACATTGATACATGAATACATGTCGGACGAAAACGGTATAATCACAGATGCCAACTTCATCGTAGCTACTGGGCACAACAATATGGGGATCAATAAGAGCATACAGAGCGTAGCAGAAGAATACATCGACGGCTCCCAAGAGGAGATACCAGAGGGCATTTTGAACAGACTTGAGAGTGTAGTCAGGTGCTACGATCCATGCCTCTCCTGTTCCACCCATGCAGTGGGACAGATGCCATTGAAAGTGGATCTTGTCTCTAAAGAGGGCGAAGTGATAGATAGTAAAAAGAGATACTGATCATCTAAAACTTCGAAAACCCCTTATATTAAATTCTCTTTTCTTTTTTCTAGGTTAAGGTTAAGATGAAGGTATTGAGAGATAAGAAAAGGCTAACCAAGTTCCTGATACTGTACACCGCTGCAGTCCAGAAGCCCGGTAGACTGGCAGATATAGCCTCTGAACTTGATATCAGCGAGCAGGCCGCTTCGAATTACATCTCAGAAATGGAGGAAGAGTATCTGATGGACAGGTCCAGCGGCACTTATCACGCTACATCTAAAGGGATGGAGATGGTGAGGGACGTTCTATCAGAACTGAGCTCATTTTTGACAGAGGCGAGCGAAAAGATCGATCTCATTTCTACAACGACCGCTATAGCTTCTGAACATATAAGTGGAGGTGACGAAGTTGGTCTCATCATGGAGGATGGTATATTGAGAGCCTCATTGAGAGAAAGAGCTAGTAAAGGAACGGCTCTACACGAAGCTGAGAAAGGCCAGCCAGTGAAAGTGGGAGGTCTGAGAGGGATCACAGAGATGGAAGTCGGGGACATCTATCTTCTAGATTCAGGCCTAGAAACAGGGGAAGAGATGCGAGAGAAAGTTGAAGAGCTGAAAGAGAAGTTAGAAGAGATCGATTATGATCGCGTAGGGGTCATGGAAGAAACTCAGTACGGCTTATGCAAGATGATGGGATTCGAACCCAACATCATCTTTTCACCGGTAGAAGCTTCGATAAATGCTGCGGAGAAGGGTTTAAATGTCCTCTTCATGCTGTCGGGGGATCAGTTCGATCGTGTGATCGAAAAACTGAGCAGCAGAAATAGGGACCTTGATGAAGAATACCGTATCGATTACAAGATAGTTTGAGTTCAGGTGATTATCGGGATATCTCTACCACAGCTGGGGCATTTCCCGTCTTCGAGATTGATCTTTCCTGAAGAGAAATATGATCTAGGAAGGATGGTTTTCCCGCAGTTCGGACAGCTAGTGTCGTTGTCGGCCGGCAGATTTCCTAGGTAGACAAAGTTCAATCCTGCATCATGAGCGATCTTTCTTGCTTCTTCCATCTTTTTCTTCGATGTAGGGGGAACATCTCTCATATCATGATCCGGATGGAATCTTGAGAAGTGAACCACGTTGTCTTCGCCAAGGTTGTTCAAGACCCATTCAGAGAAACGGCGCAGTTCCTTTTTAGAATCGTTGTGTTCTGGTACTATCAAATAAGTCACTTCCACATGGATATCCATTTCCACCGCAGTTTTTGCCGTTTCTAATACTGGTTTCAGTCTTCCTCCTACTATCTTTTTGTAGAACTTTTCGTTGAATGCTTTGATATCAATGTTCATCGCATCGAGGTAAGGTGCGATCTCTTTCAACGGTTTTTCTTCAATGTAGCCGTTGGTGACGTAAACGGTGTATCTATCCCCTTTTTCCTTCACACTTCTGAATACGTCGTAACTGAATTCATATGAGATAGTGGGCTCGTTATAAGTCCAGGCGATACCTTCATAATTCATCGTTTCTTTGACTAGGTCTTTCACAGAGTACTCTTTAAGGAATGGACTTTCAGGATCACCGCAGGAGAGAGACTGGTTCTGGCAGAATCTGCATTTAAAATTACATCCCATGGTGCCGTAAGATAAAACCTGCGTACCCGGATGAAAGTGATAAAGCGGCTTTTTTTCGATAGGATCCCTAGCTAATGAGGCCACTTTGCCGTAGATAAGCGAGTACAAAATACCCTTCTTGTTCTCCCTCACATTGCATAGACCTCTTTCTCCTTCCTTTATTGAACATTGGTGGGGACAGAGATGGCAATCGACTTCACCAGTTTTACCTTCCTCCCAAAACATGGCTTCCTTCATGCTACCTATGTGATAAAGTGGTATATTCTACAAATAACTTTTCGTTTATCTAGTTAGCGTAATGTGGTACTTCTTTTAATGGTTATTACCTTGGATGATAGAGAGGAACGTAAATTTCTGTATCCAGTGGAGTCAATCTATTCGATCTGGAGTGTGGATATATCCGAGATCCGGCGGAAGTGGTCGAGGTTCCGGGTCAGTATCTTTTCGTTTTCTCTTATAGCGATGCCAGAGATCATAGAATCCTGTGGTTCTACCTTTTTTCCTTCGTTGCAGAGCTTACCGTCTATCCTCCCTCCTATTTCCGCCGCTCCAAGATCAAGATCGTAGACCGTTCGAGAACCCAAGACTTCTTCGATCTTTTCCTTTTCTTCTTTCGGCTTATCTGACTGTTCTATACCCGAGCAAAGCTCAAAAAAGGAGATGGAAGCGATGTTCAGAAGCTTGTCTTTTTCTTCCAACTCTTCCACCTTTTTAAGAGCGCTTTCTTCCCCTCTCATGACATCTATGATGAAGCTGGTATCAGCCAGCATCTTTCATCCTCTCCTTGAGATCGTCCATCCTAGCTCTTGTTTCATCTCTTCTTTCCTTGATCCTTTCTTCCAATCTATCAGCTTCATCTTCAGACAATATACCGGCAATTTCGGTCAAGGATCTCTCTCTAGTGAGCTTATTGATAACGTTAGTGAAACTTTCATTTTCCTTTTTTCTCGACTTCAAGCGTTCATAAGCTTCCTCGGAGATGGTTATAGTTTTAGACGCCATAATAATACATGTACGTATGTGTATTTAAAAATTATGTTCCCGATAAGCAGGAATTAAACCTTCATTTCTCGATTCTGACCGTAGCCACGACATGAAAAACGTGAGGGGCGTAGGATTTGATCTCTCTCAGGTCCCTGATACTGAAGTCCTCTTCGATATTCTCCTTCAGTTCATTTTCTACCTGCTCGGGATACTCAGAATCTTTGCAGGTCGTGTGATAATGTATGGTGCCTTCTTCACCTAGGAACCCGACGGCTTTATCCAGATACTTCCATGTTTCGTCTAGATATCCCATCATCACCCGGTCCGCTCCGGTGAAGGAAAAGTCGCGGTTGTCCGTGAGTTCAGGTTCCACAGTATCTTGAACATCGTTCAGCTCGATATTTTCCTGTAAGTATCGGAAAGCTTTAGGGTTGATCTCCAATGCATGGATCTTTTTTGGATCGCCGTGGACTGCCATCGGCAAAGAAAAATAACCTATCCCTGCGAACATGTCCACTATAACCTCATTCCTTTTTACTTTCTCAGTTATCCTTATACGCTCGTCTATATTTCCGCTCGAGAACATCAGTTCCGCCGTATCCAACTTGTAAAGCACATCGTTCTCGACGTGAACAGTCTCTGTTTCTTCACCATAGATCTTCTCCACAATTGGCTCCCTCACTCTGCCCTCGATGCTCCCCTGAAGCATGACTGTTTTGGCACCTAACTTTTCAGCATATACCTCGGCTATCCTTTCTTTTCTGTATTGTAGTTCTTTGGGAAGCTTTATGAGGAGTACTTCACCTATCATCTCCCATCTGTCCGGTAGTTTCTCCTTTTCCTCATCAGGCAAGTCCAACTTTTGTTTTATTTGGTGAAAAGGGGGTTTATTTGAAGGAATTCTCTTTTCCAGGTCACATCTTTCTTCGTTTCCCCCCTCTGTCACTGGTATCAGAAGGTCATCTCCTTCTTCACTGATCTTCCTTTCAGGATCCAGTCTGTTTTCCTCTTTCAATCTTTTTAGATGCTCTTGTCCCTCCCTTTTGGGCACCCGCAGCACTGGTCTTTCTTTTCTATCCATCAGTTCCTGTATCGGTGCTCCTCACATAAGTATTTTATACCAATAGGGAGTAAACACGTTTTGATGAAAAGCCAACTCAGCTGGGTTTTGGTCCTGCTCGCAGCGGTCATCCTTATGTCCATGAGCGCCTTCACCTTTCAGGGGAACGCAGAAGAGCGCTATATAGAGGATCCAGGAAAAGTGAATCAGATAATCGACGAAGACGATATCGACACCCCGAAAATAGATCCTGGTGAGTCAGACTACTTCCAGTTCAGCCTTTATAACCCCTATGAGGATTCGATGGAAGATGTAGATCTCACCCTGAGCATCTATAGGTTAGAGTACACCGATGTAGAGAAGAACATCTCAGAAGTTGAAAACCCGCCTGTTTTTACTGAGAGCGGCACGGTGAATATCACCCTGCAATATGAGGGCATCTCTAGCGGAGAAAAAGAATCCGAAGAATTAAACATAGAGACCGCTAGTGAAACTGAAGAAGGCACCTATCTGGTAAAATTCAGATTGGACTTCGAATATGAAGATGAAGAACACTTGATGAAATCGGTAGGTCACTTCACAGATCAGGAGTTGGATGATGCTGGAATGGACGAAGATCCCGATGAGGAGTTCGAGACGGGTAGGATAGATATCGAACAGTTGAACGTCAGTGGATTACTCCCGGACAGTTCCTTTGCGGTCCGAAGAACCCTGCCAGGATGGATCCAATATTTTCTTGGAGTCGTTTCCGTGATATTCGGCACATTAGCGGTCATATTCTATCTTCAGGAAAAATACGATATGTTTCCCCGCTTAGAAAAGGCTTTTGATAAGTGGTCCAGTAAGTTTAAGTAGCTCAGGTGAAGTTTTAAGAAGAGGTTTGACAAGCCTTGAAGGATTGTCTATATCTCCTTTTTCTTCTATCACGCGTTTAGCTTTGTCCTTCTGTAGTATTTCTATAAAGGTATCTATATCCTTATCAGAAAGTTTCTTGAACACCTTTCTCGCTCTCATCCCCCTTCTTATGTTCTTTCCTATCTCATCCCACCACCGTTCATGGTACTCTGACAATCTTCTTTTAGATGCATCATCTTTCTCAAGAGCATCTAGCACCACTTCAGAACATATGTCGGCAGCTTTCAAACCAAAATAGATCCCTCCACCGGACATAGGTTTTACCTGGCAGGCCGAGTCTCCTACTAACAGGAGGCCAGACTTCACACTCTCGACCATCACTCCAAGAGGGATAGTTCCAGAGAGAAAACCCATGATCTTGTTTTCAAGACCTTTTGATCGTAAAAAATTCATCAGATGTTCAAACGTTTTCCCATCGTTACTGGCGAGACCGACCAATTTGCCGGTACTGTAAGGGACTTCCCACAAGAAGAAGCCCGGAGCTAGATCGTTTCCTAAATGGATATGGACCTCTTTTTCTTCTTCTCCTACGATCGCTTGGACCGCGGGAAGCACCTCCTTAGGGGATGGAAAATCTTCCGATTTTCTAACTATTGAACCGGGTCCATCAGCTCCTATCACGATCTTAGGTGTTAATGTTTTTTCAGCACCTTCTTTTGAGAAGCAAATCTTTCTTTCCCCGTTATCTTTCTTTTCTACTCTTTTCACATTAGCGTTGAGTTCTACTTTTGCTCCGGCTCTCACCGCTTTTTCTGCAAGTTCCCTATCAAATCTTGCTCTATCTATGATGACGGCCTGACCATTTTTTGCCCTGATAGCCAATTCATTTCCAGAAGGAGAATGGACTATGGCTTTTTCAGGTTCCGATATAACACTATCGGTGTCGGTCAATGAGATAACTCTTGGGCTTACTATCCCGGCACACTGCACCGGCTTACCTATCACTTTATTCTTCTCTAGGACCGTCACCTCGTGACCCTTCGAAGCGGCTCTTCCTGCAATCCTCAGTCCGACGGGGCCTCCTCCAACGACTGCTACATCTATCACGTTTTTCCCTGAACAGACTTCTGCTTTTTAAGCTTTTGTTTTTTCAAGAGGTAAAACAATTTAATAGGACTGATAGATAGTGATGAGAGACCATGGAACTGAATGGCGAAAACTTTCCGATCATGGACAACCATATCCATCTACAGGAACAGGGAGATAATGTTGAAGCGGTGAAAAGGTTTGAAAGAGCGGGAGGCACGCATCTCGTACTTTCACATCTGCCGTACCACGATCTCAGAGAGTGGAACAAAAATGGTTATGAACCTATCTACGAGAGGACCTTAAAATTGGCGGAAAAAAGCATGGAAGAGACTTCTGTAGAGGTATTCGTAACTTTAGGTCCTTATCCCGTGGATATGGTTCAGCTAAGTGATGAAGTAGGCTTGGACAGGGCGGAAGATATTTTGAAGGAGGGGATGGATCTAGCGGCGGAATACGTTGAGAATGGGAAAGCCGTGGCTCTTGGGGAGATAGGTAGACCTCACTTCGACGTTTCTAAGGAACTACTAGAGGCTTCCAACAGAGTTATGAAGTATGGGATGGAACTCGCATCTGATCTGAACTGTCCGGTGGTCCTTCATACAGAAAGTACCACTCCAAGGGTCTGTGAAGAGATCGGAAAGATGGCTGATGAAGTAGGATTAGATAGGTATAAAGTGGTGAAGCATTATTCTCCTCCTCTGATCACGAAAAAAGAAATCAAAGGACTGTTTCCATCGGTACTTGCCAACGAGGATAATATAGAAGAGGCAATAGGTAAAAGCACCAGATTCATGCTGGAAACGGATTATCTGGATGATCCAAAAAGACCGGGAGCGGTTTTAGGGATCAAGAACGTTCCAAAAAAGACAAGACAGCTTTTAGAGAAAGAGGTGCTGAGTAAGGAAGACATCTGGAAGATACATAAAGAAAATCCTGAAAGGGTTTATGGGGTGGAGATTGATGTTTGATTTGTGAGGGAAAGATATATCTCAGCTTTCTAATTCATCCCGGACCAACTCCATAAGGTCGTTCACACAATCTTTACAGAAGCTTTTGTCCCCTACTTTTCTATAATTTTTTGTCCAATTGCCACAGAAGTGGCATCTCTGCGAGTCTAGCGGCATATTCTTACCTCCTTTACAGACCATATAGGACTGTAGGATAATAAATTTTGTCTACCCGGTTTTTCTTTTCTAATCTTTTGTGAACTGAGATAAAAATATGCTTTTAAGTTATTCCAGCATCTCCAACTCGCTTTTCAGGTCTTTTATCGAGTATTCTGAAACGTATCCTCTCTCCACAAGATATTTTTCCATCTCCCACACCGTAGTTTCCGCTAGTTCAGCCGCCTTACTGATAGTCACTTCGCCTTTCCGATATTTATCGGAGGATCTTTCCTTTAAGTACTCCTTGTATCCTCTCTCAAGGATTTTTCTGATCATCGTAGATCTATCTACTTTTTCTTTCTCACCTAAAGAATCTAGTTTTTCTATGAATTCTTCATCAAGTCTTATACCTATAGAAGTTTTCATATCAACCCAACCTCCATTTTTGCTCTATCTAATACGGCCGTACTGAACCATCCTATCTCATTCAGCATTTTTAAAGATTCCTCTAATTTATTCCTACCAATCTCCTCATCTTTAAATAAATTTATTAGAATGGAAATCGTACTGATGAGATCCAAATCTAAAAGTTTTCTTTTGGTTCTAACATTATCATCGTCAGTTGCTAGATAGTCCGCATTTTTTTCCCAGTAGAGGGCAACAGCCTCGGCCTCCCCTCCCTGGATGTTAAAATCCTTTGCTCTCTTGATAAGTTTTTTGTTTTTCACTTTATTGACCTCTATCGTGTTATTTTCTATCAGTTCTTCGATCAAAATTGCATCAGGATGATTTTTTTGTTTACCTCTTTCAACGGTTTCTTTTTCAATCTTTTTGGGGATTACTATTTCCCCTAATGCCTCACAAGAAGTCCGGAGTAAAGATAATTTTGCTAGATGGATCAATACCATTGCGTCTTTAACCACGATCATTGTTTTACAATATGCACATCGTAAGATATAAAATTTTTGTCTTGATGGACTTTTATTTATCATCCGCGCTTATCGGTTCTCCGCAGAAGAATTCCTCGCTCTCTGGGCAGGGACCTCTTACGCAGGGGGCTCCAGCTCCTTCGAATATCAATGGTGCTTTTTCCTTCACCAGTTTCAGCATCATGTTCGCCATATCCCTTATCTCCCATTGAGCCCTTTTACAGCAGCGCAGCGAAAAGAAGTGCCATAGTTCTCTAGCGTTCATCGTCACGATGATATTGCTTCTAGTGGCGTTGGGGAGAACATATCTAGCATCTTCTAGAGGCACCTCCTCTTTTTCCTTCAAATCTATATATGCTTCCTGTATGTTCTCCATAAGATCCTGAAATATCTTTTCGGCTCTATCGTTTTCTCTTATAGAGTCCGGAATGACAGGATCGAAGTCTTCTATGTCAACGTACCGCTGGCTCTGCTGGCTGTATGAGGCCAATCTGTGTCTGACCAGTTGATGAGTCAACGATCTAGAGACATCATGGATAGCGAAAGTAAAAGAAGCGTGCTCGATAACGCTGTGGTGACCGCTCTCTTTTATCTTATCAAGTATCTCTTCTATCTTTTCCTCTCCCAATTCCTCTTTTTTGGGCACCTCTTCACTGTAGCAGGTAAGGGCTGCATGTGCAGAACTTCTATCCGGTTCGGGGGTATAGTTGATCAATTCTACTCTCATATTATCTCATCTCTCAGAAAAGCCCGGTGATATAACCATCTTCGTCTATATCTATATCCATAGCTGCTGGTCTCTTAGGCAGACCGGGCATAGTGGTTATATCTCCCGCCATCGGGATCAAGAAACCAGCTCCTGAATTCAATCTTAACTTTCTTATCTTTATTTTGAAACCTTTAGGTCTTCCTCTTAGGGACCTGTCGTCCGAGAGCGAATAGTGTGTTTTAGAGACGCATATGGGAAGATCATCGAAACCCATCCTTTTGATCCTCCGAAGGTCTCTTTCGGCTTCCGGAGTGTAGACAACGTCTTTAGCACCGTATATCTTTGTTGCTATATCATATATTTTCTCCTTTGGGGATTCACTCAGCGAATAGAGAGGTCTGAAATCACTCTTTTTTTCGCCGCATATCTCCATCACTTCTTCGGCCAATCCTATCCCTCCTTTGCCTCCTTTCTGATGGACCTCGACAACTGCATGGGGCACCTCTATATTTTCACAGAGCTCTTTCAGATATTTGATCTCTTTTTCAGTATCCTGTTCAAACCTGTTTATCGCTACTACCACAGGCACTCCAAACATCTGTATATTTCTCAGGTGCTTATCTAGATTGGCCAGCCCCTCTTTCATGGCTTCAAGATTTTCTTCATCTAGGTCCTTTCTAGATACGCCTCCCTGCCGCTTCAGAGCTCTCACCGTAGCCACCATCACCGCGACATCAGGTTTTAGATCACCTTCTCTGCAGACAACGTTGAAGAATTTTTCCGCTCCTAGATCAGATCCGAAGCCGGCTTCAGTTATAAAATAATCAGATAAACCCATGCCTATCTTTGTAGAGATGAGGCTGCTAGTTCCGTGGGCTATATTGGCGAAAGGCCCTCCATGAACGAAGGCGGGCACACCTTCTATCGTCTGTACAAGATTAGGTTTGATAGCGTGCTTCAATAGTGAGGCCATAGCCCCTACACACTCGAAGTCTTCCAGGAAGACGGGTTCATTTTCATGAGTATAAGCAACCACGATGTTGCTCAATCTTTCCTTCAGTTCGGTTATACTCTCGGCCAAGCAAAGTACGGCCATAACCTCTGAAGATGCGGTTATACCGAAAGAATTCTCGTGAGGCATACCATCGCTTTTCCCACCTAGTCCGATAACAGTATTCCTCAGGGCCCGATCGTTCATGTCCATCACTCTAGGCCAGACGATCTTTCGAGGGTCTATATTCATCTCGTTCCCTCTGTGCATATGGTTGTTTATCACCGCACCTACAAGATTATGCGCGATGGTTATCGCATGGAGATCACCGGTGAAATGAAGATTTATATCTTCCATCGGTAAGACCTGTGAATAGCCTCCACCAGCGGCACCCCCTTTTATCCCCATGGTCGGCCCGATCGAGGGTTCTCTGATACCGAGCATCGCCTTTTCATTTAACTGCCAAAGAGCCTGGGCTAGACCGATAGTGATAGTGGTCTTCCCCTCTCCACCCCTTGTTGGGGTCATTGTCGTCACCAATACGAGATTGCTGCTGTTATCTTCCCCTACTTCTCTGTACTTTTTGACCGCCTTCAAACTCAATTTTGCCTTGTGATCACCTCTTGGTTCTATCTCCTTTTCTGTCAACCCCACCTTTTGAGCTACATCACTGATATTTTCTAATTCAGCCTCCTGTGCTATCTCTACATCGGATTTCATGTTTCCGGTTAAATGAGAGGAGATTTAAAATGCTATCGATTCATTTATTTCTCTTTAAGATGAATAATTTCCTACTAGGAGTAAAACTTATCAAATAGGTTTATCTTAGACCGGTCCGGTGTTTCGATTGTCGAAAAAAGCGCTCATTAGTGTTTACGAAAAGGAAGGTTTGGTCGAGTTCGCTGAAGGATTGATAGATAACGGCTATGATATCATCTCTTCTGGAGGGACCGCTTCGGTTTTGGAAGAAGCGGGATTGGAGGTTCAGAGAGTTAGCGAGATCACTGAGTTTCCGGAGATACTTGACGGCAGAGTAAAGACATTACATCCCAAAATACACGGCGGTATTTTGTTCAGGAGTGGAGAGCATGAAGAAGATATAGAGAAGCATGCTTTACCGGAGATAGATCTTGTTGCTGTCAATCTCTATCCTTTTGAAGAAGTGGTAAGGAAGGAACATGATCTCGAAGAAGCTATAGAGAATATCGATATAGGGGGCGTAGCCCTTTTAAGAGCAGCTGCTAAGAACCATGAAAGAGTAGCAGTGGTCACTGATCCTGAAGATTACATGTGGATATTAGATGAGATAGAGGAGGTAGGGGAAGTACAGCTCCAGGCCAAGATAAAACTAGCTTTGAAAGCTTTCCAAAAGACTACGAGTTATGACGCTGCGATATATAACTATCTTCATGAAACTTTCTACTGGGACTCCCTGCCTGATCAGTTTAATGTGGTAGGAAAAAAGATTCGAGATCTGAGGTACGGGGAAAATCCAGATCAGAAGGCGGCTTTTTACAAAACTAAAAGGATAGAGGAAAGCTCAGTTTTGAAAGCTGAACAGCTTCACGGGAAAAAACTTTCTTACAATAATATACGGGATATAGAGGGCGCGATGGATATAGTCAAAGAGTTCGAAGAACCTGCGGTCGCTGCCATCAAACATACCAATCCGACAGGAGTAGCTTCAAGAGAAGATCTTACAGAGGCTTACAAGCTGGCTCACGACTGCGATCCCAAATCAATTTACGGGGGCATAATCGCCGCTAATCGAGAAGTTCCAGTCGGCATGGCTGAAGAGATAGACAAGATATTCATCGAGGCGGTGATCGCTCCAGGATATGAGGATGAGGCTGTAGAGGTATTGAAAAACAAGAAGAACATCCGGATAATGGAATTGCCTGAGTGGGAAAGTCGAGAGGTAGGTTACACTTTCCAACCAGTGACCGAAGGACTTCTTGTTCAGGAAAAGAATGTAGATACCGCGACCAAAGAGGATTTCAAGATAAAAAGCGATAGAGAACCCGATGAAGATGAACTGAAAGCGATGGAGTTCGGATGGAAGGTCGTAAAACACATCAAATCCAATGCGATCCTGTTCACCAAGTCGGATCATACTGTCGGTGTAGGTGCCGGACAGATGAGTAGAGTGGATGCTGTCAAGATAGCCCGGATGAAAGCAAAATTGGATACTGAAGGCGCAACCATGGCTTCAGATGCGTTCTTCCCCTTCAGAGACGGTATAGATGAGGCGGCTGAAGCGGGAATAAGAAGCGTTGTTCAACCCGGCGGCTCTATAAGAGATGATGAGGTCATAGAAGCTGTTGATGAACATGGAATGAGCATGGCTTTCACGGGGCAGAGAGTATTCAAGCATTGATAAAAGAAGTAATCAGCAGAGGGTAGATATGGAAAAGAAAGGCGACCAAGAAGCGGCGAGAAAAATAGGAGATCCAAGAGAGGAATTCGATCATCCTGAAGATTACTTTTATTCTTTGAAAAGGGTTGGACTCAAACTCTGTCTGGACAAGATCGAAGATTTCCTTTCAAAGTTCGATGATCCACAGAATGATTTTGAGCCTATAATAGTAGGGGGCACTAATGCTAAGGGTTCTGTCTGTACGGCTCTGATGAACATCTTGGATGAAGCAGGTTTTAACACCGGACTTTATCTCTCACCTCACTTGATGGACTTTGAAGAGAGGATACAGGTTAACGGGAAGTACATCGAAGAAGATGAACTTTGGAATATGATAGATAAGATCCATCCTATCCTGCAGAAGATCGAAGAACAAGATCCTGAAAAAAGGCCGAGTTTTTTTGAGGTGTTGACCGCGACTGCCTTTCTATATTTCTCTGAACAAGACGTTGATTTCGCCGTGTTGGAGGTAGGGATGGGAGGTAGACTTGACGCTACAAATGTTGCTCCTCATAAGGTCTCGGCAGTGACTTACATTGGTTTTGATCATTCGGAATATTTGGGTGAAACTAAAAAGGAGATAGCAAAGGAAAAGGCCGGCATAATAGCTGATAAGAACTCATTCGTGACGGGAGAGAAGGATGATGAGATAAGGGAATATTTCAAAAACGTATGTGAAGAGAGAGATGCCGCCTTCAACTATGCCTTTGATAGAGATTATGAGATCCTTTTCGATCCTTTAAGATTGAAAACGGAGCCGTATGGAGAGATCGAAGTTCACGGTCTGGTTCCTTGGCTTGCCGAGAATGCATTGATGAGTCTGAAGATCGCTGAAACCCTTCAGGATGAAGGTTATGATATACGGGAGGAAGACATAAAAAGGGGTATCGAAAAAAGCGTGTTCCCTGGAAAGATGGAGATCGTGAAGAAAAAGCCGCGAGTGATGATGGATTCCGCCCACAACCGCACAGGGTTCGAAGCATTGAAACAGGGGCTTGAAGGACTGGAATTCAACAGACTTTTGGCCGTTGTTGGTATATTGGAAGATAAGGATTACAAAAGTATGGTCGAAGTCTTGGGTCCGATCGTCGATAAAGTTTACACCGCTGAGCCGGTAAGTGAAAGGAAGTTGAGCAGTGAAGTGCTCGGTGAAGAGTTTGAAAAGTACTGTTCAGCAGAATACTTTGAGCACGGTTTAGAAGCGTTAAGAAAGGCGGAGGAGGATTGGAGAAAAGGTGATCTGATAGTGATCACCGGATCACTTTACCTATTAGGAGACATCAGGAAAAAAGCTTCCGATCTAGAAAAACCGACACTTACTAGCGAGGAGAAGTGATATAAGATGTCCAAGGAGCATGATTTTGATGAGATGATGGAGTACCTTCGTGAAAAATTCGAAGTAGGTGCATTTCCAGGTAAAGATCCAGATGAAGATGAAACACCTAACAGGACTCCCTTCGAAGTTCTTATATCTACAGTTCTATCACAAAGGACGAAAGACGTGAATACACACAGGGCTTCTGAAGCACTTTTCGAAGAATATCCGACTCCTAAAGACCTAGCGGAGGCTCCTCTAGATAGGATAAAAGAATTGATCAAGCCGAGTGGATTCTATAACGTCAAATCTAAAAGAGTAAAACGGATCGCTGAAAGGATACACCAAGAGTTCGATGATGAAGTCCCTGATGATTTAAATGATCTTTTAGATTTCAGAGGTGTGGGAAGAAAGACTGCTAACTGTGTACTGGTATACGGTTTCGGGGAGCCCGCAGTTCCTGTAGATACTCATGTCCACAGGATAAGTAACAGGTTGGGTATAGCTGAAACTAATGACCCGGAAGAGACTGAAAGAGTCCTAGAAAAGAAGATCCCAAAGAAATATTGGATAGAGATTAATAGATTGATGGTCCAATTCGGTAAAGAAATATGTAGACCGAGAAATCCTAGGTGTGATGAATGTCCTTTGACTCATATGTGCATATATTATGAAGAGGTGTATCTAGATGGAGATTGAAGTAGAAGATGTGGAGAGCTTTCCTATAGGGATCGATCGAGACGAAGTATTTAGGATATCAACCGGTTCTTCCCTGACAGCGGAAAATGTCCTGGTAAGGATAAAATCTAAGACTGAAGACGGATGGGGCAATTCAAGCGCAAACAGCGTCACCGATGAAAGCGTAGAATCGATACTGAAAGCTGTCAAGGTGATGAGTTCAAACATGAAAGATGAACGTATAGATGTTGAAAAGAACTGGCAGGATATGAGGGAAAAACTACCAGACGATCCAGCTGCTTTAGCCGGTGTTGACATAGCACTCTATGATCTTGCTGGGAAGTTGAGCGGAAAAAGAGTTTACGAGATAATCAACGGGGTTAATGAAGGAATATTGACTGACAGAACTATAGGCCTGATGACAGAGAGTGAAACTAGAGAACACGCGAGGGAATTCATGAGACGCGGTTTCAAAGCTATCAAGATAAAGATCGGCATGGGTTTGATGGAAGACATCAGGAGAATAAAAGCAGTGAGAGAAGAAGGAGGTCCCGATTTAGATATCTGGGTGGATGCGAATCAAGCCTTTACTCCTGAGGAATCTATAACTCTATGCCAGAGGATAGCCGATTTGAACGTAAAATTCGTTGAGCAGCCTGTTGATGTAGATGATATAGCAGGTCTAAAAAAGGTGACGGAAGAGACCGATATGCCCATAATGGCTGATGAAACCGTAAAAGGGCCGAAGATGGCAGAAAAGATATGTACGGAAGAGATAGCGGACATGATCAATATAAAATTAGCAAAATGCGGCGGTATCACCGGCGGCAGAAAGATCGTTGATGTGATGGAAAGGTACGGTGTTGACGGGATGGTCGGTTGCATGGGAGAAACCAGCGTTTCTATAGGTGCGGGAGCTCACCTTTTCAACAGTACGAGCAAACTTAAATTTGCAGATCTAGACAGTCACTTCATGCTCTCTGATAACATAGCCAGCGGCTTGGATTTTGAATGCGGTAAATTGTGGATCTCAGATGATCCTGGATTAGGGATGAGGATCCACGAAGATAAGGTGAAAAAGTATCTTATGGACCTTGAAGGTGAATTATGATAATAAAAACTCCAAGCAGGCTTCATTTTGGGATAATCGATCTCAGCAGGACCTACCAACGGGAATATGGTGCTTTAGGTGTGAGTTTGAAAGGTGGCTATAAGATAGAGATAGAATCTATCGGTGAAAAAGATATAAAAGTGGTAGGGGATGAAAAAGAAAAAAGTATAGTTAGAGATGTTTATTCTACCCTGGCAGAGAATTACGACCTATCTTGTGGATTTGAAGTGAATATAATTGAGAGCGTTCCAAGTCATGTCGGCCTCGGTTCTACAACCCAGATCACTCTTGGAGCTGGATACGGGATGTTGAAAGCTGCCGGTAAAGAGATAAAAGTGCCAAAACTAGCTTCGATGTTGGACAGGGCACGCTACTCCGCGATAGGCACATATGGATTTAGATCAGGAGGATTTATATTGGAGGGTGGAAAAACTAAAGAACAGAAACTCTCTCCTCTGCTTTTTAGAAGCGAAGTGCCTGAAGACTGGAGATTTTTGATAATATGTCCTAAAAGCAATAAGGGATATGACGAAAAAGAGGAAAGACCGATAATGGATGAACTAAAAGTTGAAAAAAAGTATCCCGAAAAAATATCTCACAACATATTGATGGGTATGTTACCCGCGTTAGTGGACGAAGATATTAGAGCTTTCGGCAAACATCTTACCAGGATACAGGAACTTGTTGGAAGGTCTTTCTCTGGCTATCAAGAAGGTACTTACAATCCAGCTGTTTCGGAGATCGTAGAATCCTTGAAAGAAGAGACCTATGGAGCGGGTCAGAGTTCGTGGGGACCTACTGCTTACGGCCTTGTTAAAGAGGATGAGTTGAAGAAGGTAAAAAAGAAGGTTCTGCCGAACGATGGTAAAGATCATAGAGTTTGGGTTGGTGAACCGAACAACGAAGGAGTCAAGATCGATTGATCTATCACTCTGAAAGTTCTTTCTGAACCTCGATCCTTTTAGCTATCTTTTCCACATCCCCCAAAGCATCAGCTGTAGGCAGATTATATCTTTGTTCGTACTTTATCTTGTATTTTTCCGTTTTCTCTTCTGTGATGTCCTTAGTGTTCAGCGTGATCGCTATCACATCCGCCCCAGAGAATTTTCTGATCAGCTCTATCTCTTCCCCTACTTCAGGCATCGGCCACTGGATCTCATCTTCCTGATAATGCCTGTATTTTCTAGCTGGATCGTGTTGGAGTACCACTCCGTCAGGCTGACTCCCTGCCAAGATAGCTCTGGACCCACAGACGTAGGCTGGATGGGATATGCTCCCCTGTCCTTCTACCAGTATGAAATCCGGTTCGTTCTCTTTCCAGGCTCTCCATATCTGATGTTCAAGTTCACCGACCATATAGTCTCCTTTTATCGAATCCAGAGGGAGGCCATAATCGGGACCCTGAAGTAATCCGGTCTGTCCGGTCGCTACCCATTCAACATCGTTTCCTCTCTCTTCCAAACATTCCAATACTTCCAGCAGAGCTGTTCTTTTACCAACCGAACTATCCGTTCCAAGAAAAGGTATCGTTAAAGCATCGATCTCTTTTTTTCTATCCTGGAAGTAGTGTAGTTCATCTAATGGTGGTGGTTTCCTGATGTCCTTCAGATCGACACTGTGCTCTTCTGCCAACGCGCTCAACTCATCGTCTTCATTCATGTAATGGTGTAATCCAGCGATTATGTCTATACCATTTTCTATAGCTGTCTTGATGTGCCTTCTAAAGTTTTCCGGCAGATATCCTCCGATCGTGGCCACTCCAACTATCAGCTTTTCTACTTCTTCTTCTTTCAACACTGAATCAACATCAGGATAGATCTTAACGGATTTACTCCGTCTGATGATCTCATCTGTCGTTTTTCCTTCAAAATCTGAATCTATCACACCAACGATATCGTATTTCTCTGAGTGTCTCAACAGACCATGAGCTGTTTTTGCGGTACCTTCGTCAAGGAATCCGTCGGTCAATATAACAGTTTTAGTCATCGGGTTAAGTGATTAACAATTCTTTGATAAATCTTTTGTTAGTGAAGGGCTCAAAAATCAGTCAAAGATCTCTGCTTATCCTGCTTTCCAATGCCCTTGGAGTTAACGATCTTGCCGTATTTTCCCCCTCCTCCAGATTCTATCTCTATTTCGTCCTCTCTGAAGTCTTTGATGAGTTCTGCTATTTCTTCGCCCGCTACATTTCTGATCCTCTCTGATGTTTCTTCACAGAGTATCTCAACCTCATCCCCTATCTTTTCTATCATATCTTGCCATATCTCGTTCACTTTTTTCGTCGTAGGACTGGAATGGCCTACACCCTTAGCTATTATCTCCTGCAGAGGTATCATGGCTAAGTATGGAGGTAAGTTCTTAGGAGCTTCACGATCTGCGAGTTCTCCAACTCGGTCTTTAACGCCTTTCTTTATACTTCCACCACACTTGCACTTCCAATTCCTAGAAACTGATTCCTCGAAGGAGTAATGAGTATAGCATTTGTTGCAGGCACTTTCATTGTACTTTCCCTCTTCCGGAGGTAGACCTACATTCCTTACTACCTTTCCTCTTTTACCTTTGAATAGATCTTTTAAAGCTTCAAAGCTCACCTCTGGAAGTTCGATAGTGTTGAATTCTCTAGCGAGCCGATGTGGAAAAGGCGAATGGGCGTCAGAATTTGATAGATATATGATATCTTGGAGTTCTGATAATTTTCCGGCATAACTGCTATCAGCGCTCAACCCCAACTCTAAAAAATCGATCTCGTCGCTGAATTTCCCGTAGGCTGATTCTAAAGAATCATGATTGCCGTAAAGACCTGTATAGGGAGTGAAGGCGTGGGCCGGACCGTACAAACATCCGCTCTCTGATGCCATAAGAGCCAGTTCTTCACCGGATAATCCTACTTTCGGTCTGCCGTTGGAATCTATATCTGAAGAAAAGCGCTTAAGCCTCTCATATAGTTCTTCTGCCTTAGATAGTGAAGGAAATATCAATAAGTGATGGACTCTATCATCTGTCTCAACTTCTCCTGTCAAAAAGAATTCCATTCCCTGTTTAGAGTAGACGGATTCTCTTTCTTTGTTCATCTTGCTGATCTCTTTCCGCCACCTAGGATTCAAGCAGTCTCCGGTGCCTAGAACATCTATACCTTTTTTATCGCTCTCTCTAGCGAGAACACTGAATTCCATCTTTTTAGAGACGCCTTTGGAATATTTCCCGTGGATGTGAAGATCTATGTTGTGGGTAGATTTAACAAGGGTGTCCATCGATTTTATCATCGAATGGGAAGTTATATCTTTAACGGCCTTTTTTAGAGATGAAGATCACCTCGTCCCCGTTCATTTCTTATCTCCAAGGCAGAGTTGACAGTTCTCCGGAACTTTAGAGAAAACCTGATGATGCTCGCAGAACTGATCGAGCGCTCTCAATTCTCTGCAGGGCTCACAGACGTATATCTGAGAAGGTTCGATGTCCCCCTCGATCAGTGCTTTAGCTTGTTCCTCTGCGAATTCCTTTATCTGGGGAAAATTCTCTACGATCTCTTCGTGTTTCCCCCTCGTTTTACTGAGATACTGACTGACCGCTGGTTGGGTTAGCCCTAGTAATTCAGATATTTTGGTTTGGGTCAGTCCATATCTTTCGCTGAGTTCAAGCACCAAAGTTGATCTGATCGCCGGTAGAACTTTATTAACTATGAATTCACAGGGAGGCTTGGTTTTCATTTTATCCATCTCCTCTTACACGACCATACGACTGGTATGTTAAAAATAATACGGTGTTATAACGGAAAAATCCAAATAAAACACCGTTATAATACAAGTGACAGGTGTAAAATGAACCGGAATGATGATCATAATGTAAAAGACAACGTATCAGAGATCGTTGGAAACACTCCAATAGTTAGATTAGCACGGCTTGAAGATCACTTTTCACTGGAAGTGGATCTTTATGCCAAGCTTGAATACATGAATCCAGGTGGCAGCGTTAAAGATAGAGTTGGCCTTGAGATGCTAGAGGGCGCGATAAATGAGGGGAAGATAGAGGAAGGCGGAGTTATAGTGGAACCCACCTCGGGCAACACAGGAATGGGCCTCGCTATAGCCGCTAATCTCCAAAATATATTCACCGTTTTCACCATGCCGGATAAGATGAGCCAGGAGAAAGAGCTTCTTCTTGAAGCGATGGGTGCTGAAGTGGTGAGGACACCTACGGAAGTCAAGCCCGAAGATCCTTTGTCCTATTACAGTGCGGCAGAAGTGTTGAAAAAACTTTTTTGGGAGTTGGAGGAGGTAGAGAGAAGTGACATAGATGAAATCGTTGAGAGGGTTCGAAGATTGTATCGTGAAGAAAAAAAAGAAAAGCTGGAAGAGATACTGAGCAGGGATGTGGAACCTTCTCCAAAAGCTTACCTGCCAAACCAGTACGAGAACAAGTACAATCCATTGGCTCACGAAAATACCACCGGACCGGAGATAATGGATCAGATAGGAGATGGCTTGGATTACTTCTTCGCGGGTGTCGGAACAGGCGGCACCATCTCAGGGGTGTCACGATATTTGAAAGATAAGATCTCATTGAAGGTTATAGGAATAGATCCAAAAGGATCTATAATAAGCAAGGTCAAGAAAGGAAAATCGGAAGAAGAGGTGAAGGATGAAGCAGAATCCTATCTGACCGAAGGCATCGGAGAAGATCTGATACCAGAAACTTTAGATCTAGATCTCATAGACGAGATAGTCAAAAGCGAAGACCAAAAATCTTTTTCGATGGCAAGGTTTTTAGCTAGAGAGGAAAGCATATTTGCCGGTGGGTCTGCCGGCAGTGCTGTTTACGGGGCGATAAAATATATTAAAGATAATGATATACGGGAAGGAAAAGCTCTCGTGCTAATACCCGATACTGGGAGGAATTATCTCACTAGAGTCTTTGATGACGAATGGATGAAAAAGCATGGATTGATGATCAACGATGAAGAAGTATTGGAGGTTATAAAATGAAAGAAGAAAAAGGTTTCTCTACACGAAGCATACATGAAGCGGAAGAGCCTGAAGAGACTAGAGACGGTGATGTGATAGCTCCTATCCACCTGACAACGACTTTTGCGAAAGAGAGTATCGACGATATAGAAAAAGGGCATGTTTATTCGAGAACAAGTAATCCTACAAGATGCAAGTTAGAAAGAAAATTGGCCTCGTTGGAAAAAGGGTTTGGAGGATTAACATTCGCCTCCGGCATGGCGGCCGAGACCGCGGTCTTGATGTCCCTTTTGGAAAAAGGAGACAGGGTCTTGGCTTTCGACGATCTTTACGGAGGTACTAAAAGATTGTTCAACCAGGTGATGGTCGACTTCGGATTGGAATTTGAATACGTGGATGCATCAAATCTAGAAAGAGTAGAGGACAGCTTAGACGAATCGGTAGAGATGATATGGTTAGAATCTCCTACTAATCCGCTTATGAAATTATGCGATATCGAAGGTATCAGCGAGATAGCTTCAGATCACGGAACGAAATTGGTGGTTGACAATACTTTTGCCACTCCTTATCTACAGAGACCTTTGGAGTACGGAGCCGATGTAGTGGTCCACAGTCTCACGAAATACCTCGGAGGTCATTCAGACGTGGTCGGAGGTGCGGTCATCACAAAAGAAGAGGAGATGTACGACGAGATACAGTTCCATCAAAATGCAGCTGGAGCTGTGCTTTCGCCTTTCAACTCTTGGTTGACTATGAGAGGATTGAAGACCTTGAAACCTAGGATGGAACTTCATTCTAAGAACGCTGCCGCAATAGCTGAATACCTTAAAGAACATGAAAACGTTCAAAAAGTGTTCTATCCAGGACTTGAGTCACATCCTCAGCACGAGTTAGCTAAAAATCAGATGGATGACTACGGAGGGATGATATCCTTCGAAGTTAAAGGAGGCTTGCAGGAAGCTAAGGATTTGGTAGATAACTTGGATTTGTTCGTACTCGCTGAAAGTCTTGGAGGCGTTGAGTCTCTCGTTGAAATACCCGCGATCATGACCCACGGGAGTTTGAGCGAGGGGGAGCGGAAGAAAACAGGGATAAAGGACAATTTGATCCGCCTATCCGTGGGGATAGAAGACGAAAAAGATCTCACTCAAGACTTGGAAGAAGCACTAAAGTGAAAGAGAAGATAAAATTTTTAACTTTCGGTGCTATCATTAGATCGGAGGATAAGATGAAGAAAAGCAGAGAGATAGAAGGAACGAGTTTGGAAATAGTGAAGGGAGATATAACCGCTCAAGAAACAGACGCAGTGATAAACGCTGCCAACAAAAGACTGGCTCCAGGAGGAGGCGTTGCGGGAGCTATACACGATGCTGCAGGACCGGAGCTTTACGAGGAATGTAAAAAGCATGGAAGTTTGGAGACAGGAGAAGCCGTTATCACAGAAGGTTACGAACTTCCCGCCGATAAAGTGATCCATACAGTCGGACCAGTATACTCGAGAGATGAAGAAGATGAAAAGAAACTTAGAGAGAGCTACAGGAACAGCTTAAAGCTCGCGGTAGATGAAGGTCTCAAAAGCTTATCATTTCCTGCTTTGAGCACTGGAGCTTTCGGTTATCCTCAAGAGGATGCTGCAGAAATCGCCTTTGATGAGATCAGCCGTTTTCTTAAGAAACATCAGGATCTCGATCTAGTGAGGATGGTCCTCTACAGTGAAGATGATTTCAAAATACATGAAGAGAAGTTTAAAGAATTTATTGAATCTTAGATAAAGGGGAGATAATCGTATCGCTTTATTATTACTTATATATAGAACATATTCACTAAATTATATATACCTGAATACTATTTACAATACAAGGTGAAATGAATGAACGAAGAAGAAATAGAGCAGGATTACAAAGAACATCCCAACGAGGGACAGGCCTCTTCTGGAGGCAAACCAGACCCACAGCCTCCATATCAACAACAGCCCCAGTACCAGCCTCCTCCTAAAAAAGATCCGTTTGAAAACATAGTGAAAAAGAAAACCTTAGTGATGATCATAATCGCTGGACTATTGGTCATAATGGTAAGCGCGATCATTATCAACGCAGCTCAATACAGCGATGACGCGGATACAATAAATAATGTGGTAACGACAGGCCAGATAATCAGAGACATAGGTGTTTTCCTAACATCCGGAGGCATGCTGTTAGGTGCAATCCTTAGAGATGATTGGAATAAATGGATACGGATCGCTATGGCAGGATTCGCCCTGGTCCTGATAATATTTGGTTATTTTGGAGTGGGACTTCAATTAGGACTAGGTACCGGAGGACCTTTCTGATCTCAAAAAATTCTTTTCTTTTTTCTTTTTTTATACTAGTTGAAAGCATTTGGACATGATCAATCAAGATAAATTTTTATATGGATTCGACTTTCAGTTGAGCATGACGGAAGTTAAGTTTGGTATTTGTGGTGATTTGGACTTCGTGAATACTCCAGAGGAGTTGAATCCCCTTCCTACTCTTAAAGATGAGGAGATGGGTGAACTGATCCTAGAATTGAATAGAAATCCCAGTAAAAAAGGAAAACTGATCTTTCAAAACGACGATCTGAAAGAAGAGATAGAAAAATTGATAGATCTAGGTGTTTTAAGAGAAGAAGAGGAAAGGGTCTATGTGAACTTCACCTTCTTGGATGGAAAAGACTCAAAAACCATAATAAAAGAGTGCGAGCCTTTCGCTGAGGATCTTACCCACAATATTTTAAAAAAGAAAGACCATCTTTTTGAAGTTTTAGGTAAATACAGAAATTCAAACATACCTAAAGAAAAACTTGCTTTTTTTGTAATAGGATGTTATCTGTTGGATTGGGGTTCTCTGGAGATGTTTCGAGCGTGGGGTGTAGCAGACAACAAAAAAGAACAGCCAGGAGGAAACGAATATACTCTTTGGGGAGAGGAAGAGATGGAGATGATGCTCAAAAGGATTTATTGGGGAGGCCATGCTATGAAAGGAGACAAATTCACTTTCCATACATTCGGTGATCATCATGGTTACTCTAAAAGAATAGCTCTTCCGGATATTTTGAATGACTTTCAGGACTTTGATTTCGACGGGGCAGCGTATTATAAGACTCTCCTATACGAGAAAAGGAAACAGCTAGCAGAGGAACTGGCTGATCTTTTACATAAAATAGATGGGGATCAGGATGTTGGAAAAGATAAAGAAAAACATCTCGTTTTTTTGAAAAAATTAGATTATTTGGAGAAGGGAAATGATTTGTCATTGAAGATCCCCTATTTCAAAGAGGAAGATGTTCCTCTCCTTAAAGAGGCTTTAGAACCCTTAATCCTGGAATTAAAAAACTGGGTCAAGACGAACAAACCAATCCTTGAAAGGAGATTGGAAAGTGTACGTCCTATCCAGAACGGTGTAGGATTTGATGAATTTTTCATACAACTCTGGCATTTCATCTTCGGATTGACTAACAAAAAGCTGACAGAAAAAAACATGATTTTCGACACATATGATGAAGGTAAAGGGTACCTCCCAGCTCTAGCAAAGGGAGATACTCTCGAAAGTGTATTTTTGGAATTGATTTAAATAGATATGATTATGATATACTTATCAAAAGCTTTTTATTCTCTTATCAATTAAATCGATTCTGAATATGAAGATAGAGCTAGGGAAAAGAGAGCTACTCATAATCAGTGTTATCCTATTATTACTTCTAGCCTGGTCCATCGGCAATCTGAATTCGTCCTATTTTTGGATGGAGAATGATGAGTTAGATCCGGAAGGTGAGGTCGATGAATTTGAACTGGCAGAAGATGAAGAAGGACTTCGGCTGGATATACCTCAAACCATGAGATATGCCTTTGGCATCGTTATACTAGTCAGTTTTGGGATAACTTTCACCCTTGCTCCTGGAGAGAAGAAAAAAGAAGTACTTATCAGATGGACTCCTGTTGTGGGATTGATCTGGCTCTATACCATCTTTTCTGAACAAGTCCACAGCGCTATTTCTCAAATGATATTAGGTATCAGAAATATCTTGCCGGATGTAGATTTACCTTCGATTTCAGATATATCACTCGGCGAGGGAACACAGGCCGGCACTCCTTTCATCGGATTCGAACTCGTGGGTGTCATTCTGTTCGTGCTCGTGTCTCTATTACTCGCACATATATTTATAAAAAAATATAGAGGTTCATCCCCTACCGAGACGGAGGAAGAAGACATCTCAAGCACCGCTGAAAGGGCAATTAAAGAACTCCATAAGGGTGAAGATGTGAAAGATGTCATAATAAGGAATTACCAAAAGATGTGTGTTATCCTTGAAAAAGAAGGGGTTCAGCAGAAAGAATCCTACACACCACGAGAACTTGAACGGAGAGCTGTAGAGCAATTATCATTGAAAGAGATTACGATCGATGAGATGACCAGGTTGTTTGAAAAAGCCAAATACAGTGATCATCCTCTTGGTAAGATCGATAGGAAGAATGCGATAAAGAACTTCAAGCGAATTAAGAAAGAGATCGAGGTGGGGAGCTGATGAAGGAAGGAGGTTTCGTCAATCAACAAGCGTTAACATATGACCAAAATGCGCTTTATTTACTTATTAAGATAGTCTTTATAGGAACATTTCTATCCATCACTTACATAACTAGAGGTTTAAACGCATCAGTGGTACTTGCCGTAGTGTTGATATCCCTTTGGTTCTTGATAGAAAAAGTCGCAAAAGAAACTGTGAATCTGGATTTTTGGGAGGGTGTGGAGAGAAAAAGCCAATTTCAACGTTTACCTTTGAAAAAAGACATAGATAGTCTGGAAGAGGCAAGGAAAGGTAGGAAGACTAAACAAGCTAAGATAGAGGATAGGCTAAAAAATCAGGTCTATCAAACATTGAAGATTGAGTATAACCTAACAGGGGAAGAGATAAGGGCACTAAAAAACGGTGAGAATGAAAGTGATATACCGAATACTAAACTCTTGAGTTTTTTAAAAAATGCGAGAGGAATGACAGAACTTAAAAGGAAGTATAGAGACAACCAAATCTTTGATGATGAAGATGTAGAGGAACATAAAACCACTACACCAGATATAGTATCAAAAGGAGACCAGGAGATCGATTTTGATAGCAAAATAAGCAGAGTTATGGACGAATTAGAAAATATTCATCACATCCAGGGAGGGGAGGAAGGATAAGATATGAGAACCAATAATTTTATATCTCTTATTATTATTTTTATGATCTGCTTGACTTTAGGTATATTTCTTTTTGATTTTGAATCTATTTTTCTTATTTTGGCATTTTCATCTATAACTCTAACAGTAATAGGCTACACAGGATACCCCCCGGAAGATGACTCTATCGAGATAGAGAGGCACCGTGAAGAAGTCCACACCTATCAGGGTGAGGAGTTCACTGTAGGACTCACCATCAAAAACGAAAGCACGACCGAGGTCTATCTGGAGATAAAGGATAAACTGCCAAAGAACGTTAAATTGATAGAAGGGACTAATCATAGATTTATCCACCTAGAGGGTAAGGAGCAAAAGGAGATCGAATATAAGATCGAATTCTTAAAATCGGAGAATTACACTCTTGGCCCGACTAAAGTAAGATACACTGATCCCTTGAAATTCTTTTCAAAAGAGTGGAACTTTGATGAATTTACCAACGTGGTCGCGCTCCCTCCTTTAGAGGACCTAGGCAGATCAAAATTACGTCCCCAACGGACCAAAGGCTGGTTGGGTAATATAAAATCAATTCAGATGGGGATCGGTTCGGAATTTTACTCTATTAGAGAATACGTTGAGGGAGACGAGATGAGAGATATAAACTGGAAAGCGACAGCCAGATATCTTGATCCGAAGTCAAACTCATATCATGCCGAAAAAAGTGGAGATGTAGTCATAATTGTAGATGCATTTTACGAGTCCAACGTGGGTGTGTTCGAAGACAATATGTTGAAATATTCAGCAAAAGCAGCGACCAGTTTAGCTTCCGACATAATATCTGATAGGAACAGAGTTGGTCTTGTAGTTATAGGTGATCATGTCAGATGGGTGTATCCTAGATCAGGGCAAGAACAGCTTTACAAAATAATGAAAAACCTGATGGATGTTGAGGGAGGAAGCTTTTGGCGTTATGAACACGCTAAATTCATATTGGATCAAATATTTCCAAGCAAGGTTCTGCTTCTTTTCATCACACCTCTTATCAGCGAGAAAGTGATCGAGACTATCGTCGGATTGGGGAGGAAGAAGTACGAGATTGCAGTCCTCTCTCCTTCTCCCATAGAGCTGCAAAAGAAACATCTAGAAAAATTAGATGAAACTGCTGAGAGAATCCAGAGGATAGAAAGAGGGACCAGGATGAATCTGCTGAGAAAATACGGACCAGTTATAGACTGGAGTATCGATCAACCTCTAGAGGCCGCTGTTGAGGGGGTGAAACGATATCAGATGAGGGGTTAGGATTATTCACTGTAATCCTATCATTAATTGAAACCGAAAGAGGTAGTTCATCAGATAGAAGGTCTAAAGTAGCTAAAGGGCCTGGATCTTTGTGGGCTAAATATCTAGATATTTTCCGATCTAGATTCAATATCAGCTTTTTGAAATCTGTCATATTCTTGCTACTTCTGATCATATTGACAACGGCCTTGACCTATCCAAATTATCTTTGGATCATAAAGGTGGTTGGGGGTATTCTATCGTTTTTTGGTGTTATCTTTAAGGAAAAAAGATTTATCTATATCGGTGTTTTAATGATTGCTGGATCATTCTTCCTTGTAAACATCAATATAGACTTGACTCTTTCTACCATGTTCCTCATGATAGTGTTTTTTGCCCTATTCGTGGGGGGCGCAATCTATCTAGACGAGCTCGTAGGGAGGAACATAATCCTTCAAAGTACAGGATTTGACTATGATGAAGAATGGAAACATTACAAAAAGAAGTGGCGTTATTCCCTGATCAAAAATTTATTTATATTTACTATGGTCGCTTTCATAGGATCATTCCTCGTGTGGGGTGGTTCCATAAATTTAGAAGGTAGACCAGACGGAATGGTGTTCGGTAGTGCTATTTTGTTTGCATTACTTTCATTATCCATATTTTACTTTTTGATGCTGAAATTACCTGAAATGATAAAGACAGACTGATGCCAGTGAATGCTTCAGAATATTAGTACATTCATCCTTCTCGACGCTCGAATTCTTTGGGAACTGGTATTTTTTTTAGTATATCATTTATAACTTTTTTTCCCGACAGTCCTTCGAGTGAATACTCAAGATCGAGAATGATCCTATGATTAAGAGCTTCAAGTATGAACATCTGAACATCATCTGGAGTGACGAAGTCTCTTCCTTTTATAACCGCGTAGGCTCTAGATAATTTTAGCAGTGCTAGTCCTCCCCTAGGACTAGCACCAACTTTGACCTCTTTTTTCTTCCTAGTTTCTCTTACTATCTTCCCGATGTATTCCATGATGCAATCATCTACGTAGACCTTTTTTTCGGCAAATTTCTGCAATTCCAAAAATTCTTCCTTTTTAACTACAGGGTCTATATCCTCTGTAGGATCATCTTTTTCCCATTCTATCCTTCTTTTATGGATTTCAACTTCCTTCCTTAAGGTAGAAGGATATCCCATAGAAAGCCTTAAAAGAAATCTATCCATCTGGGCTTCTGGTAAAGGGTAGGTTCCTTCTTGTTCGATAGGATTTTGAGTTGCTATGACAAAAAATGGGGGCCCCAATTCGTGTGTCTTGTCTTCGATGGTAACTTGCTTTTCTTCCATAGATTCGAGTAGAGCTGACTGCGTTTTAGGAGGTGCCCTGTTAATCTCATCGGCTAATATGACGTTAGCGAATATAGGCCCCTTCTTAAGTTCGAAATTTTGATTTTCCCTCCAAACCATTATGCCCGTTATATCTGAAGGGAGAAGGTCAGGAGTGAACTGGATTCGACTGTATTCCTGTCCTATAACCTTCGAAAAAGCCTTAGCTAAAAGAGTTTTACCTAATCCCGGATAGTCTTCAAAAAGAACATGTCCGTTTGCGATAGAGGCCGTGAGGAGTTTGATCACCACCGATCTTTTTCCAACATAGACTTGGTTTACAGCGTCTATGATCTTTTCACATCTTTTGCTAGCTTTTTTAAGTTCTTCTTTCTTTTTCATTTTTTTCTTCCTCAGTATCATTTCTTCCCTTCGTAAAAGAGGTCACTTTTGACCTCGTAAGATATATTTTTCATGGTTCTTATTAGAGCCATCTTCCTTTTTTTAATGTTGTTTTCCTTTATCCTTTTTTTCCACCATTTAAAAGACATATTCTTCGAAAATTCGTCTTGATGGTATATTAGAGGCTCAAGGATGATCGCAATTCTTTTTTGATCAATATCTTCAAGGTTCTGGTTGAGAACATCGATCAAATAAACAAGTAGATCTGCTTTTTCTCCTTTTTCCACGAAACGTTTTTGTAGATTTTCTAATTCTCTTAAATTTTTATCTACATATCTTGTTATGTCTTTATTATGCCTTTTACCATAATCGATCTCCCCTTCTGCCATGATGAATTTATTTATTTTGTTCAAGAAGACCATCACCATAATAATCGCAAATAATATAAGGATGATCCAGTCGATGTATATGATCGGAGAGGCGATCTCATCTGCTAGAGCAAATCTAAAATGGAAAAAGTAATAGCTGAAGGTTACTGATATACCTACTATTAACTTTTGGAGATCTAAAATTTTTTTGGATAGATAGTCAAGACCTATTTTATTAATATTTTTGATATAAAAGAAAAGGTTCGTAAAAGCGATTCCAGAAGTCAAATAGACTATGATAAGAGAGAAATTGTCAAGTAAAGGTACGAACAGACCCGGTGCACGCGGGTCATAATTATCGTTTACCAAGTAAAAACCGACACCGATCATCATAAGTGAGATTGAAGATAGGATGGGAGATGTTCTTGACTTGTACCCATAGCTCTCGAATTTTTTCTTTACCTCTCTAAGAAAAAAGCCGCCTACAAAAAGGATCAAATAAAAAACAGAAAAAAGGTTTAGAGGATAACTATCCTGATAATCGGAAAAAAAGAATAAAATGAGTAGAAAAGCTGTTAGTAGCCCGAATAAAACGAGGGCTCTTTTTTTTAAACTATTGTACAGTTTTCCATCCAAGTTCTCGCCTCATTTCGAGTTTCGATAGGAAAATTTCTACGTAATCTTTCCGTGATATACTTTCTGGGCTGTATCTAGCTTTTTCGAACTTTTCTGTCAATCTAGCTAAAGGTTGCTTTTTTTCAATGTTATCTACCAACCGGTGATATAGTTTTCTAGGGGTAGTTCGATTATAGATATCAAAACCATTTTTGTCGAGTTCCTTCAAAAATTTTCCATATTCTCTTTCGATTTCCCTCCTATAATCTACAACTCTTAACTTTATGACCTGTTCAACTCCTGGACCGATAACTTTTATCTCGTGTTTTCCTTTTTCTGAGAACTTGTGATGATGCTCTTTCTTTCGATTCAAAACCTCTTCTTCATCGTTGATATATAATTCCAAATCATTGTTTTTTTCATCTTTGATCTTGATGATTAGGTCCTCATTGACACCCCAAACGTTTGGGAGTTTTTCCTCTATTTGTGGAAAGCTTAACAATTTTTTACTGACTTTATCTTTCTTTATTATCTCATTTTTTCCGCCTTCAGATATATCTTCCTTCGGTTTTTTATCTGCTTTAAAGAGAGAAGTCGTTTCTTTTTTAATGCGTCCGCTCTTCAATGCATAACCTATAGCAGAAAGACCGACAATTATAGGTAACAAAATCAGGATACTTTCGAGCTTTGAAGTATCCATACTCAAAATTCTGTCGATAAATGTACTCTGTTCATCATCCTCTTCGACATCTAAAGTTTTTAAAATGTTTTGATCCTGATGGTGCGTTGTACCTTCAAATCTCACATCAAATTCCACTTCACCCTTCGCATCGTCTGAAAGAGTATGAAAGAAGATAGCAGTACCGTCTCCGGTGGTTTTTTCTTTTTGATCAAAATTTTCTTCTGATGCGTTAAACAATATATCTTTTTCTTCTAGTGCTTCTCCACTATCGTCAACAAGTGAAACTTTGATCCTATACTCGTCTTCTTGGACTTCCTCAACATCCATGCTCATGGATGTAGCAGATCTTATTGGGATCTCCGCATCTTTTGACGTGTCAAAATCGGATAGGTACCAAGTCACATCTACTAACTCTAGATCCGCATTTTCTTCAACATCGAATTCGTGATAGAAAAGCCCTTGATCGTCGGTTGTGCTGTTCAAAGTAAACCCATTCTCGGTATGCACTGAAACGATCTCATCTGCAACTGGAGTTTCATTAACATTCACTCTACCTTCGATCATATTTTTCTCTCCCCTGATAAAGTAAAGATCATCGTAGAGATCGATAGTCGGGTTCTGTACTTTTATCTCACTTCTTTTTGATGTCTCTTCATAAAATTCTGTACCGTTAAAGATCATTTGGAATGAATGGTTCCCTAATTCAGAGAAAAGAAGAGTTGTTGAAAAAGTGCCGTCTTCGCCGCTTATTATCGATCTTTCTTGGTTAGACTCGATTTCCAATCGCAACTCTGTGTTCGTTAGATTATTCCCTTGATCATCTGTTAACCTCCCATCCAGATCTAACTCGCCTCCAGGATAGATATATTTAGAATGTTCTAACTCAATTTCAGTCTCGCTGTAGATCCTAAGTTTATGTTCTTCTCTTCTGTTATTGGTATCATAGGAGTTGATCGCTCTTGAAACTCTGTGAGTCCAATCACCCCAATGTCCTTCATCAGTGAATGCTCTTGCGATAATTCTATATTCACCCACATCCAAGTTTTTCGGAATTTCCGCTTCTAAATCGAATCTACCATCCCTTGTATGCCCTCTTGCGATCTCGACCATAACGTCTTCTATTAACACCGAGACTTGGATATCATCTAAAGGTTGATCATCGAGAGTTTTTACAGTCCCCTCCACATCTAGATTTTCTCCTCGTTTTAACATATCAGGATAGACAGAATCGATGTCGATGCGCGTTGAGATCCTTTCGCTCTCCGCGATCTCGTCATCATAATCAGCATGATCTTCTGGCTGACCAGTCGAATCGAATTCTATCCATCCAGCTTCTAACCCTATCTCGGGTCGGGTATGGGCATTGTTAGCTCTAACGGTTACATTTTCTTCTGAATCAGGTACATTGAATCCGCTGACCAATCTCGCTGGGACCTCCGCTGCCCTCGCTAGAACCACAAAAGCTGAATTAAAGTTCGAAGAAACCCCTTTTTTTTCTTCAAAAAGGAACCAATCTACGGGCTCAATGTCTTCTGGAGAAACGTTGTAGTTAAGATCATAGTAATAATTTTCTATAAGGAATATTTGTATCGCTTCGGCCTTCTCATAGGCTCCTTCTTTTCCTTCCGTTATCTCATCCGCCAGATCAAAAGTCCGCTGGGTGATAGCATCTGGCAGCTGATAATATTTTTCATCTTCGATTGGATCGGAATCTCTAAGGGTTCCTACATCGAAATCATACTGGGTAGCTTTTGCCCTATATTCATGAGTGAAATCCGTTTGACTCCGAAAAACATTCATTTCTGGATCGTAAAACAGTTTTTCATCTTCTATCAGAGGTTCGAATCTTATCCTTTCAGTGAACATAGGGACTGGTATGTAACCTGGTTCGAATTCCACTATCGGTTCTATTTCAATTGTTTCATTACTAATATCTGTATAGTCGTGTACATCGTGTTCTAATCTCTCTCCTGTGTAAAGTTCCTCCGCCGATTCTCCTGTTTTCCAGACATCCCCGGTATATTCTATGCCTATCGAGTTTTTGAGATATTCTGTATCAGAAGCGCCTTTGACTTTGAAAAGAGGTTCTGATGAAGGTTGTTCTCCTTCAGGATCTATATCCAGATCATGACTGGGTTGGGTAACTCCTTCAGGATACTTTTGTTCACTTTCATCCTCAGCTTGTTCCTCCTCTTTTTCTCCATCTCTAATCTTATCGTTATCTTCTTCTTCCCTTTCAAATCTCTCACTAAGGTCATCTGTGAAAGAAATAAATGAAGTGATAGCTGCAGACACCAGCAAAGCTAAAATAAGGAGGGTCAGTACTTTCTTATCTGGTTTCTGCATCTAATATCACTTCCTAATATAAAAGATTCGAGAGGGAGCTAATTAACATTTTGGTTGAGTCTCACTGGTCTCCTTTTCTTTTTATTATATTATAATCTAAGTACAGGTAAATCAGGGAAAATGTGATAATAAGCACCACTGATAATATGAAAACCTGGATAACGGGACTCAGTCGAGCCATGTGTAAAAGTTCGTCCCAGTAGATAGAAAGCAGGTAGAAAAGGAGAACAGTTAAGAAAGAAACAAATCCTATGCCAATTACATATTTATAAACATGAAGTCTGATAAAATCTGCCGCTTTTATATTAGATCCCTTCTTTATCATCTCATTTCTGAACATTTCATGAAGAGATGTGTGAGAAAAGACAAGATGTATGGTAAATACTACGGAAAAGGCCAAAAATGCGAGAGAAAAATCATATGCCGGACTTATGGCTCCATCAAGATGATCACTGACCGCTGGATAGATAGAAAATGGGAGTGCAGTAAAGGAGATGAAAATCAGGGCAGTCCAGGTGAATCTTTTCGCTGATTTCGATGCATCTGGCCCGGCGCTTTTCAAAAGAAAAATTACAGCTGATGGAGCGAGGATTACTATTGGTATCAAAAAGGCCACAACTTCTGACCACACAATTCTGATCTCAGCATCACCCCATATATGATATCTGAACTCTATCAAAAGCTGTTCTATCAGAGGGGAGAAAATATCATTGTAAAACCCAGTATTGTAAAAAACGAAAAGGGTAAAAAATAAAATGATCGAACTTCCGATGATTCTCACGATAAAAGGTATCGATCTTTTAACTCTGATACTTACTCACCTCCCTTAAAAATGCCATTTGAAAATCTTCACTTGCTGGATCCCATTCTATTACTACCCCACCGTTTTTTTTGATGAAATTTTTTATAGGTTTTTGCAGGATAGAGTTTATCAGGGCAGCGTTATTTTTGAAAGAGCTTTGGGGTCTAGGATTCAAAGAATAGGGCTGAACATCTATCACCCATATCGGAAATCTACGCGTGCTTTCACCGATGATGAAATCCCTAAGAAGCTTGCATCCATCTTTGAAAGACTCATCTTTTTTAGATAAACTGGTAATAACTATAGGGAGCGGTTTGTATCGAGAAAGGAATGATCTACATTCCTTCACAGCGTCCTTGAAACCTTCCTTAACGATCACATCTGTGCAACTCTGCTCAGTTAACTTTTTCCTTATCTCGTTGTATTGCTTTTTTCCGGTTTCAGGGTGTAGTATTTCTTTGTTCGAATTGTATATGTAAATTCCCAAAAGATATCTTCTTTCTGTGAAAAACTTGGCTGTATCTATTGTAGCTTCTACACACCCGTCGAATAGATTGGTGATGGTATCGCCCAAACGGAGATCTATATCAGCATCAAGGAATATCCAAATGGTTCTTTCCCCTTCATACTCGTATTCGTTCACCAAAGGTCTTGTTTTTTTTCCTCTTTTAGCAGTCGCCTTCCAATTTATCATACTCAAAGGATCTTCGTGATAGTATTCCCTTATCTCCTTAAATTCAGTGGTCTTTATACCGAGCTTGGAGGGTTCACTTTTTGGTGTAGGCAGATCTCCGACATGTCTTCTTTCAACCTCTTCGAGCTCAGAAGTTTTGGAGTAGACCCTTACTTGTTTTTTTTCTGAGATCGAACCGCGCTTTATGGTTTTCAGCTTCAAAATATGTTCGGATGTCCATACGGTAGATCCGATTTCTTTATCCCCTCTTTTTAGACACTTCACTTTATATGAATAAGATCCACTTTTTTCATTGACCCCTTTCCAAAACAATCTGAAATTATTGCCCTTGACCAATTCAAAATCCGAGGGTAATTCATCATAGAAGATGACAGGTCCTATACCTGAGTCGATCCTAAAATTGATCTTGACTTCGATCGTTTCCCCTTCATTGACGGAATCTTTTCTAATTATCTTCTTTCCTTTTATTTCTCCGGGTCTCTTCAATAGAAGCCCAAAGAATAAGAACATAAGAGGTATCATCGAAGCGTACAAAAATATCAGATTACCCATGATCATGCCCGCTATAAGAAGCAAAAAAAAATAGAGGAGCAATCCTTTTCCATGAGTGGTGATTTTATTTTGAGATTCCAAGATCCCATACCCCGAAGAGACCTTTTTTATATAGATTACTGTTCATCGTTATTTATAAGTTTGTTGTCCCTCTAAATAATCCATCTATTCTGCTAATGTGAATAGCTTATCGTCCCCTCCAGTATCGAACAAACCCAGCCGTGCTCCTGCATCCAACCAACCGTGGGCATAGTTTATGCATGCGAAGGCGTTCACTAAGTCTCCTTTCTCATAAAAATGCACCGCGTCTTCATGATAGGCCTCGACCATCTTAAAAAAATCATCCGCTAATCTTTTGAGATGTGACCTCTCAGGCTGTACCAGCTCTATCTTCTCAAGAGCCTCTTCAGTCTTTGAGATATATTCTCTCACTCTCTCTTCATCTAACAATATAGATCACCTTTCCAGCTCATATCACCTTTATGGATTCTCCTCCATCCTGGGTTTCCCTAGGTCTTACTTGAACTAAGAGCGGCTCTGAAAGTCCGGCACCTGATAGGATAGCTTCCCCTACAGGAAGGCGATTTATCTCTTCTTTCATACCTTTTGTCATACCCTCTACAGACTTCTCGATCGCCTTGAGATCATTGGGATTCGTCACCTTCAATATTATCTGGGTGTTACATTGGCTCAAAACGTTTTTGTCCACTTTAGCGGGCCTCTGGGTTATTATGCCCAAACCAAGACCGAATTTTCTACCCTCGGAAGCTATGGTTTTGAATATATTTGAGCAGGTGACTTTACCTCGCTGGGGACAGAAATTATGTGATTCTTCAGCCAGCATTATCAGTGGAGGTATCTTGTCCCTTTTGCGAAGCTCAAAGATGGATTTTGCGAGTTTGTCCACTATGAATGTCTGCATATCCGGAGGAGTTCCTTTTAGGTTTATTATCGATGCTCTTCCCTCACTGACTATATCGTCTATCCTAGTACCTTTTCCTGCAAAAATCTTTTTATCTTTGAGTTTTTCTAGACCCTTAACCAATGTAGTTGAATTATCCTCTTCATTGCTTTTAAGCAGGTTTATTACATCTTTCACTCCAAATTCACCCTTTTTTACGGCCAATTTGGATTTTGCATTTTCAAGACTGTTGATATAACTCCGTCTTTTGTTAAGACCGCACATATCTAATATCTCTTTGTTGTCCATATTCCTGAACGTGAACCTCAATGGTTGGGCTCCTTTATTGATCTCAGGATTGGGCGAAAACTCAGTGAGTTTTTCTCCATATCCCTTTGAATCAATATCGAATTCCTCTGAATTAGGGGGATCTCCAGGCTTGGCTAGTGAGTTGTATTCACCATGAGGATCCAGGATTACCATGGTAACGTCATTTTTCAACATCTCTTCTATTATCACGCCTGCGGTATAACTCTTCCCGCTGCCCGTTTTGGCGAGAACGGAGAGATGTTTTTGAGCAATAGTATTTATGTTCATATTCACTTTGATATCGTGCCCTCTCAATTTTCCTATATAGGCACCTTCTTTCGTTTTTTTCAATCCGAGAACTTCTCTTATCAAGTCTTCTTCCGCCAGATAAACAGGTTCACCGGCTCTGAAAGGATTACCGGGAACCCTCAAAAGCCCTTTGTCGTCTCTAAAACCGATTATATTGACCTCTGCCACAACGGTATCATCTATTTCCACGTCGTTTCCTTCGTTCAATTCTCTAGCTTTTTCGACAGAAAGGTCACTCTGCCTTTCTATCTTGTCTATCTGACCCAGTACCCATCCCACATCCGGGTGTGATATCTGTACATACTCTCCTTTATTTACGGATGCCGAAGCATTGAAATCAAGGGATGTAGTCCCCACATCACCAAATGTGACACCCACTCGCCCGTATGATTGGGTTTCTTCGGTCTGAAAATCCTCTTCGGCTTCCGTCAGACTTATCCCATCCATATGTGTCATAGAGAGTTATACTTTTAAAAGCTTTTGCATCAAAAACTTATCGTCAGACAGAATCTTCCACAATTTCTTTCTTTGCCTCTTCCTTAAGCTCATCTCTCAATTCTGGGGAACACGATATCATCATGGCGTATTGATGAGTTGGGCGTCTCTGAAGTGCCCTAGCTAGAGGACTGTAACTGGAAAGTTCTGCTATCTTTCCTTCGTCTATCACCTTGATTCCTGTTTTAGACAAACGCGGTTCGGACAATTTAAGATCCTCATGAGGTATATCGACAAGCACTTTCTTATCGTCTACATTCATCCTTCTAGCTATTTTCTTTTCCAGAGATCTTATGCCTTCTATCCCGTCCAGTTCATCTATATCGATATTTTCCGCCTTCATCAATTCCTCCTGGCTCAAGGAAAGAGATTTTTTGTAAAGATGTCTGTGTTCTATCCGTCTGACGATCTCTTTCTGAAAATCACCTACGTTTTCAAGAAAATCCAAAAATTGTCTATCGTTCATCTCGTAGATGTTCTCCGGTAAACCTTTCAAATCATCTACGGCTTTAGTCAACATAAGCTCTGCAATACGTGCGGTCTTGTGGAAGTAAACTGAAGAATACATCAGGCCCCTCGCCACAAGCATACCTTCAACCGCAGGTATACCGCCTTTAGAGATAACCAAGTTCCCATTATGGATCTCTACAGTCTGCATCAAACGTTCTAGATCGATCACCCCGTGGGCCGCACCCGTATAGTGTGAATCTCTTAATAGATAATCTAACTGGTCCACGTCTAAAGAACCGTGTATCATCTGGTAAAGGTATCTTTCTTCTCCAAAATATTTTTGACCTTCGTGTACATTCATCTCGGTTATCTTGATCGATTCGGTCTTTTCTTTTATGAGTCCGGCCACCATTTTTGGATCTATCCCATGCTCTTCCAATATCTCCGGTATAGTCGGATGCTCCCTTTCCTCTATCTTCCTTTCACCTTTTATTATCTCCTGGGTAACGTCCATATGATCCTTTCCTGTATCGTTTTCGATCATGAACTCCAAAGTATGACTGAATGGAGCATGACCTAAATCGTGTAGGAGAGCCGCAGATTTGACTGACTTTTTCTCATCCTTAGACAATCTCAACTGGTTGGCCATCTTCTCTGCAACGTGGTAAGCACCTATGGAATGTTCAAGTCTGGTGTGATTGGCCCCAGGAAAGACCAGGTTGGTCAACCCAAGCTGTTTCACCCCTCTCAATCTCTGCATCTCGGGACTATCGATGAGTTCTAAAAATGGACCGGAGAATTTTACGCTCCCGTGGATCGTGTCCTGGATAGTCTTATAACTCATGGTGTGAGAAAACCTGTTATAAGTTAAATATCTTCTGCTCTGAGAGTTACAAGTTCTCTCTTATACTTCTACCAGCTAAAACTCCTGTTGCCGCTGCGTTGACTATGTCATGGGATAATCCTGCCCCATCTCCGGCTGCGTAAAGATCAGATATGGAAGTTTGAAGTCCCTGATCAACCTTGAGATGTTTAGCGTAGAATTTGATCTCGGGAGCGTACAGTAAAGTACTACTAGAGTCAACACCAGGTATGATTTTGTTCAGCATCTCTAACCCCTCTTTTATATCCACCACTGCTCTTTCCGTCAGCGCCATGGATATATCACCAGGGGTATAGTCCTTCAAAGTAGGCTGAACAGGATTCCTCTCAATCCTGTTTGGGGTGGATCTCCTCCCGTCTCTCAAATCTCCCAATCTCTGTACTATCGGTTTTCCCCCTCCTATGGTGCTTGCAAGTTGGGCTATAGCTTTGCCGTATCTTGTCGTATCTTCTAAAGGTTCTGTCAGATGTGTTCTAACGAGGAAGGCGAAGTTGCTGTTTTCCGATCCTCTATCTTTCATGGAATGACCATTTACGCCTATGAATCCATCATATTTCTCTTTCACCACGAAGCCTCTATGATTGGTGCAGAACGTCCGTATGAAATCGTCGTAACTTTTAGTGTATAAGTGAAACTTTGGATCTCTATTCACTTCTATGACTGGATCCATTATGAGGCTGGGTACTTCGACCCTTACACCGATATCAATCGGAGCGAATTCAGCCCTCAATGGGAACTTCTCCGTCAGATCCTCTACCCAGTCTATCCCGACTCTTCCTGGAGCGAGTATGCATTTTTTAGCCCTTACGATCTCACTATCTGTTGTTATGAAACCTTCGCATCTTTCCTCTTCTAATAGCAGATCCTCTACTTCAGTTTCTACTTTGAACTGGACCCCTCTTTCCTCCAGTTCTTTCTTCAATGATCTGATGACTTCAGGGGCTCGGTCTGAACCGATATGGGCTTGTTTGATCGGATAGAACCTTGCTCCCACTGAAGCCGCTCTCCTCTTCAACTTTTCCTCCTGTTCAGGATTCTCCCTTTTTGGGGTGGGCATTCCATGAGACGACATCACCTTTTCAACATGCTTTACCAGCTTCCAGGCTTCCTTTTCAGAACTGGTGAACTCTTTTAGATCTCCACCGATGTCCGGTCGTAGATTTACTGTACCATCAGAATAGGTGCCAGCACCTCCTACACCGCACATTATATCATCTTCTGTCCTTTCATCGATATCTTTACCCTTGTCTACGATAAGGACTTCAACATCACTTTGGCTCAATTCATGAGCGGCAAAAAGTCCAGCGGGCCCAGCACCAACGATGATAACATCATATGTCATTTTGAAAGTACGCTCCAAATTAGAAAAATAGTTTTGACATATTTAAATTTGTCTTATTTAGATTTCATATCCTTTGTTCACATCTCGGAACTACACTAACACCGAGGTGATTCAAAAAGTATTATTAACCGATGGGTTTCTATCCCGTATGTACAAAAACGGCTGGAGGAATCTTTAAACATGGATGAAGACATCTTGAAGGAGATGCGTAAATACGGAAGACTCCTTGAAAATAGAGGTCTGAATTTATCGTCTCACAGCGGTAACATGAGCATCAGGAGAGGCGACAGGATCTACATAAAGAGAAGAGGAGCGATGATGGCCGATCTGGAAAAAGAAGACATCGTTGAGACGGGAGTCAAGAAGGACGACAGTGGAGTGATAATCGCATCTACTGAAGTCGGTGTTCACAGAGCTATCTATAATAATACGTCCGCACTTGCGGTGGTGCATGCACACACCCCTCATGCTATAGCCTTGTCTCTGGTCAGGGATGAGATAATCCCTATCGATGACGAGGGTCAGTATCATTTGAAAAAGGTGCCTATTTTGGAGGTCGAAGATTCGATCGGCTCAGAAGAAGTTGAAGAGAAACTTCCAATCGTTCTTCAAGATTACAATGCGGCGATACTCAAAGGTCATGGAACCTTCGCTTATGGAGAGAATCTGGAGGAGGCTTATAACTGGATAACCGTCGTTGAGAGTATATGCAAAGTCATCTATCTTGTAAATGATCTTGGAGGAGAGACGATGAAGGAGGGAGAATGGTGACTTTCCACTACATAGAATTCAAAACACACTGTCATGCGACCGAGAATTTGGAGAAGGTCAAAAAGGCATTGGATAATCTAGTGGGTAAAGAGCTCGAAGTAGAGATCTCTGAAGCGGAAGGCTACTACGGAAATCCGATCGAGATACTTGAAGGCAAGATATCCAGGAATCAGGATATGGACGATTTTTTTGACCAACTTCCAAAGGATTTTAAAAGAAAACTCTTAAAGGAACTGGAACGGCGTATCGACGAGAGATGCAATTTTTTCTTTAGAGTCGATAAATCGCAAGCTTTTGAAGATGAGATGGTTTTAACAGAAGGGGGTAACAGTATAAGAGTGAGAGCTAGGGTCGAAAGCTATCCCTCTAGGAGAGAAACCGCCATCGAAAAGATGAGAGAATATCTCTCTACGGATGAATGAATTTACATTAGAAGAAAAGCTATAAGTATCGATTGTGGGATTGTAAAGCGAAATCATGGGAGTGAAGGAGAAGGCCTCACTTTACCTTACTAGGACATTGGGTAACAGACAATTCCAGGTGGCCGCTATTCTGTTTTTGCTCGGTTTTACTCTAGCAGTCGTGGCCAATCATGTTACAACCGAAACCACCATAGAGGAAGATACGATAGGTTCTAAAGGGGACGAGATCCGCAGAGATTTATATTATCCTGATGAAAGAAGGGAATTTTATCCACATCCTGCGGATTTAGGAGTAGATAATGCTACACTTGAGTTAAAAGGTTAAAACGAAGAGACAAATATCACTGTACAGATTCTTAGGTCGGAAGAGATAATAGAGAATATAACGGTGTATGGATTTGAAAATCGAACTGAAGACTTGACCGGTAGGTCACCAACTCATCTCATATTTGATGTTGAGAAAGGTAATTTGACTTATACCTACACACTCACCGAAACGGTGATGCCTTATAGGTCTCTTTCCATCCCTGCATTTATCTGTTTGGCATCATCCCTATTTTTTTTCTTTTGGGCCCTATCTAATATAAGTTTTGCAAAGGTAGACGAAGACGAGAAAAAGAAACTTGACAAGGATCAGGAAGTTGTCAACAAGATCCTCGAGGAGAGAGATGATAAGAAATAACCTTATTAATACTACCTGTTTTGTAGAAACATTTATTTGGACGCGTCCTTTACAAAGGAACGAGGAGTAATTATGGTAGACGTTGACAAGCTTCTAGAAGAAGCGGAGAGGCATCTCAACAGGTTCGAATATGAAGAGGCTCATGAGAGGTTTTCAGAGCTGTTAGAAGAGGATCTGGATGAAAATATGAAAGCTCAGGCCCATTTCGGTAAGGCAGAAGCGGCACTGGGGATAAACGAGATAGAGAGCGAAGAGATACTGGAAGACTATGAAAAAGCTATAGAAATCGATGACAATCCCTTTTTCCGTCAGGCCACCGCAGGATTCTGTATAGACATAGGTAAATTCGAACAGGCTGAAAAACATTATAGGAAAGCCGCGGAATTAGATCCTGAAAACGAGCATCATTACCTTTCTGATCTCGCTATTGGTTACAGGTATAAAGCGCCGGTGATGATGGAGGAGTACGTAGAACAGGTCGGTGAAGATATAATCCTTAGGAAGTCATTGAATTATATGCTTGAGGCTCTAGATATAGACCGAGAAAAGGCGGTAGAACTTCTTAGCGGATGAGCAGGTGTGGAATATGTTTTGTCCTGAATGTGGCGCTCTCATGAAGCCCGCTGGTGGAAAGTGGATCTGCAAAAAGTGTGGGGCTAAAAAAGAGAAAAGTGAATCCGATCAAGACAAGATAAAAACGGAGAAGGAAGAAGAGAAAGAGATGGTCGTTATCGAAGGTGAAGAGAGTACTCAGCCGAAAACAAAAGTCAGATGCCCTAAATGTGATAACAACGAAGCCTATTGGCGGCTTGAGCAGACAAGAGCTGCAGACGAACCAGAAACCAGGATATATCGCTGTACAGAATGTGATCACCGCTGGAGGGAATATTGATTTGAAAGATTTTCAGTTAGAGGGTGGCTAAAATGTTTGATATAGGTCGAGTCAGGTTACGACCGCTTAGAAAGGAGGATCTAACTTTCTTGGAAAAATGGGAGAACACTAGGGAGGTCACATTATATGCTAGAGGCGATCCAATCGTCTTTAAAAACTCTCAGGAGATAGAGAGAGAATTTGAAGAGGATTTGGAGAACGACGATAAACAGAATTTTATTGTAGAGATGAGGGATGACGGGAAGGATATAGGGATAGCCCATTATAAAAAAAGATCAGGCGCCGTAAGAAACGCAGATATAGGAACATACATAGGCGATAAGAATTATTGGAATCAGGGGATCGGAAAAGAGATAACATTGGGGTTATGCGAGATGCTCTTTTATCATAAAAATTTTGATCGCTTGAGCGCATGGAGTTCATCATTCAATAAAAGGAGTCACAAAGTTCTTAAAAAGGTGGGCTTCAAAAAAAGCGGAAGGGCTCGTAAAAGTGGATATCTATTCGGTAAGAGAATAGATTGGCTCATGTTCGATCTTTTGAGAGAGGAGTACATGAGCAATCGTGAGGCCTGTTTAGAAAATATTTTGGGCGAAAAAAAGGTAGAGTACGAGAATTCTCAGTGTAAACTAACCGTTGAAAGTGAATAAATAAAAGAAAAAATTATAGGGCAAGAGGTGCCTTACTGCCTTGAGTAATATGGTGACACCTTCGTCGATCACGTACAAAGAAAAAGTCTTACTTTATCTTGAGAGATTCGAGACAATAGACAGAGAGGATAATAAAGAAAAACCAGAAGATATAACTCAGAAAGGTATAGCGGAGAACTTGGATATCTCTAGAACCCACGTTTCTAGGATAGTAAAAAAACTAGGTAAAGAAGATCTCATAGAAGAAAAAAGATCTTCAGTGGATGGGCACAATAAAAGATTGAAAACATATTTTCTCACCCGAAAGGGCTCGGAGAAGGTAGATGAATTGAAAAAAGCCCTATCAGAAGTAGATGTGAAGATAATAGGATCTGAAGAAGAAAGGAATATAGCTGTAACTGATTTGAAGGAGGAGACCGATGGCGAACTAGATCCTTTAAAGGCTTTATCTATCTTGAAGGATTCGGAAGAAAATGAGATTGATATGCATGAGTACCGCCCGATAGAACCAGTCCAGGTCACAGAAGAAATTCCAAAGGTCGAAGAACTTTATGGGAGAGACGAAGAATTACAAAAGATTAGAGGATGGCTTGAAAGGAACACTCCAATCATGGCTGTACTGGGAAGAAGAGGACAGGGATCAACCAGTTTAGTTGCTACATTTATAGAGGAAGTGAAAAAAAGACATATTTTATGGGTAGATTTGGAAAAAAAGTCCTCTGAAAATTTTAAAAAGGAACTTTTCAATTTCTTAAAAGAAATCGGAGATGTAGGGTTAGAAAAGAATGGAGAGACCTTGTGTAAGGATGAGATTTTATCCCAATTATTGAAGCAGGAAGCCATATTAGTGCTCGATGATTACCATAAAGTAAAGGATGAGATCGTTCAATTTTTGAATCAACTGATGCGGAAAATCGAAGAATCTCAAGAAAAGACAAACCTAAGGTTAATTATCACCGGCAGAGTGGGCACTCCTTTTTACAATCGGTTCTATCAGAAAGAACATCTTGAAAAAAATCTAGTTAAAGAGATGAAACTGACGTCTCTTGATAAAAAAGATGCTCAAAAGATATTAGACAAGGATATAGAGGATGAAGCTCTTGAGAGGATAATGATGTTCACTAAAGGTTCCCCTCTGCTGCTAAAGTTGCTTAAGGAGGAGAATGAAGAAAAGCTGATTGAGATCACCCCCTGGGAGGAAGAACAGATATCGCTGCTCATGTTTTTGAAGACAAAAAATAAGAATTAAAACTCGCAGCATATAACGATACTCTCTCAGGGTACTTAAACTCGTTAACCGTCTACTAGAATTCCGATAAAAAGAGTAGCAAGTAGAATATTCTCTTTGTTGAGATTAAAAAACAGAAAAATCTCGATTACCTTAAGGTATTAGTATACGTTGGTTTACAGATTATACGAAAAGGTTATTACCTTCAAATCGAATCTATAATCTATGGATAAAAAAAACCTTGAGAGGGATATAGAAGATTATTTGATAACTAGTATGCTTGATGAACTTCCTCCTCCTGCGGTCGCCGAGGCTGAAGGTACTACGGTGACTGATATAGAGGGTGATGATTACCTAGATTGCTTTTCTGGTATATCAGTTACTAATCTAGGACATAGAAATGACCGTGTAGAAGAAAGAGCTATCGAGCAGATAAAAAAGTACGTTCACGTGTGTGATTACAAATATCAAGTTCCGATAGCGGTGGAACTCGCAAAAAAATTAGCTGATGTGACTCCCGGAGATCTTCAAAAGACCTTCTTCGGTAACAGTGGAGCCGAAGCGATCGAGACTGCCCTCAAACTCTCTAGAAAATCGACGGGAAAGCACGAGTTGATAGCTCTGATGTGTTCTTTCCATGGAAGGACTTTAGGTACGTTAAGCGTCACAGGCCAGGCTGCTAGAAGAAGATACGATATGGGTCCATACCTTTCGAGTGTTTCCTTCGCTCCGGCACCTTACTGTTTCAGGTGTCCTTTCGATAAAGAATATCCTGAATGTGATATCAATTGCGCTAGATTTTTAGAGCACGTGATCGAGTATTCTTCCAGCAATGAAGTTGCAGCTTTCATCATGGAACCCATACTCGGAGAGGGCGGTATAATAGTACCTCCCACTGAATACTTCGAGATAGCTGAGGATATCTTGGATTCGAAAGAGATAAAATTCATCGCCGACGAAGTTCAAACTGGATTCGGAAGGACGGGAAGGTTGTTCGGTATAGAGTACTTTGATATAGAACCGGAACTGATGACGATGGCTAAAGGAATAGCTAACGGTTTCCCTATCAGCGCCTGTACTGCAACAAGTGAAATAGGAGACTCATTTGAACCTGGGGATCATCTATCGACCTTCGGTGGCAATCCGGTGAGTGCTGCCGCTTCTTTAGCGACTATAGAAGAGATGGAGAAAAATAACATACCACAAAAAGCGGAGAAAAAAGGAGTAAAGGCGAGAAAAATACTCGAGGAACTCAAAGATGATCATGAGCTGATCGGTGACGTGCGTGGGAAAGGACTGATGCTTGGGATCGAGCTCGTAAGAGATGACAAAGCACCCGCCGTGGAAGAGGCTGAAAAGATCGTTAAGATGATGAGAGGGAAGAAAATTCTAATCGGCAAAGGGGGAGTTAGCGGGTCCGTACTGCGGGTACAGCCCCCTTTGATAATTACTGAGGAAGAGATCAATTTCCTTTCGAGAAAATTGGAAGATTGTTTGAATGAGTTAAGGTGATAGGATGAAGAAAAGATTGAAAAATTACGTGGGTGGAGAATGGAGAAATTCAGGGTCTGAAGATGTCAGGGAAGTTAAGAATCCGGCGAAGGACGAAGTCATCGCTGAGGTACCCCTTTCCTCTTCTGAAGAAGTCGACGAATGTGTTGAAGCGGCGAAAGAAGCGTTTGAATCTTGGAGTAACATTCCAGTGACCGAGAGGATCGAGCCTCTTTTTGAACTAGTTCACGGGTTGAAAGACCAGAAGGAAAGGATCGCTCGAGGATTGACCGAAGAACACGGAAAGGTCTATGGATCGGCCCTAGGCGAGCTTGAAAGGACCATCCAGATGGTCGAAGGAGCCTGCGCCACTCTAGAATCCAACAAAGGCGATTTCACAGAGAACGTTTCGGCAAACATCGACGAGTACACGGTGAGAAGACCTTTAGGTGTCTTCGCGACGATAGCCCCTTTCAACTTTCCGGCCATGGTCCCCTGGTGGTATGCACCCTGGGCTGTAGCGGTAGGAGACACTTTTATTTTGAAGGCGAACGAACAGTGTCCTATAACTCAACAGCGGATCTTTGAACTCATCGATGAAAAGATAGATCTACCGGACGGCGTTATAAACCTGATCAACGGAGGTAAAGAAGTCGGTGAGAGGTTGATAATTCATCCAGATATCGAAGGAATCACTTTCGTTGGCTCGACGCCAGTGGGTAAGGAGATATATTCACAGGCTGCTGACCGGGGTAAAAGAGTACAGTGCCAGACCGGTGCCAACAACTTTTTGGTGGTCATGCCGGACGTTGACCTCGACTCAGTCATGTCCAACATCATGAACTCCTGTTTTGGCAACGCTGGACAGAGATGTTTGGCCGGTTCTATAGTCCTCGGAGTCGGTGAAATCTATCCTGAACTAGAAGAGACATTTATAGATCATGCAAGGGAAATAGAGGTTGATCAGGGTATGGAAGAAGGAGCGGATATGGGACCTGTAGTTTCCAAAGAAGCATTGGAAAGGCTAGAATCAGATATAGAGCAGGGTCTTCAAGAGGGCGGAGAACTATTGATGGATGGTAGAGAGATCGAAGTCGAGGGATACGATCAGGGTTATTTTTTGGGACCGACCGTCTTTAAAGCAAAAAAAGGCATGAAGATATTCGATGAGGAGATATTCGGTCCTATAGTCTGCCTGGACAGTGTTGAGACACTCGACGAAGCTGTAGAGATGATTAACGAAGATAAGTACGGCAACGCCGCATCGATCTACACCGAAAAAGGAGGTGCCGCTAGAGAGTTCAGAAACGGAGTCAAGATAGGAAATGTCGGTGTGAACCTTGGCGTGGTTGCTCCCATGTCTTATTATCCTTTTGGCGGCATGAAAGATTCTTTTTTTGGGGATCTGCACGGCCAGGGCAAAGACATCGTCAACTTTTTCGCCGACAGACAAGTTGTCATAAGACGCTGGATGAAAAAATAGAGAAAGGGTTTAGGTTTTAAAAAGTTCAATCTAGATCTTTCCAAGGAATCTGGATTTCTTTTATGTCAGTGAATGCTCTGACGCTCCATTTTCCTCCCGTGGCTCCTATCCCGCTGTCTTTGACGCCGGCCCAGGGATGGTTTATATCCCATGTGAGGACCGGTCCGTTTATGATCACGTTACCGGCCTCCAGCTTATCAGAAAGATATATAGCGTTCGAGAGACCAGTGGTGTGTATTGCGGAACTTAGACCGTAATCCTGATCGTTTGCTATCTCTATCGCTTCCTCTCTCGAAGAAAAAGTCATGATCGGAGCTACGGGACCGAAAGTTTCTTCCTGGTGCAGGAGCATGTCTCTAGTCACGTTGTCTATCACTCCTGGTTCGTAGTAGAGGTCAGTTGGAAATCCATCGGCTCTCTTGCATCCCAAAAGTATGTCGGCTCCTTTCTTTTTCGCATCTTCAACATGCTTTTCGACCTTTTGGAGCGTATCCTCATTGTTCATCGCACCGATACCCGTATCTTCTTCAAGGGGATCACCTAGCTTGACATCTTTCGTCTTTTCGACGACGAGTTCGACGAATTCGTCGTGAACGTCCTCATGAACTAAAATCCTTTCATTGGCACAGCAGACCTGTCCGGCGTTTCCACAGCACCCTTGGACAGTATCTTCTGCAGCTTTCTCCAGATCGGCGTCATCCATGACGATCAGGGGATCGTTTCCGCCGAGTTCTAGCGTTATCTTTTTTAGTCCACCAGCTTCGATGATTTTCTTTCCTGTACCAACTTCACCTACCAGGCAGATACCGTCCACCATATCATTTGCGGCTATCTCGTTTCCGACTTCCGATCCTGGACCAGTTACGATATTTATCATCCCTGAAGGGAGATCGCTGTCTTTAAGAACATCTGCCATCGCTTCTACGAACCTTAATCCGCCTAGAGGTGTGTTGCTAGCGGGTTTGTAAACGACCGCATTTCCACACATTATAGCGTGTGGGATGAATTCGGCGGGCATGACCATCGGGTAGTTCCAAGGTGTGATTATACCGACCACCCCAAGAGGGACTCTTTGAACCATGTACTTTCGGTCCGGTTGGAGATATCCGTCGATCACTTCGTTCTCCATGTGCTTGACGTCCTCCATGGCGAGTTCGATGTTGTCTCTGACTTCAAAGACTTCTTCCTTTGCCTCTGTGATGGGTTTTCCGTTCTCCATAGAAAGTTCCTCAGCATATTCTTCGAGTTTTGGTTCTAGTATCTCTATGACTTTGTTCCAATAATCCTCCATATCATGTATCGTGAATTTTTCTAATTCTTTTTGCGCCTCTTTAGCGGCTTTCACAGCTTTTCTAACATCTTTTCTAGTTCCCTTCGCTATCTCAGCGATCACCTCACCCGTTGCAGGACTCACGTTCTTAAAAGTTTCTCCGCTTTCAGAGTCCACCCACTCACCATCTATGTACATCTTCATTTTTTCTACCATATTATCACCTTTAGCAAACACAGTATAGGCATTTTTCAGTATATCAATCTTTCTAGAGAAGTCACACAAACATTTATCTAAAAGAATCACGATAGAAGGAAAGGTGATATAGATGAAAATGATTTTGTTAGGTGGTGGTGGGGCTATGGGTACTGGTATTGTGAGAGATTTAGTTTCTGAGCACTCTAGTCAAGACATCGAAAAGATAGTGGTCAGCGATCATGAACTTGAGAGAGCTTCGGACATCGTTGAGGATTTAGACGACGAGAGGCTCGTGGCTGAAGAAGTGGATGTTTCGGATAGGGATGAAACAATGGAGTTGTTAAAAAACTTCGACGTTTGTGTCAACTGCGTGCCTACGCTGGCTGGATTTCAGATGAACATAACTAAGATGTGCCTTGAGACCGGGACCGCTTACATGGATCTTGGCGGACTCTTCCATACAACACTGAAACAGAAAGAGATGGAGCAGGAGTTTATGGATAAAGGTGTTCCGGGTGTTTTAGGGATGGGATCCGCTCCTGGCATGACTAACGTATTGGCGAAACACGGCGCCGAAGGATACGATAAAGTGAAAAAGATCGAGCTCTACTGGGCGGGTAAAGAAGTAGCGGGTGATAAGTCAGAAGTAGAGATCTCGACTTTTGTTCCTCCTTATTCTATACACACGCTCATAGATGAATTCGCGGCCAAGTCCACTCAGTTCATCGATGGTGAGTATGTCGAGAAGGAACCCTGCAGTGGTGAAAAGACGGTTTCTTTTCCGGATCCGTTCGGTAAATTGAACACTTTCCACACCATCCATTCGGAACCTGCGACACTCCCTGAATCTTTTGAGGATAAAGGAATACAGGAAGTGACTTGGAGATTGTGGCCTACGGAGAGTCTGAATACCGTCATGCGTTCTTTGGTAGCTGTCGGCTTCGGAAGAGTGGATTCGGTGGAGATAGAGAACTTGAAGATCGATCCTGTAGCTTTTTTGGAGAGATTGACGAGGAAGAATAAAGAAGTTAACGATGACAAGATAATGGAGCCAGAGTCGATGGAAGAGGTCCAGGGTTACAGCATTTACAGAGCGAAGGTCGAAGGAGAAAAGAACGGAGTTAAAGTTCGGAGCATCGTGGATATAATAAGAGAGCCGCACGAGCTTTATTCAGAATACAGTGAAGCCGATACATCGATACCTGCTTCGATATGCGCGCAGATGTTGGGTCATGGAGAGATAGAACCCGGTTTATGGGCTCCTGAGGAGTGTATCGATACGGAGAGCTTCTTCAAAGAGTTGGGTAAAAGACACTTCAAAGTCATCTCTAGAGAGGAGAAGGTCCTAAGTTGATCGTGCAGATCAAGTAGAGACCTTTTCCAGAGCCTCTTCCAGTATGCTCATGGCCTCTTCGATTATCTCAGAGGTTGTCATAAGGATAGGACCGCATATCCTTATTACGTTGCCTTTGATACCCGATTTCAAAAGCAGCAGTCCTTTTTCTCTAGACCGATCGATGACTTCTTCCGTAGCATCGGGTAAAGCTTCGCCTTCCTGATCTCTCAAAACTATACCTATCATGGGTCCGATACCTCTAAGCTCATCTATGAGATCGAATCTTTTCTTTAATCTTTCGAGATGATCTCTCATGAGTTGACCCATCATCTGAGCGTGATCCAAGTTTTCGTTTATCTCGTCTATGGTGGCTAAAGCTGCGGAACATGCGACCGGATTGCCTCCGTATGTGCCTCCGATACCGCCTGGATGGACCGAATCTAAAATTTTTTTTCTTCCTACTATACCACTCAGAGGCAGTCCGTTAGCTATGGATTTACCGAAGGTGATTATGTCTGGTTCTACATCGTAGTGCTCGGATGCCCAGAATTTCCCTGTTCGTCCGACCCCGCTCTGAACCTCGTCCGTTATCAGAGCTATCTCGTGTCTGTCACAGACATCTCTCAAATGGTTCATAAACTTCTGGGGGGCTTCAAGATATCCCCCTTCGCCCTGAACTGGTTCTATGATTACGGCGGCGGTCTCTTCCGGTGAACACTCCGTTTCCACCAGATATTCAAGGTAATCGATGGAATACTCTATGCATTCTCTTTCAGTTCCAGGAAATTCGTTTGGATCTGGAAAAGGAGCTATATCGACATAAGAGTCTTCTGGGAATGCGCCTTTCTTGTAAGTGGAGTTAGCGGTGAGCCCCATAGTGAGTGAAGTCCTGCCGTGAAATGAGTTGGTGAAGCGGATGATCCTGGGTGCATTTTTATGATGTCTTGCCACCCTTATCGCGTTCTCTACGGCTTCAGCGCCTGAATTGGCAAAATAGCATTTTTTGTTCTCTCCCTTTATGGGAGAGATAGAGATGATCTTCTCTGCCAACTCTATGTATTTCTCATAAGGCACCTTGTAAGCCTGAGTATGAGTGAATCGATCGACCTGTCTTTTCATGGCATCTAATATCTTTGGGTTGGAATGCCCTGCGTTGATCACGGCGATACCGCCGGCGAAGTCTATGAAAATATTTCCGTCTACATCTTTTATATAGGGACCATAAGCTTTATCCGCTATTATCTCATGGGCTATGGATATACCGTCGGGTACGCAGTCCACCTTTCTTTTCAATATCTCCTTTGATTTGGGACCCGGTATCGTATTGGTAGCGATCTTTCTACTCCACTCTTCTGTCATCTTAAGACACCAAGTCTATCGGTGTGTATGCATATAAACCTTTCTTGAGATCCTGATATGTGAAATCGCTTTTTGAAAGGTCTATCTCTTGAAGGACCGTTATAATTGAGAGCCTTACATCGTATCGAAGCGGATTTTAATAACCATTACTAATTTTTTAAAGATCTCTCCTGATTTTTAGAGATCAAAGTTTTTCTTTTGATTTTGGGATGCTACAATGAAGAATGAAGAGCTTGAAAAAAGATTAAATACATAAGGGTATATCATTTTCGATAGATACTCATGTTAGTTGATAACTATGCAAAAGTATTCATCCTTATGTTAGGAGGTCTATTTTTTGTTCTGTCCATCGCGGTTTCAATTCTCTTTGATTTGCCGGATGTGATCTCGGTAGGGATGGCTATAGTGGGGATCTTTTTGATAATATTGCCGTTAACTTATCAAAAAAGCCAGCCACCCTACGAATGAGAATAGAAATATTTTTATTCTACAACTTTTGTAACCCTTTGATTACCATGTATGAAGTATTCGAGGTAAAATCCGAACAGATGGAAGTTATCGATGATATATTGAGCGACGATCTAATCAGTAGACAGAACACCGATGTCAAGGAAGGCGAGAGTTTAGGGTTCAAAGAGGATATCACCTATGTCATGGTCGAAGGTGATGAAAAGGCTGTAGAAAAAGCGAAGGAAATGTTCGAGGAAAACGAAGTCAAAGTGGCTGACAACAAAGAAGAAGTAAGAGAAAAAATCAAAGAGGAAGAAGAGGCAGCAGCTGAAGGTGTAGGGACCGTTTTTGGTTAGCTAAAATCGTCTGAAATTAATTACATTGAACTTAGACTTATCCTTTAGTTCCAGCTAGGATGGTTACTCTCGTTCTCTTTCCTATGCTCGGGTCTTTCCTGAGTCCCCAGAGGATATTAGCTTCTGGCCACTTTTTAACTATCTCTTCTATAGCGTCCTGAGCTTCTATCTCTCCACTTCCCTTTCCGCTAGTGACTACGGCAAGAACGGTTTGGTATTTCTCAAAATCATTGAGCCAAGGTGATCTTAAAGCTTCTTTAGAAGCTCTTTTCCCTCTTTCCCTACCTTTCCCATATCCTGCTCCGATCCTGAACTCGGCTATGCCTTCACAAAAATCCTTCAAGTTAGTTATATCCTTTTTAGTCATGACGCCGTTAAGCTCCTCCATAGGGAGCCTGATTATCGAGTTCATCACCTGAAATGCCTTTTTTATGGGCAGATGTGGATTTATCTCTAGAAGTTTACTGTTAGGAAAGATAGCAGCTACATCGAGGTGCTGCTGTATCTGTTTTTGCACCTTATCAGCGAAATCTCGCCGATTTTTATTTTCACATTCAAAAGGTTTCGCAAAAAACCCTAACGTAAAAGCACTAAACTTTTCAGTCATCTCAGCACACACCTTTGAACCCCAGCTACCGGTTTCTCCACCGAGGCCTGATATGAGATAAAAAAGATCAGGGGACATTATTCTTCGACTTATCCTGTTTTCTGATGCTGTCAAAGGTCTATTTCCAAAAGCGATGTCGGATTCGTAGGCTTCTTTTAAGTCGTCTTTCGAAATACTGATGAACGATGTTTCAGTTTTTCTTTTCGAAGTTCCGATCTCATACATCTTTATATTGGATAGTGATTTTGAATTGACTTCGGAGATTATATTCCTACCGGCTCCTCCAATGCCTAAAGCCAGGGTATCTGGCCTTTTTTTAAGATCTGTGCTTTCGGAACCGAATCTTTTTACCGAAACCATCGTATCGCCATATGTATTAATCAGATAAAAACTATTCCTTTTGAAACTGGTCTCTTTGTTGGTATGGATCAGATCCGTAGCTTGATGATCTATCGAGTTCCATCCTTTCCCTGTCTTCACTTATTCTATCCATCAAGCCTCCGATCACTGATCCAATAGCAGGACCTAGTATAGCCGCAAAGTATGAAGATTCTGGGCCCTTGATCAGTGCTGAGACTAAAGGAGGTATAAATAGTCCGATTACCAACCCCAGTAGTATGCCCATCGGGGAGTCCAAATAGAGATAGGCAGCGTATCCAATCAACGTGCCCATTGCTATAGAAACACCTAGAGCAAACATAAAATGAAAACCAAGAGAACCATCAACGATTAATCCAATAACCATCAATATGAAACCAAAAGCTATCGAAGATAGTATGCTTAAGTTGAACTTGTCGATCGGAACGATGAAGTTTCCTTCATCCTCTTCTTTACTTTTTGGCCCCATCTTCTTCTACCACCTTATTTGGAATTGTGACAGTATAATTAGAGTAGCGGTTTTATTATCTTTCGGTCGGAACATAATAGTTATATCGTTTTACGAGAAGATAACCTTAGTAAAGTTAAAGTATTTGTCTATGTATTTATAATATGAATGTCGGAAGAGATGGTGAAGAAATTTATTATGGCGATAATAATCCTCATGCTCATCGTTACGAGTACACTGATGAGTTTACCTTTCAACGGTAGAGGAGACACTCTTAAAGAGAATTTTTTAGAAGATAAACCTCTTGAAAATATTGAGATTGGTAATAATACTGAACTCAAAAGATTCGCTAAAATACATGAATTAGAAGGGAACGGCACCCAAGAGAATCCTTACGTTCTCTCTGGCCAAATAATAGATGGAAAAGGAGAGCAATATAGTCTGTATTTATCAAACACTGATATGCATTTTATAGTTAGGAATTGTGAGATACAAAATTCTACTAGGATAGGAGTTAGAATTTCCCAAGTATCCAACTTTACCATGGAAAATAATGAGATAAAAGATGCTGAGACGGGAATACAATTAGAAGCCGCAAGAAATAACTCCTTTGTTTCTAACAACATCATGGAGGGGCTGGAGATTGGTATGCAGATCAAGGAAGACAGTCCCAACAACACTTTTTATGATAACACATTCCTGAACAATGGTTTCATCTTAGAGGGGGATAAAAATACCTTGGCCAATCAGATCATCTCTACAAATAATACGGTTAGCGGAAATCCCATAAGATATATCACAGATTCAAGAGAGCAAAATATCAAGAATGAAAATCTAGGACAATTGATGATAGTTAATTCGACTGGGGTTGATATAGAAGGGATTGAGATCGATTTAGGGAGCGTTGGGATAACTTTAGCTCATTCCGATAATATCACTCTCAAAGATTCCGTCATAGAGGGACAGAATCTGAAAGGTATCCATCTTAGAGAAAATGAAGAGATACGTATCTGCTCGAACACGATCAAATCGAACTTAGGATACGGTATTCTCATCGAGGACAGCAATTATAACAACATAACTAATAATCTGATAAAAGATTCCTCTGCATACGGAATCAGAGTAGATGAAGACTCCGCTCATAACCATATCTACCTCAATTCGTTTAGATACAACAACGCCGATAGACTTTTTTATACTGAAAAACGTCCTTCTCAGGCTAGAGATGACAATTATTTATTACAGAACCGATGGTATTCTGAAGATGATTTAGGTAATCATTGGGCCCCTCATACAGGAACTGACGAAAACAGAGATGGCATAATCGATGAGCCGTATGAAATTGAAGGAGATAGTATATATGATAATCATCCTCTTTCCTCATTGATCGGACCACCAGAAAATATATCAGTTCAACCTAGAGATGGAAAAGTGATATTAAACTGGACAGAGCCTAGGTACTCACTTTTTGAACCTTTTTCACATATATATATCTATAGAGGAGAGGATGAAGGGAATCTATCCCTTTATGAACAGGTGGAAGCCGGGGTCAGAGGGATGGAGGATGAAAATGTGACCAATCAAGAAGAATATATTTATTCTTTTCAGGCATCTAACGATGAAAACGTAAGCGTAGTCAGTAAGAATTATGAAGCAGTTCCAGATGGTACCCCACCAGAAATCGAAGATTTCTATCCAAGAGGTGAAGGAGTCCCAGTAGATTCCAACATAATCGTCTCATTTTCAGAGGAGATGATGGAGGATAGTGTAGATATCGAGATAGAAGGGGTGGATGGTGAGGTCGTAGGACAGGGAACAATATATCGATTTATACCTGAAGAGAATTTTAGTTATGGGGAAAGCTACGAGGTACTAATTACGGGGAAGGACTTTGCAATGAATAGACTAGAGGAACGCAGGGTTTTGATAACTACGTCCGAGACTACTGTTCGTGGTCAAATATACTCAACAGACGATGAACCGCTATCTGACGTGATCGTCCAATCTGATGATTCCTTTGGAAATTATACTCGGGTAAGGTCAGATGAAGAAGGGAACTTTACTTTGATAATCGATTCTCAGGTGGAAAAATTGCTGTTTAGAAAAGAAGGATACGTTGAAAAAGAAATCGAAGTGGATTTAGATCCTAGTAGGGAAAAAAATATCGGCCCGATTGAGATGGAGGAGGAACGAAGTAGATGGGTGTTCACGAGATGGGTATGGCCATTAGTGATATCCTCTGTAGTGGTGATGGTGCTGGGATTATTGGCATTTTTTAATATTTTCCAAAATCTTGGAAAATCTGAAATTCCGATCGAAGAAGAGGAAGAATTGATTGAAGAACATTACGAAGAAATATCTCAGGAAGAGTTCGATGAGTGGTGGGATGAAGGAGAAGAGAAAGACTTCAAAAAATATTGAGAGTATAAGAGAAAATCAAAAATGCTTATATACGATTTTAACATTCATTAAAGCGAGGGAAAAAATGAGTAAGTATGTGATATTGTCTAAATTGACTGACGAGGGAAGAAAGACCATAATGGAAAGACCAGAGAGGATAAAAGAAGTAAACCAAGAACTAGAGGCTAAAGGAGCCGATGTAGTCGAGCAGTATGCGATGTTAGGGCAGTACGACTTCATAACCATCGTAGATGCCCCATCCCAAGCTGATATATATAAAACGGTAACAGAAGTAGCCTCTAGAGGATCGATAGAAACGGTCACTCTTCCGGCAATGGACATTGATGAACTTGTAACTAAGATGGAAGAATAAGGCAAGGAATAACCCCATCGAGGAAAACACTTTTCTTCTTTTCTTTCCAACTCTTCCCGAAGAAAGATTTATTACTTCACTTCTAGATGTAATTAATCGCATATGACAGAAAGTAACATTGATGATGCCTTACCCTCCGACACAGAGGGGAGAGAATGGATAATGAATGGTTTAAAAAAAAGCGGAGAAAGGCTTGAAGAATATCTAGAAAAAAATCAAGTACAAGATCCAGAAAAAGTCAGATTCGAACCTGATCAGAATTCGGATAGGGATCCAAAGGTGAAAAAGATAGATAAAAGAGCAGTTGAAGATGGTTATCTCAGTGGAAAATGGGAACTATTCGTTTGTCCAGATAAAGTCGATGAAGTTTGGATGAAGATAAAGGAACTTATCTCTGAATACAAGATATGGGGAGGACAAGTAACTACCGACTGGATACGTGAGAAAAGGGATCTTGAGGAACATACGATCCGGGTCTATACACCTAACTACCTAGATGAAGCTGACGTGTTAAGGGTTGGCAATCTTCTGAAGAAAAGGTGTGATATAGAGAAGGAGATATGTTATAAACCGGATATCTACAACGTTCTTCAGGTCTATTCAGATGAGGGAGAGGATATAAAACTCCCTGAAGAGATACGATACAGGATTTAGGAGAAAGGATAGGAGAACCTGTCTAATCTGGTATTTCTCTCTTCTCCAGTATCTCCTGAAATTCTTCTTCATTCAGGATAGTGGTTCCTTCTTCCTTAGCCCTATCTAATTTCGATCCAGGATTCTCTCCCATGATCAGAAAGTCAGTTGCCCCACTCACACTAGAGGTAACTCTACCTCCTGCTCTTTCGATCATCTCCGAGGCCTCGCTCCTTGTATACTGGTCCAACGCTCCAGTGAAAACGAATCTTTTGCCAGCTAAAAAGTCTTCAGTTCTTTCCATCTCTGACTCCATATCCACACCTAGAGCTCTTAATTCATCTATCATCTTTCTATTTTGCTCATCCCCGAAAAAAGAGATCAGACTTTGGGCTGTTTCAGGTCCCACTTCGTCAATTCTCATCAGGTCCTCCGCATCTTCTTCCATGAGTTCCTCGATAGAGCGGAAATTTTTCGCTAGGACCTGAGACATATGGCTTCCCACATATCTTATTCCAAAACCGTACAGGACTCGAGCTAATCCTTGATCCTTGCTCTCCTCAATTTCACTTAACAAATTCTGAGCTGATTTTTCACCCATCCTTTCCAGATGAATGATCTGCCACTTTTGCAATTTATAAAGATCAGGTATCACCCTAACAAGATCCTTTTCGACCAATTTTTCTATCACTTTAGGACCGAGTCCTTCTATATCCATCGCATTCCGACTGGCCCAATGCTCTATTTTCTGTTTTACCTGAGCTGGACAATTAGCATTGATACATCGTCGAGCGACTTCGTCCCCTATCTTCTTAGCGTCGCTTCCGCAAACTGGACAATTCCGCGGTAGCTCAAAAACTCCCTCACTCTTTTTTTCAGTCACTTTGATCACCTGAGGGATGATCTCTCCTGCCTTTTCTACAAGTACTTTGTCTCCAACATTGACTTCCTTTCTCTCCAGTTCATCCTCATTGTGAAGCGAGGCTCTTTCTACCGTTGTACCTGAAAGCTGTATCGGTTCCAAGATAGCTATCGGAGTCAATTTTCCTGTTCTCCCTACTTGGACTTCGATGTCTTCGACTATAGAGGTCTTTCTCATAGCGGGATATTTGTAAGCTATAGCCCATCTAGGATGTTTGGACGTTGCTCCCAATTCTTCCTGGTAATCCAATCTATTCCCCTTGACGACCATCCCGTCGATCTCGTAATTCAGTTCTTCTTTTTTTTCTTTCCATTCATCTATGTACTCGATTACTTCATCGATACCCTCTTTTTTTACTATGTTTTCATTCACTTTGAAACCCGCCTTTTTCATCTCCTTTAAACATTTCCAGTGGGTATCAAAGTTGCCTTCCTCGTGATGACTTAAAGTGTAGATGAATATATCTAAAGGTCTTTCAGCTACCACTGAGGGATCCTTGTTTCTCACGGTACCGGCGGCGGCGTTCCTCGGATTCGCGAACGGATCCTTTTCCTTTTCTATCCTCTCCTGATTCATCTTTTCGAATAGGTCTCTAGGCATGTAGACTTCTCCCCGGACTTCTATCGTATTTAGAACAGTACCTTCTTTTAGCCGAAGAGGTATAGTAGGAACCGTCTTTAAATTTGGTGTTATATCCTCTCCTCTGACTCCGTCCCCTCTAGTAGAGCCTCTTTGTAATATTTTATCCTCATAAAAAAGGGCTACGCCTAAACCGTCTATCTTTGGTTCTACAATGTAACTGATCTTTTCGTGTTCAGATCCTAGTCCTTTCTTAACTCTTTTATCGAATTCTTTCAATTCCTCGTGATTATATGTGTTGTCGAGACTTAACATAGCACTCATGTGTTCCACGGTCTCGAACTCATCTATCTCCGTTGAGAGGACCCTTTGGGTCGGAGAATCTGGAGTGATTAGCTCTGGAAATTTTTCTTCCAAAGCTTCCAATTCTTTAACAAGCATATCGTACTCGTGATCGCTTATGACCGGCTCGTTCTCCAAGTAATATTTTCTGTCATGATACCTGATCTTCTCTTTTAGTTCTTCTGCACGTCTTTTCGCATCCTTTTTTGAACTAGGAACTTGAAATTCTTCCTCTGTCAATCTAACCACCTTTTAGGATTTTTCTGAGTTCTTTTAGAGATCGGGTGTTTACCACGTCTCCACTTTCTAGCCAGGCTCTTCTAGCAGTGGCTACTCCGTACCTCATGAAATCGAGATGATTTAGACCGTGAGCATCGGTTCCTAAAGAAATCATCACACCCCTTTCCTTCGCTTCTCTAGCATTAAGGGAATCTAGATCAAGCCTTGAAGGAGATGCATTTATCTCCATCATGACATCATTGTTTTTAGCACTATCTATCATCTTGGTTATACTCACTTCATAACTCTCTCTTTCCCCTATCTTTCTACCTGTAGGATGAGCGAATATGTCTATAAGGCCCGTTTCAAAAGCTTTTTTTATACGATTGGTCTGTTTTTCCTCCTCCATCTTGAAGTTAGAATGCACCGCACCAAGCACTATATCTAGATCCTCTAAAGTTTCGGAATCCATATCCAATCTTCCATCTTTTTTGATATCAACCTCGATGCCCGAAAGCACGGTTATATCCAACTCGTCATTTGCCTCCTCTATCTCCTTTTCTCTTTCGATTATATCTTCTCTGCTCAAACCATCCGCCACGCTCAGACCTTCAGAGTGATCTGTGATGGCGATGTATTCGTAACCTTTCCGTTCGGCCTCCTCAGCTACTTCTAATACTGTATTATGACCGTCGCTCCAGTCTGAATGAGATTGTAGGTCTCCTTTGATCTCGTCCCATCCGATAAGATCCGGGAGTTCATCCTCTTGGGCTGCTTCTATTTCTCCTCTATTCTCTCTCAATTCAGGAGGTATCCAGTCGAGTCCGAGTCTCTCATAAATATCTCTCTCCCTTTTACCCGTTACTTTTTCTTCATCTTCCTTTTTGAATAGACCGTATTCATTCAACTTATATCCTTTATCTATCGCGATCTGTCTCAACGGTACATTGTGCTCTTTGGCTCCAGTAAAGTACTGGAGTGCGGACCCGAAACTATCTTCATCTACAACTCTAAGATCGGCCTGTATCCCACCCTGCAATCTGACACTAGTTTTCGTTTCCCCTTTGACGAGGACTTCTTCCACCTTTTTATGTTGAACGAAGTGTTCCATCAATTTTTCTTGATCTCTTGTTGCTAGGATATCGATGTCTCCTATGGTTTCCCTCCATCTTCTCAAACTCCCCGCCTTTTCTATCCTGTCCGCCTCTGGCTTTATATGATCGATCATCTCCTCTGCCAAGGGGATGACTTCGTTCAACAAGTGTCTTCCAGATATCTCTTCAAGCATCTCTATGCCTTTCAATATCTTCTGTTCCGTTTTCTTCCCGAATCCCTTCAGTTCTTTGATATTACCAGCTTCGGCTTCTTCTTTCAGTGTTTCCAGATCAACGACATCGAGTTCTTCGTACAGCTTCTTGGCACTCTTAGGACCGATATCTGGTACCTTCATCACATCGATCAATCCAGCCGGTAATTCCTCCTTAAGTTCCTCTAAATATTCAAGTGAATCTGTTTCGATTATCTCTTCTATTTTTCCCTCTATAGCTTTTCCTATCCCTTCGATCTCTCTCAAAGTACCTTCTTCGTAATGATCCTTTATATCCGCCTTCATCGACTTTATCTTCCTAGCTGCTTTCCTGTAAGCTCTAGGTTTGAAATCCACCCCTTTGACTTCTAGAAGATCAGCTACCTCGTTGAATATCTGAGCTACCTTTTTATTCATCATGTTTCTAAAAAGTGTTCGGTCAAATTTAACATTTTTGTGAGAAGGATACAAGCCGGATCTATCCAAACCCAGTTTGTAAAATCATCTTCTTCTTTTCTTCATATCTTTCTTCTTTTCCTTATCCATCTTCCATTTTCGTTTGTAATTATCTTCGAACTTCCTCAATTTCTTTTCTATATCCTCCATCGAGTAATCGATAGGATCTATGGACAGGAAGTAATACTCTATCTCTCTTTGAGATCTTTTACTTTTGAAGGGAGGTATCTTTCCGAAGGTCTTCTTAGGGTGGAGTTGAACTTCGATCTTACCATCGGTCTCATCTATGACCAATTTGACCACTTTTTTCACTTTTGATTTTATCTTCAATCCTTTCAACTCTTCTGAAATTCTTTCCTTCGCTTCGATAAGTTCTTCATCCATCTCTTCTTTTTCCTCTTCTTCTTCGAAGATGACTCCACAGTTAGGACATTCTATGGCATCTTCCTCTATCTCGCTCTCACACTCAGGACACAAGAATGCATAATCGTCTTTTTCCTCATCTGAGGTTTTCATATCAGATAATAAGTTCTCTGCGATCTTTGAACTCTGGTCTAACAGCTCAAGGGCCTGCTGATAATTTTTATTCTCTTTAGCATCTTCTGCTCGATGGATCGACCTTTCTAATTCATCCGAAACCAGATCAAATTCTTGAAGGGTGGATCTCTTCCTATGTATTTCTTCTAGCCTTTGTTCTATCTCTTTCCACCGTTCGTCCATCCTTTCTTCTACTATCTCTTTCTTCTCCACTTCACTTTCTTCTTCACTCTCTACCGTCTCTTCTTCAATTCTCTCTTCCCTTTCCACTTCTTTTCCGACTTCTTCTTTTTCTTCTAGACCAGTTTCTTTTTTCTCTTTCTCGCTCTTAATCGTCTCTTCTTCCTGGAATCGTTTTATCTTCTCTATCGTATTTTTAAGAGTTTCCTCTATCACCTCTTCTCTCTCTTTCAAATCAGATTTCAATTTTTGCAACTCTTCTTCTTTTTTATCCAACTCAGCATCTCTTTTGTCGAGCTGACTCTCTTTAGATTCCAGGTCTTCTTCTTTATCTTCGAGTTCTTCTCCCTTCTCATCCAACCTCTTTTCTTTTTCTTTTATCTCTTGTTCTCTCTCTTCGACATCTTTGATCCTATCATCTAAATCTTCTTCTTTTTCTTCCAATATTTCTTTTTTCTTTTCTATGTCTCTCTCAGCCTCTTGTAGTTCCTCTTTTTGTTCTTCTAATTCTTTCCTTTCCTCAGATAATTCCTCTTTTGCAGTCTTGATATTATCTTTTTCTATCTGGACCGCTTGTTCACTATCTTTCAAGCCCTCTTCCTTTTCTTCTAGTTCAAATTCTTTTTCTTCTAATCCCTCTTCTTTATCATTTAATTTTCTCTCCCACTCTTCAAGCTCTATCTCTCTTTCGTCTAAAACCTCTGATTTTTCTAAAAGTTGTCTTTTTTCGGTCTTCAGGTCCTCCTCCTTCATCTCTAATTCTTCTTCAAGATCTAGTAGTTCCTGTTTTTTCTCCTTCAACTCTTCCGCCTTCTCTTTTAGAGTTACAAGACTAGAGTCTATCTCATCTAATACGCCATCATCAGGGGACAAATCGATCTCCTCCTCTTTTGTTCCGCTCTTTTTAATAGGAAAGTAGATTGCATTTATTAAACCTTGTGACTGCTCACGATTTTGTAGTAACTTTGCAGCCCTTCGAAGTGACTATAACGGTATGTTCGCTTTGGCTTACCAATCCCTGTTTTTTTTCAACGAGTACTGGATAATTCATCGCTGAACCAAAACGCCGCAAACGTCGTAGCAGTTTTTCGTGACCGTCTCCATAATCTTCACACCATCTAGCAGCGAAAGGAAGTGTGCCGTATTTATTTTCAATCCATTCATAAAACTCGAGATCTTCTCTCTTCAAGTTACGCTTATGCTCCAATTTATATATATCTCCCGGTTGATCCTCTTTGACTTTTCCACCACCATCGGTTGCGAATGGTTCTATCGCAAGGACCATACCTTTTTTTATCTTTGTCCAGCCCTTGGAAACGTTCGGGATAGAGGTCCCAGCGTGAAGAACGTGTCTTTTCAGCTCGTGGCCTGTAAGGTTTGAGATCGGTTTGAATCCTCTACTCTCTATCATGTTTTCTATGTTCTTCCCGATATCTTTGGTTCTGATACCGGGTCTTATGGTTTTTATCGCTACAGCTAATGCTTCTTCGGCAGCTTTTATCAAAGAAGTGTGGCGAGACGTACCTATCTCTATCGTCAGTGCATTATCAGCAATATAACCGTCTACATGACATCCAATGTCAAGCTTGACCAGATCTCCCTTTTTGAAAACTTTATCATCGTTCTCGATCGGAGTATAATGAGCTCCCACTGAATTGACGCTTATATTCATTGGAAATGCGGGTTTTGCACCATGGTCGAATATAACTTTTTCTGCCTCTTCAGCCACTTCAAGATAAGATACGCCTTCCCCACATACTTCTTTCGCTTTGTGGAGTGATCTCCTTGCGATTATACCCGCCTTTCTAAGTTTTTTTATCTCATCGGACTTAAGCAATTATATCACCGATCATTTCTTCTGATATTGGTCCTTCTCTCCACATCTCATAGTCGTTGTCGGTGACCTTCACCACCGTACTCCCTTGCCCATATTCGCAATCTCCACAGTTGACGTAAAGTCTTATCTTACCGCCTAACTGTATCTTTGCTGTATCGATTTGTACTGGACCAGGACTACCGTGGAGATTTGCACTAGTAGAAGTTATGGGCCCATAATCGTCGATTATATTTTTTACCAAAGGATGATCAGGCACTCTGATCCCTTCAGTACCCTCAGGAGTTTCAACAACGATACATAATGGCCCAGGCAGGAATTCTTTCCCGAGCGTCCAGCCCAATTCCGGTATATCAACAAATTCAGAAGCGTGCTCTAGATCTTTATAGGCTATAGATATCTTTTTATCGGAAGGAGCTTCCTTAACATGTATGATCTTCTCCTTCATACCTTCCAAGAAAGGATCCCCACCTATACCGTAGAGAGTCTCTGTAGGATAAACTATGAGATCTCCGTTCTTAAGCACCTCCTTAACTGTTGAGGTCAGGTAAGGAGAACATTCCTCGTCACACTTTTTTTTATCGCATTTGAATTCCATCATGTTACCACTTCAAAGAAATCTCAGGTGTTTTAATGCTCTTTCTATATGGTGATCCCCATCATTTTCCACAGGTGACATGTGTCCTGGATAGAGTGATCTTACATCTAACTCTGATAATCTTTTTACGGATTTTTTGAGCTCTTCCCGATCTCCAGTAGGGAGATCGGTCCGCCCAACACTACCCTGTGAGAAGACGGTGTCACCCGAGAACAATATTTTTTCATCGGGATGGTAAAGACAGATACTGCCTGCAGTATGTCCTGGAGTATTTATGATCCTAAATCCAGAGTAATTTTTTTCCAGATCCTCAACTTCAAGAGGTGGGATTTTCTTACCGAAGTTGCTCCCCATGATGGTTCTGTCGTCTCCTCCTCTTAATGCATCGGCTTCTTTTTCTGGAGCAAAAAGTGGAGCCTCCAATTCTTCTGATAGTACTTCCGCGTCCCCGACATGATCCGCATGGCGGTGGGTCAATATTATCCTGTCTACATCTAATCCTGATTTCTCAGCTGTATCGATCACTTCGTTTGAGATGTCCAAACCCGCGTCTATCAAAAAATCATCCTCCGCTTTGACCAGGAAAACGTTGGAAGAGTAACCTCTTCCTACCAAACTATGGACTTCGATTTTAGACATCAGCTGTGTACCTCGATGAATTTATCGAACGAGCGATCGTAAGTGCTTTCGGCATCTTCAGGAAAAGCACAGGCCGGTAGCTGATCCTGTTTGAGATGGTACTGTATACACTCACAACACACTCCTTTTCTAGGACAACTTGGGTAAGTACAGTTGCATTCCTCGAGATTTTCTTCTTTGCTGCACTCCATGTTTATACCTCGTACTCCTGCGATGTTATTTTGTTTATTTATGGTTTTTTACTCATCGTTCTTCGTATCATATCGAAAAGGTTATAGGTGGATCTCTTGTAAGAAAGAAAGATGGCTGACTTTTGTGATGAATGTGGTACTCTACTACGCATCAAGGAAGAAGTGAGGTACTGTCCAAAATGTGAGAGAGAACAGAGCAGTTTAGATCAGTCTTTTTCCGTTCAACAAGGGGACGGAACTTTGAGAACTGAAGATCGTTACTTTCCATTCGATAACATCAGAGAGGGGCAGAAAGATTTTAAAGAAGACGCTTCTTCTTCCTTCGCAGAAAAGGAGATACTGATAGCCCACGCCCCCACCGGTATAGGAAAAACAGCAGCGGTCCTACCGGCGGCGGTCAAAGCGAAGAAGGAAGGACAAAAAGTTTTCTTTCTGACCAGCAAACAATCTCAACACAACATCGCCATCGAAACGGTAAAAAAGATGCCTTCTTCCGTGAACGCCACTGACGTCATCTCGAAAAAACACATGTGTCCTAGAGATGAATCTAGATTACCTTATCCCGTTTTTGAAGAGTTCTGCAGTGAGAGGGGACAGAGTAAGTGTAACTTATTTAATAAAAAGATGTCAAAGGTGGTGAAAAAGTTACGGGGTGAGACGAACCACGTTTCTGAGATAGTCGATTACTGTAGATCAGCGAACGTCTGCCCCCATAAAGCTGCTCTTCTCGCTGGAAAGGACAGTGATCTTATAGTTTGTGACTACAATTATATATTCTCAAATATAAGAGAGAGGATTTTTGAACTTCTTGAGATCGAACTTGAAGATGTTCTGTTGATAGTGGATGAGGCTCATAATCTACCTGACAGGATCAGGTCCAACTTGGAGGAAGAACTTTCGATAGGACTGCTTGAAGAAGCTTTCAACTTGCTCCAGGGCTATTCTTCACCTTTAGCCAGCTTTATGAGCCGATTGGCCTCGGAACTAGAAGAGGAACTCGACAAGAAAAAAAGGATCGAAAGAGGATTTTTGGATGAAAAGATCGAGAGGGCCCTTAAAGGCGGCTTAACACAGTTCGGTTCATTAGAAGAACTTTTGGAGGACTTAGATATCGTTGCAAGGGACATCCTTGAAAAGGATCCTTCGGCTACAGCCCCTCTATACGTGTATTCTTTTCTAGATACTTGGGGAGAGGAGGGCAAAGAAGTCTTTCGTTCCATTCAAAAAGATCCGCGCTCGATCCGAATCGGTCTTTTAGATCCGGCTAAATACAGTGAAGAAGTTTTCAGTAAAATCGACAGCGCCGTGATGATGAGCGGAACCCTGCACCCGGGGGAGATGTACGCGGATCTGTTGGGCATCGATAGACAAGAGGTCAATATAGAGACATATGATTCTCCTTTTCCTGAGGAGAACAGAAAGATAGTCAGCGTTGATCACGTAACCACCGCATATAGGGAAAGAGGTCTGAACATGTATCAGGCATATGCCAATTCCATCGCTGACGTAGCAAACTATACCCCTGGAAACGCTGCGGTCTTTTTCCCTTCTTACTCTCTTATGAATCATATAGTGGATAGATTAGGTATGGTGCACCTTGAAAAAGAGATGAAGATAGAAGAGAGAGAACAGTCAAAGCAGGAGAAAAAAGAATTGGTGGAGAGTCTTACAAAGAATAGGAATAAGTTGCTCTTAGGAGTTCAAGGTGGAAGCCTTTCTGAAGGTATAGACTATAGAGATAACTTACTCTCCTCTGTGATAATCGCTGGTATACCCTTCCCCCCTCCGACTCTGACGCTCGAGGCGTTGGAGGAATACTACGCTGAAAAGTTCGGTGAAAAAAGGGGTTTTAAATATGCTAGGATATATCCTGCCTTGAACAGGGTCCTTCAAGCAGCTGGAAGACCCATCAGGAGTAAAAACGATAGAGCTTTGATAGTGCTGATGGACAAAAGGTTCAATTACAACAGGTATAAGGAACATCTTCCGAACGACTTTGATTATTCGCCTTCTGATGATCTGAAAAAAGAATGCAAAAAGTTTTTTGAGGGTTGAATCCCCATTATTTCAATCCTTTTCCTCCATAAGGAACTCCATCTCATCCCATATTACTTCATGTTCGAGTCCGTTCTCCTCTAAAAAATCGGATATCTTCGAAGTTATCATCTCGATCTCTGATTCTTCTTCTGCTATCCTGGGATAAAGTATGAACTCGACATCTTCCCTCCCGAGAGGAAATATCATCCTGTACCTGGCTTCTCTGTTATGTCCAGGAGGTTTTTTATTGTTGCGAAGATCTTTGAGGTTCTGGTCTATCATCATCTGCATGAATTCCTCTCCTCCCTCATCTGGTATTTGTTCTGCCAAGTCCATGAATAATGTGTAGAGTTCTGGGAATATAGGAGTCAAGTCCTTAAATTCCACATCCTCTTCGAATCTGATAGTGCTGTTGTGCTTTATGATTTCCATCTTTTTCTCATTCTTTTTTTCTTTCCGGGGCATCGTATTACCAACTACATTCGAATCTATCCATTTGTATTTAATGGTTCGTCTTCGGAATCAGCTATAGGATCAACATAGAGTGTGATAGTCTTACCTTCGATCTCCCATTTCTTTTTCATGCCTTCACCTTCTCCGGGCTTCAATTCTCTAGTCAGCGTTTCTTTTCGTATGTAATCTTCCATCTTTTTCACAGCTTCCTCCAACGTTTCATCACCATCGTAGTAGGTGATTATCTTCTGGGTGTACCCAAGATCTAATTCCTTCCTCATAGTCTGGATCCTTCGAACCACGTCTCTAACCAGTCCTTCAATCTCCAACTCCTTATCTATCTCGGAATCGATATATATCTTCAAACCCTTTCTTTCGCTCATGAGATAGTTCTCTTTTACCACTTTTTTGATCTCTATATCTTCCTTATCTACTTCGTAACCTTCGATTTTAACTGACCCTTTCTCCTCTATACTCTTTTTGATATCTAGCGGGTCTGCCTGCTCGATAGCTTCTCCAACCTTTTCCGCGTCCTCTTTGAATTTAGGTCCTAGGGCTGAATAATCTGGATTTACCTCGTAAGTCGTCATTTCGGACGCATCCTCAAGTACTCTCAGTTCTTTAACGTTCAGTTCGTCCTTCAATATGTCTTCAAAAGTCTCTACCGATCTATCTGTTTCTTCACCGGGATGCACTACCACTGCTTCACTCAATGGCTGTCTCAACTTTATATCCTTCTTTTGCCTGGCCTTTCTTCCGAGTTCCGCGATCTCGATGACTCTTTCCATGTTCTCTTCTAACTCTTGATCTACGACATTCTGGTCCTCTTCTGGGTATCTCAAGAGATGGACAGATTCGCGACCGTTCTCAACTGGCAGTATAGTTTTCTGATAGATCCTTTCTGCGATAAACGGGGTGAACGGGGCCATCAATTTTGTCAGGATCTTAAGAACCTGGTAAAGTGTATTATATGCACTCTCCTTTTCCTCCTCATCTCCTTCCCAGAATCTTCTCCTGCTCCTTCTAAGGTACCAATTTGAGAGTTTATCTATGAATTCCTCGATACTCCTTACAGCTCGGTGAACTTCGAGATCATCCATCGCTTTTCTTATCTCACTAGTGAGTGAATTCACTTCTGAAAGAAGCCAGCGATCTATCTCGTCGTTGACTTCGTAATCAGACTCAGGCTCAAAATCATCTATGTTGGCGTTGTTAGTGAAAAAAGTAACGACGTTGAAGAGAGTATTTACTGTTTTGTTGATCTTCTCTTCGGCCAGATTCTTACTGAAAGGTGATGACCTCCAAACAGGAGAATCTAAGAAGGTCAACCTGGTGGGATCTGACCCGATATCTTCAAAAACATCATCGGGTTTCACCACATTCCCTTTACTTTTACTCATCTTTTCTCCGTCTTCGTCCAGTACAAGGCCGAGAGTCAAGCAGCTCTTGTATGCGGGCTTGTCATAGAGAAGTGAGCTTATGGAAAGAAGACTGTAGAACCATCCTCTAGTCTGATCAAGAGCTTCCGTTATGAAATCTACAGGAAAAGCCTCTTCGAATCTATCCTCGTTTTCGAAGGGATAGTGGAACTGGGCGAAAGGTGCACTTCCACTGTCATACCAGCAGTCTATAACGTATTCTACACGTTCCATCTCTTCTCCGCACTCAGGGCAATCTAGTAGAACTCTATCTACGTAGGGTCTATGCAATTCGAAATCTTCTGGGATGGGTTCTGTAGCCATTTCCTCCAGCTCTTCTATACTGCCTACGCAGTGCTGATGATCATTCTCACAAGTCCACATGGGCAGTGGAGTTCCCCAAAATCTGTTCCTGCTCAGTGACCAATCTTTTAAATCCTCCAGGAAATTGCCGAACCTACCGTGCTTGAGATGCTCGGGCTTCCAGAATACATCCTCATTGTTGTCTATCAATCTTTGTTTTTCCTGAGAAGCTCGTATGAACCAGCTCTCTAAAGCATAATATAGGAGCGGTGACTCACATCTCCAGCAAAAGGGATATGTATGGGTAACTGTTCCTCTAGCTAGGAGATCTCCTCTTTCCTCCAACCTTCTCATTATGTCTTCATCCGCATCTTTTACAAATTGACCTTTATAATCGGGTACTTCCTCGGTGAATTCTCCGCTTTCATCTACTGGATTCACCAACTCTACGCATTCTTCCTCACAAAGATCATAATCCTCTTCTCCAAAGGCAGGTGCTGCGTGTACTACACCGGTCCCCTCTTCGAGGCTGACAAAGTCAGCTGAGGTGACATAATGACTTTCACTTTTAGAATCTACGTAGTCGAATATAGGCTCGTATTTCATGCCGATCAGATCTTCACCTTTAACGGTCTTCAAGATCTCTCCGTTATCGAATAAGTCATCGACCACTTCTTCTGCAAGATAATACTTTTCTCCTTCATACTCTACCAATGCATAATCTATATCTTCACCTACCACCAAGAGTAGATTTGAGATCAATGTCCAAGGGGTAGTAGTCCAGGCTAAAAAATATGCGTCTTCGTCTTCGGCTTTAAATCGGACATAGATCGAAGGGTCTTTGGTCTGTTCATACCCCTGTGCGACTTCATGACTTGAGAGAGGAGTTTCACATCTCGGACAGTAAGGTGTGACCATATGACCCTGTTCCAGCAAACCGTTCTCCCAATGCTGCTTTAGACTCCACCACACGCTTTCGATATAATCGTCTTCCATGGTGATGTAAGCGTTATCGTAATCTATCCAAAAACCCAATCTTTCGCTCATCTCCCTCCATTCCTTCTCATATTCGAAAACACTCTCTTTACACATCTCGTTGAATTTTTCCAATCCATATTCTTCTATCTCGTCTTTTGAGTCGATGCCTAGTTTTTTTTCGACTTCGATCTCCACTGGCAGACCGTGGGTATCCCATCCTGCTATGTTGGGCACTACTTGATAGCCGTCCATGGTCTTGTACCGGAGAAAGGTGTCTTTGACTAATCGGGTGAGAACATGTCCGATATGCGGCAAACCGTTTGCAGTGGGAGGCCCTTCTGTAAAACCGAATTTCTTCTCCCTATCTCTTTCCCTGCTCCTCTCCGGAATGTCGTTTTGATTCCAGAACTCTATTATCTCTTCTTCTTTCTCAGGCAAGGGGGCGTCTTTATCTAACGGTTCGAATTGTCCATCGTTTTCACTCATACTCATACAAACATCCTCCAAAAACATCAAAAACCTAAAGCTGGGCGGATGTTGTCGATCATCTTATAATTATGATGATCGCGATCTCCTCTTTATCTGCTGCCCAGCTCATCAGTTAGCTTAGAAGTGTATGCCTTATTTAAAATTTGCTTTGAAGAAGCTCACCTATATCCTTTCAACTACTTTCCTGCCCTAGCCCCATCTTTTTTTTCAATTTTCTAGCGATGTCCTCCAGTTTTGTCTCCTTATCGATAACCTTCTCTTTCCACCACCCTTTTTTGTAGAGCAAGTAGGAGGCTATGCCGGTGATCACATTGCTGAATCCAATGGCCAACCATGCACCCGTGGAGTCAAGTGCGAAAGCGAAACCTAAGATCAATATCATGGGTATCCTAAGACCCCAAAGCCTGAGCAGACTTAGTGCGAAATGCTGACCGGTATGACCCGACCCGTTCAAAGCTCCACTGACCCCTTCATAGACGGCAAAAAATGGTCCTCCGATCGCAAGGATAGCCAAAAATCTAGCACCTATCTCTACTACTAAAGGTTCATCTACTATGAAGAATCTCATTATAGGATATCTGAATACGACAAGGATGATCGATACCAGGCACATGAAAAGCATCATCGCAAGTGTTGCTCGATTGGTCGTTTTTTCTGCCCTGGTTTTTTTATCTGCTCCGAGTGCTTGGCCTACCATGGTACTCACCGCCATCGATAGACCTCCCAAAAAGACGAAAGTTATGTTGATGATCCTACCTCCAATACCGTAGGACGCAAGAACTTCTTCCTGCATAGGCATCATGGCTAACAGACCTGTGAGGACGATGAATCCAAAAGATTCTTCGATCCTGGCGAGAGTAGCTGGTATCCCGATACTGACGAATTTTTTGATCTTACTAAAGTCTGGTTTGAGATGCCAGAGTTTTAGCTTGATATCTACCTTTCGCGCGTAAAGCAGATAGACTGCGATGATCATTCCCACAGTTCGGGCGGAAACTGTTGCAATAGCGGCTCCTCTTATACCCATACCCTCTATAGGCCCAAAACCGAAGATGAGAAGGGGATCTAAGACTATATTGATAACTACTGATATGCCCATGACCCACATAGGTGTTAAAGTGTCGCCCCAGGCTCTGAGTGAAAAACTGAAGGCGGCAAAAGTTAATAGAACAGGGAAACCCAAGAATATTATCTGTAGATAATCGGTAGCGAAGGGAACTATATCGGCATCTTGAGTTAGGAATGTGAGAAAGTCCTCAGCGATGAAGAAACCGACAGCTCCTAATATCGTGGATAGAACCAAAAACATGAAAAACAGCTGTCCAGTATCATGATACGCCTCTTCATACTTTTTGGCTCCTGTGTGTTGAGATATCAAGGAAATACCGGCAATACCTAACCCCATTTCTACCGACAGTAGTAAAAAGACGAAGGGCCAAGCTACACTGATGGCTCCTACAGCCAGAGTATTTTCCGGCGGGGGAAGTCGGCCCAGCCATATCGTGTCTATCAGATTATAAGTGGTTTGAAGAAGGGACGCGACCATCATCGGCCAAGCTAGTTTGAATAAAACTGGTATCATATCTCCATCTAGTATCTCCTCTTTGGATGGACGGCCCATCTTCTCTCTAAGTGTGCTTCTAATAGACATCTACAAAGAAGGGTAAATTATTGGTCTATATTAAAATTATCACAGGATAGGATTTACTTTTGCTCTAAATATTTACTCCAATGGAATATCATCCTTTCTAGGTGTTCTTTTCTTCTTCCCCATTCTGCTTTGGTCAGATGGTCTACCAGTTCCGTATTCTCTTCCAAGCTTCTTTCTTCAGAAAATAATTCTTTATCTATTTCAAAAATATCATCTTTGATCTTATCCCTAATTTTTTCCGTCAAACCGTCCCTTATCCTGCCGATCAGCATGTCCGTTCTTTCCAACTCTTCAGCCCCTCTTGCTTCTTTTAAAAGGGATTCTTCCTCTTCGATATCAATTCCAAAATCCCTGAAATGATCCAATTTCTTTTCGATGGTGAAGATATGTTTTTCTTTTTCCGTTTCCATCTCTTCTAATGAATCTAGATAATCTGTAAGTTCCCCGAAGATACTCACAGCTTCACGATGATCGCCTATCTTCAAACGGCTCTTAACTTCCTTTTTGAAGATATTCATCCATCTTTTATTGGCTTTCCAGGTATCTGTATCTTCCAACCTTTCCTCCAATTCTTTAACCTCGGATTTGAGCTCATTTTCCAGATCCTCCAACAGATCCTTTTCTCCTTTTGAAAGGATATCGAGCACTTCCTCGTATTCCTTGTCCTTGATCTTAGCCACTGCCTCTTTAAGATGTTGTTTGCCGATCTGAACGTCGAGACCACTCTCTTCTACGAAGCTGTGAAGATCTTTGACTTCACTTATCTTTTTCTTAATATGTACGGTTGGATCCTCCATCTCTTCGACTTTTTTCCGCTTGTAGTCTTCGTTTTCAAGTTCTTTCTTGATCTCCACTAACAATCTTTTTGGAGTTTCATAAAGTCCAAATTTGGTCGCCCTTTGTAATTTTTTGATCTCATCCCTGTAAATTTTTTCATCAAAATGCTCTTCATCTTTATGTTCCTCGATACCTTGCTCTATATCATTTACTAACTTATTCATTTCAGCTAACTCATCACTTACCTCTAGAGATTTGTCTATGAATTCAGATGCTTTATCTTCTTTTTTCTTCTTCCTAGCTTTATTTGCTTTTTTAACAAGCGATTTCATCTTACCCAAACCGAGTTCACTCTGGCGGAGATCGGAAAGTCTCTTTTTTGCTTTCTCAAACTTATCCTCTATATCCACTTCAGGTTCCTTTTCGGATAATTCTTCTATTTTCTGCAATTCTTCCTCCAACTCATCACACTTGCTTATAGCACTCTCTGGATCTCTTTTCTCAAATTCTTCTTTCAGATCATCGATTTTTTCTGCCCATTCATCTTTATCGATTTTTTCATTCATTTCTTCGACTCTATCTTCTATGAGCGACACTTTGGACTTGAATCTCAACAGCAGGTCACCTTTCTCCTTCAAAGAAGTTATTTGTTTCAATAACTCCACTTTAGAGTATTTATTTTCTTCTTTTTTCAAATTTTCAAGCTCTTTTAAGAACTCATCAGAGAATATGTTTATCTTTTTCTCTTTACTCTCTTCGATCATATCTTCGATCTCATCTTTCAAATGTTCGATCTCTTTTTCGGCTCTCTTAGAATATTTAGCTGTCTCATTTTCTATATCTTCTAATACTTCCTCAGATTCTATCACGGCTTCGTCGTATTGCCCCTGCTCACAGTGATTTTTTGCATCTTCTATCCTCTCTTCTATATCTTTCGTCTCAACCTTATCGAAAATATCTTCATACTTTTTCAATTCGTCAATATTTGAGTCGATGGCTTCTAGATTATCCGATATCTTTTTTATGGCTACACCATCGACTATGAAATCATCTAGTGTCTCTATCCCCTTTTCGTGGTTTCCCCTTTTCAATGTTTCCTCAGCCTCTGAGATGGCCTCCTCTATATTGGCTAGTTCTATTACTTCATCTGATAACTCACTTTTCAGTTCTTCCACTTCCGAGATCCTCTCGTCCAATGAATCTTTAACGCTTTCTAAGTCATCGAGCTTTTCTTTTTCGAATTCGAGAGCGTATGCTATCTTATTTAGCCATCGTTTGACTCTCTCGTACTCACCTTTTTCACTTAATTTGATAGTTTGCTTCAGATCTTCTTTGACTCTGTTAACCAGTTCTTCTTCATGATCAAGATCTACCTTCAAATCGAATTCCTTTACCTCCTCTATCAGATCATCAAGCTTATCTTCGATACTTTCTTTAAGTTCCTCACATTTGAGGAGAATCATTCCATCAGAGATGACCTTTTCCAATCTTTCTATCGCTTCCTTATCATCTGAAAGTTCCCTCTTCTTGATACCTTCCCTAAGATTTTTTTTCATCCTGTCCAAGTCCCATATGGACTCTTTTCTATCTCTCAAAATGCTCTTTGCCTTTTCTATCTTTTGCTCCACTTTTTCTTCCATATCCTCTTCTTTTTCTTTGATCTTTTCCATCTTATCTAACAGATCTTTGATCTTCTGGACCAATTCATGATAATCTACTTTTCCTGTTGAGCTTTTTATACCCTCAAGCACCTCTTCGTATTCTTCGTGACCGACCTTTTCTTTCTCTTCAAGTTCTTCCAATCTGCTTTTTGCTTCTTGGATGAGTTCAAAGAATTTTTTCGCTTTTTCACATTCTTTTATCACGTTTTCGGCTTCATCTACGGCTTTTTCAAATTCTCCATCTAATCTGGCATCGGTGGCTTTATCAAGTTTAAGTCTGATGGTCGTGAGATCTAGATCTTCGTCTGAAATGTTCTCGATATGATCACGAGCCTTTGTTATCTTTTTTTCAGCTTTTTTCGATTCTTCACTTTCTTCTGGCATGTCCTCGGGCGCTTTTGCTTTTGAAGGCTTTTCTGGTACATCCATCATGCTGACTGGAGGATCGTGGGCATTTAAAGCGACCTTATAGGCTTTTGCAGCTTCTTTAGGTTTACCCACCTTCAAACTTACCGCAGCTTTTGCGTTCCAGATATGTTCGAAAAGCGGGTCTAATTCGATAACTTTGTCGTATGCATCCAGAGCCTGTTCGTTCGCACCCATGCTTTCTAGGATCGATCCTCTAATGAACCATAGATTGGGATCTTTTCCCCCATCCATTATCTTCTTGTCCGTTTCAGCTAAGATTCTTTTTGGAGATTCTAGTATCCCCCTATCTGGCAGTACCACACCTCCCCTGATCCTTACAGGTTCTTTACATTCTCCACATCTTTTCTCTTCGATACTGATGAAATTAGAACAGTGAGGACACTCAAATTCATTTTCTATCTCTTCTTTCTCTTCTTCCTCCCCATGAAGATCCTCGTAGATCCTCTCCGCTTTTTTCTCTCCTAAATGCGGAATACCCTTCAGTTCTTCTAAGTCAGCTTCTTCAAGATCAGTTATCGACTTAAATCCATCAGATATCAAAGCACGGGCTGTTAATCGACCTATTGAAGGAACCTGAACGAGTTCATTCATCTTCTCTTTATCGATTGAGGACTCATTATTTTCCATCTCTTCACCTCGCGAATGTCTACCTATAAAATGATATCATTGCTATTTTCAAAACTGAGATTATTTCTCTAATTTATAACCTTTGGTCATTTTTCAAAGAAATCCGACGTATTATATCACTATGCTAATATTATCGGATATAGATTCAGGGACCAATCTTACTCCCCTCGGATAAATTATCCTGGATCGCATCTTCGAATGAGTCAAGATCCTTTCCATCAACTATACTAGTCTGGATATCAGCTCTTTTGATTATCCTAGCAGCTAACGGATCGAAAACAACATTGGGTCCAGCCTCTCTTTCACCTTTTGAGACGATTTCTATCAACTCGTCATAACTCAATTTCTCTATTTTTTCAGCATCATCATCCTTATTAGGATCGGAAGTGTAGACGCCGTCAACTGAGGTGGCGTTGATCAATCTTTTGGATCCCAATCTCTCGGCAAGCATAGCCGCAACCGCGTCGGTCGTATGGCCTGGATGGGTACCCCCCATCACCACTATGGAATAATGGTTACCTGCCGATATGGCTTCATCAAAATCATTTGCCGGTACGGGATAACATCTCTTTCCAAGAGCTATTATCAAGAGTCTAGCGTTCAACTTCGACGTCTCTATACCTAGTTCATCTAAAGTGGCTTCGTCGGCATCCAAATCTCTTCCCCACTCGATATATTTTCTTGCGATGTTTCCTCCTCCTACGACAAGATAGAAGGTCTTTTCGTCGATATTTTTCTGTAGCATCTCAGCTAACGAAGTCAGACCTGACACGTCGTGATCTTCAGGCAGTAATATCGATCCACCGATAGATATGACGAGGTCTTCTTCCCTTTCATTCATGGAAACACCTTGTTAAGTGTAAAAACTCATATTATAATAATTGTTTGTTTTCTAGGCATTCCCAAAATTATTAATCGCTGCTTTCCTTCTAGACCGGAATAATGTACGACGTAATCGTAATCGGAACAGGACCTGCTGGCTATACTGCTGCCCTCTACTGCGCCCGATATAATATGGATGTACTGCAGATCGGGAAAAAACCCGGAGGATTGATCTCGGAAGCTCCAGACGTTTGTAATTACCCAGGGTTCGAAAATATCAGAGGGATGGAACTGTCTAACAAGATGGAAAAACAGGTGAAGGAGTTGGACGTCGAAGTGGTCTATGACGAAGTAGTGAATATTGATGGTAAAGATCTATCCTTCGAGGTAGAGGCGAAAAGAGATTCATACCGAACGAAAAAGATAATCCTTGCAACCGGACAAGAAAGGAGAAAGCTGGGACTGGAGAGAGAAGGAGAACTGAGCGGTAGAGGGATCAGCTACTGTGCTACATGTGACGGACCTCTATTTGGGGGAAAAAACGTGGGCGTAGTCGGTGGAGGTGATGCTGCGTTAGCTTCCGCTTTACTGCTTGCAGAGCATGCCGAACAGGTCTATATATTTTACAGGCAGGATGAATTTTTTAGACCAGAACCTGTGAGGATCGAAGAGGTAGAGTTGGAGGAAAACATATTGCCGGTTTTCGAAGTGAACGTCGATGAACTCATCGGGGAAGAAAAACTCGAAGCCGTAAAACTGGACAACGACGAGGTCTATGAGATTGAAGGGCTCTTTATAGAGATTGGATCGATACCGAACTCAGAATTGGCGGAGGAATTAGGTATCGAGACCACGGAGAACAGCTACGTGAAAACCGATGAAGAGAGAAGGACCGATGTACCGGGCATCTATGCAGCCGGTGACGTTATAGATTCTCCCTTGAAACAAGTTGTCACCGCCGCAGGACAAGGTGCAGAAGCTGCAGCTACCGCATATGAGGAACTGAAAAAACAGGAATCGAAGATAAATTGAAATAAGAGGAGTATGGATATAAACTTGTAATCCCATGTTGAAGCTCAAAAAATATGGATCGGTAGCACTTCTCTTAGTGGTTATACTAGTGGCTTCTTTAGTTACCTATTCTTTTTTTCCACCCTTTGTAAAAGAAAGCTTCGGTCTTTACGAGTCCTACGAGTATTCTCAGATGTATCTAAAAAATGATACTTATAGCGATCTGGTCATAGAATATGATTTCGTTTCGGGTCTGATCCCCAGTTTAGAAGCAAGGGAACATCTAGAAAGTCAGGTGGAGAATTATACAGATAAAGAAGAGATCAAGAGTGTATTGGATGAAAATATACCATCGAAGATATCAGAGGGAAGGACTTCGACTCTTCAGCCTCCTATAATCGAGGGGCCTTCATACGATAGAGATGACTTAGCCCATCTAGAGGAAGAATACCGTACCCACGAACGCGAGGACGAAACCATCGGTCTTCACGTCCTCTATCTAGATGGTGTATGGGAAGAAAACCCAGATGTATTGGGCTTGGCTAAACAGCCATCGACGATAGTGATATTCCAAGAGACTATCCTTGACTTTGCTGAAAGAGTGGAAGTTGGGCCGGAAGATATCGAAACTAGCGTTCTGACTCACGAGTTCGGTCATATACTTTCTCTTGTTGGGATGGGATATGAGAGTGATCACGAAGATCCTGAAAATCAGCATCACTGTGATGAGAGTGCAGGAGATTGTGTTATGGCCGCCGCTGTGGAGTACAAAGAGAGAAGAGGTTCCCCTGAGGTTGAGGAAAGAGAGGCCCCGCCAGATGATTTTTGTGTATTATGTCAACAGGATCTGGAAAATATAAGAGAGATGGACAACACGTTCAGCATGGGTCATATCGTCACCTATGGATTTATCGGGGGGCAAATGATCGTTGGTCTCGGAGTGGGACTGGTAATAATAAATTCAAGTGATGAAAGAAAACCTCCTGTGAATACCACGGCAGGAAACTTTTCCTCTCATCAGAAAAGCGGATGGGAGGAAAGAGGATCAGATTATCCAGGATATTCTAACGGGAGTGACGTTGAAGAGAAGGGTACGAGAGAGCCAGGATGGCCATAAACAGCCATCTTAACTTTCTAATTCGTACTCGTAAGTAAAACTAACTTCTGTGTTGTCCTCGCCATCTTTTTTATTCTCTGAATTTTGATCCTGTTCTCTTATATCTTTTAACCTGATGATCTCTAGTTCTTTTTCCCTCAACAAGCTTTTCATACCGGAGATGTGCCCGTCTCCAACCACTGCTACAACTGAGCCGAACCTTTCATCCAGCTCGATCAAATTTTTAGCCATGAATTCGTTCCTTTCATCTATAAGTATACGCTTCACCACGGGCATCTCTATGCTCATCATACTGTTCATGTCCGCTCCTCCGTCTAGTCCTCCGGATTCGTATCTTTCTATCTCCTTTTCCACTCTCTTTTTGCTAACGAAGAGACCTATGATCCCACCGAAGAAGAGAGTCACTTTTTCCTTCAAACTCATCTCATTCATCAATCTACCTAGAAAATTTTGTGCCGGCATGTCTATGAAAGCTATTCCGGCTCCTATATTTTTAGCGGTCTCAACGGCGGTCAACATCTCTCCGCCGATATCGACACCGAATTTTTCGGCTATTCTTTTCTGAACTTTATGCATCAGGCGATAGAGCAAAGGAACGTCCCTAACTCTATCTTCCTCCTGACTTTTCAAAGCCTCATACCTGACCCTATCCAATTCAACAGCCACTACCTCAGGATTCCTAGCCATTATCTCTTCTTCTATCCTATCTGATATGTCCAATACGTGGGCTGAACCGATGAGCGTTATCATCATAGTCTGATTTAGCTATACTGTATAAAAAAGTGTTGATAGGCACGCTTTTGGGACCGGGAACAATTGTGGAGCATGTAGGATTTAGGATCTACTAGAGTAGAGAGCCACTGGCGGGGATCTGTCAGGAATAGATTCCTAACGCTCGCTGATCAGAGATCAGCTCGTGAACCCGCTTTATAATTAAAATGAAAGAAGAGAGCCACTGGCGGGAATTGAACCCGCGATCTATTCCTTACCAAGGAATCGCTTTGCCCCTAAGCCACAGTGGCATACGAAGCTGAGTCTTCAGTAAAAGCCTTAACACCAATCTATATTAATGTTTTTCGTCTTATGGGATTTTTTATATCCCCCTCGTCTTTTCATACCACTTTCTGATTTCGTAATCTGAGACCTTTTTCTTCTTTTTCTTGTCACTGCTTTTAACTCTCATATTGTTCTCGTACGCCCAGTCCTCGATTATCTTTCTATGCTTCTTTTTCCCTTCATATTCTTTTATATTCACTTCCCCTGAGCTTATAGTAGCTTTGAAACCAGCTTTGAATTCAGGACCTTGGTATACGATGTTGCAAGCTCCTAGATCGAATCGGTCTTTTATCTCGCTTCTAAAATATAGATTAAACCTGTCTTTGGTCGTTATCACTCCTTCTTTATCAAAACTGATCTCTGGCAAAGTTTTCAGATCTTCTTTTATCATCCAGTAAACTGAATCATCACCCTCTTCAAGGAAACCTTTGCAGAGGTATCCTTCCTGGACTAGATCGTCTAAAATATTTCTGAGTTCCTTCATCCTGTAATCACTGCCCAGATAGGAAGACAATTTTTCTGCGGTAAAAACTCCAAAAATTTCGAATGTCCATTTAACCACTTTCTTTTTAGCCTCAACCGTGTCAAGATCGCAGGAAGGAGTTTCAACATACCTCCCATTGTGATCTTTGGTCACCAACAGCCCTTCGTAAAGTTCTTCCAATATTTCCTTAGTTCTAGGCCTGCTGTAAGGAGATAGATGGTAGATGGTTCTTTTGGGGGTAGGCTGTTTATCCTTGATAATGTCCAGGATCGACTCTCTTGCTTCCGTTAGAGGAAGGTCTTTAGCCGCCTTGTAAACAGATGTATGTTCTGGTAGAGCATACATATGTAGGGGCGGTATCATCTTTCCTGCTAGTATTTTACCTCTCTTGTACATCCATTCTATAGAGTAAAATTCCTCGACCCTAGGCCTCAATTCAAAATCAGATCTTGTTCCTTTCATCCCTTCTAGAGCATCTTCTATTTCCTTGTAAAGGTCTTCCCCCAACTTCTGTTTTTTTAATACGTAAGATTTGATCTGTTCCGTGCTGAAAACATCCTCCACTATGTTCCCTTTTACAAGCATCCCTTGGATCTTCTTAAAACCGTTCTCGTAAAATATCGAAAGAGTTTCATCTTCGAAGTCTTCAATGGGACGATTTTGATAATTTTTTATCCGGATTATATCGTAACCCTCTAAACGGTGATAATCCATCATCACTTCTAGAGCCTCCAAAGCTTCGGGAAGCATCGATTCGTCATCCAGATCAAGGTGCCTCACTTCGATGCAGCCGCTCATCTTCCATTTTTCGATGCCACCTACTATGCTTCCCTTTTTGATCAGCGGGAAGACCCTATCTTCACCGTATCTTCTATAAATCTCAGCCCAAAGCGGTCTAGCGTAGGGATCTTTTCTGGACAGAACCCGAAGTTTGTCGTACTCGCCGCCTTTGACCTTCTGTATTTCATTTATCTCTTCGGCGAAAACATACATCTCTCTCTTCGATGTTCCAACTTTTAGCTTTTTGACCCTATCATCTTGTATCAATTCAGATATGATCTCCCTTATCTCCTCTCTCTGGAAACCTGTATAATATCTGATATTGGAAAAAGACGCCGGACCGTTCCCTTTAAGATAACCCATGATGATTTTCTCTTTGGCTTCCTTTTCCTTTTCTGGCTCGACTTCCACCTTTCTGTATCTGTTCCTAGAAGTCCAACCATCTTCCCCAGTGTATTCACGCCTTATGTAGAGGTTATGATCCAATTTTTTGACTATCTCTTTTATCTTATCGTTCTTTAGATCGCTTTCGCTTTTCAGCTTTCGGATGGTGTTAGCCTTTCCTTTTTCTATCAGCTCTAAAATGTCTTTCTCCTCTTCATCCAATCCTTCAGTTCGGTAGGCACTCACAAAGGTCGGAAGCTTTTCTCGGAGGATGTACCTGACTCTACCTCTTATAAAGCGTCCCTCGATGATCTCACCTTTCTCCCTCATCTCATTCCATTCATCCGCTGAAAAATCTGAAACCCTCTGGTACACATCGTATGGAGTTCCGGCTTCCATGAAAAGATCGAAATATTCTTCTATCGACCCTACATCGCTGAATTGTTTTTTCGCTTTGTATTCGCTCACTTTGTCCTCGGAAACGTGTTCACCTCCGGGAAAGCGGAGTTCATGATAGTCTTCTTTGAGCATGTACTGTTCTCCTTCCCCTACTATCAAGAGTCCAGAAACGAGTATATTTCGCTCCACTAGATTATTGAGAGCCTTCAGCGTGATATCCTCGGGTAGGTCCAAAGCATGAGATATCTCTTCTAAACTTCTAGGAGCTTCATAAGTGAGGTGATCCGTTATTGTCTCTTCTACTGATTCTAACTTTCTATCCTTTTTATTCAACAACGTATAGATGGGTTCTTCTTCCTCATTTAGTCCAACTCTACTCAAAAGCCTTTTTCGTTCTAATTCATTGACCAGCTCTTTTACCTCTTTGAGCATCAGGTCCGTACCTTCATAAATCTCGTGAACGGTCTTTTCTTTTTCTCTTAATTCTTTTATTATCGGACTGCTTCCGTGTGGTTGTTCGCCTTGATCTAAAGAGTACAAAAATTTGTCCAAGTCTTCGCTCGCTATATACTTGACACCGTTGATCCATAGAGACTGGATTTTTTCTTCGTTAAGAAGTTCCTTTCCCCACTCTCTTACCTTTTCGAAGCTCCTGTCGGTACGAGTGAAAACGTTTTTTCCTTTTTCTTTCAAAACATGGATAGGCTGCAGCTCTTTTATAACTTCTAACATCTCTTCCTTCGAATCGAAAGATGGTTTTTTCTCCCAAAAATGTTCGTTGACAACGTCCTTATCGAATTTGAACTTCTCTATCTCTTCTTCTGGTATCACCTGTTCCAAGACCTTTTGATGATACTGCCGGAGAAGATCGCTCCTGTCCTCCATCATGATAACGTCAGATATGCCCGCCATCAAAACGTTATGAGCGAAAGGCGAGGGCGTATCAGAATAATCTGCCGTGGTGATGGAGATTTCCTCTTCCTCCAGCTTTTTGAGAACTTCTTTAGCTTTATCCAGTTTCAAAACTTGGTGCAGTATTTCATTGAAAGTTTCTTTTATGATAGGGAAATCGTGGTCGTCTTTAAGAAGTTCCAATATCTTCTTTGAGCGTATCTTTTGATTTGCGGCAGATATCTCCCTGCCTTTATAGTTACGCAGGATCATAAGAGCTCTCTGGGCACAATGCCTGAACCTCTGTTCAAATAGTTCAGTATTTTTGATACACCTTTTAAGAACGCCTTCTATATCCTCATGAGACAGGATATTTCTTAATCTATCTAAAGGGATTTTCTTTTCCGATGTTATCATGAAATTATCATCGGTTATTGAAACGTTGACATTACAATTGAATTTCTTTGATATCTTGTAAGCATAAGCTCGAGAAAGAGCATCGTTAGTTTCCCTACCAAAACAAGCGTGGAATATTATATTGTAGTTACCGTCTTTCCCGATATGTCCTTCGATCAATATCTTCTCATCGGTCGGAAGTTCTTCGATTACTGCGGTCTGTTCCTTGAAATAGCTGATCATCGTTTGAGCTGACCCGACATCTATCATGTATTTTTCTTTCAACCAGTTTATCACTTTTTCCTCACTTTCCTCGGCCATCTTCTCGGATAATTTTCTTCGGAATTCTCCTATACCCACAGACAGGTCGTAACTCCTGGGAAGCATCTCTCCGCTCCAACTCGGAACTGTAGGTTTTTTGCCGGCGGCATCTTTGACAAAAACTCTGGTCCCTCTAGTGTGCATGAACTCGTATGAATGGCTGCCCAGTATGAACACGTCTCCTTTCGATAGTCTTTCTACAAATTTTTCTGAAAGAGTTCCCAAAGGAACTCCCTTTTCGGAATATACCTGATAACTGGAATCGGAAGGTATCGTACCTATATTCATATAGTACAGCATCTGGGCCCCTCCCTTTTTACCGAATATCCCCTCCTCTTTGTTGTACCATATCTTTGGATAAACATTCTCGAATTGAGAAGCACCTAAGAACTCAAGGACATCTAGAAAATCCTCTTTAGGAAGATCTCTGTAACAGTAAGATCTTTTTACTACATCATAAGCATCATCAACATCCCAGCGGTGTTCTATACTCATACCTATGATGCCCTGGGATAGAACATCAAGATTGTTCTCGGGTATCGAGACACGGTCTATATCGTGTTGATACGCCTTTCTAGTTATCACTGAACATTCGATAAGATCGTCCTTATCGAACACTATCATCCTTCCTTTGGAAGTCTCCCCTAGGGAATGACCTGCTCTACCCACTCTCTGGAGACCTTTAGCTACATTTTTCGGAGAATTGACCTGCACCACCATATCGATATAGCCGACATCGATACCGAGTTCTAAAGAGGTTGAAGATACTACCGAAAGGAGTTCTCCGGTCTTTAGTCCATCCTCCACTTCCAATCTGGTCTCCTTGCTCAAGCTACCGTGGTGAGCCGCTATGTCTTCTATTCCTCTATCTTTGAGCTTGTACGCTACGTTTTCTGCACCGCTCCTCGTGTTCGTAAATATCAAAGTCGTTCTATGTTGTCCGACCAGTTCTGTGAGGGTATCGTACATCCGAGAATTCACGACTTCGTAGGGGAGAAGGGTCATGTCATCTACCGGAGAGATGACAGAAAGATCAAGATTCTTCTCTCCAGCGACCTCGACGATATTCACCGGTCTAGCTTCGCCGTTCTCATATCCTACCAAAAATTTAGCTATCTCTTCTATCGGAGCTTGAGTGGCGGACAGGCCGATCCTTGTCATCTCGGTTTTAGTGTGTTTTTCTAGCCGTTCGGTATTCAATGAGAGGTATACACCTCTTTTTGAAGACGATATCTCGTGTATCTCGTCATTTATGAAGTATTGAACATCGTTGAATTTTTTCCTAAATTGAGGAGAAGAGAGAGCTAGAGCTAGACTTTCAGGAGTCGTTATGAATATATGAGGAGGTGTTTTAGCCATCTTCCTTCTCTCTTTTTGAGGAGTATCACCAGACCTGATAGCTGTTCTTATCTCGGGTATCTTCACCCCCTTTTCCTCCGCTAACTCTTTCAACTCCTCAAGCGGTTTCTCAAGGTTTTTATGTATATCGTTAGCAAGGGCTTTCAACGGCGATACGTAGACGCAGTATATCTTGTCCTCTAGCTCACCTTTTTTGTCTAGTTTGAAGAGTTCGTTGATGATGGAGAGAAATGCGGTCAAAGTCTTACCTGACCCAGTGGGCGAAGAGACGAGAACGTTTTCCCTTTCATGGATAAGAGGTATCGCATAGCTCTGAGGTTCGGTCAAGCCTTCGAACTTCTCATCGAACCACTCGGAGATGAGTGGTTCCATCATATCCAAAACTTCCTCTTTATCCTTCTGCCTTTCTACTCTATTCAATATCTCTAGCCTACCTGAAAGTTCTATATCGAATCTCTGCAAACGTGAGAGAAGCTTAATAAACTTTTGGAAAAAAATGAGATGAAAAAGTTCAGGCCTTTCCCTTAGACTCTCCTTGTGTCGCACCAGACGCTATGATATGACTCATCCTTATGGGTTCGGGTAGCCTACCTCTCAGTGTGAAGAGGTTCAGTAGTCTTTTGACCGTTTTTAGATCAACACCTTCTTTTTGTATATAGATAGGATTGTCCTCCGTTTCTACCTCGTGTATCTCTCCCTTCTTTATTTGAACGTATTTTTCTTCCCAACTATCGAAGTGCTTTTTTAGCGCTCTCTTGATCTCTGAGAAGTCGGGTTTTTTTCTGGACACGCTTATGCAGGGTATGCCCGTCTTTCGATTCAGTATCTCGATATCTATGAGGTTGAATCCTCCCAAAGCGGCTCCATCCAAGAAGATGACCTTAGCTTGATCTCTGAATTTAGATGAATTTATCATGTTAGTTAGTTTTTCAGTTCCTTCGCTTCCGTCGATGCAAATCTCTGTAGAGAGTACTCCTTCCATATAGTTCGGCGCTCTGACCACTGTTCCTATAACTAGAACTTTTTCATCCGAAAAATCGAACGGTGCATCATCTATCCCGATAGCTCTGACCTGATCCTTCATCTTGTATCACATCAATATAAAGTAAGATCTCCGGTGATTTTATCCACTAAATTGTTCGGGGCGGGCCCAACTCCGAGAACAGTAGTGGTTCCCCTGCTCACCTCCGTTAGACCTGCATCTGTTACGAGAGTTGTAGTGAGATCTTCTTTCTCGGCTCTTTCCTTCAAAAATTTTAGATGTTCCAAGTCTTCACACTTGACCAGAACTTTTTTCTGTCCTTCCTTGAACCATCTTTTGAAATATCTCTTTTTCTGTTTTCTGCTCTTGACTGCGCAAGACACAGCAGCGTGAGACGCCTGCACTGCAAGCTTACCTGGGGAAAGATTTAGATCGTTTCTAACCACTAATACCATTTTATATTTAAAGTTCATATTTTCACCTTCAAAATCTATCTTCCACTTTCTTTTCTAATTCTTTGAGTTCATCCTCCGTATCTCTCAATTCCTCTTCAAGATTTTTCTTTTTATGCAGATCTTTTCCGCCTTTTTTCTCTAGCTCCACGATGTCTTTTTTCAGACTCATCTGTCTTCTTTTCAACCTCTGGAGCTCCTTAACATCTTTGATCTCTTCTTCATACTCCTCATCCTTGTGCTGGATCGAAGCGGGCTCCCTCACTAAAGAAGGATGCAGGTGTCTCAACCACTGATAGGCTCCTCTGTACCAGCCGATGATGAAGAATAGTATGGTAAGAGAGATCAAACCGACCCAAATATTTCTCGCGGTAAAGAGTCCTTCTTCTCCATACTGCAGAGAGCCCAAGAGGAAACCAAGAAGGATCGCTAGCGCAACACTTACACCTATACCGTAAACGATCCTGTAAAGAAAGTCTAAGTCTTCGTCTAATTCACCTTTAGCGGGAAAAACCGCATTTATCAGACTGAAACCAGGTAAAAAAAAGATGAATAATCCAGCCGCGATAAATCTGATCATCTAAGGACTATTAACTGAAACTCTAAAAAGTTTTTTCGCTTGACGAAATTCAGTCTTCATCGAATTCGTCGTATATCTTACCTACAAGTTCTTCTAGAGTATCTTCCAATGTGATTATACCGTCGAATCTCCCATCTTCATCTTTTACTATGGCCTGGTGTATCCTTTCTTTCCTCATCATCTGGAATACTTCAGTGACGTCCGCGTTTTTACTCACGAAATAAGGTGTTCTCATGTAATCCTTCACCATGCCTCCCTCTTCCCCTAACAGTTCTTTGCTGTAGAGGATGCCGATCACCTTGTTACTTCCGTGTTTAGTGACCGGTAAACGAGTATAGCCGTGCCCTTTGATGAACTCAGTGGCCTCTTTAACTGAAAGGTTAGAATCTAAGACGTAAGTATCCTCTTTTGGCACTTTAACTTCTTTAACTTTAACATCTCCGAACCAAAATACCTGATGGAGTATATCTTTCTCTATCTTTTTTATAATACCTCTTTTCTCCAATATGGATGCGAGATCTTTTATCTCAGACTCAGTAACTCGGAGCTCATCTGAATGCGTTTTCCCACCCAATATCCTGATGAAGAAGTCGGAAACTCTGTTGAGAGCTTTGATAAGGGGCTTGAGAGTGATCGACATGTAATAGATCATGGCTGCATTTTTTTTACTGAACCTTTTCCTGTTTTTGAGCGAGAATCCCTTTGGAGTTATCTCACCAAAGATCAACAAGAGGAGTGTCAGGACACCACTGCCGATAGATACGGCCCATCTACCTACCAAGTCCTGAACCAATACGGTCACGAGTGTGGGAGCTATCACGTTTACAACGTTGTTGCCGATGAGTATAGTCGTTATCGTATCATCAATGTTCTTCTTGAGGTATTCTATCTTATCGGCGTGCTTTTCGCCATCCCGCTTCATCCTAGCTACGTCTACTTTATCTAACGCTGTCAAAGCTGTCTCTGAGCCCGAAAACCTCCCACTCAAGTAAAGACAGAATATTATCCCGATGAGATAGATTATCACTACCCAATCCATTTCTTTTCCCTCTCCAATTTTATCGATAAGCTTGTTTCTATTTCAAATGTCTAGATCATTTATCAATCTTTTTAGGAATTTCTTACTTTTTCTCAATTCCTCCGTCCCTCTCCCCTCTATCACGAAGTTACCATCATAATCTTTCAGATTTTTTAGGATATTTTGAAAATCTATCTCTCCATCACCTAGAGGTAGGTGAATATCATCTCCGCCCTCGTTGTCATGTAGGTGGACGTTCACTGGCTTTATGGAGAACTCTAAAAAGTCTTGAAGCCTTCCAGCTGTGTAAGCGTGACCGATATCTAGACAGAAACCAAGATCGGAATTCTGGAGCAGCTCTTTGATCTCTTCGGGTTCACTGCATAAAGTCAACCACATTTCTGGTAAATTTTCTACCGCAAGTTTCACACCGAAATCTTCCGCTGTTATTTTCAATCGTTTGAGTGAATCCAAAGAAAGTTCTAGGATATCATCGCAGTAGATGGCAAGAGGAGAGTATAGGCCAGGATGTACAGTCACGACATTTACTCCTACCGCTGACGCTAATTCTAAAGATCTCTTGACTTCCTCTATACTGGCATCTCGTATGGTGGGGTTTATACTGGCTATATTTATATCGTTGAGAGGAGCATGAAGCTGTAATGTCATATCTGTGGTCGATAGGACGTCTATCATCTCATCTTTGTGTTCATATCCGTGTTTTTTCTCAGCTACGATCTCCCAACCATAGAAAGCCTCTTCAATCTTCTCTAGTGCTTTTTCTATGGGCATCAAAGAATAACGCGGATTCGAAGCTAGTATACGATCTTCCATATTGCTCACTCATCCACTTCTGTCAGTTTATCTATAAGAAGAAGTATGTCATCGCATATGATCTTTACCTCAACACCGCCTAGAGGCTGGTCCTGCTGAGAGAAATTGATCTTCTCATTACAAGTGGCCTGTTTTGAAAGGATGAACGAGCATTCGTTCTCTGAAGCGTTCTTCCTCAAATAGTCTCGGGCGGTGTCCCGGATCTTCATCTCCTCGAGTATCATTTTAAATCTGGTCAAGTATCTAGATCCACCGACCACTTCCTCTTCTTTGATCTCCCACTCGGTCTTCGGAAAGATGTTAGAAAGACAGAATATCAGCGTTTCTTTATCTTCAGTAGGATACAAAGGGCATCTTATCTTGACTTTGAAATCGAAATCATTGAGTCCCATCGGTATTCTGAATATCGGGTAATATATAAAATCGTTGCCCCCATGAGAGGTGTGATAAAAAATTTTATTAGCTGGCTCACTTTACCTGTTTTACGGTCAGGGCTCATGGTTTAGATTGGTTAGAACGTCGCCTTCACATGGCGAAGGTCGCCGGTTCAAATCCGGCTGAGCCCACTCATTACATTCGTGTTCTCAGCGGATTTGAAACACGAGGAATCAAAGATTCCTCTTACTCATCGATTTCTAAAGAAATAGATTCGTCCGGCTGAGCCCACTCATTACATTCGTGAACCCCGCTGATCTTATATATCCTAGGGCATAGAACTGTTCCAAAACATATTTGTATTTATACCTGCATTGTTCAATGGGCATAAGATGTTAGCAACATTACTCCAAAAAAAATTGAAGAAACTGAAAAAGCAGAAAATCATCGTGGTCATGGACGGAGGAAAAGCCTTCCTGGGAGTTCTAGAGGAATTCGATGATGGAACCATCGTATTGAGCCAGGTTTTTGAGGGCCCTAGTTCCAAGATTGAATGGGAATCCATCGGTGATGAAGATAAGTCTAGAGATGATATGTATGGATTTGTAGATTGGGTTTGCGTAAATCTGGAAGAAGTCTATCTTAGAGTAGATCACATCTCTAGGATATGGCCGTGGGAGCACCGTGAAAAAAAAGGTATTGAAAAAGAAAGGGCACCCACCTATACTAGAACACCAGCTATCGATCTCCTCAGGGAAGGAGGGTAAAAGCAGTGAAGACCGATAAAGCTTCCAGTTTGGATCGTATCAATAGTCTAACATCTTTCAGAGAAGATTTTTATTCTTTAGTGTCGCAGATTCCAGAGGGTATGGTTTCAAGCTATGGTGCTTTAGCTGAAGGTCTAGGCGATAAGAGAGCTTCCAGAGCGGTAGGCAAGATGCTCAACCAGAATCCCAGGCCCGTTGAAGTCCCCTGTCATCGGGTAGTAAGATCAGATGGGAGTCTGGGAGGCTATGGCGGAGGAGTAGAAGAAAAGAAAAGATTATTGGAAGAGGAGGGAGTTAAGATCAAAAAAGATAATATCCAAGGATTTGACCAGATCTTTTTCGATGATTTTGATTCCGACAAGCCTCTAAAGGCTTTGAGAGAAGTACAAGAAGACGTCAAAGAAAAAATCAGAGTAGAAAACGATCATCAAGATTTCTCTTTGATCGCGGGAGTCGATGTTTCATACTCAGATAGAAAAGCATTTCCTGCACTATCGCTCTGGGATCATGAGAGTGGAGAGGAGATAGACGTTTTCATATCTAAGCTCGAAGTTGGATTTCCTTACATCCCCACTTTTCTAGCTTTCAGGGAACTGCCCGCTCTTGTAGATGTTATCGGATCTTTAAAAAGAAAACCGGATGCTATCATGGTAGACGGCAACGGTGTCATGCATCCAAAAGGTGTAGGCCTAGCTTCTCATTTAGGTGTCGAATTAGATGTACCAACAATAGGAGTTGCAAAAAGCAGATTATGTGGACACTTGCAGGATGAACTGGATAGAGATGAAGGTAAAAAGTGCACCGAAGTAAAAAGGAACGGAAAGCTGATAGGCCATGCTCTTTTAACGGGAAAAAGAGCGAAAAATCCTATATATGTGTCCGCGGGTCACCTTATCTCCCATGCAGAGGCGGTAAAGCTCGTCAAGAGCTACTGCCGCTATAAAATACCGGACCCTATAAGAAGAGCACATATAGAGGCAACGAAAAGGAGGAAAAAAAATGAGTGAAAATAAGATACCTTTATTTTTTCATGAAAAATACGCAAAGTATCGTTTCGGAAGATTCCATCCCTTCGATCCCAAAAGATTTCCAAGGTTTGTTGACCTGGTAAAGAATGAAGAGAAGATGGCTTCAGAAGTTGAAGTCAAGGAAGCTCCCATGGTGAATGATGACGTACTCAGGAAAGTTCACAGATCGGAATATATAGAAGAGGTCTACAGCATGGAAGAGACCGGTGGGTCCTTGACCATGGATACCCCTGTTAAACAGGGAACCCCAGAAGCAGGTAAATATATCGTAGGGGGTAGTTTAGAAGCGGCTAAGATGATCCACGATGAAGGACATGATTTTGCCATCAACCTTGGAGGTCTTCACCATTCTGGACCGGATTATGGAGAGGGGTTCTGTATCTTCAACGATGTGGCTGTAGCCGCTGAATATTTTGATTCTAACAAGAAAAAAGTGGTAGTGCTCGATACCGATGCTCATCAGGGAAACGGCACTATGGATATATTCATGAAAAATCCAAATGTGCTTTTCATCTCGCTTCATCAGGACCCCGCGACCCTTTATCCAGGTAGAGGTTATATCCACGAGATAGGAGAGGATGAAGGTGAAGGTTTCACCGTTAACATACCTATGCCGAGAGACGCCAACATCACTGAATATCACTATGCGATGGAAGAGGTGGT